>RDYN01000067.1:0-52608 GCA_004293365.1 Oscillatoriales cyanobacterium | reverse complement strand
TCACTACAAACCTTTTTATGTGAAAGTTTGTAGTCAGGACTTTAGTCCTTCTTGATGCGGACTAAAGTCCTCACTACAAACCTTTTTATGTGAAAGTTTTCCCTACATCTAGCGAGCCAAGTAAGCCCTCACAAGATACACGCCAACCGTCGCAAATATCAAAAAGATTATCCCAAAAACTAACTCTATACTAAACCTTTGAGCATTGCCCAAAGCCACAAGAATTTGCTGCCGCACCACAAAAGCAAACAGCCAGCAAACCTCCGCCTTCAGCCAAACCAAAAGGCTTTGCCCCAAGAGATATTGCCGCCGCGCATTTTCCTGAGTAATCCGCACCGGATAGTTAAAAGTATGCGGATAGGGCGATACCGCTGTTAAAACCACAAAAATAATGGCAGCCACCGCCGGCAGCATCCAAATCATCACCTTGTCGCCCCAAGCATCCGCCAGCCCCCGGAAACCGAAATGAATCGGAATTCGATCGGGCAAAACCCCCCAAAACTGTACGATCGGCAAAATCGACACTAAAATCGCGATCGCCCCCGCGAGCTCTACCGCCAAATCAGCAGGCGAAAGCCCCAGAGAAATAACAGGCCGTTGGTTTGGTGCGTTTCCAGTCATGGCTACTTAAAATTAGATTAATATTGAAAATAATAGTATTGGTTCCAATTGCATCCCCCAGCAGCTATCATTGGGACTTTCCAAACATCTCGCGAGGTTTTATGACGGCTCAGGTTTTGGTTGAAAAGAAAAAGTTAGAAAAACCGCCCCTAACAATACACACTTTAGGCGATCGCGTCCTGCGGCAGCCAGCAAAGCGCGTCAGCAGCATCGATGCAGAAATTCGGCAGCTAGTCCGAGAAATGCTGCAAACCATGTACAGTGCCGACGGCATCGGTTTGGCCGCCCCCCAAGTCGGAGTCAACAAACAAGTTATTGTCATCGACTGCGAGCCGGACAAACCAGAAGCTCCTCCGGTGGTTTTGATCAACCCCACCATCAAAAGTAGCAGCGGCAATATGTGCATCTTGCAAGAAGGGTGTTTGAGCATTCCGGGAGTCTATTTGGAAGTCAAGCGCCCAGCAGCCGTTGAAGTGTCCTATCGCGACGAATTCGGCCGCCCGCAAACCCTGAAAGCAACAGAATTACTGGCCACAGTAATCCAACACGAAATGGATCACCTCAATGGCGTGCTGTTTGTAGATAGAGTAGAAAACAAGCTCGCACTCAATGAAGAATTAGTCAAAAACAAATTTTCGCCAAAGGCAGTAAAATCAGTATGATGGCAGGAACTCCCAAAAGTGGTTTATTGTTAGCTCTTTCGTGTATCACTGCGATCGCCGCAGTCGGCTCAATCTTTGAGCTGTCTTCGGGAGAAGCTCAACTCGGCAACGCAGTTACCGGCATCATCCTCGCCCTCAGCATACCGCTCACAGGCATATTTTTCTACGCAGCCGTTCAGGATGCCAGAGCAAATCTCTAAGCAGAGTTAGGAGTCATTAGTCATTGGTGATTAGTTATTAGTCATTGGTGATTAGTTATTAGTTATTAGTCCTGCCGTCAGCAGATAAAAACTAATAACTGTTCAATCAATATTGCGGATAAATAATATCAGCTAACAGCGAGGGAGCAAAGGACTAATAACTGTGGCATAAAGACTGCCGATAAATAACATCAGTTAACAGCTAATGACTGATGACTAATGACTGATAACTAATAACTAATGACTGATGACTAATGACTGATGACTAATAACTAATGACTAATGAAATCGGATTTCTGCGACAAGTGCCCGCCAAAGACGTTGCGTCCGGGCCAGCGTCAAAGTACCAACTTTCTGAATATGGAGAAGTAGCGATCGGACGCGATCGCAATTGTCAAATAGCTTTAGAGTCGATCGCCCACGGCATGGTTTCCCGCCGCCATGCCGCAGTCCGTCCCTTAACTCACGGTAATTGGACGAGATGGCAAATTTGCGACCTCAACAGCGCTAACGGAACTTATATCAACGGCCAAAAGCTCGAAGGCTGCCAAACTTTAGAAACAGGCGATCGCATCAGTCTCGGCCAAGACGGCCCGGAATTCATATTTGAATCTCCCGCAACCCCACACCCAACTAAACCCCAATTCCCCGCCACAAAAACGGGCAATTTTCCAGTCAGTGAAAAAGACGCTCTCACTTTAACTCAATTATTCCCGATCGCCTCCACAGGCAAACAATTAAGCCAAAAAGCCTATTTATATCCAGGTATTGCCACAGTTATCTTTGTCGTGTCGATGTTTGTCGCCGTCGGAAATTCCGCAGCATTCAACTTCCTGCTGTCAGCTTACCTCGCCGGTGCCGCTTACTACTTCATCTATCAACTGTGCGGGAAACACAAGCCTTGGTGGGTATTGCTGGGTACCGCTTTAGCTACAGTTTTAATATTGCTCAGCCCCTTATTGATTGGATTTATATTAGTATTTAGAGAAATCTTGCCCGGTCGCTTGCCCGCAGAAGGGGAAGAAATCAGTTTTTTGCCTTTTTTAATCAGAATGTTCTTCGGGGCGGGTCTGATGGAAGAATTGCTGAAAGCCTTGCCCGTTTTGGGAGCTTTGCTCCTGGGCAATTTGCTAAAAAATCCGTGGCGCGATCGCATCGGCGTTTGGGAACCATTAGACGGAATTTTATTAGGAAGTGCTTCAGCAGTCAGCTTTACACTATTAGAAACCCTGGGACAGTACGTCCCCCATATCATCCAAAATGTCACCCTGCAAGCAGGCCCCGAAGCCGGACAATTAGTAGGATTGCAATTGCTAATTCCCCGAATTTTGGGTTCCGCCGCCGGACACATGGCTTACAGCGGCTATTTGGGATATTTCATCGGTTTGAGCGCCCTCAAACCCACGAAACGCTGGCAAATTTTAGGCGTAGGTTATTTTAGCGCTTCCGCACTTCACGCTTTGTGGAATGCGTCGGGAGCTGTCAGCGTGCTGTTGCTAGCATTGGTAGGAGTTTTGTCCTATGCGTTTTTAGTAGCGGCGATTTTGAAAGCTCGGGCTTTGTCTCCCAATCGATCGCAAAATTTTGCAACTCGAATATTTTCCGAAAAATGATTGCTTACTGCTTAATTGTTAACAGCCGCGCGCGTCAAGCTGCCATTTTTTTCTTGTGTTTCAACCAGCTTAAACCTGCCAATGCTAAAGCTGTCCCCAAATGTTATCGGTTCGGGAACTGGTTCGGCTGCGGTATCCACTAGGGAGTAAGAAACCCGCGCACTGCTGATAATTGTACGACCTCTGCCCAAATAACCCTGCCTGTTGCTAACTATTGTCTCACCATACCCCCAGAAATAAGATGCCCACGTACTGATCGCCTCCTCGGTACCCATATACCAGGTTGCGCTGCTCTCAAACTTCCTGTAATCAGGCCCTCCTAGTGCGTCTGGAACGCCAATTTCACTCGTCGCATAGTCGCGACCCGATGCTTGCAGTCCGCGAAAATTCCCTTGATTAAATAAAGCTATAGCGCCTGCTAAATCATAGTCATTTTCATAGACCCTGATAGGGGTGTTAAATCTTCCCTCACCCACTGCAATTTTTTCAGATCCTATTCCTGTCAGTGAGGAATCACTAAACTTAAAAAAACCACTACCTCCACCCTTTTCCACTTGAAAATTGTAGGTGAGGACGGCTGCTTGCGCTTTGTCAGTGCCTGCTAAGGATAAAACTGCACAACTTAGAATTGTGCTGGCGATCGCACTTCCGAATCTCTGCCGTTGTTTCCGATTCATAATTTGCCTCTTCGCTACATTAAATTGGCGTGATTTTCTGTGATTGTTGGTCTGATTTTTCTTCTTAAAACCGCCCTTCACTGTTTGTTGTTAAGAGCGATCGCACCCATCATACCGCCCTTTTTTTCTGGGATTTAAACCAACTCAAACCAGCCAGTGCTAAAGCTGTACCCGCAAGTGTTAAGGGTTCGGGAACCGGTTCGGCTGCCGTATCCACTAGGGTGTAAGACATAGGCACGTAGTTAAGCTGTTGACCCGCACCTCGGTCTATTATTTGTCTTAATTGACCGCCACTTAAGTATGTAATTAGGATACTACTGTATCCCCAAAACAAAGGTTTCCCATTGCCCATAGCAGGATACATACGCCAAACTGCCGAGCCCTCATATCTAGTATAAACAGGCCCTCCTTCTGCATCCGGAATGTTAGTTTCTGAAATCGAGTAGTCGCCACCGCTTGCTATCAGTCCCTGAAATTCCCCACCCTTGAACTCAGCTTTTGCCCCTGCTAAATCGTGGTATTTTTGAGGTGGCTTTTCTTCATATAGGCCCCTGCCAGAGGGAGCTGTAAAACCATTAAATTGTCCCTCAGAAACTGCTATTTGTTCAGTTTCTCCGCCTGTAAGCGAGGAGTTACTCAATTTAAAAAAACCGCTCGATCCGGCCACTTGAAAATTGTAGGTGAGGACGGCTGCTTGTGCTTTGTCAACTCCTGCCACTGACACCGCAGTCAAACTTAGAATTGTGCTGGCGATCGCACTTCCCAATCTCTGCCTTTGTTTTTGATTCATATTTTTTGTTTAGGTATAATTGCTCTATTGTGTTGTACCTAAGTCTAGTTTTAAGCCTAGTTTATGGTAGGGAGCGATCGCAAGTAACTTCACACACTCTTCACATATTTTTTTAAGATTCCCAGATTGCCAAATTCCTGCACTCGAACTTTTACCTATACAATCTTTAGAATGTGTATTATTTATGACTTGAAAAGTTGTTTCCTGACCGCAACAAGGTTTGAAAATACCGGGAAATATGCTGGAAAATTTACCCAAAAAACCGGGTTTTTTACCGAATCTGTCGGTAACAGCGAAATATTGCGAAACACCCGGTTTTTGACTGCCAATGTATCAGTCCTACTTGTGTTTGGACAATGCTGCGGGCGATCGTCCACACTGCAATTCACATTAAATCAGTTTTGTCAACAGGCAATTACCCAACAATTGACCGAATATCCGGCAATCGGGCACGAGTAGCTTCTGCTTAACTGCACTCCGGGTCAGAATCGCAACTTAACTTAGAAATTCTTCACAAATAGTTTGACTGTGGTACTATCTGGATGGCTGTGAGTCGATCGGGAAGCCAACGGGCTTGATTCCTGTGGTGGAGGAGAATCCAGGAGTGCTAGATAGGATGTCATTGGGATACGGAAATGTTTTCGGTCAGCGAAGTCAGCTCGAACCCCTCCGCATTGGGGTTATTGGAGTTGGCAATATGGGCCAGCACCACACGCGAGTTCTGAGCTTGCTCAAAGATATCGAACTCGTGGGTGTTGCAGATATCAATGTAGAGCGGGGAATTGATGTAGCAAGCAAATACCGGGTTCGCTTCTTTGAAGACTACCGAGATTTGCTCGCCCACGTAGATGCAGTTTGCGTCGCCGTTCCAACTCGCCTGCACCACCCTGTGGGGATGTCTTGTCTCCAAGCAGGGGTTCACGTTTTAATTGAAAAGCCGATCGCAGCTAGCATTGCTGAAGCCGAATCTTTGGTCAATGCCGCTGCTGAAGCCCACCGGATTTTGCAAGTGGGACACATCGAGCGCTTCAATCCAGCTTTTCAGGAACTCGGCAAAGTGCTGAAAACTGAAGAGTTACTGGCATTGGAAGCTCACCGGATGAGTCCCTATTCCGATCGGGCCAACGACGTATCGGTAGTTTTGGATTTAATGATCCACGACATCGACTTGCTCCTGGAATTGGCAGATTCTTCAGTGGTGAAGCTGACGGCCACTGGCAGCAGGGCCTCAGATTCAGGTTATTTAGACTACGTGACAGCGACGCTGAACTTTGCTAACGGCATTGTCGCCACTCTGACTGCGAGCAAGGTGACGCACCGCAAACTACGTTCAATCGCCGCTCACTGCAAGAATTCTTTGACAGAGGCAGATTTTCTCAACAACGAAATCTTGATTCACCGACAAACAACCGCCAATTACGTGACGGATTACGGTCAGGTGCTTTACCGTCAAGATGGGTTGATCGAGAAAGTCTACACCAGCAATATTGAACCGCTCCACGCAGAGTTGGAGCATTTTATTAATTGCGTGCGAGGTGGAAATCAGCCTTCTGTGGGAGGAGAACAAGCTCTCAAAGCTCTGCGGCTTGCAAGTTCGATCGAGCAAATGGCTCTCGACGGTCAAGCTTGGTATCCCAAAGAGCTAGAGTCTACTTTGCAAGTTAGCTAAATCGAGACAAATTGTGTCGTTTCCGGGTGCTTCTACAGTTTGGGTTAGTTGTTCGTTGAAGAGGGGAACTGTTCAGGTGCAACCGGATGCGATATCAGTCGATTTTAGATTTTAGGTTTGAGATTTTAGATTAATTCCACCGATCGATCTGCTGGCTTAAACCGTCGATTTTTGCATTGAAAATTTGAGATTGGCTCCACATCCTCTATTTGAGAATGAAACTGTCGATTTTCACATTCAAGGTTTGAGATTGACTCCACAGATGAATCTCGGGGTTTGCACCCTTGGTTTAATTCAGATTGCTTTCCACAACACCTGGAGGGAGCAAGTGTCTCTGGTTCGCTGAAGTCACGATTTATTCTGCAAAAAAACAGCGACTATTTCACTGCTGATGGTTTTGCTAACTAGCTGATTTCCTTCCGGGCTCAGGTGGATGCTGTCTCGATACAAAGTTGGAAGTTTCGCCGCACTATTGAAAATAGGAAGAAAATCTATGTAAGTAATTTTCTCACATTCGACGAGTTCGGCGAGACGCGATCGAGCCTTGACTTCCCAGTCGCGAGAGCCCGAGTCGCCGAATTCGCCCCGCTTGGGCGTCACGGCTAGCAAAAACTCGACGTTGGCGGATACTGCTATTTTCTGGATTTGGCGAATAGCTTCTAAGTTGCAGCCGACTACATCGCTTTCTGCTGCTAATTGCGGAGCCGGCAGTGTTGGTAGCAGGTAGCGGCCCAATAACTCTAGTGTTGCCGATCGAGGTTGCCGATCGGGATAAGATCGATCGCGCCCCACAACCTGAGCAGAAGGCGGCGATGAAAATAAATCGTCAGTATTCAGCAACAACACGACAGCCTTGGCCCCAAAAACACCGAACCGTTTAGCATAAGCCAGTTGATTCCTCGGCCCCCAAGAATTGGCTGAGGCGTTGAGAACTTCAAAATCCGAATAGTTGACTTTTATACTTGATTGTGCATCGCTCGCCAGATGCTGTACTTGCAGGCTCAACTGCCGAGCCATAATTTCCGAGATGGTATCTGTCTGATCTGTCCACCAACCGCCGTTGGCGACAGAATCTCCCAACAGCAAGACGCGCAGAGTGTCGGGAGTGGGACGAAGGGCGATCGCGACCGTACGCATCGAATACTCGTTAATCTCGATGCGGTTAGCCAAGCGGCGCACCCTCTGGTTGGGCGCCAACAAATAGCCGCACTCGGCATCGGCAATGTAAATCAAGGGATTACCAAAACCTAGCAACACGCGCAGCAGCACTTCGATTGTCGCCCACAATCCTGCGGAGAGGGCCAAAACGAGCAGAACAACTTTCAAGAATTAACCTCGATCGAAAACGGATACTTGCTTGGGCACAAAAGTCGGGGAGATGCCAAAATTTTAAACCAAAGTTCAAGCCCCCAGATTCATGTGTGGAGTAAATCGACAGACTCCAATGCTGCAAGTAAATCTAAAATCTAAAATCTAAAATCTAAAATCTGAAATCGACTAACCGCTGCTAAATTCGGGCTTTTACCGACAGTCCCCGCACAATTGAGTCATCCGAATCGCCCCCGTGGATATAGAATTCTAGAATATACCGTCAAAACCCGCCGTCAGCCGTCAGTGAACTTGGTGGTTTCAGGAAACCCGTGGACTTAAAACAAATATTCAAAACGCCGAATCCCATAATCGGTGTCGTACATTTACAGCCTTTGCCAACTTCTCCCCGCTGGGGCGGGAACCTCAAAGCTATTATCTCAAGAGCCGAGCAAGAGGCTACAGCGCTGGCTTCTGGCGGCGCAAACGGTATCATAGTCGAGAACTTTTTCGACGCTCCTTTTGCCAAAGACAGCGTAGATCCGGCTGTGGTAAGTGCCATGACTCTGGTAGTCGAGAGGCTAACCAATCTGGTGACACTGCCGATCGGTATTAACGTGCTACGAAACGACGCCCACAGCGCGATCGCCATCGCCTCCTGCACGGGAGCCCAATTCATCCGCGTCAACGTCCTCAATGGCATCATGGCTACAGATCAAGGCTTAATTGAAGGCCAAGCTCACCAGCTACTGCGCTACCGTCGGGAATTGGGCAGCGATGTCAAAATATTCGCAGACGTGCTAGTCAAGCACGGGCGGCCCCTGGGCAGCCCCAACTTGACCACAGCCGTCTCTGAGACAATCGGGCGCGCCTTAGCCGACGCCGTAATCCTTTCCGGCTGGACAACCGGCAGCCCTCCCAATCTCGAAGACTTAGAACTCGCGAGTGCAGCAGCGGGGGAAATTCCAGTTTTTATCGGCAGCGGGGCCTCGTGGGAAAACGTTTCCACGCTCATGCAAGCCGCCGATGGTGTAATTGTATCGAGCTCTCTCAAGCGAAACGGCCGCATCGAGCAGCCGATCGATCCGATCCGCGTCAGTCAGTTTGTCGAAGCCGCCCGCCGCAGCTTTTCCCAGAAAAAGCTCGAACAACAAAACATTGACACAAATGGTTCAAGAGGGTCAACACCCGAACCGGGCAAAGTCGGAAGTAAAACGTAAAATGGTAATTGGGAATGGGCAAAGCGTGTCAACTTAAGTATGAAACCTGAGACATCTCGCTTTTATCCTCTTGCGAGATCCCCCTCGCATCCCCCGTATAGTCGGGGGACTTTGATCGGTTCCGGTTCCCCCCTTGTTAAGGGGGGTTAGGGGGGATCTAGCCTGAGTCGCCAAACAGCACTCTCTGACTATGTTTGAGCTGGTTGTTGACAGTAATGGTAATTGGTGATTGGTCATTGGAAATAGCTGAAAACTCAAAGCTAACAGTGAAAAGAAGCACCAATTCTCAATTCTCAATTCCCAATTCCCAATTCCCAATTCCCAATTCCCAATTAGCAATTACCAAATAAAACAATGATTCGCCGACGTTCAACCCCTTGGATTCATCGCTGGTCTAGAACTGCGATCGCAGCCATCGCAGCCATCGGCGTCGTAGAAACGGCCTATCTGACGATCGCTAAATTCACGACAGGCTCAGTCATTTGTCCCACCAGCGGCTGCGACAAAGTTCTCAACAGTCCCTACGCTACAGTTTTTGGCACAGTGCCTTTAAGTTTATTAGGTTGTTTGGCTTACCTGAGCATCGCAATTCTCGCATTAGCTCCCAAAGCCGTCAATCCCGACACCAATAAAGGTCTGCACTCTCAACTAGAAAATCAAACTTGGCAAGCGCTATTTATCATCACCGCTGCGATGGTAATTTTCAGCAGCTATTTAATGTATTTGATGTCTTTTGAAATTAAGGAACTCTGCATTTACTGCATCAGTTCCGCCGTATTTGCGCTGTCGCTGTTTGTGCTGACGCTCGTCGGCCGCGAGTGGGAAGATATCGGACAGTTGGTGTTTACAGGTATTTTGGTAATGATGGTAAGTTCGATCGGCGCCTTGGGACTGTATAACAGTGTCAGCTCACCTGTTCCTTTTGTTTCTTCTACCCCCGGAATTCTACCCCCAGCCGTGACTACAACCTCCGGCCCGGCACAAATTGCTTTAGCCCGCCACCTCAGACAAATTGGGGCCAAAGAATACGGTGCTTACTGGTGTCCCCACTGCCACGACCAAAAAATGCTGTTCGGCAAAGAAGCAGCCAAAATAATTGATTATTTTGAATGCGATCCCAAAGGGCAAAATTCCCGCGCTGAAATTTGCCAAGCTGCTGCTGCGAATATTAAAGGTTTCCCGACTTGGGAGATTCAAGGTCAGTTTTATTCGGGGACGCAAACTTTGGATAAACTCGCTGATTTATCCGGTTACACGGGCCCGCGCAATTTTCAAAACTGACAGTAAAGTTTGAGATTTTAGATGGCAAATTTTAGATGGTTTGGCAGTAAATATCCTGGTTTTTAACGGGAGCCTCTCTTTTGGAGAGTAATACCATTTTGCTAAAATTGTGCAACACTCTTCGACCCCCCCTAGCCCCCCCCTTGAACCAGGGGGGGGACAAGAATACTGTTGCATTCTTTTTTAAAATTGGTATAAAAAGCTTTTTTTCAGGAGTGCGAGTTTAAGAACACAACACAGCTTGTATACAGCTAGCTATCGTCCCGCTCGCACTCCTCAAAAAGCCAAACTGAGGGGCTCCATTTTAAACTTAGTTTATCGCTGTATCCGGCTGCGAAATTAATCTAAAATATGCCACCTACAATCAATATAAAATTAGTAAAAATTAGTTAGATCGAAGAAGTTTAAAATAAGTTGTGGCTGTTTATTAAGTCGGCGAATAAATACTAGGAATTTTACACCAAAACTCAAGAAACCGGGTTTCTACTTCCAAACTCATTGTTGAAATGACATATTTGGGTTGAGAAACCCGGTTTCTGCTGTTGCAGCCCGATCGCCCGCACCGAAAAACCCAAAAATTGGATAATCTAAAATCTAGAATCTAAAATCTCAAATCCACCCGCCCGCACCGAAAAACCCAAAAATTGGAGCATCTAAAATCTCAAATCCCAAATCTCAAATCGACCCGATCGCCCCCAGATGTAAAAGCTATATCTAGTAATACCTTAGATGCTCTTGGGGCGAGGCGAAAATCCCCAAAATATGCTAAAAACTCTCAAAAAATGGCTCGATCGAGAACGGCGAGTATTGATTACTGCCAGTGCCGTTGGCGCTACGGTGATTGTACTGCGCTGGTTCGGATTTTTGCAGGCTTTGGAATGGGCTGCTTTCGATCGCTTTGTACGCTGGCGGCCCGCCGAACCAATGGACTCGCGCATCGTCATTATCGAAATTAACGAAACTGACTTGCAAAAATACGGCTACCCCATTTCCGATGCTGTATTGGCCCAATTGCTGCAAAAATTGCACGCTGGCAAGCCGCGGGCGATTGGCCTCGACGTTTACCGAGATTTGCCGACTCAGCCGGGTAATGCCGAATTAATCAAAACTTTTAAAACTATTCCCAACTTAATTGGGATTGAGTTAATGCCAGACGAAACCAGATTTGGAGTGCGCCCGCCTCCGGTACTGGAAAAGCTCTCGCGCATCGGTTTCAACAACGTTGTCCTCGACGCTGACTCAAAAGTGCGCCGAACTTTGCTCTACGCTTGGCCTGGAAACGGCAAAACCTATCAAAGTTTCGCGCTGAGACTGGCTTTGCTTTACCTCGAAACCGAAGGGATTTCCCCTCAACCTGCAACAGTCAATCCTAAATACTTGCAGTTAGGCAAGGGGGTGTTTCAGCGTTTTAAACCGAATGATGGTGCTTACGTGCGATCGGACAGCCGCGGCTATCAAATTCTCACCAACCTGCGCCACCCACGAGGCAGTTTTCGCACGGTATCGATGAGCGACGTGCTTTCTGGCAAAGTACCGGTTGATTTTGTGCAGGAGCGCGCTGTCTTGATCGGCTCAACTGCCCCCAGCCTCAAAGACTTTCACCAAAACGCTTACAGTTCTGGTTTGTTTGCTCCTCCCCAGCCAGTACCTGGAGTTGAGCTTCAGGCTAATTTCTTGAGCCAAATTTTGAGTGCGGCCCTCGACGGGCGCGAGGGTATTAAAGTTTGGCCAGAGGCGGCGGAGTGGCTGTGGATTTTACTGTGGTCTTGGACGGGAGCAAATGTGAGCTGGAAGTTGCGATCGCTCGGGCGATCGGCTTGGTGTTTATCAAGTATCTGTGTAGGATTAAGTGCTAGTTTATACATAGCATGGTTGGCCGGTTGGTGGCTGCCGTTAATTCCTTCCATCCTCAGTCTGTTGGGTTCTGGCTGTGCAGTTGTAGCTTATCTGGCTCACATACAAGAAGAACTCAAACGGTCTAAAGAATTTTTACAATGGCTAATCGATACAATTCCCGACCCGATTTTTGTCAAAGATAGAAATCACCGCTGGGTTGTTTTGAATCAGTCCTATTGTCGGTTTATCGGCTATCCCTTGGAAATTTTAATTTGTCGCACCGATTACGAGTTATTTCCCCAAGCCGAAGCGGATATATTTTGGCAGCAAGACGAATTAGTATTGCAAACTCAGCAGCCGCTAGAAAATGAAGAATATTTTACCGATGCTCACGGAATTACACATCTGATTTCGACTAAAAGATCCCTGCACAAAGATGCTGCGGGAAACCTATTTTTAGTCGGAGCGATCAGAGATATGACCGAGCGCAAGCGCCTGGAAGATGCCCTCAAGCAAAAAAATGCTGAACTCAGCCACCAAGCTTATCACGATGCTCTCACCGGTTTGCCGAACCGCAAAATGTTTCACGAATCCTTGCATCTGTCCCTGGAAAGAGCCTCCAGCAATCAGGAATTGGTAGCTTTACTGTTTTTAGATTTAGATGGATTTAAGTCAATCAATGACACTCTCGGACATCATGCGGGCGATTTGCTCTTACAAGCAGTGGCCGGCAGGCTCAAAAAATGCTTGCGCGGTAGCGATATTATATCGAGGTTGGGTGGCGACGAGTTCACTGTCATCTTGCCGGGAATTCCTGGTAGCGAAGAAGCTGCGAAAGTAGCTCAAAAAATTTGTGACGCCATTATGCAGCCTTTTATATTAGAAGAACATACAGTTTCTGTAACTACAAGTATTGGGATTAGTTTGTATCCAATTGACGGTCAAGAGTCAGATATTTTAGTTAAAAATGCTGATGCTGCGATGTATCGTGCTAAGGAAGGCGGGAAAAATCAATGTCAATTTTCGTAATTAATATCCGTTGAAAAGCACAATCCAACTGTAGGTCAGTGGTGCCATTTTTTATGCCTAAGTTATTTTCTTTTTTTCAAACTCAAATTATTATAAGATATTGTATAGGAAGTCATCTATCATTAGATAGATTTATCAAAAATATCCAACTTAAGGCAGCAAATTGCCGTCTCATTTAACTGTTAAAAAATATAATAAAATTGGGATTAGTTTCACAAAAGATGGCAAGGGCAAGCCAGAGATCGAAACCGTTATGCAGTAAGTGATTTCCATCACAACTCGCAAATTGTAGCAGACTGAAGACCCAATTAACATCGCCGGCACAGCCTTGATTAAAAAGAATTTAGGTAAACTTACAAAAATTTATTAAAGGAAATGTAAAGACATAAGTGGAACTACGTAAATTGATAGATATAATAGATTGCAGGGACTTGCATCTATTTGAGTGATTTGGACAAGACTATGAACACTATGCGTACTTTGATTGGGCTCACAACAACGGCAACTCTGGCTGTCAGTCTGCAAGTCAGCACGATCGGCATTGCAAATGCCGCCTTACTTGCCAATAACTCAACCAGCAACTCAGCAAAAGACCGATCGACCTCCACAGTCTTGACAGCGGCGCCAACATCTCAGGCGCCCAATAACCCCAAAAAATACGAACCCGATCCCAATGGGAGTCCCAAAAGTGACGGTACAGGGACGCGCTGAGGCCAATTTTTCAATATTCTATAGGCCCAGATTTGTACCAATGCGATTGGTTAATTAAAGTGTGACAGCACCAATCCCGATCGGTCAGGGGATAGTCCAGCCGGTAGTGACCGCCGCGACTTTCCGTGCGAAACGCAGCACTTTTGAGAATTAAGTAGCCAATATCCAATAAATTGCCAACTTCCCCCCAATTTCGCAAAACCGAGCTATTTTCGGCATCAGCGGGCGAAAAATCGATCGCTTGTCCGGGCCGTAAATTATCAAGTGCTTGACTCAAAGCCAAAGAGGAAAATTCTTGCCGCCACATCTCAACTTGGACGATCGCTCTTTCCAAATCGCGTTGTCCCCGGCAAATTCCCGCACTCTGCCACACCAAGCTCGGCAATTGGATTCGCAATTTTTCGATCGCCTCAATATCCTGTTGTGAAACCGATTTTTCCAAGATTTCCCCTGCCTCTTCCTCATCTGGTAATACTTCGGACTTTTCACCTTCTAGCTGCAAAAGTCCCATTTGCGCGCCAAAAACCAGACATTCCAGCAGCGAATTGCTCGCCAACCGATTAGCGCCGTGTACCCCCGTGCTGGCAGTTTCTCCCACCGCGTACAAACCCGGAATCGAAGTTTGGTTGAACTTGTCAGCCACAATTCCCCCCATCCAGTAATGGGCGGCGGGCGTCACCGGCACAGGTTCGGCAAAAATATCAATTCCCCAATCAGAGCACACTTGAATAATATTCGGAAACCTGTAGCGCAGCCGATCGACCGCAATCGGGCGCAAATCCAGCCAAACGTGAGGTTCCCCCGTCTTCTGCAAGTGGCGGAAAATAGCGCGGCTGACAACATCCCGAGGGGCGAGTTCCCCGCTGGGGTGAGAATCAAAAGCAAAGCGATATCCCTTGCTGTCAATCAAATGAGCTCCTTCTCCCCGCACCGCTTCGCTAATGAGAAACCGCGGCGCGCCCGCTTTACTCAGGGCTGTCGGGTGAAACTGCACAAATTCTAAATCTCGCAGCAGCGCCCCGGCGCGCCACGCAATGGCCACCCCGTCTCCGGTACTTACCGACGGGTTGGTTGTTTGAGCAAAAACTTGTCCGCCGCCGCCTGTCGCCAACACTACGGCGCTAGCCCGCAGCCACTTAACCCGGGAGTCGCAAATTGAGCTAATGCCCTGACAGCGCCCGGTTTTGTCCAGCCACAGACTCATAGCAAAGGCTGGGGATACGAGTTGAATGTTTTTGCGGTTTAATACTTTTGCTGTCAGGGTACTGACAACGGCTTTTCCTGTGGTGTCGGCGGAGTGGAGCACTCGGCGGCGGGAGTGGGCGGCTTCTAGGGTGAGGGCTAAATCTGGGCCGGTGCGATCGAATGCAACGCCCATTTTGACTAGGGAGTCTATGCAAGCAGCAGCTTCTTCGACTAAAAATTGCACTGCTTCTAAGTCGCAAAGACCTGCTCCCGCAGCCAGTGTATCCTGAACGTGCAGTGCTGCGGAATCTTCAGGGGCGATCGCCGCAGCAATGCCTCCTTGAGCCCAATCGCTTGCAGAAACAGGTAGGATATTTTTATTAATCAAGCCTACGTGCAAATGTTCTGGCAGACAAAGTGCCGTGTACAAACCGGCTGCGCCAGCACCTATCACCAATACGTCAAATTTGTCAGTCATAAGTCGGCCGATTTTAGATTTTAGATTTTAGATTTTATAGCCTTTCTCAAATAAGTGAGGTATGCCCGGGGAAGGCCGGCTCCGGCCGGCTCGGGCCTACGAGCACCGCACTGTTACTGAGACTCGGCTAGAGATTTTAAAATTAACTTTACAGATGAATCTGCGGAATATAACTGTCGATTTTATATTTGACTCTACAGATGACTTGAGGGGCGGGAACTGTCAATTGTAGATTGAATAATTGAATAATTTAATCTACAGATGAATTTGGATTTAAACTAATGTCTAAAATTTTTGGCTCTTCACAATATCGCAGCCTTGTATCCGTCTTTGGGTTCGATCGTGTTTCAAGGCATTCGGCATTCATCAGCCGGAGCCCGAAGCCTTCAAGAGTTGACAGTTGACCTGTGACAGTTGACCGAAAGAGAGCGACCTCTACCTAGAAGTCCGAGGATTGGAGTAATGAATAGTCTGATTTTAATTTCTCCCGCTCGAGCGGGCGGGCTTTCAACCAATTCTTTCTGGTAAGTCAGAAGCCAGAAGCCAGAAGCCCTAAGCCCTAAGCCATAATTCATGAATTAACAAAAAATTAGTTTTGACTAAGGACTAAGGACTAAGGACTAATGACTATTGACTGCTGACTGCTGACTAATGCCGAATGCCTTCAAAAGAGGCCCGCTGCTATCTAGTCGTAGAGACCATTATTCAACCTGGTGTCTCCTTCAATAAAGACTGATTCGACATCAGTTACTGTGAATTTGTCCAAATTAGCTTGCAGCACCTTTTTTTGAGCTTCCGTCAAGCCTGAAATGTTGAGTACGTCCTCAACTTTTTCGTAAGGAGCATTCTTAATAATTTGTCCGGCTAAAGTGGGATACAGCCCTCGAAAGTCCCGAAAGTCGCGGACGGCGCTGTTGTTCAAATCAAGTTTTTTGCCGTATTCTGTGGCAAGTTTGTCATCGGCGCGATTGGTTCTAGCCGGAACATCAACTGCTAGGAGCGAGGATGACGGCAAGACGATGCGGCTCAAGTTCCCCGCGATCGCGCTCGTGTCTCCAGCCCATGCAAAGCAGCCCAGCACTAAGCCCAATACTGCCAATAGACGACCCAATCGTTTCATGAAGTTTTGTCTCCCAATTTCATACACAGCATTTATGTAGAGACTACCATTTTGCTTATGCAGTTTTTCAGATAAATCCGCAGCAGGCCGAGGACTGTTAACAAACTTTACATCTAAGCATTGACATTGCCATGAATATATGCTATGCAACGCAGTTAAGACGATCGCTTAATCTTTTGCCCCACACCCAATTTTCTAGCTATCAAGGACTCTTCCTTTGCTTTTGAGAAAAGCGTTCAAGTCAGTATAATTACTGCCGTAAGTCACGCTGGGAGTGTCGTAACCCTTCAAAGTAACGATGTGCTGCTCGAAAGCTTCTTGGGCGCCCAATTGGGTCAGGTATTTGTAGGTTGTTTCTCCCACGGCGATATCCTTGCCGATTTCCTTGGTGCAAGACTCTAGGCGAAATGCGGCGTTTACAGTGTCTCCCAAGGCGGTGTAGTCCGATCGGTCGCTGCTGCCGGAATTTCCCACCATTGCATAACCCGTATTGATTCCAGCCCCGACTCGCAACGGAAAAGGCAGGGGGTAACGGCTGCTGAGTAAATCAGTTGCCTTGTGCAGTTCGCTCAAAGCTTGGCAAATCCGCATCATTTCCTCGCTGCTAACACCGTCGGGTTTGTGGAACCACACAGCCATGATGGCATCGCCGATGTATTTGTCCACCCAACTGCCGTGTTCGCGAATGATGTGTCCGGCTTTGCGGAACCAATTCCCAATGACTTCCGAAAGCAGGGTTTCGTCTAGCTGTCTGGTCAAAACTGTAAAGTCTCGGATGTCCATTACCATGACGCTGATCAGGCTGCGTACCGTCAAAGTCGCGGTAAAATCTTCCGAGTCTGTGTCGTGTATGCGATCGAGCCTGCGGCCTGCGGTTGGGTTGTGGAAGTCCAACTCGGTTTGACCGAAAATAATTCGATCGCCATTTCTGAGGGTGACAGGAATGCTCACCCGCCGCCCGTTGACAAAGGAACCGTTGCGGCTGCCCAAGTCGATCAGGTAAAACTCTCCGGTCTCCATTTGCTGTAGCATCGCGTGATTTCGGGAAATCCAGCGATCGGTCAATACAAAATTATTGTCATCATTCCGCCCTACTGTCCAGCAATTGCTGCCGGAGAGCGGCAAGTAGCGATTGCCGCTTTCTGTACGAAGTAACAAATGTGGATTGGCTTGCAAAGTCACCACAGCCCTAGAAACAACATCAATTCAACCGATTTGAGGTTTTCAACTTTACATTTTAACTTTAGTACGCGGCTCATCGAAAACTCCTGGGTCTGAAACCCCGTCCTTTGAGGATGGCTTTTGTGTTAAAATTCAAACCAGCGGAATTGAAAACCAAGTATCCGCGCAGCACCTTGAAAACTAGAGGTAGGGGGTTCCAAACAGGAAGGCTTGTTTGGGTAAAATCTCTAAGCAACAAGTACAAAATAGCAATTGTTTGCTGAAACCGTACCGCTGGGCTAGCGGAATCGGGACTCTGGAATGGGTCGAAAGTCTGTGGACTCTGTGTAAGACAGTACATGGTTTTTAACTGTGGTATGCGACGGTGAATGAAGCAGAAACTCAAATCGTGAGGTTTGGGAATCTCCGTGCATTTATGCCGGAGAGGATGTCAAAACTAAGATTGCCCGTAAAAACCTGAAATCGGCTGTTCTAAAAATTTAAAATAGTTTAGTCGATCGATGCACCGAACCCATAAAGCATTGCCAAACTACCGCGCGATCGCCACCGCAGGTAGTTACCGCTCGATCATAGGCCAAAGTGTAATATTTTGCACGTCATATCATGTCCGCTAACATCGGAATTATGTAGTGCGAGCTTAAGAGCTCGCAACCTTGGATCGCGAGCTCTTAAGCTCGCACTGATATGCTCCAAAGGTATCTTTAAGATTTGTTGCTAGACTTCCACTTTTTGAAGCAGTCCAACAAAGCCTTTTCCTCGCTGCGGCGCTGAATCAATTAGAAACACGAAAATTTTATGTTGTCGAAAAGAATTTTGCCTTGTCTGGATGTGAAAGCTGGCCGCGTGGTCAAAGGTGTGAATTTTGTCAACCTTAAGGATGCTGGCGATCCGGTGGAAATGGCTCAGGTATACAATGATGCGGGTGCTGACGAGTTGGTATTTCTGGACATTACGGCGACTCACGAAGACCGGAATATTATGATTGATGTGGTGTACCGGACTGCCGATCGAGTATTTATCCCTTTGACGGTGGGCGGCGGCATCCAATCCTTGGACACCATTAAAAGTTTGTTGAGGGCAGGCGCTGATAAGGTAAGCATTAATTCAGCGGCGGTACGCGATCCGAGTTTGATAGACAAAGCGAGCGATCGATTTGGCAATCAATGTATTGTACTGGCGATCGACGCTCGCAAACGCCAAGATGCCGAAAATCCCGGTTGGGACGTGTACGTGCGCGGAGGGCGAGAAAATACTGGAAAAGATGCGATCGTCTGGGCCAAGGAAGCCGAACAGCGCGGCGCCGGAGAAATTCTAGTGACAAGCATGGACTCTGACGGCACTCAAGCCGGTTACGACTTGGCATTAACCCGCAGCATCGCCGAAGTTGTAGAAATTCCCGTGATTGCTTCCGGTGGCGCAGGCAACTGTCACCACATCTACGAAGCCGTCACTGAGGGCAAAGCAGAAGCAGCCTTGCTGGCTTCCCTGCTTCATTACGGGCAACTAAGCGTCGGAGAAATTAAGACTTATCTAGCAAAATGTCAAGTTCCCGTGCGGCAACAGTAGTTCAGTTGTCAGTTATCAGAATCTGATATCTTGCAGCAACAGGCTGGGGGCCTGTTCCACGATAATTACATTTTCTTTTGGGGTGGGCGGACTTCTCACCCCGATCGGCACTATTGCAAATAGTGCTTAATGTGAGGTTCATTAAACAGCAGAATTTTGTAGATTTTACGTTTAGATAACAGTTCAAAAAAAGCATAAAACCCAAGACAAGCTGAAAAACCGCTATACACAATCACTCATTCCCATGATGTACCATACTCATCTATCGGAAGACACAAAGCCCAAATATTCCCTGAGAAAGATTTCACAACCCCGTTTTTTAAGCTAAATATTATATATCAGCTCAAAGTAACAGATTGCCACTACTAATTTATGTGGCTTTGGTCAAACTAGAGTTAAAGATTGTGCAGAATTTGAGTTAAATTCAGCCTCTTAACAATCTCAGCGATCAAAACTTCTAAATACGGAGAAAATTTGTATGTCTTTTATCAGCTTTAACCTCCCAGTCAAGCGTTTAGTTCGCAGTTTAATACCTGTTTGTTTTTGTGCATTGATGTTTGTTTCTAATGCTTTCCCAGCTTTTGCTGTTACCAGTAGCCCCACCAAAGGTGAAGACAAACTTTTGGGGATTGAGAAAGAAGCTCAAAAAGCTGTCTTGAAAAACCCGATGTCTCTCGAAGAAACTCAAGAAAAAGCCAGCAAAGGGCCTAACGAAGTTCAGGGAGATGCTGACCTTGAAAAAATGAAAAATCCTTCCAATACAAAGGCTACATCCTTTGAGCAACAAGTCAAAAAGGCTGTCAGCAAAATCAAAGACTAACTGCACAGTTATCAGCCTTAAAAAGTAGGGACACCGCACAGCCGTGTCCTTATTTTTTTCTATGCGAGTTCAATTTATACCATTTTTTGGGCAAAATTCACGTGACAGTCTTCCGTAGGGTGTGTCGCTATCAACGATTTTAAAGAAACAGCGAAAATCTAATAGACCTCTTGCAAAAATAGCTAGGACGGGCTCTCCTGCCCATCCCACAAAAAGTTTTTTTTGTTGTGGAATGGGCAGGAGAGGCCGTTCCAAAATTTGATTAAAAGGACTTTTGCAAGAGGTCTAATAGATACGCACCTGGGAGTTTCAACGATCGGAAAAGCAACTCTCCGTTTCACTCCGTGCAAAAATTTTCTTGTAAAAAGCTTTTTTATAAATGGTATTAGCTTGAGTTTTAAGAATGGGTATCATATCATATCAGGTCAATTTCTCGCAATAAAAACGATTTGTAGTAATGACTTTAGTCCGCATCCATCCCAGTAGTAAAGTCTTTACTACAAACAAATTTTGTCGGTTTGTAGTGAGGACTTTAGTCCGCATCGATCCGAAGATTTGCATTTTAAACGAGCGAACAAATTTTATCGGTTTGTAGTGATAACTTTAGTTCAATACACTTGGGTTTAAACCATCCTCAAGGCAAAAAAATGTTAAAAATAGACACGGAGATTGCTTTTCTAGGAATCGGGAAAGCTAACGTCCCTCGCAATGACAACTTCTAACCCAAGCGTATTTGACTTTAGTAAAGCGTCATGGATGCGGACTAAAGTCCTCACTACAAACCAAAGTGAGGAATGCGAGTAAAGCGTCATGGATGCGGACTGAAGCCCTCACTACTAACTTAATTGTGGTTGATCTGGGAGGATGTAATATCAGATCGAATAATAAAGTGGAAACGACTTGGCATCTTTCGGCTTGACGAACACTCTTTGCTGCGGCTGCAACTGCAAGCTATCAAATCTTTCTCTCGTCAAATTAGCATTCACTACTTGACCGTCATCTAAGGTTAATTCTACCTGGATTTCCCATCCCAAATGAATCAAGCGACTGATTCTTGCAGGCACTGTTGCACTATTTTCTGTTGTTTCAATTACTACGTCGTGAGGACGCAAGAAAATCTCTGGGTTGGCTGAGTCAAAGCCGTTGTCTTGAAACATTCTCGAACTGCTGGGTAACACATTCACGGGCCCGATAAAACTCATGACGAATGCACTGGCTGGATGGTCGTAAATTTCTGCGGGTGTGCCTACTTGTTCGATTTTACCTTTGTTCATTACTGTAATTCGATCGGCAACTTCCATCGCTTCTTCTTGATCGTGCGTCACAAAGACTGTGGTAACGTGCACTTCGTCGTGGAGTCTCCGCAACCAAGCGCGCAAATCTTTGCGGACTTTGGCATCGAGAGCTCCAAAAGGTTCGTCTAACAGCAATACTTTCGGTTCCACAGCCAGAGCTCTGGCGAGGGCTACCCGCTGGCGCTGGCCTCCTGAAAGTTGCGACGGGTATCTGTCGCCCAATCCTCCCAATTGAACTAAATTTAACAATTCTTCTACGCGGGATTTGACTTTCGCCGGTGGAGTTTTCTGAATTTCCATGCCGAAAGCGATGTTTTTTCGCACTGTCATGTGCTTGAATAGCGCGTAGTGCTGAAACACAAAGCCAATATTGCGGTCTTGGACGCTGGTATTGGTGGCATCTTGGCCTGTCAGCCAGATTTTGCCGGAGTCGGGCATTTCTAAGCCTGCAATCAGCCGCAGCAGCGTAGATTTGCCAGAACCTGACGGGCCCAGCAGTGCAACTAGGGAACCTGATTCAATTTTCAAGCTGACTCGATCGAGTGCTTGGAAACTGCCAAACTGTTTTGATACGTCTTCTACAACTATGCCCATAGGAAGTTCGGCAACGGATGAGTGTAATGGATTTAACGGATGGATGTTGAGCTTTGAGGTTCGAGGAAATAGCTAAAAATATTAATCCCCGGTTTCTGGATAGGTTTATGTAAGATTTTAGAGCACGATCGCACATCCGTTGCTTAATTTTAGGGTTTTGGCGATCGCACATCCGTTTTTAGATTGGAGATTTTAGATTTGAGATTGACTTGCAGCTTTGAATCTGGAAGATTGAACAGGAGTCTGAAATTTTGATCTCTCCACCACAGCCCTGCGGGGCTTTGTATCCGTTTTTGGGCGGGGTCAAACACCAGAAAATTCACAAATATACACCTCAATCACAAAACAACACAATTCTTTGCCACCAAAGTTGGCGTTTGGTACTACAATGCAGCAAAAGTTCAAGCGTTTTTGACTTCAAAGGCTGAGGGGATAAAGGAAAATGGGAGATGTTAGACCTGTGCCTGTAGGCATAGTTGGCGCTTCAGGTTATGGCGGCGTGCAACTGGTGCGACTGCTGGCGGATCACCCAGGGGCCGAAGTAGTGTATGTAGGCGGGGATAGCAGTGCGGGAAAACCTTTTTCCAGCCTTTATCCGCATCTGACTAACTGCATTGATTTGACTGTAGAGGCGATCGACCTAGATAAAATAGTGGCAAAATGTGAGGTTGTGTTTCTGTCGCTGCCGAACGGTTTGGCTTGCCAAATGGCACCGACGCTGATTGAAGGCGGCTGCAAAGTCTTGGATTTGTCGGCTGATTACAGATTTGAAAATCTGGACACTTACAAAGCTTGGTACGGCGGCGAGCGATCGGACTCTGCTTTAGCAGCAACCGCTGTTTACGGTTTGCCAGAATTGTATCGCGATCGTATCAAAGACGCTCAATTAGTAGGCTGTGCCGGTTGTTACGTCACGGCTAGTTTATTAGCCCTGGCCCCCTTACTCAAACAAGGTCTGATTGTGCCAGAAACAGCAATTATCGACGCCAAATCAGGATCTTCGGGAGGGGGCCGCAAAGCCGAAGTTAATCTGTTGTTGGCAGAAGCTGACAATTCCATAGGCGCTTACGGCGTTGCCCGTCACCGCCACACCCCAGAAATTGAACAAGTTTGCAGCCATTTAGCCGGACAAGATATCAAAGTCCAATTTACTCCCCACTTGATGCCGATGGTGCGGGGAATTCTGGCAACTGTGTACGCAAATTTGCGCGATCCGGGATTGGTGCGGGAAGATTTAATTACAATTTTCAGTGCTTTTTACCGCAATTCTCCTTTGGTAAAAGTGTTACCGGCTGGGGTTTATCCGCAATCTAAATGGGCTTGCGGCACGAATCTTTGTTACATTGGCGTGGAAGTAGATCCGCGTACTGATAGGGTAATTGTGATGTCGGCGATCGACAATTTAATTAAAGGTCAAGCCGGTCAAGGCATCCAGTGCATGAACTTGATGATGGGTTGGGAAGAAACTTTGGGTTTGCCTCAATTGGCTTTCTATCCTTAATTATTGGGAATGGGGCATGGGGCATGGGGCATGGGGCATGGGGCATGGGGCATGGGGCATGGGGCATGGGGCATAGTTAGTAGTTTTTCTAATAACCAATTCCCAATTCCCAATTCCCAATTCCCAATTCCCAATTCCCCCATCATGCCCGATGCCCGATGCCCCATGCTCTGTTTGGCCGATAATTAAATGTTATTTCGGCCCGTAGCCGATCGATCCTGCGTAAATTGCCCGATCGCCCAATTCGTCCTCAATCCGCAACAAACGGTTGTATTTAGCAACCCGTTCGCTGCGGCACAGAGAACCAGTCTTGATTTGACCGGCGCGAGTCGCTACTGCTAAATCAGCAATTGTAGTATCCTCAGTTTCACCCGAACGGTGGCTGATGACCGATCGATAGCTGTTGCGCTTCCCTAAGTCGATCGTATCCAAAGTCTCAGTCAAAGAACCAATTTGATTCAGCTTAATCAAAATCGAATTGCTAGCTTTCAAATCAATTCCTTTTTGCAAGCGCGTGCGATTAGTAACAAACAAATCGTCACCCACCAACTGAACTTTGCTGCCCATTTTCTGAGTCAGCGCCACCCAACTATCCCAATCGTCTTCGTGCAAACCATCTTCAATGGAAACGATCGGATATTGACCTACTAAACCCTCCAAATAATCAATTAATTCTGCCGGCGAATGAGCCACACCGTCGTAGGTGTACTTCCCATCTTTGTAAAATTCGCTAGCAGCAACATCCAAAGCCAAAGCAACTTGTTCCCCAGGCTTGTAACCAGCTTTTTCAATTGCCATCACCAACAAATCCAAAGCTTCCTGATTGGAACCCAAATTAGGAGCAAAACCGCCTTCATCGCCAACACCAGTCAGCAAATTTTTGTCTTTCAAAACTTTAGCCAGGCTAGCAAATACTTCTGCACCCCAGCGCAAAGCTTCCTTAAAAGAAGGTGCTCCCACAGGCACAATCATAAACTCCTGAATGTCTACGTTGTTGTCCGCGTGGGAACCGCCGTTGATGACGTTCATCAAAGGCACGGGTAAAACGTTAGCTAAAGCGCCGCCCAAGTAGCGGTAAAGGGGTATTTGTAAAGTCTCGGCGGCAGCCTTTGCTGTGGCTAGGGAGACTCCGAGAATGGCATTGGCGCCGAGGTTAGACTTGTTGGGGGAACCGTCCAAGTCAATCATAGTTCGATCGATTAATGGTTGGTCGATCGCATCCAGATTAGCCAAAGCGGGAGCAATTTTGTGTTCGACGTTAGCAACCGCTTTTAAAACTCCCTTACCACCGTAGCGGCTTTTGTCATCGTCGCGGAGTTCGTGGGCTTCAAAAGAGCCTGTAGACGCGCCGCTGGGAACTTGGGCGAGTCCGACAACACCATTGGCTAGATACACTTCAGCTTCGATGGTGGGGCGGCCGCGGGAGTCGAGGATTTCTCTGGCTTTAATAGATTCGATCGCAGTGTCTTGCATATTAACGATTCCTGACTTTGCTCAAGGTTTGATGACATTTGGCAGTCTGTCGGTTCTCCCACACTGACTGCTGACGGGTAATAGAGTACGCGATCCCGACAATTATTGACACAGAGTTCAAAATATTTGCGGATTTGGCAAGCCCTATGTCAATAAGCTTGGCTTGTTGCCGGACAATCTCTGACAATTTTGACACTAATTTGATGTTTTAAACCGCAGATTCACGCAGATTGGTTAATTGGAACCTTTGTTAACATCAGAATGTCAACAAAATCAATCAAATCAGGAGAAATCTAAAATGTTAGAAACAAACGTCGGAGAAATTAAATCCTTAGCTATCGATTCCGATCCAATTATTCCCGATCCCCCAAACATCAGATTGCTCACAGGGCCATTGCCAAATCCCATCGATCCCAACTTTTTTGACCTTACTCCCAATAACGATACAGTTCAATTAGCCAACGGAATTTTGCGGAACACTCCCGGAGGTTTGCGCGCCTTAGCAGGCGACGATTTTGTCCGAGGTTCCGGTGGTGCGGAACTGATGAACGGGAATGGTGGCTTCGATACTTTAATCGGAGGCTGCGGTAACGATACTATTCGCGGCGGTCAAGATTCTGACATACTTTACGGACAATGCGGCAACGATATTCTCAGCGGCAATCAAGGCGATGATGTCGCCTATGGAGGCACGGGAAATGATTTTGTGCGAGGTGGTCAAGGAAATGATGCTTTAGTCGGAGACAGTGGCAATGATACTCTGATTGGTGATGCAGGAATTGACAGACTTTGGGGAAAAGAAGGCGCAGATTTGTTTGTAATTAGAAGAGAAGCGGGAGCAACTTCGCGGGAATTTGGTTCAGCTCAAGCCCGTCCAATTGGGACTTTTCCTTTGAGTACAGAAGAAGTGCCAGCAGATTTTATTCTCGATTACAATCCGGCCCAAGGAGATGTAATTGGATTGGCGGGAGGGCTGACGCGAAACGATATTGTCTTGACCGAAAGGTTTGCAACAATTGGCGATGCGAGAAGTTACGATAGCAACGGGCCTATTCCTCCGGGATCGATTATAACTACTGAGTTTAGATTTTTAAACATTAAGGCGACGGTGATTCGCGAAGCTAGCACCGGCAATATCTTGGGTTTAGTGAAGGATGTTTCGCCGAGTCAACTTCAGTTTGCCTCTGTGTCTGACAGTGCGATCGCCCTTGGATAAGCGTCATAGGTTTGTAGTGAGGACTTCAGTCCTTTCTAAAGACTAAAGTCTTTACTACAAACCATTTTTATAGTTGCCAAATTCTGCATTTCAAGACCAAAAATCCGCCACATCATATCCCATGTCGCGGAGCATTTGTCGCAGCAAAGGCAAACTCAAACCAATCACATTTGTGTGACAGCCTTCGATTTTTTCCACAAAAAAGCCGCCTTTACCTTCGAGTGCAAAACATCCTGCACAGCCGAGTGGTTCGCCCGTAGCAACGTAAGCCACAATTTGACGGGAGGTAACTTCGGCAAAATGAACTTTTGTAACTTGACACCGAACGAGCGATCGCTCCATTGCCTCATCAAAGTTATCGAATCTAGTATCAATTAAAGCATGACCCGTATAAAGTTCGCCAACTTTACCGCGCATTTTCTGCCAGCGGGAGATTGCTTCTTGGGCATCCTTGGGTTTGCCGTGAATTTCGCCATCAATAACCAAAATGGAATCGCATCCCAACACCAAACACGATTTGGGATTGGGAATTTGCGGGTGAGAATTAGCGAGCAAAAAACTAGCTACAGCGTCAGCTTTTCCCTCTGCTAAAACCTGCACTAATTTAGTAGCATCCCTCATTTTTATTTGCCCTTCATCAAAATCGCTGGGGCAAATTACCGCTTGAATACCCGCACTTTCTAGCAGGCTGCGGCGCGCCGGGGAAGCTGAGGCTAATACAAAAGTTGGAGTTTTCATAATTTATAAGAAGGAAGAAGGAAGAAGGAAGAAGGAAGAAGGAAGAAAGAATAGTTACCTTCCAGGCTCTGCCTTGGAATACATACCCGGAGGCTCTACCTCCAATGCTCTTCGGCCCAATTCCCAATTCCCAACCCTAATAAACAGAGAAAGACTTAACAACTTTCTCAAAAGCTTCTTTTACCTTCGGCCAGCGTTCTTCGGTAGTGGAAACGTTCAGCGTAAATAGTTTGCCGCGGCTGACTGCTACGCTGGCTAAGTTGTGCCGCTGTTGGTTTGGGAGTTTGACGGCGTATTCTAAAATGTAGTAGCTTTTCGATCGCGATTCCCGACTTTCTGCATTGACTAATTCAGCTTCGCGCCCCGAATCTGTCGGGGCGATCGCACTTTTGCTGAGCTTGTATCCCACATCCGTCGGCGTGCCCAAATCTGCGAGAGTTTTGTTCCCAGCCACTGGACTGATGACCACGCTGACGTTCTCGGTTTGCTGGATCAAATCGCGGAACACCACATCGGGGCCGTTGGAAACTGCGATCGGCAGCCAGCCGTTAGGATAGAGAAATTGATAGCCGTCGCCGGTATCAACGTAGCTTTTGAGTCCGGTGACTTTAGACACACAACCTGTCAAGCTGAGGCTTAAAACCACCAGAAGTATTGCTGCAATTCGTTTGAGCATTATTTTATCGATCGGGTAACACTAAAATATTGAATTTCTATTGTCTCACCAAACCTTGCGTCTAAAAATAGTTAAGCTATGGATCGCCAATTGTGTATTGCTGGCAAGCCATAGCCGTACAGTTTAATTTTTCTCAAAATAATTACAGGTGAGTCAGCCAGCTAATCAGTCCGTGCTTGGTAGAAACTTCTAAAGCCAAGAGAGAAACAAAACCGATCATCGCGAGGCGGCCGTTCAAGCGTTCTGCGTAGGGTGTAAAGCCTGTGCGGGCTTCATCGTCAATGTATACTTTGGGCTCGATCGCAAAATTGTTCATTTTGCCGTCGTTGTCGAGTAGTAAGCCTCTGTCAGCCATGTTAGTGTCCTAAGTTGTTTTTGGTGTAATGTAAACTAATGTAACAGACTTGTGAAGAGATGTAAAGGATTATGAGTTTTTTTTTTCATTCGCCGCGACTCAGATACCAGTTTTCCCAAAAAAGGCAAGAGGCGGGCAAGCTCGAAACCCTTATACAATCAGTCATTCCCAAATCTAAAATCTAAAATCTAAAATCTAAAATCCTATGACTGCAGGCAGTAGACTCACGGCCCCGGAGGGGAGAGGATAGAGTTGAGAGGCGCAAAAATCGATGGTGTGGCAAATCCCAGTCTGGGTTTGACGAAAATAGTGGAAGAATGGAGGAAAAATTTATGCGGGCCAGTCTGGAAATGCGGTGGTTTTATAGCGGTGCGCTGCCAAAACCGATCGGGCAATGGTTTGGAAGCGAGAGTCTGGGCGGGTATCTATCCCCGCCTGAAGAGCGAGAAGATTTATATTTGCTGATACCTAGTTGCGACTACTTGGGAGTAAAACTGCGCGGGAAAAATTTACAAGTAAAGTGGCGGCAGGAAGAATTGGGGGTGATGCCCTTCGGCAACCGCTGGGAAGGCAAAGCCGAGAAATGGCTGAAGTGGATATGCGCCGACACGATGGCGCCGCTACCGGCGGATATAATCGCAACTGGAAAGTGGGTGAAGGTGAAAAAAAAGCGAGCGCAGCGTCTTTACCAAGTTTCTGCCCCAGGCGTGCTAATGTCTGTGCCTGTCGAAGCGCCTATTCCGCAAGGCTGCATTGTAGAAATTACTCAGTTAAATGTTAACGGCACTGCGTCGTGGACTTTGGGCTTTGAAGCGTTTGGGAGCGAAAATTTTTTGGCCGAAAGTCTGCAAACAGTAGCTAATTGGACTAGCAAGAGTTATCAGGCGCAAAAGTTGAAAGCTGAGGATTCTTCTGGCTATCCGACTTGGCTGGCCCGCAAGTAAGGAGGGGGAGAGGGGGAGAGGGGGAGAGAGGGAGATAGGGAGATAGGGAGAGGGGGAGAGGGGGAGAGGGGGAAAGGAAGAGGGGGAGAGGGGGAGAGGGGGAGAGGGGGAGAGAATTTGAAACTTTTCTCGAAAACTCTTTTGCTGAATCTGTGGATAGCGCTTCAGAGACTTCAAGCCCGGATCTGCTCAAAAGTTAACAGAATTTCCTTTTCTCCCATTCTCCATTCTGCCATTTTCACTCTCTCCATTCTCTCATTCTCCTACTCAGACACCTTCGCCACTCGATCGGCACTTCTGAGAATTTGACAAGCCAAAATCGCCGCCCCAAACCCATTATCAATATTCACAACACCCACACCAGCCGCACAAGAATTGAGCATAGTTAAAAGAGGAGCAATCCCGCCAAAACTCGCGCCGTAACCTACACTTGTCGGCACAGCAATCACCGGACAATCCGCCAAACCCGCAACTACACTCGCCAAAGCACCTTCCATACCCGCAACCGCAATCAACACATCAGCACCAGCAATTACGTGCCGGTTGCTCAGCAAGCGGTGAATCCCCGCAACTCCCACATCCCACAAACGCCGCACCCCAAAACCGCAAAGTTCCGCAGTCACAGCCGCCTCTTCGGCTACAGGCAAATCGGCTGTTCCCGCACTGATAATAGTCACAGTACCCGGACGCTGGGGAGTTGGGGATTTAGCAGAAATTGCACAAATTCGAGCTGTTTTGTAGTAGCACAAATCGGGTATTTTTTGCTGCAATTGCTCGAAAACTTCTGGCTCAATTCGCGTCGCCATCACCGCAGAATTGCGCCCGCGCATGGCTTCGATAATCTCAACAATTTGGTCTGATGTTTTTCCGGGGCCCCAAATGACTTCCGGAAAACCGGTTCTGAGAGTGCGGTGGTGGTCAATTTTGGCAAAATCGCCGACTTGCTCGAAGTCAAAATGCTTTAATTTGTCCAAAGCTGCGATCGGGCTAACATCCCCGGCCGCCACTGATTCGAGTAATTTCTGTAAAATTTCAGGTTCCATTAATTAATGATATCTTCTGTACTCAAACAAATATACCAAAATAGGTTCGTAAATAGGTTCGTAGTGAGGACTTCTGTCCTCTTCTTTCTGCGGACTAAAGTCCTCACTACGAACCAATAACAACTGTTTGTAGTGAGCGGACTAAAGTCCTCACTACGAACCAATAACAACTGTTTGTAGTGAGGACTTCTGTCCTCTTCTTTCTGCGGACTAAAGTCCTCACTACGAACCAATAATGCCTATTCGGTAATTTTTAGCTCGTACAAATTCCAGAAAGAACCGCCAATCGCACTGTAGCGAATTCCCGAAATGCGATCGCGCACCGCCTCAAAAGTCAGCGGATTTACCATATAAATAAAAGGCACTTGTTCCGCTATAATTTGCTGCGTCTCCCCATACAGTTCCTTGCGCTTCGCCTCGTCAAGCTCCTGGGACGCCTTCACATACAAGTCATCAATTTTTTGCTCCCAGTCGTAAACTTTCCAACCCTTAATCGGCGGTTCTCCGGCTTGCGGGCCCTGATTGAAACTGTGCAAAGTCCCCTTGACTGACCAAATATTGTAGCCGCTGTGCGGTTCCAGCCCTCCGGTAAAACCGCCGAGGTAAGTATCCCAATTTTTAGTCAGGCGCAGCTTTTCCACATAAGTGTTAAAACTGAGGAACTGCGTGTCAATTTCCATCCCCAGTTTGCCCAAATCTTGCTTAATTTGCGTTCCCATTTGCTCCCGAACTTTTTTACCTGCCGCCATCAACAAAGTAAACCGCACTTTGTTGCCCTCAGCATCCAACAATTCGCCGTTACTATTATACTTGAATCCTGCACTTAACAGTAACTCTTTCGATTTTTGCGGATCGTAACTGTAAGTTTTCAATCCCTGTTCTGGAGACAAGTAGAACGGACTTTGCGCCGGAATTGGGGAATGCAGGGGCGCGCCAAGTCCGCGATAGATATTGTTAGTCATAGCCTCGCGGTTGATGCCGTAAGCAATTGCTTGCCGAAACTCCTTACTCAAAAACCAGCGAGACTTAACCGGGTCTACAAAGGGCTGATCTTGAGCGTTACGCCCCTTATTCAGATTGAAACACATAAACACGCTACCAGTATCCGGGCCGCCGTTGAACACTGTATATTTGCCGCGTTTTTCCTCCCGTTTCAGTAGCGGAAACACCTCCGGCTGCACGTCCAGAGTATCCAAATCGCCCGATCGAAAATTCAGGAGTTGAGTATCAGTATTTTCGATAATTTGCCAAACAATTTGCTGGATGAAAGGCTGACTGTTACCCTGTGCATCTTTGCGCCAAAAATACGGATTTCGTTCCAAAACAACGCGCTGGTTGGGAGTATAGCTCAGCATTCGGTATTGACCGTTACCGACAATTTTTTTAGGATCTGTATCCGTGCCCCAAGCAGAGAGGAATTTAGGCTTGCCGTCTGCCTCTGTCTGGGTGGCAGCTTCCTGCAAAATATGAGCTGGTAAAATCGGTATTCCCCCAGCAAATCTAATAAAAGGAGCAAAAGGTTCTGGCACTGAAAATTCAACGCGGCGGCTGTCAATTTTTTTGAGTTTTGGCAATTGACGGCTCGTGCCAACTCTCAGAGTATCTTTCAAGCCGCTAGGAATTTTTTCATTGAAATAAATCTTTTCATAGCTGAATATAATATCATCAGTTGTCATCGGTTCGCCGTCTGACCATTTCAATCCTTCTCGCAGGGTAAAGACAATCTTTTTGCCATCTTTAGAAACTTCCCAAGATTCAGCTAAACCGGGTTCTAGTTTCGATGTCAAGCCGTTTTCATTGAGCAATCCCTCGTACATATAGCCAAACACGCTGTATGCAGACTGATTTAGCGGGTAGTTGAAGGTGGCGGGGCCGCTGGGGGTGGGAACGACGAGCCTGTTTGCTAAGTTAGTCGATCGCGCCATACTGCAAGCTGAGACACTGACGGCTGCGATCGTAGCGAGCAAAACAGCCAACCAGCGGCGCTTTGAAAGTAAAATAGGGAAAATTTTCATAATGATTTACTGTACCACCTGCGTGCAATTATGACTGAGATTGTAGCCAACCTAGAAAGTTTTTAGTGACAGAGAAATACTTTGTAATCCCGGCTTCTCGCAAAACACCTTGAACTTTCGATAGACCAAATTCTTTGACGTTACCGCTGAGAAATACTTTGGCTTCTGTAGAATGCGATCGCGCATGATTCAGGATACAGTGTAGAATCAAATTGTCTGTTGGGTCTTTTTCGATCAAAGTTTCGTTTAAGCTTGCTTGGACAATCTCTGGATTTAATGCAATCATTTCGGCATTTATTGACATCAGATTTATCGCTTCCCGCAAGCGAAATTTTATTTCATCTATTCGTTCGACATAGTATAGGAATGACTCTTCTAAGTGAAAAAATAGAGATGCAGCATATTCAGATGTTACATCTCGCTTTGTTTCGCTAATTTGACGACTTAACTGTTCCTTAAAAGAGTTTTGTCGCTTCAACTCATCCTCTGAAGCTGACAAAGCCGACCTGTAACAAATGCTGGGTATGACTAACTGAACTGATGAGGACAAATCTCTGAGCAACATGATTGCTTCAGCTTCGCGCCCTGTAGCAATACTCATCAGAAAGTTGGTCTCGATATATATAATTGCCACCTAATTCCACTCCTGATTTTGTTGTTCCACCTGCAAGTAACGGCAGTAAACCGATGGCTGCTATCTGTTCCGATGCTGGCGGACTTTCTGATTTCCAGTTATAATCTAAGTCATGCAGCCACGATTCAATTAGCCCCTCAATGGTACGTTCAAAGATCCATCTACTGCCAAATGTCGGCATATAATAGCGACAGATTTCAGCAGTATTGAGAGTGCAAACAGGTTCTGATAAATTCACACCATCCCATTTGAAAATCAAGATTTGTTCCGCGTCAATAAACATAGCATAGGGAACGATCGCGTTTCTTTCAGATAGCTTAGCTAACACAGCTTTCAGCCAATCGATCGCGCGATCGACAATTTTCTGTTTAGCGTCTGCTTCTTGAGCTTGAATGATTTTAACCTCGATTAGCACGACTATGCGATCGTCCTTATCCAACGCGATGACATCCGCGTCTACAGGAAATTGTAATTCCCAGTTGTCAGTGTCCATGATTTCAGCCTTCCTAGCGATTTTGGATTAAAGAATTGACTCCACTGTCAATTAGAGATTGTAGAGTTCTATTTTTTGCCCAGCAAAACTACAGCATAGGCTGCAATTCCTTCCTCTCTCCCCACGGGCCCTAACTTTTCGTTGGTAGTAGCTTTGATGGCAACTTGGTCTGGTTTTAATTGTAAGATACCTGAAAGCCGATCGCGCATTTGCTCAATATGCGGCTTCAGCTTGGGACGTTCGGCCACCACAACCGAATCTATATTGCCAATTTCCCAGCCTTTATCTAATATTAACTGATTGACTTGTGCCAGCAACACTAAACTGTCTGCACCTTTCCATTTCGGGTCAGTTGGAGGGAAATAGAGACCGATATCTCCCAAACTGAGAGCTCCTAGCATGGCGTCCATAATCGCGTGGGTGAGTACGTCTGCGTCGCTGTGTCCTAATAAGCCTAATTCGTGGGGAATGTGCACGCCGCCGAGGATGAGGGGGCGTTCTGGAACTAAGCAGTGAATGTCGTAGCCGTTACCGATGCGGATGTTCATTTTATTCAGTTGACAGTTGACAGTTGACAGTTGACAGTTTACTGCTTGAGGGCGACCTCTACCTAGAAGTCCGAGGATTGGAGTAATGAATAATCTGATTTTAATTTCTCAACGGCGATCGGAGTTCCGGCTTTAAACCAATTCTTTCTGGTGAATTTTAGGTGGCTAAAAAGCAGACAGTAGAGTATTATGTCACAGTCTGGGTGGAGATGAGTAAGTTTTTTGGGCGATTCCCTACGGGATAGCTACGCTTCACGACCTTTTTTACTTTTCAGGCGATATTGGAGGAATGCGATCGGCTGTTAAAATTACTACTTTCCCATCTTCCCAAACAGCAATAGATTCACCTAATTTGCGGTGTCTTTCTATAGCTGCGGCAACGGCCGCTTTCAGTCCCGCATTAATCTTTGTAGATAAAAGTTGTCTGGGTTTTGATTGTTTCATTTTATTTTTTAGTTATTTGATTCCAGTTTTCAACATTATAGATTATCTGTTCTTCCTCGATACTTCCTTCTGCAACTAACTGAGCCGTTTCGTGAGAGTTGTCATAGATAATCCAATTGTCGCACAGTGGCAAATACAGAGCAATCAAATTTAGCAGTCCTCTGTCATAGCGGCGGCGGATGACATCTTCTGGGATAGAATGACCGCCGCTAGCTACCCGTCTGGCTACTCTTGCTACGGCCAGTTCTGGCGATCGCAGCCAAAAGTAAATTAAGTTAATTGTATAATTTTTTGTTTTACAAGTTCGGAGAAAAGCCGCAAAGCTGCGGGCTGCTAGAGTTGTCTCAAAGGCAAAGTCTGTTCCCGAATTAGATAGGGTTTGCAGTCTTTCTAGCATGATTCGTCCGGCGGTAATGGCTACAGACTCGGGATTGAAGGGCGAAAGTGCAGCCGCAATCGCGTCAGCATTGACATATTCAAAACAGTCCAGAAAGTTGGGCAATAAACTCATTGATGCAGTGGTTTTTCCGGAACCGTTAGCGCCGCCAATTATGTAAAGATTCGGCATAAGTTTAATTTTCTATATTTTCTTACTATCGCAACTCTGCTAAAAAATTTATCGTCAGGTTTGTAGTGAGGACTTCAGTCCGCAGGCTTGTAGTGAGGACTTCAGTCCGCAAAATCCTAATCTTTATTAATTTTATATTTGCTCATAATATCACAATCAATATCGACAAAAAGAGCGATCGCCCAAAATACCAAAAAATTGGCAAATTCAAACGATCGCCCTCAGCCCTCAGCCAACCCGAATCAAATCCGGATAAGAAGCCAACAAATCATCGCCAGTCAAACTATCCGTTTCCTGCTGCGGACTCCAAATCACCTCTAAAACCAGCAAATTCTCAGCAGGAGTCGCCGCCATTCCCTCTAAAACTGCTTTCAACTTTCCAACATCGCGAATGTCTCCAACTAGCGGCTTGGCATTCTTTGTCCCAATCAAAAACGTGACTGCAATATACTCTCCAGGCTCTTCGCTGCCAGCACTGACAGACTGAGGAGTGCGGATGTCGCCGTTAACAAGACTCAGAGTTTCCACACTTAACTTGCTGCGTTCTTGAATCGAGAGTTGATTAAACATTTGCGCCGCTTCTTCGGGATTTGCAACTGTTTGGTAACTCGCGAAACAGTGAGTCCAACTTTCGGGCGATCGCAAAACAATCAAAACAGCTTCTTGCAAAAAATCTGCCCGGTCTGCCGCACTTTCTAAATCTGAATTTAACGTTAATTCAGTTAGCTGATGTTGAACTTGGCGGGCTTCTGCTAACATAGCAATTTGCAATTTTCGGACAGCAAAGATATCAGGTTTAATTTTTTTGCTTGATTTGGGTCGATAATAGTAAATACAGTAAGCTATTAAGGCTACACCCGCTACCGAAACAAACAGCCAAAACCAAAACCATCTGCCATCCTCGGAAGATTCCGAACTCGAAGCGCTATCCGAGTTGTTGTCAGTGGTAACAGGCGCTGGATTAACTGCGGGCTGTTGATTAGAGCCTGTATTTGGCTGGCTGTTACCGGAATTGTAAGGAACTACATAACTCGGCCCTGAATTATAGGTGCGCTGCTGGATAATTACGGTTCTGTTATTGTTAGATTGTGGCGGAATGGGAGCGTTAGGTGCGGGTGCAGCCGGCTGTTCAAAAGAGCCGCTGCGAACTCTTCCCCCTGTGTTTCCACTGTTGCTGGGGCGGTTGGAATTTGAACTAGAAGAACTAGAAGAACTAGAAGAACTAGAACGACTGGAACTGGAAGAAGAAGTAGAAGAGTTCGATCGCCCGCCGCTACTTCCTCCGCTACTTCCGCCACTCCTACCGCCGCTGCTTCTGGCCACAGCTTCCCGGTTAACATTTAACCATTTGCCGCCGCTGGTGGGAGTTAAATTTACAGTAACTTCACCGGCGAGCAAAAAGGCGATCGCACTACAGCACAAAAGTTGATTTTTTAGCATAAATTTGTCTGCAAAAATACATTATTGCTAAACCCAGACTGTCAACACCTAAGACTTAATTAATCCGCTAGCAAATCCGGGCGGCGCGATCGAGTTCTGGCAATTTGCTGTTCCTTGCGCCAGCGAGCAATTTCTGCGTGATTACCAGACAGCAACACATCGGGCACCTTCAATCCCCGAAAATCGGCAGGCCTAGTGTACTGCGGATAGTCCAAAAGTCCGTCTTCAAAACTCTCAAATTTCAGCGAATCTTCCTTCGCTACAGTTCCGCGCAGCAATCGCAAAACCCCATTAATCAAAGCCAAAGCCGGAATTTCGCCGCCGGTGAGTACAAAATCGCCCAGAGATACTTCGCGAGTGACCAAATGCAGAACTCGATCGTCCACACCCTCATAATGGCCGCAAATCAACACCAACTGATCGCACTCGGTGGCGAACTCCCGAAACATCGGCTGCTGCATCGGTTCGCCCTGGGGAGTCAGCAAAATCACCTCCCGCCTCGGTAAAACCGGTAGCGACTCCACCGCAGCAAAAATTGGTTCCGGCTTCATCAGCATCCCCACTCCGCCTCCGTAAGGCTCATCATCGACTCGCTGGTGCTTGTCTGTGGTAAAATGGCGGGGATTCACAAAATTTACCTCAGCAATATTTTTAGCTAAGGCTTTGCCCATCAGTCCCGATGCTAGGGGAGCCAGGAAAAATTCTGGAAACAGGGTAACTACGTCAAATCGCACAATAATTGGAATTTAGGGATACATCACCTCTAGTTTGACCCGGACAGGCCGATCGGTTTTCAGTAATTGCTTTATTCTTTATAATTTCTTATAATCTCTGAGAATTTTTGCAAGTTAAATTCTCTTCCTTTGTCTACGAGTCGATTTTGTACAAAAATCATCTGTTCTCAGAACGGTGATTTTTGTAAACTCGCCCCCAAACAACTGCGCGATCGCCGATTGCACCTCACTCGCACCAAAAAATATTTACTCTTAAAAAGCCCAATTTTACCGCCAGCCACGGCAAAATTGAATTTCACATCCAACAGAGGAAGACACACCATGCAGCAGTTGACATCTCAAGCCCTCGAACACAATCTTTCCCAGCGCACGAAAACCTCGATTATGGTCATCGGAGGAGCCGAAGACAAGGTTCACGGGCGAGAGATTCTGAATACCTTTTTTTGCCGTGCTGGGGGTGCAAACGCTCGGCTGGCGATCGTCCCCTGCGCTTCCCGAGATCCCGAAGGAATTAGCAACCGCTACCGCACCATATTTGACGAAATGGGCGTTAGCGCCGTCAAAGTCATTGACATCCGCGAACGCGAACAAGGCGAAAACCCCGTCTGGAAAGATTATTTAGAAGACTGTACGGGCGTATTCATCACAGGCGGCGACCAACTGCGGCTCTGCGGGCTGCTGGCGGACACCCCGCTGATGGAAAAAATTCGCGAATATGCTCTCTCGGGTAAGATTACCCTGGCCGGCACCAGTGCGGGTGCTGCGGTGATGGGACATCACATGATTGCAGGCGGGGGAAGCGGCGCGTCACCAAACCGCTCTTTGGTAGACATGGCAAACGGACTTAACATTATTCCGGATATCATCGTAGACCAGCATTTTCACAACCGCAACCGCATGGCTCGCTTGCTGTCGGCTGTGGCTTGCCATCCCGATCGCATCGCTATTGGTATTGACGAAGATACCTGCGCCTTGTTTGAGGGAGACGATACTATGAAGGTTCTCGGTAAAGGCACGGTGACTATTGTTGATTCTAGGGAAAATTTTTATACCAACGAGGCAATGGTAGCAGCGACAGAACCTTTAAGTCTGTTCAATATGCGCTTGCACGTTTTGTGTCACGGAGATTGCTACAATATGCCCCTAGGCAAACCAATGCCATCGGCCGCCTGTTCCGAGTCGGGCTGGCCTTTGGAATGCCGCACAGCAAACTAACGCAGAATGTCAGAGTCATCGATCGGGCAGAAATTATGCGGCATTCCGGCCGAATAATGGGTAAAACAAAAGGATATATTCCGAACCAGCCACGGGCTGACACCAGAAGGCAGAATCACAAAAAATTCTACCTTCTGCCTTTTAGTTTCTGCCTGCCCTTGACCTGCACTTGTTTCTAGCCGATCGTGCCAGCATTAATTTTCAACACTGACCAGTCCAAAAACGGGTACCGTGTCCCCGACGCTATCAGTGTGGAGATACCAAGATTTTAGACCCAAGTTCAAGCTCCCAGGTCGATCTGTGAAAGTAAATCTAAAATCTAAAATCTAAAATCTAAAATCGACTGGCGCCCATAACTGGAAATTCAATGCAAAACTGTTCACAGCGAACAGTCGATCGAGCAATCTAGCTCCAAATTGAATAAATGCTGCAATTACCTATAAGATTTAGCGACCCATACCCCTCTGAAAGTCATGAAAATACTTAAAATCCAGACGTTACGCGGCCCCAACTACTGGAGCATCAGACGCCACAAACTCGTCCTCATGCGTCTGGATTTAGAGGAGCTGGCAGATAAAACCACATCTGAAATTCCTGGCTTCTACGAAGGGTTGACCGCCGCACTCCCGAGTTTGGACGACCATCACTGTTCCCCCGGTCATCAGGGAGGCTTCCTGCAACGGGTCAGAGAAGGCACAATGATGGGACACGTCATCGAACACGTAGCCCTAGAACTTCAGGAAATGGCTGGAATGCCGGTCGGGTTCGGTCGCACCCGCGAGACGGCTACCCCTGGGATTTACCAAGTAGTAATCGAGTATCAAAACGAACAAGCAGGTCGCTACGCCACGCGAGCGGGCGTGCGGATGTGCCAGAGCATTGCCGATACGGGCTCTTATCCAGCGGCAGAATTAGTCCAAGATTTAAGAGACCTCAGAGAGTTTGCTTTGTCCGCTGCCCTGGGCCCGAGTACCGAAACACTGATCAAGGAAGCAGAAGCGCGGGGGATTCCCTGGATACCGTTGAGCGCCCGGTTTATGATTCAGCTCGGTTACGGAGTTCACCAAAAGCGGATTCAGGCAACTCTGAGCAACCGCACGGGAGTTTTGGGGGTAGAACTGGCCTGCGATAAGGAAGGTACCAAAAATATCCTCGGTGCTGCTGGCGTGCCGGTGCCGAGAGGGACGGTGATTAATTATTTGGACGAACTCGAAGGGGCGATCGAAGATGTGGGCGGTTATCCGATCGTCCTCAAACCGCTAGACGGCAACCACGGCCGCGGAATTACGATCGACATCAACTCCTGGGAAGTAGCAGAAGAAGCCTACGACTTAGCCAGCGGGGCATCAAAAACCAAAAGCGTGATTGTCGAGCGCTATTACACCGGCCGCGACCACAGAGTATTGGTAGTCAACGGACAAGTCGTAGCAGTAGCCGAACGAGTCCCCGCTAACGTTGTGGGAGATGGCAAGTCTACAGTAGAACAGCTCGTTGAAGAAGTAAACCGCGACCCGCAGCGGGGAGACGGACACGACAACGTGCTCACCCGGATCACGATCGACAAATTGACCCTCGATTTGCTGCAAAAACAAGGCTACGCGATGGACTCGGTATTGCCGGCTGGCAAAAGAGTATTCTTGCGCGCGACAGCAAACTTGAGCACCGGTGGCATTGCAGTCGATCGCACCGACGAAATCCACCCAGAAAACGTCTGGCTGTTTTCCCGAGTCGCCAAAATCATCGGCTTGGACATCGCCGGCATTGACGTAGTAACAGACGACATTTCCCAACCCCTGCGCGATACGAACGGAGTCATCGTCGAAGTCAACGCAGCACCGGGTTTCAGAATGCACGTCGCCCCGAGTCAGGGTTTGCCCCGCAACGTCGCCGGCGCAGTCTTCGATATGCTGTTCCCCTCGCCTCAACCCAGCCGAGTGCCGATTTTAGCGGTAACGGGAACTAACGGCAAAACAACAACTACTCGCTTGCTGGCCCACATTGTCAAGCAGACTGGTCAAATTACTGGCTACACAACTACCGACGGCACTTACATCGGCGAATATTTGGTCGAAAGCGGAGATAATACCGGGCCCCAGAGCGCTCATTTAATTTTGTCGGATCCGACGGTGGAAGTGGCGGTGCTGGAAACGGCTAGAGGTGGCATTTTGCGATCGGGCTTGGGCTTCGATCAGTGCGATGTCGGCGTCGTCTTGAACGTCGCAGCCGATCACTTGGGAATTGGCGACATCGACACCGTGGAACAACTAGCCAAACTCAAGAGCGTCCTCGTCGAGTCGGTAATGCCCAAAGGCTATGCAGTTTTGAATGCAGACGACCCGCTAGTATCACAAATGGCGCAGCGTGTCAAGGCTCAAATTGCATATTTTTCAATGAACCCGGACAACGAATTGGTTGCCAAACACACCGCTGCGGGCGGGCTGGCTGCGATTTACGAAAATGGGTATTTGTCGATCCTCAAAGGCGATTGGACGCTGAGAATCGAGCAGGCTGTGAACGTGCCGCTGACGATGGGCGGGCGGGCGCCGTTTATGATTGCCAATGCTTTAGCGGCTTGTTTGGCGGCCTTTGCTCAAGGAGTGAAAATAGAGGATATTCGATCGGCTTTGTCAAGCTTCCAAGCATCTGTCGGTCAAACTCCCGGACGGATGAACTTGTTTAATTTGGGCAGCTATCACGCTTTGCTCGATTACGCCCACAACCCCCACAGCTACAAAGCTTTGGGCAGTTTCGTGCAGAATTGGCAGGGAATGCGGATCGGGGTAGTTGGTGCGCCGGGGGATAGACGAGATGAAGATTTTGTCACCTTGGGCAAACTTTCTGCCGATATGTTCGATCGGATTATTGTCAAAGAAGACCTTGACAGGCGCGGCCGAGAGCCCGGTGTGGTGGCTAAGTTAATTTGTCAGGGAATTGCGGAGGCTATTGCTGCACGCACTCCAGACAAATCTAAAGTTCAATACGAGTTGATTCTCGACGAGACAATTGCTGTTAACAAGGCTTTAGACGAGGCACCGGCTGGCAGTTTGGTGGTGATTTTACCCGAAGGTGTCACCAAAGCTCTGAGTTTAATTGAAGCCCGGAAACCGATTAAGGAATCTGCGGTAAATGCTGCTATTGTCGATCGCATTTCCGAGTCGCGGGACAGTTTTAAAACTTCGGTGGTTAACCAAGGCTAAATTTTTAAGTCTGATTGAATTAATAGGTTGGGTTTAATTCTGTTAAACCCAACCTATTTGTTTGAGAAATTACGTAATTCCTGATTTTTATGAAACCTGCTATACTTAAGAAAAACTTTGTAAATCTTCCTCAGATAGCTGAGCTATTTTCATTAAGGCTCTCAAGGTTCCAACTTTCAAATCTTGATTTCGGTGAACAGGAATTGACAAAATTTGTTCTAGTTCCGGGTTTTCATAGATATGATGACTGCCGGTAACTCTTTTCAAAACCCAACCTTTATGCTCTACTATTTTGCAAAGTCGCTTGCCCTAAATAGATTTCATACAGCAATTTCCACAACTCTATCTGTGGAGGCAATTGCTTCACGACTATTAGCAACTTCGAGCCAACCGACCATAGCATCTTTTAAATTAATTATTACTTCTTCTATCGTGTCTCCTTCGGTAATGCAGCCGGGAAGCGCTGGAACTTCTGCCCAATAGCCACCTTCTTCTGCGGGATGTACGATCGCTCTAATTTTCATACATTTATTGAGGTATTTTTCAAGCAATAAAGCCATAAAAACCCGGTGGCTACGCAAAATCTTCGTTGTGAACGATCGACTTTAAGGCAGAAGCCGGGTTTTTGACTCCGCCTGTATCTAGGAATATCGTCAAACATATTATAGCAAATAAGCTGTTATCTATTTAAACTGTAGTCAAGAAACAATCAATAGACAAGATTGCAAAAGTCCTTTTAATCCAATCTTGGAACAGGCTCTCCGGCCTGTTCCACAAGAAAAATGTTTTTTTGGGAAGTGACCGGAGAGCCCGTCCTAGTTATTTTTGCAATCTTGTCTAATATCTTGTGGGGTGGGCTTCTAGCCCGCCCCGAACCTCCAATTTAAATACCCAACAGCTTATCAATAGTAAAGCGTCCTAACCGCCTTGGCGGTTGCTATCAAGCAAAATCGCAAGATAAATCGCCAATCCAAACCGATCTAATTATAAAATAAGGAAAAAGCAAGCAGCAGGATTAAAGCATGAATGAAGCCGATCGCACCAGAGTCGAAACATTCATCACGCGCTGGGCAGGTTCGAGCGGTAACGAACGCGCAAACTACCAGCTATTTTTTGTGGAAATGTGCGATGCGCTGGCGGTCGATCGCCCAATGGATAAAGGCAGAATTCCCAACGATCCCTACTGCTTTGATAAAGATGTCAAAATTTTTCACCCCAGCGGGAAAGTGACTCCGGGATTTGTTGATTTTCATAAAGCCGAGCATTTTTTAATAGAGGCAAAACAGGGCGGAACCACGAGCAAAAAAGGAACTGCAAAGCGGGGAACCAATACCTATTTGCGAGAGATGGAAAAAGCGTTTGTCCAGGCAGTTGCCTATACTCGAACTCTCAGCAACAAACCGCCGTTTTTGTTAACTTGCGATATTGGCGACCATTTTGAATTGTGGATGGGTTTTAGCGGCGATTACGGCGGCTACGGGGCGCGGCGAGAAATTGCGCTGACAGAGTTGCAAAAGGCTGATGTTTTTGATTTATTTGTCGATATTTTCAGCAATCCGCAGCAGCGCAACCCGGAGAAGATTGCGGCGCGGGTGACGCGGGAAGTGGCGGCAGATTTGGCCCAGTTGGCGAAGGGAATGGAGGCGAAAGTAGATTCGCAACAAGTCGCCCAATTTTTGATGCGCTGTATTTTTACTATGTTTGTTGAAGATGTGGGATTGCTGAAGGAACATCTGTTTACTCAGGCGCTAGAAACGCGATGGATTGCTAATCCGAAAATGTTTAAACCGGAGGTAGAGGCGCTGTGGGTGGCGATGAATCAGGGGACGAGTTTTGGTTTTCACGGCAAGTTGTTGCGGTTTAATGGCGGATTGTTTGCGGATTCTGGGGCGTTTGATTTAACTAAAGCGCAGTTGGAGGTGTTGTTGCAGGCGGCGAAGCGGGATTGGTGCAATGTGGAACCGGCGATTTTTGGGACGTTGTTGGAGAGGGCGCTGGATGCGCGGGAAAGAAGTAAGTTGGGGGCGCATTATACGCCGCGATCGTATGTGGAACGGTTGGTAAAACCTGTGGTGATGGAGCCTTTGGGCGATCGCTGGATTGCGGTACAAGCGGAGGTTAAACAGTTGCTCAACGCGGGAGAATCGGAACCGACTGCAAATCAAAGGAAAAAGGCGATCGCGCTTTTAGAGGCATTTCTGACTCAGTTACAACAGGTGAAAATTCTCGATCCGGCCTGCGGATCGGGGAATTTTTTGTACGTGACTTTGGATTTGTTGAAGGGATTGGAGTCGGAGGTGTTGCGGCGTTTGGAGGATGTGACAGGTGCGGCGCAGTTGCGGTTGGATATCAATCAGGTGAATCCGAGTCAGTTTTTGGGAATTGAGATTAATCCGAGGGCGGCGGCGATCGCGGATTTGGTAATTTGGATCGGGTATTTGCAGTGGCATTTTCGGCGGTTTGGGGATCTGCCGCCGATCGAACCCGTGTTGCGAGAGTACAAGAATATTGAATGCCGGGATGCGGTGTTGGCCTATGACGGAATAGAACCCGATGTGGATGCGTCGGGGAAGGTGCGGACTCGCTGGGGTGGACGGATGATAAAAAGTCCGGTGACGGGGGAAGATATTCCCGATCCGACACACCAAGTAACGATTTATCGGTATTTGAATCCGAGGGCGGCTGTGTGGCCGGAGGCGGATTATATTGTGTCCAATCCGCCGTTTATTGGGAATGCGAGAATGCGCGATCGATTGGGCGATGGATATGCAGAAGCGCTGCGAAAAGTCTATAAAGATGTGCCGGATACTGTGGATTTTGTAATGTATTGGTGGCACAAGGCAGCGGAACTCACACGTTCAAAGAATATCGAAAAATTTGGATTTATATCTACAAATACCATTCGCCAAGTTAGACAGCGAAAAGTTATCGATTTCCATTTAAGTCAGAAGAATCCAATCCGGTTGATTTTTGCAATCCCCGATCACCCTTGGGCTGATGGAGGAGCCGCTGTTACGGTCGCCATGACAGGAGTAGAACTCAATGATTATAAGAAAACTGCAAAATTACCCATGTTTGGTTGTTTAATTAACGATGGTGAAGGTGATAATCCTGAAGATAAAGCCGAGCGGGATAAATTGACATTCAAAGCTATCGATCTAATTTTTAGTAATCTTAAAACTGGCATTGATGTAACGAAAGCACATTCACTCAAAAGTAATGCTAATCTCACTTCTAAAGGATTTGAGTTAGGTGGTATGGGATTTCTAGTGTCTCCGGAAAATATTAAAATACTTGAAACAGAGATTATTCATCCATTTTTAAAAGGAGAAGACTTGGCAAAAAGTCCAAAGGAACGATATGTAATAGATGTTAATCATCTATCAGAACAGGAGTTAGAGATAAAGTATCCTAAAAATTATCAGTGGTTGATAGAAAATGTTAAGCCAGTACGCGAGATCAATAATGATTTAAGATTGCGTCGTGAATGGTGGCGTTATCGACGCTCGAATGCAATTATGCGTGATGGTATTCAAGGTCTAGATGGATATATTCTTACACCTAGAACAGCTAAACATAGATGTTTTACATTTCGCTCAAAAAATGTCTGGCCAGAAAGCGAAATTATTGTTATTTTCCTGGATGATATGTATTATCTAGGCGTTCTTTCCAGTAAAATTCATGTCATTTGGGCATTAGCAGCAGGTGGAGATTTAGGAGGAAATACACCTCGATACAACAATACTGTTTGCTTCGACCCCTTCCCCTTCCCAGACTCAACCGACACCCAAAAACAAACCATCCGAGAACTCGGAGAACGCCTCGATCGCCACCGCAAACGAGTCCAAACCACTCACCCGGAAGTCACCATCACCGGAATGTACAACCTCCTGGAAAAACTCCGCAAAGGCGAACCCCTCAACGACAAAGACAAAGCCTTCAACCAAAAAGCCCTAGTCTCCACCCTCAAACAAATCCACGACGAACTCGATCGCGCCGTATTTGCAGCCTACGGTTGGGAAACCACCCTCACCGACGACCAAATCCTCGAAAACCTCGTCACCCTCAACGCCCAACGCGCCGCAGAAGAACGCAACGGACACATTCGCTGGCTGCGTCCAGACTACCAAAATCCCGGCGAAACCTACGTACAACCAACTCTTGAAGGTATCACCACCGAAACCGAAACCCCGTCAGTTCCCACCGAACAACAACCCTTTCCCAAAACCCTCAAAGAGCAACTTTCCGCTATCCGCGACTTGTTGGGCACCCAAAGCGGCGAATGGACAGCTACCCAAGTCACCGCCCATTTCAAAGGCGCCAATCGCAAACAAAAAGTCATTCTCGACTGTCTGGAAAGCCTCGAAGATTTGGGGATTTTGCTCAGTCATAATGAAGGTGGGATGACTTTCTGGCATCTCGCAGAAGTTTAGAGCGTTGCGATTGTTATCATGAGCTTATCGGGCAAAATGAATATGTATATTTTTGAGACTCTGAAAGTATGGCAGCTAAAGATAAATTTCATGATTCGGTAAAGCGGGGTCTTGAAAAAGAAAAATGGACGGTTACTCACGATCCATTGAAGCTTGAGTATGCAAAAAACGAGCGCGTGGAGATTGACTTGGGAGCAGAAAAACTCTTGGGTGCAGAAAAAGCAGGAGAGAAAATCGCAGTCGAAATTAAGAGTTTTTTGAACGATTCTGCATTATCTGATTTTCATACAGCCTTGGGACAATTTTTGAATTATCGATTAGTCTTAGAAGAACTCGATCCAGAGCGTACTTTATATTTAGCAGTTCCACTTGCCTCTTACGAATCGTTCTTCCAACGCGAATTACCCAAAGTATCAGTCAAACGACATCAAGTTAAAATTATTGTATACAACCCAGTACGGGAGGAAATAGTCAAATGGATCGACTAGATTATTATCGCCAGTGCATCGAAAAGTTGCTGATCGAATCGGGTGAAGACCCGCCGGTTAATGGTCAGATAGAAGTAGAATTTGTTTTTGACAAAGAACGCGATCGCTATCTGGTTATCGATTTAGGATGGAATGAACATCACCGTATTTATAACTGCTTCATTCACTTAGATATCAAGGATGGAAAAATTTGGATTCAGCGTAATCAAACGGATCGAAGTTTTGCTGATGAATTAGTACAAATGGGGATTGCGAAAGAAGAGATCGTGTTAGGAGTTCAGCCTCCCTATGCGCGAGAGTATACAGGATTTGGAGTTGCATAGGAAAGTGTTGCAGCAGTGTGATATGGTCGGTATCGAGAATATATTGAGTCATACGGCTTCAGACTCAGGAAAATCGATATCGGCATTTCGATCGCGGCGATATACTTCAACATATTTCGTGACTTCGTTCAGCAACGGATTACATCTCAAAAGAGGTGAAATATTCAACATCGGACGCGCCTCATACCAAGCAATCCGACCGTCAATTTCTGGCTGATTATCCAGATAAAAGCTAATCGCATCAAACACTTGAGCAGGCGTAACCAGTTGAAGTAACTTCTGTGGGATTTCTTCAGGCTTTATTCCCGATTTCCAAAACACCACAATATCCCGTACAGTAACTTGAGTGTCTGCAATAATCGGTTCCCCCTGCAAAACTTCAGGATTGCGGGTGACATAGCGAGAAAGGCTTGTAGGAGACAGCGAACTGGTCATAATGACCTCATCAAAAAATGTAAACTAATCTTCATATTAGCATAGTGGACAGAAGACACCTATAATGATTCATCTCTCTCATCTCTTCCTCTGTGTTCTCTGCGTACTCTGCGGTTAAATCATTCCGATCCAATCAGAATTGATTACCCCTTAACCACCGCCCACTGAGTAATCGGTGCTAGCGGTTTCCAACCGAGAAAAGAACCGATCGCACCAACACGCTGAATCCCAATTCTAATTAATTCTCCGCCGTGCAAAGAATGCCATTGCAAAACTTTTAATTCACTCTCAACCGTCACCGCATTCACAACTAATCTGCCACCTTCACCTAAAGCATTCCAACAAGCTTCCAGCAAACCTTCTGCGGTGACACCGCCGCCGATGAAAATAGCATCCGGTTGCGGCAAATTTGCCAAAGCTTCCGGTGCGTCTCCCGCCACGATTTTGAGTTCGGGAACACCCAAATTAGAGGCATTTTCAGCAATATATTCCAGTCTAGTTGGATGGCGCTCGATCGCGATCGCCCGACAACTGCGATGACTCCGCATCCACTCGATCGCGATCGAACCGCAGCCCGCGCCCACATCCCAAAGCAACTCACCCGGAATCGGCGCTAACGCAGACAGCGTAACGGCTCGAACCTCCCGTTTAGTCAACAGTCCGTCGTGGCGATAGGCTGCATCCGGTAAGCCCGCAGTACGGGAAAGCAGCAGAGTTTCGCGATCGGCTGCAACTGCAATGGCGATCGCATTCAAATCGGCTAAATCCGCCGCATTCCAAGCTGCTGCAACCCCCTCGATCCGCCGTTCCGCGTCCCCTCCCATCCGCTCGAACACGGTCATCAAACTGCTGCCAAACCCCCGCTGTGCCAACAATTGGGCAACCTTTTCCGGCGTGTGTCGATCGGCACTCAACACCAGCAAACGGGCTCCTGGATACAGAGAAAGTGCGATCGAGGCGATCGGGCGATTTGTTAAACTGAAAGTCTCAACATCCGCCAGCGCCCAGCCCAAACGCGCGCAAGCCAGACTAAAAGCCGATGCTGCGGGAATTACAGTCATTTCTGCGATCGGAATCCGGCGCGACAGCGTGACACCAATCCCGTGACACATCGGATCGCCGCTTGCGAGCACGCAAACAGACTCTCCGCGACGGCTGATGATGCTGTCAACTGTTGTTTGTAGCGGTGAAGCCCAAACCAATTTTTCGCGGGTGTCGTCGGTTGGTAGCATTGCGAGGTGGCGCGCGCCGCCGACAACGATTTTAGATCGATCGAGTAACGAAAGGGCGATCGAACTCAATCCCGAAAGTCCGTCTTCGCCAATCCCCACCACCGAAAGCCATTTCTGCATTGCGCCCTGACTGCTAATTACTACTTATCGATTCTAAAGAATAATATGGGATTTTCATTAACAATCCTTTCTTCTACTTGCCTCATGCCGAGTCTGGCTGCTACTTTCTGCGACTCAATGTTTGGGCGATCGCAGCTTGCGACAACATACTCAAAGCCAAGTTCATCAAAACAATACTCTATTATTTTAGTTGCAGCTTCAGTAGCGTAGCCTTTTTTCGTTGCAGTTGGCAGCAATACGTAAACTAGCTGGGGCTGTTCTTCCTCAAAAAAATACCACAAACCCACAAATCCAATGATTTCGCGATCGGTGTTTGTCTCGATCGACCAAAGACCAAATTTATTTTCGGCAAACAGCTTTTGATTCTCCGCAAGCATTTCTTCTACTTGTTGCAGCGACCAGATTTCGCCGTCACACAGATATCTCCTGACATACGAATCAGTGAAAATTCTGTGGAGCGTGTTGAGGTCGCTCTCCAAAATCTGTTTCAAAACCAATCTCTGAGTTTTAAGTATCATGTCGGTTATTTTTTTAGGATAACTTACCTACATTACTAGATGTTTTTGTGCATCTATTATATTACCCTTGGCTGACCGTAATGTTATACTTAGCGATTAAACTTTACAATACTTATTGCATAAGGTTTTGAATTTTATAAATATGTCAACCGCAGATTGAATGCAGATAACCAATGATTAACGCAGATAGTTTCAAGAGTGAATAGTATCTTGTATACAGGGAGATTACAAATTTATTTAGAGATACTTTAGGGCCGGATTCCCGTTCTTTAAAAAAAATTAGTAGAATTTTATTTATCTCTGTGCCACTTTTCTCGGTGGCATACAAAGCTAGAGCGCTGGGCGCACTGGTTCATAAAGTTATAGATAAGAAAAAACCAATATTAAATATGAATAACAAACAGAAGGAATTTATCGGCATCGGGTGCGTAAGTGCGATCGTCCTGTTATTCGGATTCATAGGTATTACGGTATGGGAGTTGAGAGTATTTCTAGGTATACATGACGATCCCCTTGCCTTAACTACAATTCTTGGGAAGTAGAGCCTTTAATTGTGGGTCAAACCACTAAGCTAAAAATCGGGAGTACCGACGTCGCTTCAGGGCATTGGTGACAAGTTAAGGAAAAAAGGAAATTGTCAAGGGTAGTATTTGCATTGGTCTGGGAGCGTGGGAAACTTAGAATAGACAAGCAATTGAGGGATTGTGAGCAGCCATGACCAGCAGCCGAAAAACCCTGCTCGACCACGCGAAAAAAAAACACAGACCAATGGTAGAAGATGAAGTAATTGCCCTTCAACTGGAAAAATTGCTGACACCCGCGATTACAAATCAAGAAAATTACTACCGAAAATTAGGACTCCGAGAGCGGAGGGTTGAATTTACCGTTGATGATGGCTGCGGTATTAACGTTACGCTCGGCGAGACGTAGCAGGGGTGAGAGAACTGACCCGAATCTTAGCCGCGTGACGGTTTTCTCTGGTGTAATCCCACAAAAGTGAGTCCCTAAGGCGGTATCACAACGATTTTTGACATTTCCTGCGGAGTTATTTGAAAAAGTATTTAAAGATTTATTGCCAAGTCTCAGAACAGCTTGGCATAGTAGAAATAAACGTCCCTTGCCAGAAAGTATTCAATTTACCTTATCAAAAATTGAGAAGATTTGGATAATAGATGGCTCAATATTGGAGGCCCTATGAGAGAAAACTACAAAGCTTAGAATCAGTTCCAAAAGGAAAATTAGCCGGAAAAATAATTCCAATCATTGATTTAATAACCAGATTACCTGTTGAGATTTGGTTTGAAGAAAACCCCAAAGCTTCTGATACGCTTAGCGGAAGAAGATATCCTAAATTTAGTTACAGAAAATACTTTACTATTACTGGAAAGAGGATTTTATCATTTTAATCTCTGGCATAAATTAATCGGCAATAAAATTAAATTTATTACCAGAATAAAGAAAGGAGCAGCGATTCAAATAGAACAGGTATTTACAGATATTTATGAACTGCGAGACCGGAAAATACGTCTAGGTTATGGCACAAAAAAGACTCCGTTTATCACGTTACGTTTAATTGAAGTTAGATCAGGAAAAACCTGGCATTCTTATTTAACAAGTGTCCTAGAGCCTCAAGTTTTGCCACCTTATGTAGTTGCGGATTTATATCGGCGTCGTTGGCGAATAGAAGAAGCTTTTAATACAGTAAAAACACTGTTTATTTTAAGTTATTTATGGACTGTTTTAATCAATAGAATTAAATTACAAATTTGGTCAGCTTGGTTATTTTATGCTGTGTTAGTAGATTTAGGTGATGCCGTAGCGGATGAACTTTCTGTGCCCTTTGATGAGATTTCCTTAGAAATGATTTATCGGGGTCTTTATCATTTTACTATGGCTCATCAAAAAGGTAAGGCAACAGACCCAGTTAAGTATTTTCCTGACCCCAAAAATCGAGATTTAGGTATTGTCAAACAGAAACGAAAACCAAACACAAAGCTAATTGTGGCTCCTTTTCCGGAGCTTCAACGAGGGTCTGACCAGTTTGTTTTCAACAATTCTCTAAAAGCCTCTTGACAAAAGACTTACAGTCTTAACTTGTCACCAATGCGAGCCGCTGGGGTATCCGAGAAACTGATGAGTGTCTTACATGGACAAGTGGGTGAACAAGTAAAAAAAAACCGCACGCTTTCGACGTCGATCGTCATTGACTCCCAAGCGGTGAAAAATACCTGCAATGCCAGTATGGAGTCGCGCATGTTTTTGTTTCTACAAAGCCACCAACGGCATTAAAAGGCATCTAGCTATTGACACCCTTGGGTTTCCCTTCTTTTCGCACTACACTCGCACCAATCTCTCGGATGATGCCGGATTAATTGAGATGTTTACTCTCTACATCGACTACTTCAAGTCAAAACAAGCGCGATATTCCCTCTTATCACCATCCTGCTAGATTACGGGTATCACCCAGAATATTTGACTCAGGAGTTAGAGCGGATTTACCCGGAGCTCATGACCAAAATCCAGTTTCAACTTTCTCCGAAACCCTCAAAACAAGAGAAAGCAGCACAAGGAAAATGTGGATTTGTTCCGGCAGTAGCCAGATGGGTGATCGAGCGCTCCAACGCTTGGATGGAGCGTTGTAAAATTCTGGTTAAGAACTTTAAACGAACCCTGGCTAATGCCACTGCCAAACTCAACCTCTGCTTCATCAGGCTAATGATTAAGAGGCTTGCAGACCCTTCCTAAGATGTCAAATGGGTTCTCTAGAACCCAGCCAATTTTACCACCCATGTTTGGGCAGTGTTGACGCTTATATTGAACAGCTTGAAGCTGAATAAAACCAAAGTTTAGCACGAAAGATCGCGCAATACATTAATCGAGATCCCCAAGCTAAACTGCGAAAGTGTTATTCTAAAAATCGTCCCGACTGCAACTGTCAAATTATTGCTAAAAAATTGGTAATTGCTCAACCCCCTTGACAAGAAGAGGAGATAGACATTAGATAAAGGAATGGAAAAACTCCCCGACTTAAAACAACTATCGAACGAGGCAAAAGAAGCCTTGATAGTGGAGCTATGGCAAGAAATCCAAAAACTCAGCGCAGGATTAGCCACCTACGAACCTTGCATCAGACCCATCTCCCAAAAAAACTAGCAAGAATTCCAGCACTCCACCCTCCAAAGGATTCAAGCCCAACATTAAGCCCTCAAAAATTGAGGGGAGCAAAAGACAAAAAAGCCTAGGAAGAGCAGGAGGGGGCAGAGAACTACATCCTCATCCCGACCAAACAATCATCGCCCAAGTCAAAAATTGCCCCCAGTGTGGAGAAAAAGTCACCGCCGCCACACAAAAATTGCAATCCGTCTACGAAAAAATCGAACTACCTCCAATTCGCCCCATTATCACCCGCATCGAACGTTATGGTGGTCAGTGTGCCTGCTGTCAGACCAAGTATGTTGCTCCTGTACCATTGGGAATGGAACCAGGTTCACCGGGAAGGCACTTCAATTCAAAGCTTAGTCACATATCTGCGTTACACTCATGCCATCAGTTACGAACGGCTATCGTCCATATTTGCCTCTGTCTTTGGACTCAAGATATCAGAAGGAGCAATCGCCAACCTGTTGGGGCAAGTCAAAACCCGTTTGGATGACCTTTGTAACTCAAATACTACAACGGTTGCGGCGGGCAAAATTAATTTGAGACATCCACAAAAAAAATGATCCAATAATTATGTGGGTTTGGCGAAAATTTCCACAAACCATTTTTGAAGATTGGGGAGGCGATTAATCTGGGTTTCAATTTCTGCCATAGCTAATTTATTGAGTGTAACTCCTGTGGAGTAAATTGTTTCAACCAATGTCACTACTAGACATCTCCAAAATAGTAACATTCATGGTAAAATGACATCACAAAGCTTTCTTAACACAGAAACATGAGCGACATACTAAATCATATTGAAGAGCATC
>RDYN01000066.1 GCA_004293365.1 Oscillatoriales cyanobacterium | reverse complement strand
CTGTGACGCTAATACTGCATAATTTCAGCCCAAAAGCGTTTGGATTCCAAGTTTTCACAACTGATAAAAAAACCGACCCACATCTGCGGAATGTGGGGTTAAAAATTATACTCCAGTTTAGCTAACAGTTACGCATCAAGCTTAAGAAACCGGGTTTTTTACAATCTATTGGTAAAAACCAAAGATTTTCGTAAAAAACCCGGTTTCTGACTGCCCGTGAGTAAGTCCTATTTATCAAGAATTCCTCAAGAACCCCGCTACCATCTAAGGCTGTTCCTTCTCCTCAATTAAGTCGCCCAGATATAACTCGATAAACTTGGACGCAGCCGGAGGCTCAATTTCTTGAAGAGTCTTCACAATCTCCCTCACTGTTTCTGCTGTGGGATCTCTGATTTCGTGTACCCAACGGTAAATTTCCAACACTTGTCTGAAAGCTTTGCCTGCTTTTCCCATCGTACCTGTGCGTGCAGCCTGTCCGTCTAGACAATCGTGTCAGAGGCTCTTGACTAAGTAAATGTGCACCTAATGCGTTACGTATTGTACAATAAATGTGATTATTTAACTTGCTGCAAAATTACGATTTCACACTGAAAATTTTCGTTGCGCGATCGCCCGTTTTGAGTTTAACTGGATGGGAGGCAGAAGGTCTGAGCCGTTGTTGCACTTATATACTGTAAAATTAACTTAATTAATCTGCTTTTAAAAGATGACCAATCGCTCTACTCGCGCCCTTTTTCATAGCAAAACACTCAACACTGCTTTGCGTGCTTTTAGCTTTCCGCAAGATATGGAAGTGCGCCACCAAAAATTGGGAACGTGGATTGCGGCACTTAAAACGGGTACGTTAGACGAAATTAAAGAAGTTTCGCTGCATGGCAGTTTTATTAATGATATTTTTCAGGATGTTTTGGGATATTGCTCGGTAATTCAAGGTGCGGGGAAAGCTTGGGAAATTAACGCGGAACAAACGATATCTGATGGCGGCGGTTCTGCTGATGGGGCGATCGGCTTTTTTACGGCTGCTGACAATCCTCAAGGCCAAGTTAAGCTGCAAGGTAAAGTTGTTGCTCCGATCGAACTCAAGGGAGCGAAAAATGATTTAGACCGTCCCGCATCACATGGGCATCCTGCGCGATCGGAATCAGCAGTTGACCAAGGATGGCGCTACGCTAATTATACACCAGATTGTCGCTGGATTATCGTCTCGAATTATCGAGAGTTGCGACTTTATCATACCAATAAAACTCCCGCTTATTACGAACAATTTTTTCTGACTGATTTGGCGGACATAGAAGCTTTTAAGCGGTTTTACTTTCTGCTGTGCCGCCGCAATTTTTTGCCTTCCCAAAATCAAACTCAAGCAGTTTCTGCGATCGACAGACTGTTAAAAGAATCTGAGGAAGCTCAAGAGGAAATTACCAATCAGTTATATGAAGAGTACAAAGCAATTCGACTCTCTCTCGTCAAGCATTTTCGCTTTACCGGGCCGCCGGATATCCCCAACCGCGATCGCATACTTATCGAAAAAGCTCAAAAAACTTTAGACCGCGTTTTATTCATTGCTTTTTGTGAAGATAGAGGATTGCTGCCGCGAAACACCCTCAGCAACGCTCACGACCACAAAGACCAATACAATCCTAGATTAATTTGGGAAAATTATCAATCTGTCTTTCGCTGGATAGATGTGGGAAATGATGACCCTCCTGTACCGGGATACAACGGCGGTTTATTTAAATTTGACCCGATTTTAGACGCACAATTGAGTGTTCCCAATCCCTTATGCAGTCAGCTTAATAAGCTGACCAGATTTGATTTTGATACCGAAGTTTCCGTCGATATTTTGGGGCATATCTTCGAGCAGTCTGTGACGGATTTGGAAGAGTTAAATGCTGAGACTGCCGGACAGGAATACGATCGGAAAAAAGGCAAGCGAAAAACTCAAGGTGTGTTCTACACGCCAGCTTTTATTACTCAGTATATTGTGGAGGTTTCTCTCGGCGGCTATTTGCACCGCCGAGAACAAGAATTGCGTTCAAGCTTTCAACTTGGTGTTAGCGAAAAAACTGGGTTTCTTGAAGAAACCCGGTTTTTGGATACACATGGGGACTCAGAAACCGGGTTTTTTTACGAAAATACTTCGCACTCACCCGCAGATTCGGTAAAAAACCCGGTTTCTTTGGTCGGAGCGCGCAAGTCTTGTGCTATTAAGTTTTGGGAAGCCTATCGAGATGAAGTGCTGCAAAAAACGCGAGTCATCGATCCAGCCTGCGGTTCGGGAGCTTTTTTGATTGCGGCTTTTGATTATTTGATGCAGCAGTACGAAAGAGTAGATCGAGAATTGAATGCTTTGGGATGTCAGCCAAATAATCGCAACTCCCTTGAATTTGACAGAACTATTTTAAGCAACAACCTGTACGGCGTAGATTTGCTGTCATAATCGGCGGAAATAACCAAACTTTCCCTGTGGTTGAAGACGGCCAAAGCGGGTAAAACGCTGACTTATTTGGATGATAACATTAAAGCGGGAAACTCGATCGTAGCTGACAGTAATGTAGCAGATACAGCCTTTGATTGGAAAGCTGAATTTCCCCAGATTTTTGCTGATGGCGGTTTTGATGTGGTTATTGGCAATCCGCCTTACGTGCGGCAGGAGTTGCTGTCTCCTATTAAGCCTTACTTGCAAGCAAATTATGAATCGTATAACGGCGCGGCTGACCTTTATATTTACTTTTACGAACTCGGGTTAAAGATTCTCAAGCCGGAGGGCGTGCTTTCTTATATTGTAACTAATAAATGGCTGCGATCGGGATACGGCGAACCTCTACGCAAGTTTTTTGCCACTCAAGGTTTGCTAGAGCAAATTATTGATTTCGGACACGCGCCAATTTTTGAGCATGCTGATACTTTTCCCTGTATTGTCGCAGTCAGAAAACCTAACGCTTCTATATCTACCTCTGAAACTGAAAGCGAGATTGATCCTGGTAAATCGGAACCTAATTCGTCTGCGATCGTTTGTTGCGTTCCGCGTGAGGATCTTGCTAATATCAACCTTACACAATACGTTCAACAACAGGGTTATCAAATTTCGCGCGATCGTTTTACTGCGAGTGCTTGGAGTCTGGAACCTCCTGCTGTGGATGAGTTGATGCAGAAAATAAAGCAAGTGGGAGTCCCGCTCAAAGATTTTGCAGGGGTTAAGCCTTATCGAGGTATCTTAACAGGATTTAACGAAGCTTTTTTGATTAATGAAGCTACTAAAAACAGTATAGTTCAAGCTGATCCTAAATCTGCTGAAATTATCAAGCCATTATTGCGAGGTCAAGATATTAAACGCTGGTATCCTCAATGGGATGAAGTTTGGATCATCTTCGCTCATAGAGATATTGAGATAGAAAACTATCCTACGATCAAATCTCATCTGGAAAAATATAGAACTAAGTTAGAAGCAAGAGCAGGCAAACAATTATGGTGGCAGTGGCAAGCATCGCCATCTTTTTGTAACCTATTTCAACAGCCTAAACTTATCTATCAGGAAATTCAATTTCATCCAGCATATAGCTATGATAATAGGGGTTATTTGACAAACAATAAAGCTTTCATTATTCCGACCTCTGAATTGTATATCTTGGGAGTGCTTAATTCAGCACTCATGTGGTGGCACAATTGGCGGTATTTACCGCACATGAAATATGAAGCACTGACTCCCGTTGGCGAATTGATGGAAAAGCTGCCAATCGCACCACCAACTGACTCAATTCGTGCCGAAGTCGAACCAATTGTCAGCCGTTTAATTGAAATCGCCAAAACTAATCAAGAAACTCATCGAGATGTCTGGCAATGGCTGGAAATCACTTATTTAATTGATAAACTCGGACAAAAACTCGAAGATTTTTCGGCCCTTTCCTTTGCAGAATTCGTAGCAGAAATCAGAAAGCGAATGCCGAAAACTAAATCCTCAGATCCTCTCGGCGTTGCTGGGCTAAAAGCAGTCCGCGAAACTTATCATGAATATGCACCGGCCATTCAATCTCGCAAAGCTGAGGCGTTGAGGCTCGAACACCGTTTATCTGACTTAGTTAATCAAGCTTACGGATTGACACCGGAAGAAATAGATTTGATGTGGAAAACAGCACCTCCGCGAATGCCGATCGCCCGACAGATTTGATACAATAAATGTTTGTAAACCATCAAGTTTTGCCATTGGCCAGTTTTTTTAGTGTTTCTACAAAGGTTTGGGCACCCACCATTTGAGACTGACTCAACGCGGATTTGGCTGCTTTACCTAACAGCATATCTTCTAATTCCATCAGTCGCTCAATCAAGCGCTGATAGGCATCAGCGGACATAATTACGTGGCTGGGGTGCGATTTATCGGTGAGTAAAACTGGCTCGACAGCAGCTCGGTTAAAAACTGTCCCCTGTGGATTGCAGGCTTCTGCGAGGGTGTAACTTTGCATGACAAATGTTATGAGTGTGGGTTATGTCTATTTTAGGCAAAACCGGCAGGGATTGGGAGGTCGATCGATCGCCAATGTGACCTTTAGCCAACCGCAAACTCGGTATATTGCCGTCTGTAGGGAGCGTAAAATGCCAAAACAATATCTGTCTTGGGCACTCCGACTTCTACTAATTCATTGGCTACTCCGATTTCTGTGCCATCGCGCTCAATCCAAATTTTACCGTCTTTGATTTCGATGTAGATGAGACAGCCGAATACCCGCGTCATATCTTGCCAGCCGATATGCAATACTTGATAGCGATCGCGCTCTCGGTCAAAGATTAAGTGAGTTTCTGTATCGTTGGGCGATCGATTTTCAGTGCGAGTTTTAAGGATTTTCTGCACCAATTCACTATAATCTAATTTCTCCACTCTACAATCTCCTCCTGCTGGGCGTTAAAAATCAACAATTTCATTTGATGCTTTGCAATTACCCTTTGAATGAATCTTCTTTGAAAAAAATCATCGTAAACATCGCTGGTAACTGCTAAATACAGAATTCGTTCTGGCTCTGTCAATTCTAAAGCGGAACGATAGTTGAGACATTGACCGAGAGCTAAGTGAAAGTCAGTTACGTTGGATGTCCCTAGAAAAGATTTTACCTCTATTGCTATCTTTTGACTAGCTTTCTCGGCTGCTAAGAATCTCCGTATCAATTGACCGGACATTATATAATACGGTATTTTAATTCTGCTGTCACTCTATCTTTTTGAGATTTTAGTATTTCACCACTACTAAATTTAGTCATAGAAGACTAAATTGATAAAATCTGCTGCTTTCAATATGGTAACATTCTGATAACTATTGAGCGAGAGAAGATGCTTGTCGCCCGTAACAATATAGGTAGCATTTCCAATAACCGCACACTCAACAACCATATCATCATCAGGATCGGCATCGACGACTTTGAGAGTATTGGTTAGCGTCACTAGCCGTGAGTAGTCAATTACCTCTTTTACTAAGGCTGTTGCGCGTTCTATTTCATATTTTAACTTACCTTGCAGTTTCTCCTGAAATTCATCAAGAATTTCTTGGCAAGTGACAGATTGAACTATCCCCCGCTTTGCTAGCGCTGTACACTGAAAAGGTTTACTATTAGCTGATAGAACGGCAGAGATGAGGATGTTGGTATCAAATACAACTCGGCTATTTAGCATTATTCTTCATGCAATAGTTCATCAATAAATTCTTCCCGTTCATCCTCTGTCATTGCATCCCAATTTTTCCCTCTTTGTTCAGCAGCCTGTCGCGCTTTGTCTGGGCCATCATGGGTTAATTTTGCCCAGGATTCCCAAGGCTGCATCAGTAATAGTTTTAATAATTGCTGTTTTTTGCGATCGGGTAATTTTTCCGCTAATTCAATTACTTGGTCATCGGTTAATGTCAATGTTAATGTTGGCATCGATTCACCTTTCAGTAAAAATCTGCTTTTTCAATATATCATAATACAAGTGGTAATGACCTCATTCTGGGATATAGTTTACCAAACTTCTTATCCGTAGATTTCTCGTTCCTCAACACAAAATTTCGTAGAAACTGGGTTTCTCGCCCCACGTCAATACCTCAGAAACCCGATCGAATACTAACAGTTACGCATCAAGCCAAAGAAACCGGGTTTTTTACCTAATCTGTGGGTTATAACCAAAGATTTTCTCAAAAAACCCGGTTTCTGACTGCGCCTACAAGCTAAAGAAACCGGGTTTTTTACCTAATCTCTAAACTACAACCAAAGATTTCGGAAAAAACCCGGTTTCTGGCCATAAGCTAAAGAAACCGGGGCTGCAAAATTACGCTTTCACAGCAATCTTTTGTTCCGAAGCCTCCGGCGAATTCGCTTCGCTAGGCGGCACAACTTGCCAGAACTTCGGCAAGTATTCCGACCAATTGGCGAGAATCTTCGCGGCTTTTTTGCTGTTAGTTCGATCGCGCTGCATCTCGATCAACTCTTTCAATTGCGCCTCCCCAGCGGCCGTAGAAACCCGCTGCATCTTCACAATCTCTCCGTTGACGTGGGCCGGGAAATTGCCATCTTCATCGAGGAAATAACCCAAGCCGCCTGTCATTCCAGCGCCGACGTTCCGGCCGACTTTTCCTAAGACGACAATGACGCCGCCAGTCATGTACTCGCAACAGTGATCGCCCGCACCTTCAATGACTGCTTTCGCCATCGAGTTGCGTACCGCAAATCGTTCGCCTGCTTTACCCGCAGCTAACAGGGTTCCGCCCGTTGCGCCGTACAAGCAAGTGTTGCCGACGATCGCATTTTCGGCTGCATCATACGTCGCACCAGCCGGCGGTTCGATCGCAATTTCGCCGCCGTGCATCCCTTTACCAACGTAGTCATTAGCTTGGCCCGACAGTCGCAGCGTCATCCCCGGCAAATTGAACGCGCCGAAGCTTTGGCCCGCGCTACCAGTGCAGTTGAGGGTAATTTCACCGCTAAAGCCTGTGTTGCCGTGTTGCAGGGCGATCGCACCTGATAAACGCGCTCCCACAGTGCGATCGGTATTCACCAATTTTACGCTCTTGCTGACAGTGCCGTGATTGGCGATCGCACTTTGAATCTGGGCATCCGCGAGCAAATCGTCGTCCAACACAGGGCCGTTGCTGTGAATGTCGCCGTGGACTAAGAAAGATCGATCGCCTTTAGTATCCGGCAACTTCGTCAAACAATCCAAATTAATCGCTTGAGTTTTAGTTAGTTTCACCCCTTCGCGCATTTTCAGCAAATCCGCGCGGCCGATGATATCTGCGATCGACTTATAACCCAACTTCGCCAACAAACTCCGCACTTCTTCTGCTACGAAATAGAAGAAATTCACAACGTGTTCCGGCGTACCGGGGAACCGTTTCCGCAAGTGTTCCTGTTGAGTTGTTACGCCCACCGGACAACTATTCATGTGGCAAACGCGAGCCATAATGCAGCCTTCGGCAATCATTGCTACCGTGCCGAAACCGTACTCTTCGCCGCCCATTAAAGCGCCGACAATTACGTCCCAACCAGTTTTAAAGCCGCCGTCAACGCGGAGCAAAACTCGATCGCGCAGCTTGTTTTCCATCAGCACTCGGTGAACTTCTGTCAATCCGAGTTCCCACGGAGAACCTGCGTGCTTGATCGAACTAAGTGGAGACGCACCGGTGCCGCCGTCGTGACCGGAAATTTGAATCACGTCGGCATTTGCTTTCGCGACGCCCGCAGCTACAGTGCCGATACCAACTTCCGATACCAACTTCACCGAAACTCCGGCTTTCGGATTGATTTGATGCAAGTCAAAAATCAACTGCGCCAAATCCTCGATCGAATAAATGTCGTGGTGGGGAGGAGGAGAAATCAAAGTCACACCCGGTTTCGATCGGCGCAAATAGGCAATGTACTCGCTCACTTTCGGCCCAGGTAATTGACCGCCTTCACCCGGTTTCGCACCTTGTGCGACTTTAATTTCGATTTGTTGGGCGCTCATCAGGTACTCGGGAGTCACGCCGAAACGCCCCGAAGCTACTTGTTTGATGGAAGAACAGGCTGTGTCGCCGTTCTGCAAACCTTTTAGGTGAGGTAGGGTTTGTGAGAAACCTGTCGCGCTCACATCGTTCAGCACATTGTATCGAATCGGGTCTTCGCCGCCTTCGCCGGAGTTGGATTTGCCGCCGATGCGGTTCATGGCGATCGCCAGAGTTTCGTGGGCTTCCGGGGACAAAGCGCCGAGGGACATTCCGCCGGTGGCGAACCGCTTGACAACATCTGCTACAGATTCGACTTCTTCGATGGGAATTGAAGGGCGATCGCTAGCGAAGTCGAGCAAATCCCGCAAAGCCGTCACCGGGCGGTTTTCTAGCTGTTTTTTGTAAACTTCGTAATGGTCGTAGGCGGTTTCAGGATTTTTGTCACCAATTGGTGTCATTTTTGGTTCGGCCCCGTTGCCGTTACCATTAGTTTGAAGCTTAAAGCTAGTCACAGCTTTGTGCAAAGCCTTGGCCATTTCCGGGCTGTTCATGTGATATTCGCCACCGCGCCGGTACTGCACGAAGCCGAAGTTTTCCAGCTTTTTCAGCAGCAATTCTGGGAAAGCCTGAGAGTGAAAAGACATCATCTCGTTAGCAAGTTCCGCGATACTCAAACCGCCGATTCGAGACACAGTACCTTTGAAGCCTAAATTGAGCAGATCGGTGCCAATGCCGATCGCCTCAAAGATTTGCGCGCCTTGATAGCTAGACAGCAGGGAAATTCCCATTTTCGACATGATTTTCAGCAAGCCGTTTTCTACCGCTGTGCGATATTTAGCTTGAGCTTCAGTGACGGTAATTTTGGGAACCTTGCCATGTTCCATCAAATTTTGAGTTTTGGTGTCAAACCACCAGCCGCGCACGCTTTCCAAGGCTAAATAAGGGCAAACAGCCACCGCGCCGTAACCGATCAAACAAGCAAAGTGGTGAGTGCTCCAGCATTGCGCCGTATCCACAACCAGCGAAGTTTGCATCCGCATCCCCACGCTAATTAAGTGGTGGTGAACCGCACCAACGGCTAGCAAGGGCGGAATATAAGTACATTCATCACTCAATCCCAAAGCAGATCCGCCCGCTTTCTTCTTTCTTGTATTTATTACATCCGCTACATCCGCTACATCCGCTACAAAATCCGTTGCCGAACTTCCTTCTTCCTTCGAGACTCGATCGCTCAAAATCAGAATTCTCGAACCTTCGCGCACCGATTTAACTGCATCTTGACAAAGTTGCTCGACTGCGCTTTGCAAACCAGCCGGCCCGGAAGTAATTTTGTAAAGAGTTGATAGTTGGGTTGCGGGGAAAGACTTTTGGTCTTTCAAAAAAGACAGTTCAGCGTCGTTGAGTACGGGGGAATCAATTTTTAGCAGCTTGGCATTTTCCGGTGTTGCTTGCAGTAAATTGCCCCGCAAACCAATATTCATCGTCAGCGACATCACCATTCCCTCGCGCAGGGGGTCGATGGGCGGATTTGTCACTTGAGCGAACCGCTGTTTGAAGTAGTTATAAAGTAACTGAGGCTTTTCTGACAATACAGCCAAGGGAATGTCGTCGCCCATGCAGAAAGTCGGTTCTTTTCCAGAACTCGCCATCTCTACAATCACCATGTCCAAATCTTCAGCGGTGTAGCCAAAAGCGGTTTGAGTGGCTAACAGCGCTTGTGAGTCGAGGGTTGCCGTTTCCGCAAAAGGCTGCGGTTGCAGAATTTCGCGGTTTTGTTTCAGCCATTCGCCGTAGGGGTGGCGCTTCGCAATCCGCTGTTTTAGCTGCCAATTTTTGAGAATTTCCTTGGTTTTCAGGTCAACAGCAATCATTTGTCCCGGGCCCAAACGACCTTTTTCGACAATATCTGCTTCGGGAATATCGACAACTCCGGCTTCGGAGGCGACAATTACCAGGCCGTCTTTGGTAATGCAGTAGCGGGCTGGGCGCAAACCGTTGCGATCGAGCGTAGCACCTACTTGCTTCCCGTCGCTAAATACCAGCAGCGCCGGGCCGTCCCAAGGTTCTTGAATGCCGCTGTAATATTCGTAAAAATCGACAATTTCGGGATAGGGAGCCAAATCCGGCTGATTTTTGTAGGCTTCGGGCACCAGAATTGTCAGGGATTCCAGGGGCGATCGGCCGGAGTGCACCAACATTTCCATCACGTTGTCCAAGTTTGCCGAATCGCTGCTTTCGGGATTGACAATTGGGTTGAACGTGTCGATATCCGCTTGACTCCAATTCGGGTGAGATAAATTGGCTTGCCGCGCCGTCATCCAGGTAATATTGCCCAACAGCGTGTTAATTTCGCCGTTGTGTCCCAGCAAGCGCATGGGTTGGGCGAGGTGCCAGCGGGGCATGGTGTTGGTGCTGAAGCGCCGGTGATAGACGGCAAAGGCGCTTTTGTAAGCGGGATTTTTGAGGTCGAGGTAAAATTCTGCTAGTACGGCCGATCGCACCATGCCTTTATAGACGATCGTGCGGCAGGAAAAAGAGCAACTATAAAATTCTTGGCGGGTGAAGCCTGGGCGATTTGATAGCGCGTGTCCGATGGTACGGCGGGCGAGAAATAGCTGTCTGTCGAGCTCATCTCCGGCCAAGTTCGGTGAACTTACAATTATTTGTTCGATTTGAGGTTGATTTTCTCGGGCTTGCGGGCCCAAAACCGACGGTTCAACAGGAACTTTGCGCCATCCCACCACAGTGAAACCGCGTGCTTTCACAACTTCCTCAACCACCTGCCGCGCGGTAATCGCTTGACTTTCATCTTGGGACAGAAACAGCATTCCCACGCCGCAGTTTTCCTGTGGTGGAGGCACAATTCCCTGTTCGGCAAACCAAGTATGCAACAATTCCCAAGGAATTGCCGTCATCAAACCCGCACCGTCGCCGGAATCGGAGTCGGCGCTGCAACCGCCGCGGTGTTCCAGACAAGTTAAGGCTGGGAGGGCTTTTTGAATAAGTGAGTGGGTAGCTTCGCCGCTTTGGTTTGCAATAAACCCCACACCGCAGGCATCTCTTTCTTCCACTAACCAGTTTTGGCCGGCAAAGGGAGTTCCTCGTTCAGTTTGATGCACGTTGCTGTTTCGATCGATCGTGTTACCCATGTTGATTGAATGTTATTTCTGTGATTGTGTGGTTGATTCGTTTTTATAGCTCGGAGAGAGAATACTACCGAGCGGTGGGAGTCTAGTAAACCTTAAAACAGCACATAGCAAGCTGATTTGATAAAAATTTACGTAGATGCTGCCTGTACGTAACGCTGAAACCCTGTTTGAAGATTCTAAATTATCTCGATCGAATCGCTTCGGAGATGTCTCATACAATACGCTGCTGTTAGAAAGCAACGATCCTTTGAAGAATCGCTACCCAGCAACTAGATAGATTGCAGGCGATTAAGATCCCGATAGCTGCGCTTCACGAGTTTTTTGTGTGTTTTTTCCTGAGTCCGCTCGATCCCCTTGCAGCCAACATCAGTAGATAGTAACTCTAACTTTATTTTGCTCGCTGCGGTGTTTAGTTGCTTTCGTCAGCGCCCCCTGACACAAAAGACACCTGCTCGCGGGCGTGAGTAGGTGCAAGTAGTGTTGTAGCAGCGAGGCTCACAACTAATGAAACCCTGCCTTATATTATGCAGCTAACTACAGCCAACTACACAGCCAAAGAGATTAAGATTATCCAATAAAATTAGAATTTTTTACCGTTGTGCTGTATTGCAGGCGTTTTTGAAGGTTAATGGTTTTAGGTTTCCAGAATAAAAAAATGCACATTAGACAAAAACGGCTAGTAGCAGCTAACATCCGGCGATCGAGTGTTTGGCCCTGGATGTTGTCAGTCTCGATTTCGCCCGTATTGGCGATCGTCCTGAGCTCTGTCTGGAATTTGGCGGGGAGAGCTCAGTCGGGGGAGAGGGCTGGGCTGATTCATGCTTCCACAGCCCGCCAGGGAATGAATTCCCTGGCTGATAGCGAAAGTCGGTTAAAACCGACTCAAATGCCAACCCACAGTCCTCTTCAGAGGACTTCAGCTATAAGAGGGGGAATTCATTCCCTGTCGGAGTATCGGTTTTTGACTCAATCTATACCGCCAGTTGCCAGAATTAAACAAGGCCGCCAAGTCTCTCTCAACGGCCGCATTCTGCCCTTAGCTTGGACTCAGCAGCCAACAAACAGCACATCTACTAATTTCCGAACTTGGATTGCGGATGTTGGCTTAATGCAATCTGCCGGAGTGGATTTACTCAATACAGCCGACAGTACAAAACAACCTGTACAGTGGTTTTCCGTATCTTTGACTAATGCTCAAAGTTTGAGGGCGCGATCGACTGGGGCGTATCGTTACTTAGATATTACCGATTTTGCTAAACTTGCTGGCTGGCAAATATCGATCGACAACAATCTCCTAAAAATCAGCACTCAAACTGCAAATGTCACCGGAATTCGGCAAGCAGCCAGAGAAACGGGCGATCGCATTGTCGTGGATCTCGATCGCAGCGCCCCGTGGCAAGTCAACTTTGTCGATACACCAAGTCCATCGCCAACAGACGACCCCACAAAGCCCGCTATCCCTTTGCAGGTCAGCCCCGCAGCGCCAAACCTCGAAACACCAGACGACCCGACAAAACCAGCATTCTCGCAGCCGCTAGCACCCGTACAGCAGATAACCAGTCAAGAATGGTCGATCGCGATCGATGCCAAAGTCGATCGCACTTTTGTCGATCGCATTTTTGCAACCAGTCAGCAATTGCGATCGCTAAAAATCGAACCTGCGGGGAATCAAACCAGAATCAAAGTAAAAATTCCCTTAGGCTGGCGGCCACAAGTTTTCAGTTTAGGAAATCCCCATCGATTAGTAATCGACATTCGGCCAGACTCGTTAGTAGAAAAAGACATTGCTTGGGCGGCCGGAGTTCGATGGAGACAACAGTATCAAAATTTAGGAACAGCTCGTTTCCCCGTATATTCCTTAGAAGTAAATCCGCGTCAATCAGGAGTTAAAATTCGACCGCTGTTGAGCAATCCGCCGACAGAGAGAGGCACTGCACCTTTACTGCAAACAGCAGAACTTTCGGGAACTGCTGCTGCAATTAACGCCGGATTTTTCAATCGCATCAACCGACTAGCTTTAGGTGCGATTCGGCGGGATACTAAATGGCTTTCCGGGCCGATATTGAATCGCGGGGCGATCGCCTGGAACGATCGGGGTGAATTTGCGATCGATCGTTTGACTTTGCAAGAAACTTTGATAACTCCTGCGAATCAGCGTTTGCTTGTTTCACAGTTAAATAGTGCCTACGTAGAATCGGGAATCGGTCGTTACAATCCCGATTGGGGAGCGAGTTATACTCCGTTTTCCGACAATGAAATAGTTGTAACAGTTGCGGGCGATCGAGTTGTCAGCCAATCCCCCGGAGGTGCGGCGACAAAAACAAATTTTCCAATTCCCGGAAACGGTTATATTTTAGCTTTGCGTTCCGATTTTTCCCCTGCATCCCAATTGGTAGCAGGAAATTTATTGCGTTTAGAAACTAACACAATTCCGGCTAATTTCAACCGCTTTCCCTACATTCTCGGTGGCGGGCCGGTGTTGGTACAAAACAGTCGAGTGGCTGTGGATGCTAAGGCGGAAGGCTTTAGCGACGCCTATGTTCGACAGACGGCGATTCGGAGTGCGATCGGTCGAACTGCTGCGGGGAATTTGCTAATTGTAGCGGTGCACAACCGCGCGGGCGGGGCCGGCCCAAATTTCGCGGAACTGGCGCAGATTTTGCAGCAAATGGGTGCTGTGGAGGCTTTAAACTTGGATGGGGGAAGTTCGACGAGTTTGTATTTGGGAGGGAGTTTGCTCGATCGCCCGCCGTCTACTGCTGCGAGAGTCCATAATGCGATCGGCATCTTCATTCAACCTTAAATAAATCAAAGGTTCGTAGTAAGGACTTCAGTCCTTCTTTCTGAGGACTAAAGTCCTCACTACAAACTTAATTGCCGATCGCACGAACAAACCTTCGCAAAGTGGTAGCATAGCGATCGCCCGCCACCTCCATTAAATCGTTGTGTCCGGCGCGATCGACCCAAAAATTCAGTTTCGGCTGCTTAGCGGCCGCAAAAAGCTGCTCTGAGTGCCAAAACGGCACCACTCGATCGGCCTTACCGTGAATCACTAAAACGGGCGATCGTACTTTACCAATTTTATCAACATTCACAAACTTATCGATCGGGAAAAGCGGAATCCGCGTCAACACCCGAAAAACTGAAACAAAGGAACTTTCAACCACCAAACCTCCCACAGATTGGCGCGAAGCCAAATCAACAGCCGGCCCGCCACCAACAGAACGCCCGTACAGAATAATCTGCTTGGGCGGAACTCGCAACTGTTCAGTTAAATAACCGTAAGCCGCGTCAATATCCCCATAAACATTATACTCAGAAGGTTTTCCCTCACTCGTCCCATAACCTTGATAGTCGTAAGCAAATACGGCAAACCCACTGTCTCGGATATCTCGCAACACCGACCAAATGTATCCCAAATCCTCTGCATTGCCGTGGCTGTAAAGTATGGTATATTGAGCTTGGGGGTTAGGAAAATGAACAGCAGAAATTTTCATGCCATTAGCTGAACTCAGTTTAATAATTTCCCTAGTATCCTGGTAGCCAGCAGCGGGAGGTTGAAAAATCAACCTGTCTGAAAAAAAAACAGCGTAAAGACACAGAAAAGCGTAGATAAAAATTATAGAACTCAAGACTCGTTGAAGAGAGAATTCCCCGAAAAGTAAAAGTTTCATATTTTTTTTATTCGAGTTAGCCATAACTCAATGCCCATAATTTAATAAAATTTAACTGATACTTTTTTACGGCGAGGAAATGACATGGCACTAACATACCCCGATGACCTGAAATACCTAGACACTCACGAATACATCCGACTCGAAGGGGAAATAGCCACCATCGGCATTAGCGCCTTTGCCGTTGACCAACTCGGTGATATTGTGTTTCTAGATTTGCCCGAAGTCGGCGCAGGGTTAGAAAAGGGCGAAGCTTTCGGTACGGTCGAGTCAGTTAAAGCAGTTGAAGACTTGAAAGCGCCTGTTACCGGTACAGTCGTAGAACGCAATGATGACATTATAGAGTCTCCCGAAAACTTGGCTGAAGACCCCTATGGCGCTGGCTGGTTTCTGAAAGTGCGCGTTGACAACGCTAGCGATGCAGATGATGCTTTGTCGGTTCAAGACTATCGCAAAATGGTAGAAGGGGAATAGGGCATGGGGCATGGGCCAAACAGGGCAATGGGGCATGGGGTTCCTTGATTCTTCCACAATCCGCCTGGGGTTCAAACCCCAGGCTAATAGCACAAGTCGTCTAAAGACGACTGATACCAAATCCGACTTAAATACCCCTTTGATCTCTTCGTCAGCTAAAGCAGACTTCGTTTAACTCGCTTTGCGGTTTCAACCACCGACTTTAATCTACAGTCGTCTTCAGACGACTTCTGCTATGAGACAGGGGTTTCAACCCCTGTCGGACTGCCGGACTTTGATAGACGCAGAAAATCTGCCTTGTTCTCTTTGCGAAATGTTACAAAGTAATAAGAAATCCATTCAGGAGAATCAGCCTTGGTACTCTACAGCCCACAACTTGAACCCAGCCAACAGCAAAACCTTTCCCCTATCGAGGGTTTTGCGGGGCGGCACATTGGCCCAACACCCAGCGAAATCCAGCAAATGCTAGATGTTTTGGGACTTTCCAGCCTTGATGAGTTAATTGACAAAACGGTTCCAGCAGCGATTCGCATGAATCAACCCCTACAACTTCCCGCAGCCAAAAGCGAGTACGCGGCTTTGGCAGAATTGAAAGAAATTGCTGCTAAAAATCACGTATTTCGATCGTACATCGGCACAGGATATCACAACTGCATCACACCCCCGGTCATCGGGCGAAACATCCTGGAAAATCCCGGCTGGTATACAGCCTACACTCCCTACCAAGCCGAAATTGCCCAAGGGAGATTGGAAGCTTTGCTGAACTTCCAAACCATGATAATCGAGCTCACCGGTTTGGAAATTGCTAACGCTTCCTTGCTGGATGAAGCGACTGCGGCGGCGGAAGCTATGGCGGTGAGTTACGGCGCTAATAAAAATAAAGCAAAAGCGTTTTTTGTGTCCCAAGATTGTCACCCTCAAACCGTGGAAGTGGTGCAAACTCGCGCTAAACCGCTGGGAATTGATGTGATTGTCGGCGACCATCAAAGCTTTGAGTGCGATCGTACAATTTTCGGCGCGCTCCTGCAATACCCGGCCACCGATGGCGCAATTTACGACTATACCGATTTTATTCGATCGGCACACCAAGCCGGCGCCTTAGTCACAGTAGCCGCCGATATTTTGAGTCTTTGCGTCCTCACACCCCCCGGCGAATTCGGCGCTGACATAGCCGTAGGAAGCACCCAGCGCTTCGGAGTGCCGATGGGATTCGGAGGGCCCCACGCAGCCTATTTCGCAACCAGAGAAGAGTTTAAACGGCAAGTTCCGGGACGAATTGTCGGCGTTTCCAAAGATGCTAACGGTAAATCTGCTTTGCGTTTGGCTTTGCAAACTCGCGAACAGCACATCCGCCGCGAAAAAGCAACTAGCAATATTTGTACCGCCCAAGTTTTGCTAGCAGTGATGGCGAGTATGTATGCTGTTTATCACGGCCCATCTGGACTCAAAAAAATTGCCGAACAAGTACGCAGTTTAACTGCGATTTTAGCATCTGGTCTTGCCAGCTTTGGATACAAAATTGGCGATCGACCTTTCTTTGATACTCTCCGGGTAGAATTGGGAGATAAGCCGCTATCGGAAGTTCTCCAAGCCGCTCAAAATCGCCACATTAATCTGCGGGTGTTCGATGAAACAACCGTCGGAATTACTCTGGATGAAACTGTCACCGCTGAAGATGTCAAAGAGTTGTGGAGAATCTTTGGACGGGAGAAGGATTATATCAGGGGTGACGGCGAGAATTCTCTGAGCGTTCCGCTGAATGCAGACGCCTTCACTTCCTATATGATGTTACCTGATTTTTGCGATCGCACAACCAGTTATCTCACCCATCCAGTTTTCAACAGCTACCATTCAGAAACCGAACTGTTGCGCTATATGCACCGCTTAGAAGCCAAGGATTTATCGCTAAATACATCGATGATTCCCCTAGGTTCTTGCACGATGAAATTGAACGCCACAGCCGAAATGGTTCCCGTGACATGGGCAGAATTTGGTAACATACATCCCTTTGCACCGCGCAACCAAACTCGCGGCTATCAAATGATGTTCGTGCAACTCGAACAGTGGCTGGCAGAAATCACAGGTTTTGCAGGAATTTCCTTGCAGCCAAACGCGGGTTCCCAGGGCGAATACGCGGGATTGTTAGTAATTCATCAATACCACGAACACCGAGGCGAATCTCACCGAAATATCTGTTTAATTCCCCAGTCCGCCCACGGCACAAATCCAGCTAGCGCGGTGATGGCTGGGATGAAAGTAGTTGCGGTTGATTGCGATTCCCAAGGCAATATTGATGTCGCCGACTTGCAGAAAAAAGCTGAAAAACACAAAAATGAGCTAGCTGCTTTGATGGTAACATATCCATCTACCCACGGCGTTTTTGAAGCAGAAATTAAAGAGATTTGCGAGATAGTTCACAACTGCGGCGGACAAGTTTATATGGACGGCGCAAATATGAATGCTCAAGTTGGTTTGTGCCGCCCCGGTGATTTTGGTGCTGATGTTTGTCACTTGAATTTGCACAAAACTTTCTGTATTCCCCACGGCGGTGGCGGGCCGGGTATGGGGCCGATTGGAGTGATGTCTCATTTAGTGCCTTTCTTACCTGATGTTTCCGGAGATCCCCCCCAGCCCCCCTTAGCAAGGGGGGGGCAAGATTTGCCTAATCAATCGATTGATACCCGAACGAATGGGGAGAAAGATTGCAATTCTATAGGTGCTGTTTCGGCGGCGCCTTGGGGAAGTGCTAGCATTTTGACTATTTCTTGGATGTACATTCGGATGATGGGAGGAGTGGGTTTAACTGAGGCGACAAAAGTTGCAATTCTTAATGCTAATTACATGGCGCATCGGTTAGAATCCTATTATCCGGTTTTGTACAAAGGGAAATCGGGTTTGGTAGCGCACGAGTGCATTCTGGATTTGCGACTTCTCAAAAAATCCGCAGGTATTGAAGTCGAAGATATCGCCAAACGCCTGATGGATTACGGCTATCACGCGCCGACTGTTTCTTGGCCTGTTGCCGGTACGGTAATGGTGGAACCGACGGAAAGCGAATCGAAGCAGGAATTAGACCGTTTCTGCGATGCGATGATTGCGATTCGAGGGGAAATTGCGGAGATTGAAAAGGGTAATGCGGACGCGCAAAATAATGTGTTGAAAAATGCGCCGCACACCGCAGAATCTCTGATGGTTGATGAGTGGAACCGTCCTTATACTCGCGCGCAAGCTGCTTATCCGACTGCTTGGACTCGCGAATATAAGTTTTGGCCTGCGGTGGGTAGGATAGATAATGCGTTTGGCGATCGTAATTTTGTCTGTTCTTGCTTACCAATGGAGGCTTACACTTAAGATTGAAACCGGGTTTTTTCCCAAATTAAAACTGTCACCTAAATCTCGGAAAAAACCCGGTTTCTGAACCTCGCACAAAGCCCCAAGAAACCGGGTTTTTGCGACAATACCCCACTAAAACCCTAAAACCCCGAAAAAACCCGGTTTCTGGCCTCACGCGAAGACTCCAAGAAACCGGGTTTTTGCGACAATACCTAACTCAAACCCAAAAACCCCGAAAAAACCCGGTTTCTCGCCTCACCCAAGGCCTCAAGAAACCGGGTTTTTATGAGAATTTTCGCCACCGCCGACAACCTCCGAAAAAACCCGGTTTCTCAACCTCACCCAAAGCCCTCAACCAAAATTCCCCCATCTCAGCTATAATCAAAACCATCCTCTCCACCCCCACATACCCGCCATGAGGCACTGGGAACCCGAACAACAACTCCAAAACGGCAAGTACATCATCGAAGCCATCCTCGGTGGCGGCGCATTCGGAGTCACCTACCGCGCCCAACAACCCAAAGAAAATAAAGTAGTCGCCATCAAAACCCTAAATGCCAACGTTCAAGGTAAACCCAACTTTCGCGAATTACAGGATAAATTTCTTAACGAAGCTATATCTTTAGCCAGGTGCCATCATCCCCACGTTGTCGAAGTTTACGGAGTGTTTTCCGAAATGGTCGGAAATATCCAATTGTGGTGCATGGTGATGGAATTAATCGACGGCACTAACTTAGCAGAATATCTCGAAGATAACGGCATTTTGTCCGAAGCGAAAGCTTTGCCAATAATTCAACAAGCCGGAAGCGCCCTGAGTTTTGTTCACCAGCAGGGACTTACTCACCTTGATGTTAAACCCGAAAATATTATGCTCAGAAAGCGGGGTTTTGAAGCAGTTTTGATTGATTTTGGCATAGCGCGACAGGCGACGACACCGGGGAAATTGAGGACAAATACTAATTCCGGTACAAAGTCTTACGCACCTATTGAATTATCAGAAAAACGGGGCGAACTTGGTGCTTATACTGATGTTTATTCCCTAGCAGCAACGCTTTATGTCATGTTGACTGGTGAGTTGCCCTTTCCCTCGCAATTCAGGAAGCAAAATATTCCTTTAACTCCGCCAAAGCAATTCAATTCTGAGATTAGCGACAGAGTGAATGCGGCGATTATGAAAGGGATGGAGTTGGAACCGCCAAATCGCCCGCAGTCGGTGCAGGAATGGTTGGATTTGGTGATGCCTAAAAAACCTGCTTTGGATTTAGGGATGCTTGAAAAGGCGGAGACAGTGCAATTTAATTTGTTAGATTTAGTGATGCTGAAATCTGTGGCTACTGAGACTACGCGAGTGATTTCAGCCGTGGGAATGGATTATATAAACTTGCGGAATTTATTAGCAGCAGGAAAGTGGAAAGAATCCGATAAGGAAACGGCGAGAGTGATGTTGAAGGTGGCGGGTAGGGAAGAAGAAATATGGCTAGAGACAGAAAGTATTGATAAATTTCCCTGCGAGGACTTGCGTACTATTGACGAACTTTGGGTACAATACAGCGATGGGCGCTTCGGCTTTTCGGTGCAGAAGCGCATCTATCAAAGTTTGGGAGGAACTAGGGAATATGATAGTAAAATATGGGAAGCTTTTGGCGATCGGGTAGGATGGCGCGTGAATGAAGAATGGTTGTACTACAAAAATCTAAAATTTAACACCAAAGCACCAGGACACCTCCCTGGGGGTTGGTGGATGGGAAGGGATTGTTTTGTTTGTTTGGGTTGTATTCTCTCGCGTCAAGACTTGTAAAGTGTAACATCTAAGCGTTACAGGATTTCGTAAAGATTTATAACCAAGCCCAAAACCACGAAGCCTTACCTAGTCTACGTTTGCGACGGGGTTGTCGGGACATAACGAGCAAATAATCAAAGTAAAATCAATCTAAGAAACCGGGTTTCTGCGATAATTTACGCATCATCACCCAGATTCAGGAAGAAACCCGGTTTCTGACTCCCCACCAACAGCCTCCAAACTCCATAAGCACCGCGCAAAATCTAAGAAACCGGGTTTCTACGAGTATCTAAACATCCTCACCGAGATTTAGGAAGAAACCCGGTTTCTGAGCACCGTGCTACATCCAAGAAACCGGGTTTCTGCGATAATTTATGTATCATCACCGAGATTTAGGAAGAAACCCGGTTTCTGTCGCCCCACCCATCACCCCCAATTCAATTAATCGTAAACAGACATCAACTTCCCCTAATAGTCGTCAATACAGAAGTAGAGGAAATAGTACAATGGATAAACTAACAGAGTATCCCAAATTAATCGATCGCATTTTAACCGAATATATAGAATTGTGCAATCGCCGTCCTCAACCAGACATCGAAACCTTCTTAATTACCGACGCACAAAACGGTCATTATATGTGGATGAATCTTGGCTGGCAAAAGGGAGAACGCATTACTGGGATGACTGTCTACGTTCGGATTCGCGATGGCAAATTCTGGATTGAGGAAGACTGGACAGAAGATGGAATCGCAACAGATTTAGTGCGTGCAGGGGTTCCCAAGGAAGATATTGTATTGGCATTTCATGAGCCTGGAATGCGGCAGTACACGGATTTTGCAGTAGCTTCCTAGCACTTCAAGGAATTTTCATGAAAAACATAATTCAATTAACGCAGCCTGAATTAGGAACTGACTGGGCGGTTGAAACTTTAGGATTAAAGACAGAGATTGCAGTGAGTCAAGCAAAACAAAAGAGGGGCTAATAAATATGCAAATATGTTGAAGTTGAACGCCATCTGTTATAATAGATAGACCTGAGCGTTAACATTGCAAATGTATGACAGCAACAATACACATCAGCAAACTCGGTAACTCCTTGGCTTTACCAATACCCGACGACATTGTAAAATTTCTCAACCTGAAAGACAATGATTCAGTAATTTGCAGCATAGAAAATGGGAAACTGGTCGTAGAGCTGGTCAATAATAAAATCTCAAAATATACTCTAGATGAATTATTGGCAGGCGAAATAGAATCTAGCGAAGAAGTCTCTTGGGGAAAACCAGAAGGAGAAGAAGTTTGGTAAACTATATTCCCGAACGAGGTCATTTCATTCGCCTCAATTTTGACCCCCAAGCAGGACACGAACAAATGGGAATTAGACCTGCACTGGTTGTGAGTCAAACTAAATTTAACCGAAAAATGGGGTTTGTTTTTGTCTGCCCTATTAGCAACACACAACGCAAAAATCCGTTTTATGTTCCGATTCCCGAAGGTGAAGCGGTAACAGGTTTAATTATGACAGACCAACTGCGTTCTTTAGATTATCGCGCAAGGCAAGCAAGTTTTATTAGTGAATGTCCGCGAGATGTAATTCAGGAAGTGTTGAGTCGAATTCAACCTATTTTGTTTGAAAATGTAAATGTTGAGTGAGGAGTAATTAATCATTGAGGATAAGGCAGTGCCGTATCCCTACGGAAATAAGGCGCAATTTATGCGTACAAAACTTACTCATTTCGACCAAAGAAACCGGGTTTTTCCAGGATTTAAGGCTGTGATGCAATATTTTTGCCAAAAACCCGGTTTCTAGAATTAATCCTAAATTAAAATGACCTCAAAAATCACCCTCACCATCACCGCAGGCAATCTCAAAGGTCAAGAATTCACCTTTGAATCCCGCACAACTTGCATCATCGGCCGCGCCAAAGATTGCTATCCAAAAATTCCCGACGATGACAAACACCGCACTATTTCCCGCTATCACTGCTTGCTAGATATCAATCCTCCCGATATCCGAGTGCGGGATTTTGGTAGCAAAAATGGTACGTTTGTTAACGGCGAAAAAATTGGTCAGCGAGAAGCACATCAAACTCCCGAAGAAGCCGCAAATATCCAATTCCCTGAATTTGACTTGCAGGGGGGAGATGAATTTACACTCAGCGATACTTCCTTTCGAGTTGGCATTGCCCTTGACCCGGAAATTGCTAAAACTATCCAATCGGAAAAACCCCCGACTATTCCCCCAAATCAACCGCAACTGTGGGAAATGCTGAAAGCTTTTCTGTTAAAAGCTGTCGGTAATGACAAGAATATCGGAGTTCTCGGCGATTATGTGTTGCTAAAAGAGTTGGGTAAGGGTGGTTTTAGTTTAGTGTATCTGGCAGAACACAAGCGGACAAAAGAACAAATTGCGCTGAAAGTAATGCTGCCAAAAGTAGCGGCGAATCAGCGGGCTGTCAATTGGTTTTTGCGGGAAGTTGAAAATATGAAGTATTTAAAACATCCCCATGTGGTAAGTTTAAAAGAGTCTGGTTATGCTGATGAAACTTTCTTTTTTACGATGGAATACTGCAATGGTGGCAGCGTTGTTGATTTGATGGCAAAACGCGGTGTCGGAACTTTGCCTGTGGATGAAGCTGTGGCGATTATTTTGCAAGTTTTAGATGGTTTGTCTTACACGCACAATGCGGAAATTCCGCAGGTAAAATTGGCTGATGGCAGTTTTGGTAAAGGACGCGGTTTGATTCACCGCGATTTGAAGCCGGGGAATATTTTTCTGGCGAATGTGGGCGGGAAACAAGTTGCGAAGGTTGGAGATTATGGCTTAGCAAAGGCTTTTGATTTGGCGGGATTAAGCGGTCAAACTCTGACGGGAAGTGCGGTGGGGACGTTGGGTTTTATGCCGCGACAGCAGGTGATTGATTTTAAGTATGCAAAACCGGAGGTTGATGTGTGGGCGGCGGCGGCTTGTTTGTATGCGATGTTGACTGGGTGTTTGCCGCGCAATTTGCAGGGCCAAGACCCGTTTTTGGCTGTTTTGCAATGTGATGCTGTTCCAATTTGCGATCGCACTTCTACAATTCCCAAACCGCTAGCAAAGGTAATCGACTTAGCTTTAATCGACAATCCTGAAATTTATTACAAAAATGCAGTAGATTTTAAACAAGCTCTATTAAACACTATATCACAAAATTAATGAATCCACGATTTTTATGGCAGTCTCCCGAAAATAAACCTGGTTGGCTTGTCCTATTTTTATTGGGTTTAATCGCCGCTTTGGCGATCGCCCTAACAACAGCTTATATCAAAAATAGTATAGCCCAAACAGCCAATCCCACCTTATCTGTTGATGTTACAGCCGATCGCCATTCCATCAGTCCCGACATCTACGGTATGAACGATTTTGCCCTAGATCCCGCCCTCGCCAAAGAGTTGCGAATTCCGGTGGAACGCTGGGGCGCCAATCACACCAGCCGCTACAACTGGTTAGTCGATTCTTCCAACAGCGGCGATGACTTCTTTTTCGTCGGCGGCGGCGACAACAAAAACCCGATTCCCGGCGATTCTATCGATAAAATTGTCAAAACTAACCGCACAAACGGCAGTAAAAGCATCGTTACAATCCCGATAATTGGCTATGTAAATAAATTGAGCATCTGGAACTGCGGCTTTCGAGTATCCAAATACGGCGCGCAAGAAAAAACCAATCCCTACATTTTTCCCGAAGGCGATAAGTGCGGCAACGGGAAGCGTCCCGACGGCACTTTAATTACTAATAATAACCGCCTTGATGTTAGTATTGTCAGTAACCCAGATTTCCAAAAAGCTTGGGTTCAACATTTAGTTAAAACCCACGGTACTGCTGAATCGGGCGGCGTACAAATTTATCAAATGGACAACGAACCAAGCGGCTGGGGAAACACTCACCGCGACGTTCATCCCGAACCGACAAGTTATGACGAATTGCGCGATCGCACTTTCCAATATGCGTCAATGGTAAAAGCCACAGATCCCACCGCTAAGGTACTCGGGCCGTCGGATTTTGGCTGGCCGGTTTATGTGGATTCTCTGGTAAAAGGCGATCGCGAAAAACACGGCGGCGTCTGGTTTGCGCGGTGGTACTTGCAGCAAATGCGCGCCTACGAACAGCAAAAAGGCGTTCGGCTTCTCGACTATTTCGACGAACACTACTATCCTCTCGTCGATGACCTGTGTTTGGCGAATTGTCCCGCCGGCGATGCTAAGACGCAAGCAGCCCGGTTGCGATCGACTCGTTCGCTGTGGGACAGCACTTATACTGATGAAAGTTGGATTGGTAAATACAATCCGCCGCTAACAATTATACCCCGATTTCGAGAGTGGGTAAAGCAAGATTATCCCGGTACAAAGGTCGCAATTACTGAATACAATTGGGGCGGTTTGGAGTCGATGAACGGCGCCTTGACTCAAGCTGATATCCTGGGGATTTTTGGGCGGGAACAACTGGATTTAGCGACGCTGTGGGGGCCTCCGAAGTCCTCGGAACCGGGGGCCTATGCCTTCCGAACTTACATGAATTATGACGGTAAGGGCGGTAGATACGGCGATACTTGGGTGCGATCGCACAGCACGGATCAGGGGCTTTTGTCAATCTACGGAGCGCAACGCACGGGCGACGGTGCTTTGACGCTGGTAATCATTAACAAAACCAGCAAAAACTTGACCGGCAACTTGAGTCTGAAAGGCTTTAACCCCGCCGCCAAAGCTCAAGTTTACACCTACAGCGAGGCGAATTTGCGGGCGATCGTCCGTCAGAGCGATTTAAGTGTCAGCGCTGCTGGTTTTGGGGCAAATTACCCCTCTAATTCTATCACCTTGGTAGCCATTCCGAAGGCCTAAAAAACAAGTTCGTAGTAAGGACTTTAGTCCTTCTTCCTTGGGCCCCCGAAGTCAAGCTGGACGATCGCGCGATCGCTATCATTCCAATCTAATCGGTTTTGGTATGACTACCAACTTTTTTGGAAAGGACTAAAGTCCTTACTACGAACCGATCGCCGAGTTTGTAGTAAGGACTTTAGTCCTTATTTAATGAACCTCCATCCAAGCAACACATTTCTGCATTTGCTCGCCCATCGTTTCTCGATCGGCATTATACCTGCGGCCGTGCCCCGGCAACACCCATTCAAACTCATAATGAGCCAAATTCTGCATAGACTTGATTTGTTCCGGCCAAGAATACCAACAGGCTGTCCGAAAACCAATCAAATGCTGCAAACTTTCTGACCAAGCCAAATGATCGCCACTAAACAAAAACTTGTTATTATAAAGCAAAACCGTGTGACCTTTCGTATGACCCGGTACGGAAATAATTAACAAATCATCTGCTATTTGATGCGGCTCGCTGCCCGATAATTGAATTTCTACACTGCGAGTTCCAGCATTAATTTCGTCGGTGTGGAGAATGCGATCGCACCCAAAATGGTCGCGGTATTTTTGATGGTCTGCCACATCGTCGCGGTGAGTCAAATACAGATAGCGAATGCCACCCATTGCTTCTATGTTTTTGACTAGCGGCGGTACAAAACGGGGAGAATAAACTAAAATATTTCCTTCGGGGCGGACAATTAAATAGCTGGCCGCGCCGTAGGATTTCTCTGAGTGGTAGCCGCAGTGATAGATATTTTCTGTTACGAGTGCGGGCAAATGTTGCTGAACTTCTTTGATATTTTTCGGTTTTTCAACAGTGCCGATCGAACTTGTGGGACAAGACAAAAGAGCCGCGAGACCTCGCATTTCTGCTGTTTCGTTTGTGGGCTGTTGGTAAACCGCAGACTGTTCTCCGGCTTGAGTAAATACTTCCGGTGCCATCCACCGACAAGTATCGCAGTCAATGCAGCTACTATCTACGTAGAAATTACCGCTGATATTTTCGGGGCGGCGCAAATTGATGTGAGCCATTTTTTATACCTCTTAATCACAAATAGAAATTTTGGTAATTTAGTATAACTAGCATCCCCGACATCCCGCCGGGGGTTTAAACCCCCGTCTCAAAGCACAAGTCGGTTAAAACCGACTGATAATTACTCCCTTTTTATACCAAGTTTTAAAACTTTTTATTGACAGTAACTTAGTATCAGTCCTCTTGAGAGGACTTTCGCTTTGAGGCAGGGGTTTAAACCCCTGCCAGACTGTCGGACTACTGCTTTTGATTCGCTGGAAAAGCACCAGCTTTCAGGGCCACAGTCACAGGTTGTCCGCCGCGACTCAACTCAAGCTGCATATCCTTGCCTACGGTACTTTGCTCCACAATTTGCTGTACGCTGCCAGCATCGCTAACTTCTGTACCGTTGATTTTCTTGATCACGTCGGCCACGCGCACTCCGGCTTGTGACGCCGGAGAATTTTTCGCAACTCCCATAACTAACACGCCTTTATCTTCAGTCAGCCTCAATTTGGGGTTGGGATTTTTATTGAATTCTGCTTTGACTTCGGGAGTAATGGTCAACATCCGAACGCCGAGATAAGGATGTTCGGCTTTTCCGGTTGTTACTAATTGGTTGGCAATTTGTTGCGCCCGATCGATCGGAATCGCAAAACCCAACCCTTGGGCCCCTTCAATAATCGCCGTATTCATGCCGATAACTTGACCGCGCTGGTTCAGCAGCGGGCCGCCGGAATTGCCGGGGTTGATGGCGGCGTCGGTTTGAATAAAGCTGACGCGCTTGTCGGGAACGCCCACATCGGCGCTAGAACGGCCTGTAGCGCTAATAATACCGACTGTCACAGTATTGTCCAAACCGAGGGGATTGCCGATCGCGATCGCCCATTCTCCCGGCTGTAAATCTTCAGATTTACCCAAATTCACCACAGGCAAATTGGTAGCCTCAACTTTAACAACAGCCACATCAGTAACTGTATCTACACCCAAAACTTTGCCAGCCAATTCGCGGCCATCCTTCAGTTTTACCGTCACCGTATCGGCGCCATCAACAACGTGAGCGTTCGTCAAAATGCGGCCGTCGGAACCAAAAACAAAACCCGAACCAGATCCCCTTTGTACCCGATTTCCGGGCTGAGGCCCAATCGGAGAATCTGGGTCGAAGAAGCGGCGGAATTGTTCGGGAATCTCTTCTGGAGCTTGGTTTTTCACTGTGCGAGACGAGTTAATTCGTACCACTGCCGGGCCGACTTCCTGCACTACTTTAGTCACAAAATTAGAGTCTTGATTCGGCAATATATTTGCAGGTAAAGCTGAGATTGGCGCCGCGCTTGCAGGTTGTTCGGCTTTGATAGCATTAGAACTGCCAGGAACTTGCGAATTTAGGGCGTTGCAGCCGACAGTTGCCGTGGAGCCGAGCAAGACTAGGGATAAAAAAGCAAGTTTTTTCGGCACAGAAAAACGGCGAGAAGGTTGAATTTGATTAGACTTTTTGGGGGTTGACATAGTATTAATTTGGTAAGAGAATGGGCGAGACTTATAATTATGGTTTGGTAGTTTTAGCACTACCGTGCAATTAACTTAGAACTCAAGGTTCTTTCATTTTAATTGAAACATTTATGAGATGTGTTTGGGTGGTGGGATTTACCCTACAGGCTGGGGTAGAAACCAGACTGTTGCAGGCAAATTGTTGATTTTAGGTTGTCAGCGCGATCGCCCAGGGCGATCGCTGGCGAATTGCCACACCCTGCGATAATACCAACTACGGTAGCCGACCCGCATATTCCGCATTTCCTCCGAAGAAATCTTCATGGAATCAGTCCTATGATATCAGCGGTCACGACCGCAATCTAATTCGTTCGATCGTTCGGACTTCAGTCCTCATAATTTTCTGAGGACTGAAGTCCGAACGATCGAACCTGCAATCTAATTCGTTCGATCGTTCGGACTTCAGTCCTCATAATTTTCTGAGGACTGAAGTCCGAACGATCGAACCTGATAAGGGTTATTTTACAGGCTGCGATATCATTCCCAATTTTTCAATCTCAAATCTAAAATAGTATTATTGCTCCGTAGTTTCAATGGAACTAACCGCATCAATTTTCCTCGACTTGTTCCTCGAAGTTTCCAAAATATCAACAGTATTCTTAATAAAACCAGCCATCGGTACAGCAACCAACAAACCTGCTAGTCCGGCCACCTTAACTCCCACTAGCAGAGAAACTAAAATCCACACCGGATTGAGACCGATAAAACCACCTAATAATCGAGGAGCAACCCCGCTTTCAATTACTTGCTCTATGACTGTCGCGACAGCTAAAACTGTCACACCGAGCCAAAAGTTGTTTAATGTGATCAGCAAACTGACAACGCAAATACTAAAAGGTGCTCCGAAGGGAATCATCGTCATTACACCCACGCCCAAACCGAACAGCAGCCCGAAGGGAACTCGCAAAATTAAAAAAGCCACCGTCATCGACAGTCCCATCAAACCCGCCAAGGTTGCTTGTCCGACGAAGTAGTTGTGGAAGCTTCGCGCCAGCAACTGCCGCAATTGCAGGCTCTGTTTGGAGGGAAACCACTTAAACAATCCTTCCCACACGCGATCGCCGTGCAAGAGCAAGTAGAATGTCAGAACTATTGTCAGCAGAAAATTCACCACACTGTCTGCTGCACCCAAGCCAAATTTGAGGATTTCGCCGGTGAGAAACTGCAATTGAGTTGAAAGTCGATCGCTCAATTGAGTAGTCAAACCGCTAACATCAATAGGAAGACGGCGATTTTCCGCCCACTTGTGGAACGCTTCAATCTGTTCTGTACCAGAAACTATCCAAGTCGGCAATCGAGTCGCCAGTTCAGTGATTTGGTTCAGCAGAATCGGAGCCAGAGTCACACCTAAAACCACCAATATCAGTAAAGTTACGAACAATACCGACAAAACTGCGCGATCGCGCTTCAGCCCGTATTTGTGCAGAAAGCGTACTGGATAATCTAGCAAAAAAGAGAACACCGTAGCGATTACCAAAACAGTAATCAGAGCGCGAAAATATTCAAACACTAGGAGGGCTAACCAGCAGTTGAGTACCGCTAGAGGAAATAACAGTCCGTAAGTCCACCACTGCGGCAGTTGAGTGAAACGTCTCATCTAAGTTAACCGAGTTAAAATTTGAGATGCCAGATAGGAGATTGACACTGCTATTTGCCGTTTTCTGTTAACCATTTTATTGAGCATTTATTTATACCAGGCTGCTGAAAATTCCCAGTTGCTCGACCCGAATCGGAAATAGGGCTGCCGGCAGGCATTGCCTGCCACAACCATGTTATCTCGTTGACGCTGGTATGGATATATTACCTGCGGAATAACTTATTTTTTGCTATTTTTAGGAAAACCGTTTTAGGCTCTAGATTCAAGCTTTTTCGCCGTGCCGTTCGAGAGCTAATTGAATTAAACGGTCTGCTAATTCGGGGAAAGAAATACCATCGTGCGCCCACATTTGCGGATACATACTGGTAGCTGTAAATCCCGGGAAAGTGTTAATTTCGTTAATCAAAACTTCTCCGGTTGATTCAAGGTAGAAAAAGTCTACCCGCGCTAAACCGGCGGCGTCTATCGCTAAGAATGCTTGCACAGCCATTTCTTGGATTTGCGAGACGATCGCGCTGCTGACTTTTGCCGGGATAGAACACTCTGATTGTCCCTCGGTATATTTAGTTTCGTAGTCGTAGAAATCGCTTTGAAAAGAAATTTCTCCCACCGTTGAAGCCTTGGGGTTGTCGTTGCCCAAAACCGCACATTCTAACTCTCTAGCAACCACACCAGCTTCCACAATAATCCGCCTGTCGTAGCTGGCGGCGCTGTCGAGAGCGGCTTCTAACTCAGCGCGCGATCGAGCCTTAGAAATGCCCACAGACGAACCCAAATTAGCTGGTTTAATAAAGCAAGGATAGCCCAACTCAGCCTCAATTTTGTCGCACAGTTTGGGGAAAACGCAAGGATTCGACCAGATTTCGGAACGGTTGACAGCGATGTATTTTACCTGCGGCAAACCTGCGTGAGCAAAAGCCATTTTCATGGCTATTTTATCCATTCCCACCGCCGATCCCAAAACCCCGGAACCGACAAAAGGAACTTGCAATAATTTCAGCAACCCTTGCACCGTACCGTCTTCGCCGTTAGGGCCGTGCAAAACAGGAAACCAAACATCTACGCCATTAAAATTAGGAAACTGCCAAGCTTCTCCTGCTTGCGACTCTATTTCCAGAGGTTTTCCGGCGGCTAAAACTTGCTGCGGTAATGTTCCCGACAGCCAGCAGCCGTCTTTTTGGATATAAAAGGGCAGAACTTCGTATTTAGAGGCATTTTCCTCAGCAGCGAGGGCCCGGGCGATCGCCCGCGCCGAACTAATAGAGACTTCATGTTCGCCCGATCGCCCGCCGAATAACAGCCCTATCCGCATCTTCGTCATTTTTCAATCCCTCCCGGTACTTTTTGACAAATATACACGCAGATAGCGCAGCCAACGCAGAAATGAACGCTTTAAGACTACTTATCCCCTCCCTTCCACTCTTCCTCTGTGTCCTCTGCGCCCTCTGCGGTAAAAAAATATATCTTGTTAGAACAATCCGAGACTCTAGCAAATATTATTTATCAAGGTTACTGAGGCTGTACGGGTTGCACAAAACTGCTGTTAGCCTGAACAAAACAATTACTCGGCCCGCCAGTACCCTCACTTTTTTCTATAAAAAACCAAGGTTGACGTTGGGCATCGTACAAAACCCCCAATCCGCTAGGGCCCAGATAGATTTCAAAATTCTGCCCTGGTTTCAAAGTACCAACTACAGGCCAACTGCCAATATTTAAATTTACCTTGCTTCCAGGGTCTTCTATTTCCTGAATAGAGTGCGGGCCCATGCGACATTTAACACCGTTCGGGTCTGAATTTGGGTAGTGCCCTGAAGGAAAGGATCGGAGTAAGCTATAATTAGAGAAGTGTTTCCCATAGCGTGATATGACATTAGAAATTAGTTGCCCT
>RDYN01000193.1 GCA_004293365.1 Oscillatoriales cyanobacterium | reverse complement strand
TCACTTGAATACCCCATTTCTCACCTCAATTTACTCAAATTCACCTACTCTGCCTTGATTCTACGCTATCGCCCAAAGATCTCAAATGGGTTCTATAAGGTGCGCCCCGGCGCACCTTACAACAACTCGAACAACTGCGGACTACTTATTTTTCTGCTGAGTCTTCGCCTGTTCGATCGCAATTTCCCTCACAGCTTGGAAAGAACTCAAATTCGACGAACCCTCAATCGCCTTCACCGCCAAATCTTGAACCTGTTTCAAAGCAGAATCAAGCTGTTTCGACAAACTCGCAATCCGCGCATCTTGATTTTGAATTGTCTGCAACATCCCTTGAATTTGCAGTTCATAATTTTGCTTTTGTCCCTCAATATCCTTAGCCGACAAATCAGCCTTAACCTTAGCTTGATAATTGCCAATATTGCGACCATTATCTTTCCCATTCTTGATATTAGCTTCCAACTCCTTCGGGAAAGCTTCCACCTTAGCCTTAACTTCCGCAGACAATTTTTCCCGTTCCGCAATAGATTTTTCCCGTTCCGCCCACTGTTTCTCCTGTTCCAGGCGAAACTCTTCAATTTCTTGATACAGCCTTTTCTGGCGCTGTTCATACTCTTCGACATCCAAATCTCGCTGAAGATTTAAATCGTAATCATACAACTCTTCATCCCGATCGCGATTTTTTTGCTGATTCTCATTGCGTTCTTTAACAGCCAACTTTTGCAACTCCTGCTCTTTTTCCCAAGCCAGCCGCTGTTCCAGCAATTCCTGTTCAACAGTATCGCGCTGTTCGCTGAGTTCGTTAGTAAAAGTTTTCGCACTTTCTTCGTACTCTTGAATCAAATTATCCAGCGTATCTTCCGCAACATCTTCTAAACCGTGCAACTCTTGCAGTTGTTGAACTTCCTCACCCACAGTGCGCCGCAACTCCTCCAGTTTAGCAGCTTCCGAAGTTAATTTTTCCGACAACTCGCTGACAGCACCACCAAAGCCAAATTGCAGCAAAATCAAATTATCAATTGTGGACTGCATTTTTTGTTGAGTTTGAGTTAAAGCCATTGGTTTTTTTGTCTCCACAATAGGTTTTTCTGCTGCTGGTACTGGTGCGGGTGCTTGCTTTGGAGAAGCATTTAGCTGTTTGATTTGCAATTCTAACGCAGCTTTTTCTTGCGCTGCTTCCTTGTATGCTTCTAAGATTTCAGCCTTAGTGCTTTTGTCAGTAAGTTTTTTGTTCATGGCTTTTCATTTGTTAATAGTTGGGAATGAGGTTCGTAGTAAGGACTTCAGTCCTCCCAGGTTCGTAGTAAGGACTTTAGTCCTTCAAGGTTCGTAGTAAGGACTTTAGTCCTTCAAGGTTCCTAGTAAGGACTTTAGTCCTTCAAGGTTCGTAGTAAGGACTTTAGTCCTTCAAGGTTCGTAGTAAGGACTTTAGTCCGAAAATTTTGAAAAAATCAGGAATAAAGTCCGAAAGATCGAACCCGGATGCGGACTAAAGTCCTCACTACAAACCGGGTTTTAAGCTTTGCTCGCAAAAGCTTTCATGGCCAAATCTTGCGCTTGCTTCATCGTAGCTTGTAGTTGCGCGGAAATTTCGGCAATTTGTTCGGTTTGGCGCTGCATTGTCTGCTGTAAAGATTGTACTTTTAACTCATATCCCTGCTTGCTTCCTTCCCATTCTTTGTCAGCTAAATCAGCCTTGACTTTCGCTTCGCGGGAAACTTCTTGAATTGCTTCTTCTTTGGCTTTGATGTAAGCCTGTTTGAGCTCTTCTTCAAATCCAGCAGCTTTTGTCTGATTCTTTTCAAACTCCGCTTGATTGTCGCTGAGGACTTTTTCTCTTTCTGCCCAGTTTTTATCTTTTTCGCGGGTAGACTCTTGCAATTCCCGTTCTAGTTTGCGCTTCGTTTCTTCGTATTCGTCGGTTTCGATTTTGCGCTCGCGCTGCAATTCGTATTGATAATCTGCGGCTTCCTGCTGGCGCTGTTTAGTTGTGAATGCAGTTTTTTCGGCAACTACAGTGTCAAACTCTTGCTGTTCTTTCCCCCAAGTTTTGCGTTTTTGTGTCGTGTCTTTTTCAAGAACTTCGCGCTGGTTGGCAGCATTTTGTTCGAGTACAGTCAATTTTTCTTGATGCTCTTGAGTTAAAATGTGGAGGGCGTCTGCTACAACTCGGATTTGCTGCAATTCTTGCAATTGTTCGGTTTCAATCTCGATCGCCTTTTTTAACTCATCTAATTTTGCAGATTCCGCCTTCAGTTTTTCGGAAAGTCCGCTGGTGATGCTGCCGAAATCTAATTGTAAGTCTGCCAAGCCTTTGACAATGCTGTCAATTGTGTACGTAGAGGCGACTTCGAGGAGTTGTTTGTTTTTAGCTTTTTCGGCTGACTGCTCTTTGGTTTCGACTTTAGATTCAATCTTTTTCTTCTCTGCTAAAATCTGCTGAAAATTTTGCAGAATTTTGGTTTTGCTATCTTTTGCAGTTGCTAGTGTCATAAGGCTTGTTGCTCCTGATTCAAACTTTTAAAGACCTTGTTACTAAGACGTGTTGAGCTATCCTAAGTTCCGGAGTTGGCTGAGAATAGATCGATATTTTCTGGCTGCATTTGGTGGGAAGTTTGGATGATTGCTTTCTAGAGATTTGAGAATCTTTTTACAGCGCTCGCACCGATTGGCTTGCCAGCACTCGCAATCGTCAACTATACTTACAAGTGTGTCTTTAAGCAGTTGATTTTCCGAGAGCAAAGCTTGGTAATTTCGCCGGATAGATTCGGCAACTACACTCATATGCTGGAAGTCTACAGTGAGACTTTCGATGTCGTTAATTGTATCTGCCCGAATTTGGTCGAGTAGCTCGCAATTTTCTCGCAAACGGCTTTCTTGCAGGTTGGGTTGGGTTTTAATTTTCGTTAATTTCTTCATTTTACTTTTCGCTGTCACAGTTACGGAAAAGGCGCGATTAAATCGCGCCTTTTCCACAAAATTAGAACAAGTCAGCAGTCGCTCTGTCTTCCGCAGATGGCAGCGACATATTACCGTTGGAATTCAAAGCAATAGCATCGCTTTCACCGTTGGCGTGAGCGGCCATTAAAGACGCAACTTGTGCTGCTGGTAGGTTATCTAAACAAATCATAGCCCTGGTTCCTTCCAAGTCAATCATCCGCGATTGATTGCTCGCATCGGACAAAACTGCTGCTGCTTGATCGATAACTCCCCAGTCTTTCCGCTCGTTCCACGACCATTTTAAACTGTAGTAATTGATGGGTTTTACTACTCCGCTATCGTCGGGTTTTTGACCGGAATGCTTGACAAATTCTGGAATGAAAATTCCGGTTGCTGGCTCTACGCCGCGGGATTGAACTGATGCGACTAAACGGTTAAAATCGTTCAGACTGCGGTTTTTGATGTATGTGACCATGACAACTCCTTGCGGCAGTTCGCCAGTTTCGTCGACAAACCAGAGTTGACCCCAAAGTGTGTGGGAAGTTTGACCTAAACTGCCGAAGAATTTGGAGAATTTGAGGATTGTCATGGAGCATTTGCTACCATAATCGGTATCGCCGATTGTCCACTGTCCGCTTTGACAATTGTTACGAACGGCGATGGGAATTTCTGGTACGAGTAAAGCGTTGG
>RDYN01000065.1:31613-60014 GCA_004293365.1 Oscillatoriales cyanobacterium | reverse complement strand
GCTAACACTGCATAATTTCAGCCCAAAAGCGTTTGGCTTCCAAGTTTTCACAACTGATAAAAAAATCCGACCCACATCTGCGGAATGTGGGTTATAATTACGATTGTTCTTAAAATTAAAATACCCACACTTCAACCCATGCTATTTTTTTATTGTTCTAAGGTACGTAGTTGCGCTTGGGCGCTCTTTGGAAGCATCTCATTTTTGTAAAAAGTGCTACAACAAAGGTGCGTCAGTTTTGATAATTTGCTCGGCGCTTGTGGGCTGGTGACTGACGCACCCTACGGTGAAAGTCAGTAGTAGGGTGCCCCGGAAGCGAGTTATTTTTGGGTGATGAGAATTTAAGAGCTGACGCACCTTACAGCTACAACTAAGGTGCGTCAGTTTTGATGATTTAGCAATTACTGCGGGGGTCAGAAACCGGGTTTTTTTACGAAAATCCTTCGCTGTAGTCCGCAGATTAGATAAAAAACCCGGTTTCTTTGTCGGGAGTGCGTCAGTTTTGATAATTTGCTCGGCGCTTGTGGGTGGGTGACTGACGCACCCTACATTTTAGCCTTTCACTACTTGCCGAATTTCTTGCCAGAGCGATCGATATTGCCCAATCCCCGCATCCCCGAAAGGTAGCAGAAAGTCGCTAGCAGCAAGAATCTTAGCCTCGGGCAACAACACGGGATTACTGCGAACATCTGTCGGCAAATCCTCCGGTTTCATACCGACAATTATCGGCGAACTAGCCTTAGCCAGCAAAGATAATTGAGGCGCAATCTGAGGCTGCAAGCAAAAATTAATCCATTTTTCCCCTAACGAAACTGGCTTTTTTGATGCGGGTTGTACCCACAAATCCGTCCAAAGTGCAGTTCCCGAAGCGGGAATTACTACAGCAATATCGCTTTGAGTTTGCAGCAGCGGTAGTACGTCGGCCGAGGAACCTACTGCCAACCAAGTATCGCCTAAAATTAACGGTTGCAAGTAAGAATCGGAACTGTAAAGCTTAGCTTGCGCGTGCAAATTTGCGAGTTCTTTTTTGAGGTTTGGGACTTTATCTAATTGCTGCGTATTGTAAGATTTTCCGAGTTTTTTTAATGTTAAACCGATAACTTCTCTCGCGCTATCGGGTAGCGAAATTCGATCGCGCAATTCCACTCGCCACAAGTCACTCCAATCAGTAGGAGTCCACCCCAAAGCCTTAAATTTGTCGGTTCGATAGGCAATTACCGTACTTCCCCAGCGGTAAGGTGCAGCCCAAACTTGACCTTTAGCATCTAATTGGCCGTCAGCGTTGCGTCTGACGAGTTTTTGCCATCTTTCGGGCAATTGCGACCAATTAGCAATTTTAGCAGGATCGATCGGCTGAATCAATTTTTGCCGAATTGCCACAGTCAGCCAATAATCGCCCAACATCACCAAGTCAGCTTGATTTTTGGCTTCCGGCGTCCGTTTCCACTCCTGCAAAAGGGCGAATAATTCTTTTAATTGCCCTTCCTGAGTTACCTGTAACTGCGGAGACGGTTGTAAATCGCGGCTAAATTTGCTTGCGAGTTGGGCCGGAATACCGTTTTTGAGCGATCGAATTTTGAGAGTGGGTTTCGAGTCGCAACCTGCCGCCAATTGACTTAAAGTTAGGGTGGCTGCGCCCAATAGCAAAGACCTTCGTTTCACCTGTGAATCCGCTTTTCTAAATATTGACCGATGTTTTGTGTTCTGCGACCCGGGAAATAATTGTTTGTCGAGTCCGGTAGTCCGCACCGATTTGTCTTATTTCTTTTTCCAACACAGAGCCATTGTACTCGCTTCTGCTGCGATCGGACTCGGTGCTACTCTTGCCGTCAACTTAACGCCTCGTTTGTGAGCTCCAAATTGCTTTGGGGTAGTTTCGCCGGTCTTGGCGGGCGATCGCCTGTATCTGTGTTACATTCCTTAATATAACGAAACCGCAAAAGCACAGCACTCTGCCGTTCGATGACGCTTTTTCCACAACCGAAGCGAAAAATCCCTTTTAAATCCGCGACAGTTTAATAACTAAAAAACCCGGTTGCTGCCTCCATAACAATCTCACATCGAAAAATGGAAAATTGACTGCCGAGTCAATCTCACTCTCCTGGAGAGACTCCCACTCTCAGACACCGAGTTTTTGTTTAACTCTGATTGAAGGTTTGAACGCAGCATGGGAGCTAACAAATAACAAATAACAAACCTCGTTTCAGCATCCAAGAAAATCTAAAATCTAAAATCTAAAATCCTCAAGCTGAGTATCTCAACCTACAGTCAGGATTTGAAACACAACAATTACGTCAAAAATTAAATAATTTAGTGATAAATCCCACTTATGTAAAGATTTCCCTAATATGTAAAGATATAAGTTACTATCCCGAGGATGACTGCATGGAAGCGCTACGCCAGCAAGTTACAGTATTGAGCCAACAAGTCGATGCCTTGTACAAACTCATAGAAAACCTCAATGAAAAGTTATTGGAGTCCGCAAAAGAGACGAAGCTAGCTCAGCAGCATAGGGACGATCGCTCCCTGAGGGCAGGAAATTACAAAACCTCCCCCTATCAAAGCTACAGCAATATCGACGGCATCCTCGAACACAAAGACATACTGTTAGATGACAGCTACTTTGACAAGAATTCTCAAAGCCTGGAAAAAGAGCTGAGTTCCGAGATTCAAATCCAGCGCCTAACAGCTCAGCTAACAGCAGCTTACAATCGAATTGCTGCCTTGGAAGAACAGTTGCTCGCCAAAAGAATGCACTCGCAACAGGTAGGCGGAGGCGGGTCTAATTAAATATTGCTGCTGGCGATCGGCATTAAATAGAGAGAAAAAATACAACTTCCCTTGCTTTATGCTCGTCTACTTATAGAGTCATTGAATAGAGTGTTTTTGTCTCGCACGATTCACAGTAGGAATACTGCATCAAAGCGAGATATTGTGTAGAATGTTCTGTAAATCTGAAAGCAAAAATGCTACAGAAAATGATATAATTATTCAGCCCAAACGAAGCTAATTGAGCAGCACAACCAGGTTCGCAGCTCGATCGCACATCTGAATTTTTCATATTTAATCCCTCAGATTCCGAGACGCACGGAAAACGAAAAACCCGGTTTTACTGTTGAATTTCACAGCGCGAGGCTAGGGCTTCTACAGCTTGCAGCAGTTGGGTTGGAGTCCAATTTGCAGTCAAGCCGCTGGCGATCGCGCACGCACCCGCACCGACACCTTCTTTAACATACCCGCGATCGTAAGCTTGCAGTTGCGGGTAGCGAGAACTCGCAAAACTTAGCTGTGCAGCCAACAGAGGCACACCGCCGATCTCTGACGCGAGTCCTGCGGTGTCCCCTGTGGGGTCTTCAGCCACCCAGCGCGTAGTCCCCACCGCGACTTGTTCGGGACGCCATAACAGAGCATATTCGCGGGCTAGGGCTTGCATCAAAGCGTACACTGCCAGCATTTGCGTGCCACCAGCCAAGAGTACCCCGCAAGTCCGACTCGCGGCGATCGCCATTGCGGCCACCGCTATCTGCATCGGATCGCCCACCGCCGCCACCAAATCCAGGGGAGTGCTATTTTTTATGCCAATTTCCCACCCAGCATTATTGAGTCCCGCTGTCACCGCAGCCAATTTTTGAGCGTGATTGCAGGTAGGGTGAGAACTGTTAACCTTACCCGCCGCTGCAATACCTAAACCCATTAACACGCCCAAAGCAGTAGTCGTGCCACCAACTACGCACTCCCCTAAAATCAAATAACTGCCATTAGTTTGGGCCGCCAATTTAGCTCCCCAAATTAACCCTTGTTCCAGCAAATGTTTGACTGTTTCTAGTTCCAAAGCATTCCCCGAAGTAAGACACTTTGCCGCAGTACCGCCCAAATCAATGGCAGGTACGGGAGGTGGCAGGGGTAAACCAGCATTAAACAGGTAAAGCGGAATTTCCAAAGCTTCGACTACAGCGCGAGATATTAGTACCGGCGATGCACCGGCTTCTAGGGGCGGCAAGGGATACTGCGGCGACGGTTGGGGGCCGTTGTACAAAAATTCTGCATCGGCCAAACAAGTAAATTGTCGATCGCGCGGGGTTGCTCCTGCTGCGGAAATCCCCGGAATTAAGCCAGTTGCGGTGAATCCTAACACGCAGGCAAATATCGGTTTTTGTCCCCGATGGCGATCGAGCCACCGTTGGCCCTGTTCAATTTCTGTATAAACATGAATCATAATTAGTCAGTAGTCAGTAGTCAGTAGTCATTAGTTATTAGTTATTCGTCATTAGTCATGGGGAATTGGTAATGAAGAATTGGTAATTGCCGGAAAAACTAGAAAGAGGCAAAGCGGATAATTTGATTTTTTTCCTTCCCTCAACATCCATTTGTTAAATCTGTTACAAAATCCTTCTTCCCTCTTCCTTATTCCTTCTTCCTAATGACTAATGACTAATGACTAATGACTAATGACTTCCGATTACTCCTCATAATCGATTAAAACTTGCACCCAGCGCGGCGGCCGCGGAATCGGATTTCCCAAACGATCTAACAGCAGCAAAGCTACTAAATGCACTACAAATAAATAGACAATATTGTTAACCAAAATCATCCCGGCGGCGATCGCCCCAATTGTACTCAAACTCGGCACGCTCAGCCAGCCCAGCTTCACAAACACCCATTCCACAATCTCCGTTACCTGGGCGGTTACATAAACCCACAGATCTTGACCCACCAAAGCTGACAGCAGCCAAAACTTAAAAAAGAAGCCGACAGCACCAATTACCGCCCCCACAGTAATAGAGACAGACCAACTCGCTTTGCGCCGCCAAAGTCCTCCCAGCGCAACTCCCATAATTCCAAAAGGAATCACGTATAAAATGCTCCGCGTTGGGCCCATCAGTACAGACAGCAGCAAACCGGAAACCAAAGCTGACATCCAAGCGGCTCTGTTGCCCCAACGCAGGTAAACTAGGGCAATGGGCACCGGGAAAAACACCCGCAGCAACGGGCCCAGCGGAAAGTAATAATTTATCAGCCAAATCAAGCTAGCGGTACTTGCCAAAAATGCCGTTTCTACGAGCCTCAAAGGAGCTTCTCCAGCGGCGGGCGTCCGGGGAGCGGGATTTTTGCGATCGCCCGCCATTGCTGAAAAAGTGGCGGTTTGCGGCTCATTATTGGTGCTGGGTGAACTGCCCGAATTAGACGCGGCATCTGCTGACAAAAAATCACTCATCCGATTTTAGATTTTAGATTTTAGATTTTAGATTTTAGATTTTAGGGGACTTGCGTGCTACACGTCTGATTCCCGATTTCCCGATTTTAGATTTTAGGTTTGAGATTTTACGAGACTGGCAAGCCATAAGATTGATTTCCGGTTTCACTGTTTGGATGCCTCGCCACCAAATTTAATATTGTTACCAGAAACCGGGCTTAAGTACAGACGCCAGTCTTATTTTAGATTGATGTTCTCAGGAAAATTTTGGGCCGGATCATTTTTGGGCTTTGACTTCCTGAATTACAAATACCGAACAAGATGCGTGGTGAACAACATAATTGCTAACACTCCCGAGGAAAGCTTCTGTAAGCCCCGTGCGGCCCCGCCTCCCGACTATTATTAAATCTGCGCCCCAATTTTGGGCGCGATCGCAGATACAATGCCCCGGATCTCCGTCCATTTTGCAGTCAAATTCCACCTGCAATCCTTGTTTGGCTGCAACCTCGCTATAATTTTTCAGCAAATCCTCAGACTGTTTTACCTCCCTTTCCAGCAGCAAACGTTGAGCTTGATAAGTTTGATCCATTAACTGGACATTCATGCCCAAATCTACGGGAATTGGCACTGCCGCCTCGCCGAGGGAGTTGACAGTAACGCAGTGAAATAGCATCATCTGGGCGCGATCGATCGACGCTAGTTCTAAGGCTTGACTGAAGACGCGGTGACCTAGATCGGAATCATCTACGGCGGCGAAAATTTTCTTAAAACTCACAGCTTTACCTCCGGCGCGCAATCATCATTAGTAGTTAACAGAGAGTTTTTTTGCATGAGATTCAAATTAACAATCTCTGATACTTCTAGACTAACAGACGCTCCAAGGCGTGTAGGTCGGGAATGCACAAAACGTCACGTTCGCGCTGAATAGTTCCTTTTTTTTCCAGCTTGCTCAGCACTCGCGTTACCGTTTCCCGAGCCAGCCCGCTGAGGCTACTTAATTCTCTGTGCGGCAGGTTGGGTATTTCTGTACCTCCTGCTTCCATAATTTTGCCTTGCCCCTCGGCCAAAAATAAGAGAATGTCTGCTACTCGCGAGGTACTGTCAGACTCTCGCAAACGCAGGCGCCGGTTGACTTGCCGCAGGCGGCGGGCCATCAGTTGAGCTAGCCGAATGCCTGCGAGGGGCTCGGTATGAATGAGTTGCACAAAATCTTGAGCTGGCATATTGCCGATCAGTGTGGGGGCTAGGGTGATGACATCTGTCGATCGCGGTGCTTCTTCGATCGCAGCCATTTCCCCGAACAGTTCTCCTTTCCCTAAAATATTCAGCGTTACTTCTTTTCCGTCTAGGTTGTAGGTGCGAATTTTCACCCAACCATCCAATATAAAATACACTGATGTTCCCCAGTCATTTTCTAGTAAAATCACTTGATTTGACGGATGACTGCGGGTAACGATGTGGACAGTTGCTCTCTCGATTACAGGGTCAGGCAAACCTGCAAAAAAAGGAGTAGAAACTATCAATTGATTTATATTTGACTGCGGATCTCGGGCGTTAAAGCGGTCTTCCATGAGGCCATCATTTTAATTTATGCGCTTGAGCTGCGCTGGGCAGTTAGAAATAGCTTGCAGCCGAGTCATTCGATCGATTTGAGATTCAAGCATTTGAGGAACAAGGATCTAAAATCGGCAATTTTTCCTCTAAAGTTTTGCGGTCAAAGGTCGAATATGGGAATTAATAGCCTCAAGCTCTGATTGCGAGCTAGAAACTAAAGACTATACCATAATTGTTTAGATACATACCGCCGACCCAATTTTATTAACAAAATTTAAGCAGCGGCAAGGGACAGAGCGATCCAGTTAGCGAAGACAACCACTTCGCGATGACAAGTTTAACACTGCTGAGAGATTTGTGGTCAGCAGGCCCGGCAGTCGATCGGCTAACAGAAGCACAAGTCCGCACACCGGACAGACAGCGACCACATCCGAACGCAACTGCCTCGAACCTGTCAAATGTCAGCACTACCAAGAAAATCCACAGCAATTACCAGGCTAAAGTTTGGCGCTCTTGGCAACCGAAACCGACCAAGTTTCCAGCAATTTTTTATGCTACCCCCAGATTATTGTACCATTAATCTCTAGCCACGAACACAGATCGAAAGCTATCATAAAAGGTTGTTCAAATCGACTGCACGGGGACAAGCCCGAATCCGGGAATCCCAAATCGCAGATTGTTTGAGGTTTTTCCCAAGTCTGTGAAAGAGGGAAACAAAAATTTACCGTATTACCAGAGGAGAGACCGGCTCGAACTGCCACCGCCCCAAAATCGGGGTTATGGGTGAGGCAGTGGCAGTTCGGGATCGCTGCTATCCGTCTTCGGGAATCGCCTGTCTGTGTCCGGAAACCAGGAAAGCAGCCGCAGAATTTGAGAGGACTTGCAGTGAACAGAAGCGGGCATTTGATGCGGAAGTACCGGCTAACCTATGATGGGCAATAGAAGTCATCCGAAGGCAAAAGCAAAAGGTTAATTCAAAGTTGTCAGAAAATATTAGTCAATTATTGATGGACTCGCATTCAGATTATTCTATCTATTGGCATAGCTGCCGCCTGACTTCAATCTTTTTTGTATAAAGTTTATCCCTAGCCGCATTCCCAAGAGGTTCCGCCCTTGAATTCTCAGAAGTACAAAATTCAAGCACTGATTGCTGAGATTGATGAGGTACTCAGCAAGCCCGCACCCCGCTTGCCTTGGACGGGTTCGATCGATACTGTCCACCAGCGCCAACTTTTGGAGCGAGTTCGCGCTTATCTGGTTTCCTCAGACTCAAAGGTAGCTGCCCGCAAGGCCCCCGCTAGCCCAACTGTCCGCCCAGAACCAGTTCCAGTTCCCAAAATGCCGCCGAGGGTCGATCGCCCCTCACCAACAGAGCAAATTATGCTTGCCGTCACCGAGGAAATCACCAACCTGCGTTCTGGCCTGACGGGGCCGCTCCAAGAAGAAATAGCAGCTCTGCGACAAGAGCAGCAAGCTCTCACATTAGAAATCAAACAGCTAGAAGCAAAACGGCAGCAACAACAATCCCTAGCCCAGCAACAAGCAAACCAACAGCAAATCATTTCTGATTTCTTGCAGGTACTGACGGGGCGCTTGGAAGAAACCTTGGATCGCGATTTATCCCAAATTTTCAGTAGCCTAGAAAATCAGTTGTTGCCAAGCAGTGCTGCACAATCGCAGCAATCGGCTTTAAGCCCACAAACTTCAGAAGAACACCCGCTGCTGACACCTGCTCAGAGATTGGAGCAAATGCAACGGTTCCAAGCTAGTGCTGACAGTCTGCTGATGAGGCTCGATTCTACGATGGGTATCGTGTTCGAGGCTTTGGAAGCAAATCTGCAAAGCTATCAAGCTTCCTTGGGACAAGGACTCGAAAATATGTATGGTTTGAGCCAGCAGAGCGAGGCAATGTTCGCGACTTTTGTCAACCACTTGGTGGCACAGTTGGGACGAGATGCCTCTTCCTACGTGCAGCAGCCGATCGCCCTGCCAAATGTCGAAACGGGTTCCCCAACCGCCGTCGCCCGCTCTGTTGTCACTGGGGCCTTCTCAAATACTCAGATCCACCCACCAGCCGATACCGAAAGTGAAGAGCGCAGCGGCGAACTTGGAGAACAAGACAGATTGCCCTACGCCGGGACAGAAATTTCTCCGCAATTCGGACAGTTGAGGCGCGATCGCGATCGCGTTGAAGCCCCTCTCTCGCTCCCGGATTTAGAAGATAATTTGTTTGGTTCTTCACCGGCAATCCCTCGACAGGTAACTCGCTTTTCGGGTGCTGATTCGGAAAATCTGTTAGCAGAAAATGACGAAAATGTTGAGGATTTGTACGCGAGTTTGTTCGCGGGAGAATCAGTCGCCGAACTAGAATTAGAGCTGGAAGATTTCACGATCGAAAATACTGAAAATGTTGCGGAAACAGAAGCCGCACCATCTCCAGCCGCAGCAGAGCGTGAAACGACAGAAACCCTAAATTCTGCGGAAGATTTGTTTGCAAATCTGCTGGATGAAGGCGAATCGCAGGAAGCTGTTCTAGCAGATGAAGATTCAGAATTCGCAATCGGTAATTCTGTAGAGGCTCTAACTTTAGATACTGAAGATTTATTTGAACCGCAAGTTACAACAGTAACTCAGGTTTCAGAACCGTCAGCCTTAAGTTCGATCGAGCCAACAGTATCTCAGGTTTCGGAACCGTCAGCTTTAAGTTCGATCGCTCCGCAACTTGATTTGGACGATCGAGAAAACCTAGGCGAGCATTTCGACACTGCTGCTGTGCCTCCACCGCCAGCAGAAATGAGTCCGAACCAACCCAGGAACCCCCGTGTACCCAGTGCCCGCGATGTTCAAACTGGCGATTTTGGAAACTCGTCCCAAGGACTCAATGATGTTTACATCCAAGCTTCGCCGGAGGAGGATTTGCTGCCGGTTGAGGCCTTAGAAGATGACCTCGATCGAGCTCTCAAGTTGGATGTGAGTACGATGGAACTGTTGGAGGCAGATCTCTACAATCTCGAAGGATCGGACAATAAAGCGGAACGGCGATCGACTTCCAGTGCTGCTAACAGCTTGGATTTATTGGCGAGTTCCCCCGACGAGGGTGCAGACAATCCCTTTGCGGAAGCGGCCCAGGAAGAACTCGGATCGCTGGAGGATTTGTTCTCCGATGAGTTGGAACTTTCATCTGAAGATGAACCCTTTGTTTTGGAACACGAACTTGATGATGATTTGTTTGCTGGTGAAGATGAATCGAATTTGACGCTAGATGAGATTTTGGCGAGTTTGAAGGATACCGATCCAGAAGTGGCCCAAACTCCGGAAACCCAGGAAATGCCGTCAAATCCTCCAAAAAGTCAAAAAAAAAAACCTAATTTCCAGACAGAGTAAAGCCGGGGTTGTTGAGGAGATAACCGAATCTAGAGAGTTTGCTGTTGGGCAGCAGCAAGAGTCAGCGCTGCATTCTGTTCCAGGTGCGATCGCCCCTCCATCTTCTCAATCCCCAAAACGCCAGAATTCTCGCTGGTATTTGGGCATTGATTTCGGTTCCAGCGGGCTGTCGGCGGCTTTGCTCGATCGCGAAGAAGGCCAGTTGCACCCAATTTACTGGGAAACAGCCCAGGCTGAGGTTTCCGCAGCCAGCGCCAGTTGTCGGATTCCCTCCGTCGCGGCGATCGAGGAAACAGCCCCAACCCCCACCAGCGGCCCGCAGGTGACAGTCAAGTCGGTGGGATGCCCGCAGTTGGATTTGCGTGCGGGAGAATTTTTATTGCAAAATTTTAAATTGCCTTTAAAGGTGGGCATTCCTTATCAGCGCGCAACTGCTGGGATGTACGAACCGCTGTTGCAATTGTCGTCCGATCGGGCTGTGTCGATCGCCCTACCGCTGCACGCTGTGCGGGCGCTGCTGGCTACTTTGAATCGCAAGCACCAGGGGCAAAAATTTCGCACATCGCCGGAAGTTTTCGATTCTGCGAGGGCGGGGGCGAATTCGGCTCTCTTGCCAATTTCCAATTTAATCTGTAAAGCTTCGGGACTGACGCCAGAAATCCTGGATGCGGCGCTGCAAGACTTGCAGGGTGTGATTTTGGGGACTCCTGCGAGCTGGTCCCAGGCCTATGGGTTTAACCTGCGGGAGGCTGTTTTGGGCGCGGATCTGGTGGCTGAGGGCGCGCAAATTTTTGTGGTTCCCGATGCGATCGCCACTTTGGTTGCTGCTGTAACTCCTCTGAAAAATGCTACTGGAGTTCAATCTGGGGCGATCGATACTATGGAAAGATCCCTCGCAGAAGCTGCACCGCTAACTGTCAATGCTTCCTCTTTTAGCGGGGGAACTTTGATTGTGAATGCGGGGGCGGCCACGGTGGAATTAGCCGTGGTTGAGTTGCCGGAAAATCTTCAAGATTTAACACGTGCTGATTTTACTTGCCAAAGTTTTGATGCGGCTGGCAATGCTTTCGATCAGGATATTATTTGTCAGTTGTTGGCTAAGAATGAAACTTGGGGAATGTCGATCGATTTGCCGCGTCCGGGTCATCCAGATTTGCCGAGTCGCTATCAATTGCAGCAGCGGTTGCAATCTTCAGATTTTGGCCTGCAATTGTTAGAGGCGGCAAGGCATCTGAAAGTTATTTTGCAACATCAAGAAAGTTTTGTTTTTGATATTGGCGAGCAGCATTGGGATGTGAAGCGTCGAGATTTGGAAAGTTTGGTTTTAGTGCCTTTTGTACAGCAGTTGAATCGTGAATTGAATGCTTTGCTCAGCCGCGCGGGAATGTCGCCGGCACGAATCAATCAGGCCATTTGTACGGGGGGCATGGGTGGTTGGCCTGCGATCGCCCGCTGGTTGCGGCAAAAGCTGCCAAATGCGATCGTGGTTCAAGATCGCGAATTGGAGAGCGATCGAGATATTTCGGAAATTTACAATTTTGCCTCAAATTCCGCATCTCAAAGCACAAACTCTTCAAAAAAAAGCGGTCAAGTTGCCTGCGGGTTGGCAAGTTTAGCTCTCTATCCTCAAATTTTGGATGTACGGCAGCAACAGTACAGCGACTTTTTTCTGCTGTGGGAATTAATGCAGGTTTTGGGTAAGAAAACTCTGAGCTTTGAGGAAATTTTGCAGTTGCTCGAACGGCAGGGCGTGAACACCCGCACCTGTGAGCCCCGAATTCTGGGGATTTTGGAAGGAAGATTGCCGGCGGGATTGTTGCCAGAGGAGGAAGATTTCATGCTGCTAGCCGAGGAGTCGAGGCAAAATCCCGATTGGGAAGCAATTTTGACCGAGCCGCTTTTCTTTGAAGATGTTTCGCGGGGTTATCGTTTGAATGTGGAACACGCCTCTGTTGTTCGCGAATATTTGGGCCTCCTCGCCTCTAGCAGCCAGCAAAAATTGTTAGAGCCACTGACAATTGCTTGGGATGTTTGCACGGATATCGATCGGTAAACTGCAAAAAACCGGTTTTCTCAGTGCAATTCTCTTTGTCTTCCCCAAATATTCTCCGTAGAAACCGAGTTTTTGATCGCAAAAACTCAGTTTTTTTTAGTAAATGCAGTGGATTTTACGGAATATTTATATTTTTATAAATGAAATATACAGAAACTTTATAAAAGTGTTGCAACTTTTTAAAGATTGTGCAAAGCCCAGGAGTTTGTGTTCTCGCGCTCGGGAGAGTCTCATAGGATAGACGTGAAATCCTGTTAAATCTTGAGACAAATCCGATGAAATTTGTGATGGGTGCCTCTACATTATCAGTCTTATCAGAAATGCTTTCTTTATTTGTTCCGAAACCTACTTACAGAGTTTGTGTATCAAAACAACCGCTTCACCGATCCGTAACAAGTAAGGTCAAGCGGTCGATCGATATTTTGGGCTCGTTGTTAGGACTGGCAATTGCTGGGGCGGTGGCAGTGCCGGTAGCGGTAGTGATGTTTTTGGACAGTCCGGGCCCGCTTCTTTACAGTCAAGTTCGCTGTGGCTTCAAAGGGCGGCATTTCAGAATCTGGAAATTGCGATCGATGGTTGTAGGTGCAGAAAATCTCAAACACCTAGTTACCAACCAAGCCAAGGGTCACATTTTCAAGAATGACAATGACCCGCGAATTACCCGCATCGGCAGCTTTTTGCGGTGCACTAGCTTGGACGAGTTACCTCAATTCTGGAACGTGTTAGTTGGGGACATGAGCTTGGTGGGAACTCGACCGCCAACTCCCGATGAGGTCGCAGGCTACGACGATTTTCACTGGCAGCGTTTAAATGTCAAACCCGGTCTGACTGGGGAGTGGCAAGTCAACGGCAGGTCTGGAGTTAAAGACTTTGACGATATTGTGCGGATGGATCTCGACTATCAGCGCAAGTGGTCTGTTGTCTACGACATCAACCTGATTTGCAAAACTATTTGGGTTGTATTGAATAAACACGGTGCGTGTTAATCGATCGGTTGTTTTGGGTTGTCTGTTTCTTTTTTGTGGGCTACAATTAGATGAATATAGAGCTAAAAGCTGTTTTTCTCCAAGTTAAACAGCTACAAAAAATGTTAAATTAAGGGCCAGCTTGTAAAAAGCTTGCCCTTAATTTTTTTCCTCTTTCTTCCTTCTTCCTTCGGGAGCATCTCACTTTTGCAAGAAGCATTTTTTATGGTAGTGCGAGTGTCCCCGCTCGCGTGCTTCTACAAGCACGCGAGCTCTTAAGCTCGCACTGTAAATGCAAAACTGAGATGCTCCCCTTCCTTCTTCTTCCTTCTTCCTTCTTCCTTCTTCCTTCTGTTATGAATTTGCCTAATTTGATTACTTTTTCTCGTTTGCTGGGAGTGCCGTTTCTGCTCTACGGTTTGTACGACCCAAGCGCCCAAAGCCGCTGGATTTGTACTGCAATTTTTGTAGTAGCTGCTGCTACTGATTGGCTGGACGGGTATTTGGCTAGGAAGCTGAACCAAATTACCGATTTGGGAAAGTTTCTCGACCCTTTGGTGGATAAATTATTGGTACTCGCGCCGCTTTTAGTGTTGATTGAGTTGGGTAAAGTCCCGGCTTGGGCAGTGTTTTTAATTCTGGGGCGGGAGTTGACAATTGCGGGGTGGCGTGTTAATAAAACTACGATTTCGGGAGCTAATATTTGGGGCAAGTTGAAGACGGTGAGTCAGATTGTGGCGATCGCACTTTTAATCGCTCCCCTCTCGGAAGCGTGGAACGTTCCGGCATTAATTGCGTTTTGGGTTTCTGTGGCTTTAACTTTAATTTCTGGCGCTATCTATCTCTGGCCGTCCAAGACTGCTGAGGAAAAGTAAGGAGTCGCTCCTGTCAATAACTTACAATTTTAATTGTTATTGTGGGATGGGCGTCCCGCCCGCCCTTTTTGGACGGGCGGGACGCCCATCCCACTTTCAAGAGTATAAGTTATTTAATTCTCATTCGCGATCGATAGCGCTAGTAGAAAACAGTCTGCATTGCAAATTAGCAAAAAAAATGAACTTAGGAATTAAAGCTAAATTGTTGGCCAGCTTTGGAGCTTTGACCGCTTTACTCGCAGTTGTCGGATTTGTGGGTTGGCGGAACACCGTTGAATTAGCACAAGATGCAGAGAAATTGTATATATATCAAGTTAAGGGGACGGTGGCTCTAGCCAACTCAGAGTCAGCTTTATGGAAGCTGCGTTACGGCTTCCCACAGTTTATCGTTTTACCATCCAAGCGATCGGACATTTTGACCGAAGAGCCACAATTATACAAAATAATTCACGATAACCTGCGAGAATATGCCAGAGGCGAACTCACCGCAGAAGAGCAAGTTGCTTTCGATAAGCTGCAAGATGCTTATCGCAGGTATATTGCAGCCAGGCCGAAGTGGTTTGAGTTGCAGCAAGCAGGTAAACTTAAGGAAGCAGCAGAGTATCGCGCAGCTACGACAACTCCTTTTGGTGCCGAAACAGTTCAAGCCTTTTCTGCACTAATCGAACTCCAGCGAAAAGTTGGGGAAACAAAACATCAGGAAATTGAAGCTAATATTCAGCGTTTGACAGTTTTGCTAGTCTGTACTGTGATCTTGGCTTTGTTGTCCGCAGCAGTCTTGACTGCGATCGTCAGCCGCGATATTGTTAACCCCATCGTGCAATCTGTCAAGAAGATTGCCTCTTCTTCCATGCAAATTACTGCCGCAGTCGATCGGCAAGAATACACCATATCTCAGCAAGCTAATGCTGTGAATCAAACGACTGCGACGATGAATGAGTTAAGTGTTGCTTCGTCTTTGTCGGCCAAGCAAGCAGAAGCATCAGCAGTCTCGTCCCATCAAGCGCTAACCCTAGCTGAGTCGGGGACTCAATCTGTAGAAAAGACGATGGAGGGAATAGTAGCTCTGCAAGAAAAAGTAGACGCGATCGCCAAACAGATTACATACTTGAACGAAAATACTGTTAAAATTAGTGGGATTTCTGAGTTGGTAGCAGATCTCGCGAACCAAACGAATATGCTAGCTCTTAATGCCGCTGTGGAAGCAGTGCGTGCTGGGGAAAATGGCAAGGGTTTTGCGGTAGTCGCGACTGAAATTAGGCGACTAGCTGATGAAAGCAAACAATCAGCCGAGAAAATTAATGTTCTAACTAAAGAAATTCAAGTTGCGATCGGCAACACGGTGATGGTAACGGATGAAGGTTCAAAAACCGCAGCACAAGGAATTAAACAAGCTAGAGGGACAACAGAAATTTTCGCGGGTGTTGCAGAGGCGATAGATAAGGTATTTTTGAACAATCAACAAATTGCTCTGAATGCTAACCAACAGGCGATCGCGATTCAACAAGTTCTCGAAGCAATGAACCATGTTAACTTAGGAACAACAGAAACTGCTACTAGCATTGCTGAAGTTAAAGTTTGTACGGAACTGCTCAACCAAACCGCAGCAGAACTCAAGAAATTGTCGTAGGAGAAGGAAGTTCGGCAACGGATTTTGTAGCGGATGTAGCGGATGTAACGGATGGAAGGAAGTTCGGCAACGGATTTTGTAGCGGATGTAACGGATAGCGACGCACCTGACAAAGCTGATGCACCCTACAAACTTCGATATATTTTTAGGGAAGGGACACGGAATTGCTTTGCGTCGTGTCAACAACCAGTTTGAAAACCCTTTGATCTCTCGTTTATAGCAGAGGCCTGATCCCCCTCGCATCCCCCTTAAGAAGGGGGACTTTGAGAGGAATCCTGTCTCCCCCATCCTCGGGGAGTAGGGGTTGACGAAACAGAACACTCTTGTCCCCCCCTTATTAAGGGGGGTTAGGGGGGATCTGGTCTCTGCTATAAACAGCAATCTCTGAATACCTTTGACCTTAAGCTGACACGATTGAGGCCAATGCCGTGTCCTAATCGCAGCTTAATAATGACTCCCCGATTTCCGGTAGTGCACGGCTGTCACCCCGTCATTTTTCAACAAATTACCGTTTTCAACCGCTGCATAAACCACCCAGTGATCGCCGCATTCCATCCGACTTATCACTTCGCATTCGAGATAAGCTAAAGCTTCAGTCAAAACCGGACAGCCGTTGCTAGCTTCTGTTGTTTCAACTCCGGCAAATCTGTCTTCTCCCGGAGCAAAGTTTTTCATGAAATACTTCCGCAACTGTCGCCCTTCTGCTAAGATGTTCAGCACAAATTTATCTCCGGCGTACATCAAAGCTTCGATCGATCGATCTTTAGCCACCGCAATCGTCAAACCCGGAGGGCTAAACGTGGCTTGCGACACCCACGAAGCCAACATCGCACTCGTAACATCCCCGCGCCGCGCCGAGAGTACGCACAGCGAACCTACCAATCTTCCTACAGCTTGTTCCGTGCGATCGCTCCCACCAGTCAACTGCGCTTTCGGCGCCCGCAATTTTTGCGACTTAATCAAAGCTTGAGCAAAATCCGTTCCCGCTTCTTTGCACTCGTGAATTGTCGCCGCCGTCGGCTTAAACTTGGCTCGAATCGGCTCAAATCCAATCCGATAGCCAGCATCTTTTAATTTTCCTTCCACTAAGTCGATCGCCTCGCCGCTCCAGCCAAAGGAACCGAAAACCCCGGCTAATTTGCTTTTAGTGGCTGTAGACAACACAATTCCCAAAGCAGTTTGAATTTGCGTCGGCGCGTGTCCTGCTAGAGTCGGAGTACCGATGATAAATCCGGCACATTTCTCGATCGCCTCTTGAATTTCTCCCGGTTCGGCAAATTCGCAATTGATGCTTTCTACAGCAACACCGGCCTTCGTAATCCCTTTGGCGATCGCCTGCGCCAAAGTAGCAGTATTGCCGTAAGCCGAAGCATAAATCAAAGCAACTGTCAAGTCTTTTGAATTTTGTTGTTGGCTCCATTCCCGATACAAATTACTCAATTCGTGGAGGCCGTAACGGACGATCGGGCCGTGACCTGGAGCATAAAATGCTGTTGGCAAATCCGCTAATTTATCCATTGCAGTCAGCACTTGTTTCGCCTGAGATGCGTGCAGAGAATCGTAATAATAGCGCCGATCTTCGCTATAAACACTCCACCCTTCATCAAATACTTGATCGCCGCAAACGTGAGAACCAAAAAATTTGTCAGTGAACACTATTCGAGTTTGCGGATCGTAGGTACAAAGTTCGTCAGGCCAGCGGGGAGTCGGAGTCGCCAGGAATTTTAATTTGTGACCTTTACCTAAATCGAGAGTTTCTTCACCCCGAACGATCATAATGTTTAATTCTTGTTCGGGAAAAGCCGATCGCAAACCAATCGCGGCTGGATTCGTGCAAACAAAAGCTACTTGCGGAGCCAATTCTAACAAAGCTTTGATCGTGACGGATCTGTTAGCATTGAAATGCCCCAAAATTATGTAATCCAGGGTTTTCAAGTCCACCCGTTTCTGCAAAGATTCCAGATAATTTTGGGTGAAAGATTCCCCCGGCGGGTCGAACAAAGCAGTTTTGTCAGCTTGAATGAGATAGCTGTTGGCTGTTGTCCCCCTTTGCAGGGAGTATTCTACTTCAAATTTTAGTCTGTCCCAAGTGCGCGATCGCACTGCTGCGGTATCTGTGGCAATTGGGACAAACTGCACGTCGCGGGGTTTGGTATTAGATGCGGGCATAGAAATTAGAGCGTTTGTCATTTATTACACCTATCACTTTGTAAAGGTAAGCTGGGCGGAGTGATTGTATTGGTATCAACAAACACGCTCTTTCCCTTAGTCCGGCAGGGACTTAAGTCCCTGCCTCATAGCGAAAGTCCTCTGAAGAGGACTAATACCATTTTTTTAAAGTTATGACAGACTTTTGCAAACTAGGGAAAGCAGATAATTACAACGTCTTGTCGTCCTTTATCTGTACCGGATATGAAAGAAAAATGGTATAAGTAGAAGGACAAAATTAAACGCTGTCATGGTTTGTTTACCGAAGCCTGTTTCAGCTAACGATGGCATCGTTTATTTATGGCTACCTACTTAATCAGTTTAAAAGTCTTTTTTTCAGTCCTCTTCAGAGGACTTAAGCTATTAGCCAGGGACTTAAGTCCCTGGCGGGCTTTTGGTCAACTGTCAACTGACTAATAGTGATTTCCGACTTTGCGGTGGTGCACCGCCGGTAGTGCTTCGGGATTGGATACGCGGCCGCTATCTACAGTCGCATATACGATATGATGATCCGAAAGTTCCATCCGGCTAACCACTTCGCATTCCATGTAGGCCAAAGCATCAGTCAAAATCGGAGAACCGTTGGTAGCTGGTTGAGTTTTAACTCCGGCAAATCGATCGGCACCAGGAGCAAAACGCTTCAAAAAGTGCTTCATCAGGCTTTGATAATTGCCTTCTTCCAGCACGTTGAGTACAAATTTATCACCCGCGTGCATCATCGATTCGATCGCCCGATCCTTCGCAACTGCTATAGTTAAACCCAGCGGTTTAAAGCTGGCTTGCGTCACCCAAGAAGCCAACATCGCACTGCTAACCTCGCCTTTTTGAGCAGTAATAATGTACAATCCGCCACTGATCCGTCCCAAAGCTTTATCAACATCGCTATCGAGGGATTTCATCTGTTTGACAGCCTTGTCCCGCGACAGCCACTGTCCCAAGTCGGTACCGGCTTCATCGCAAACTTGATAAATCGCTTCCGTCGGCGCTTCTTTAATCAAAATGTTGGGAAATGCCTCTTTCAAACCCAACTCTTTGAACTTGTTTCGCAGCGGATAAATCGATGCGTCATCGCCGCCGCCGGATTCGCACAAACCGAAGGATTGTTTGTTGTTAGCTGCAACTAAAATTGTGTTAATAGCAGCTTCGGCATTCTCCGCAGCAGCGCCATTACTCGGCGGCGAACAAATCACAATCCCCGCAGCGCTACCGACAAGTTCCCGAACTTCTTGCAATTCGGCGGTTTTCAAGTCCATCATTTCTACGGCGACACCGGTTTTGGTAATCCCGTGGGCGATCGCCTGACTGAGCCGATCGCTAAATCCATAGTCAGAAGTGTAAAATACCGCTACCGTGGTTTCTGCCTTAGCTTGCGCTTGACTCCACTTTTTGTAACGTCCGGTAAGTTCCACCACATTGTACCTGAGCAGCGGCCCGTGACCGGTTGCCACCGTACCGATTTCTCCCAACTCGGCCATCCGCTTCATTGCACTGAGTACCGATCGAGCATTAGGAGCCATCAAACACTCATAATAAAAGTGATAATCCTCCTCAACCGCCGCTAAATCGTCATCGTAGGTACTGTCAGAACAGTAGTGCATCCCGAAAGCATCGCAGGTGAACATCACCTGAGTTTTGCTGTCGTAGCTGAAAATAGTATCGGGCCAGTGCAAATTCGGCGCCGACACAAATTCGATAACGTGGTCGTTTCCTAAATCTAATTTGTCCCCATTTTTGACTACAAGTCGCTCAAATGGCTGGTGTATCAGGTTTTCTAAAAATTGAATTGCTACCTTCGCCCCCACGACAATCGCCTGGGGTGCCAAAGCCAGCACATCTTTCACCAAACCGCTGTGGTCTGGTTCAGTGTGGCTGATAATTAGATAATCAATCTCTTTCGGGTCGATTTCCCCCGTCAGAGTGTCCATATATTGCTGGCGAAACTTCTCGTGCGAGGTATCTACGAGGGCTGTTTTTTCGCCGCGAATGATGAAAGAGTTGTAAGTTGTACCGTTTTTGAGCCCGAATTCTATGTCAAAGCGGTCTCTATCCCAGTCCAGGCATCGAATTGCCGTTGTATCAGAGGCAATTTCGACCTTTTCCACCGTCAATCTGCGTTGGACTCGTTCAGTCAGGGCTACCATACTCTGCCTCCTTGTCTGTTATCCATTACCTTATTGTTTCCATTCTGACACGTTTCTTTTGTAAATCTTCATAAAATTTCTTATGACGCTGTTAAGTAACTTCAAAGTTATTAATGTGTGCAGCGGGCGATTCCCTACCCGATAGATTCGCTTCACGCCAGTTTTTGCACAAATCTACCGATCGGGTCTTGACAAAATTATGATTTTGCCGATCGAGCTAAAAAAAAATACACGCACCCGCGACCTCAGAAACCCGGTTTCTTCGTATATTTCTCGTTCCCAACAAAAAACTCGTAGAAACCGGGTTTCTAGCCGCTCATAGGGCGGCCCTGAAACTCTCCGAAGTGTTGTTACGTTGGGGCCAACGATCGAATTTTATTGTGGGAGTTCTCGGAGGAAATAATATGACAAATCTTATCCCTTCTGATTAGTAAGCGGTAACTCCACAATCAACTCAGTGCCTTCACCAACCTGACTGACGCACCGAATCCGCCCGCCGTGAGCTTGTACAATTACCTGATAGCACACTGAAAGCCCCAAACCAGTACCTTTTCCTACAGGTTTAGTCGTAAAAAACGGGTCAAAAATCTTGTCTTGAATGTGCGCCGGAATGCCACTTCCTGTATCGCGCACAGAGATTGTTACCCAGTCCGGCTCGCTTTGCCAACTGCGGATCGTTAATTCTCCCGGTTTGTCGGCCCAGGCGATCGCATCTAAGGCATTATCAATCAAATTATAAAATACTTGGTTGATTTGACCGGCATGACATTTGACTGGCGGCAGATTTCCGTATTGCTTGTCAATTTTTATATTTGATTTTAGTTTATTTTGCAGCATCAATAAACTGCTTTCCAAACCTTCATGCAAATCCACCGCTTTAAATTCAGCGTGATCCAAGCGAGAAAAACTTCGCAGCGTCATCACGATCGATCGAATCCTGCCGCTGCCTTCCCGCATCGAATTGAGCATTTTGCCAAAGTCCTCTCGAATGTAGTCGAGTTCTAATTCTTCATTGATTCTGACAATTGCTTCCGCTGCTTCCGGGCAGGCATTTCCGCACAATTCTATAGCTTCGTTCAAGACTTTAAAATATTCTTGAGCGTGAAACAAGTTAGCGTGGATAAAATTGTTGGCGTTGTTAATTTCGTGAGCAATTCCCGCCACCATTTGCCCCAATCCAGACATTTTTTCGGTTTGAATCAATTGCTGTTGAGTCGATCGCAATTCTTGCATTGCGGCTTGCAATTGCTGGGTTTGAGCTTGAGATTTGACCGCAGCTTCTCGGACTTGGCTGTAAAGTTCTGCTTGCTGAATCGCGATCGCCATTTGGTCGGCTAGCTGCGACAGCAACTCCATTTCTTGGCGCTGCCAATTTCGCGTATCGCCGCACTCGTGAGCAATCAGCAAACCCCACAGTTTACCGGGAAATTTTACAGGACTTCCGGCTGTAGCGAGTAAATTTTCTTCGCTACCGGATGTAACAATGGGTACGATCAGATTAGCTTTTACCTGCAAGCTGTCTAAGAAATCAACGTGACAAGGCTCTAAACCGGCATTAAAAATATCATTAATTGCTTTGACTCGCCCTTGCTGGTAAAGATCGGCGTAATTTCCCCTAAAACACTTATCTTCCCCCATATCTCCTAGAATAGAAGGCCAAGGAACTGTCATATCTTCAACGACAACTTTTCCTTGCCAGTTATCTTCAAACTGGTAGATAATTACTCGATCGCACTGCAACAATTGGCGGACTTCTCTCACCGCTGTTTGCAGGATAGTTCCCAGATCCAGGGTACTGCGAATTTGGTTGCCAATTAGTCGCAGCAGAGATTCTCGTTCGGCTTGACGGCGGGTTTTGCTGTAGAGTTTGGCTTGATTGATCGCGATCGCCAATTGCGATGCTACCCCTTCTAACAGTTGCTGTTCCCAATCAGTCCATTCCCGTTCGCGATCGCACTGGTGCAAACCAATTACTCCATTCACTTCTCCTTGATAACGAGTAGCGACTGCCAGCATTGACTTAATTTTCAAAGTTTCGGCCATTTTTCGGGTTTGTGCATTCAACCCCGGAAAATCCAGAAACTTCGTCAATGCTAGGGACTCTTGCCCAGACACGACTGCGGCCAAGTGCGGGTTATTACTAATCGGTACTTTCATCCCCAGTTGCATCGGATAGTCCCCCGCGTTGTACTCTCCCCGCGTGACTAACGTTTTTTCTGTATTGGATTCTTTGACTAAAATACTCGCGCGGCTGCACTGTAGCGCTTGCCCCAGCAATCGGCAGGCCGATGTTAAAATCTCTTCTATATCAAGGGTGCTGCGAATTTCGTTATTAATTTCGTTGAGCAAGTTTGATAGCTGAACTTGCTGCTGCATCTGCACGATCATAGCTTTTTGTTGGTCTACTTCCGGCAGCGAAAGACCTTCTTCTTGATTCCAGTTACCCGATCCAGGCAACCGTGCCGTCAGTCTCTGCCAGGGGGTTTCTTGTTGTTCTATTTTTAAAGACATATTTACTCAGCACTTGTACAGTATTTTGATAGACTCTGGTTTTTTACACATTTGCTTACCCCGCCAACAGCCGATCGTCGCTACCACGAATCTTTGACAATCTTAAGACATTATAAATGATACTCCCCGACCATAGCAATTATTTTATTTACAAATATTTATAAATAATAATTAGGGCTGAGTAGCCGACAATACTAATGAGGCACGCGCCATCTTTTTCGTCAGATGTCAATTAGAGTTAACCGTCCGCTCAAGCGAATAAAATTAATCTAAAATCTATCTTTAGTGCTCGTGTTGGCGCGCGCTCGATCGATAAACATGGAAAACTCAATTACCGACAATTTTTGCCCGGTATCTGGCACCGATAACCTGACCGCTGGATTGACAGGTACAAACCTGGTTAAAATAGCTTTGGCGATCGGCAATTCACGGTTGCACTGGGGATTATTTACGGGCAGAACTCTGGAGAGAACATGGGATACCGAGCATCTCAAAGCTGATGCTGTTTCCCGGCTCTGTGAGGCTCAAAAAGCGGAATATTTGGTGAAAACGGTGATAAGGTCGATCGAGCAAATATCTGCTCAAAATCAGCTTTGTCTTCCTGCTACTCCCGCTGTATCTAATGCTGACACACTTTCAGCAGTGCCGCTACCTTTAGTTTTGGCATCAGTCGTTCCCCAGCAAACAGCAATTTGGCAGAGTTACCCTGAAGTCCGAATTATTACTTTAGACCAGTTACCGATCGGCGGGCTCTATCCTACCCTGGGAATTGATAGAGCTTTGGCTTTACTGGGTGCTGGCAACCAATTGGGTTGGCCAATTTTACTGATAGATGCTGGTACAGCTTTAACATTTACTGGGGCTAATGTCAATAGGTATTTGGTCGGGGGTGCCATCTTACCGGGTTTGAGTTTGCAGTTGTCCTCGTTAGGGAAAAAGACCGCAGCATTGCCCTCAGTAAGCTTACCAGAAAATCTGCCGCATCGCTGGGCTACAGATACTGCTGGGGCTATTCAAAGCGGAGTTGTATATGCGGCGGTGGCAGGAGTTAGGGATTTTATTCAAGATTGGCGGAGGTTGTTTCCGAATAGCAAAATTGCAGTCACGGGGGGCGATCGCATTTTGTTATTGCAATACCTCACCGCACTATTTCCCGATACCGCTTCCTCGGTAATTGACGCACCCGAGGCTATTTTTTGGGGAACCGTGGGATTTTAGATTGAGGGATTGACTAATTGATTGAGATTTGATTTTGAAGAATTGGTAATGATTGATTCGGTACAGGTTAGGAACAGGGGCATACAGTTGTATTTTTTTTAAATTCATATTAGTTTGTTAAATGTTGTCGGCGACTATTTCTTCACAATGAATCGGAATAAAAATAATAAGAACCGAAGAAATCCGGTTCCACAAACACAGTTTTGAACCCAGCAACTGGCTCTATGATTAGGCACGTTGTTGCGCTTGAGCGCTCTTATATATATGAAAGAGCGCTCAAGCGCAACTACATACCTTTATTAGATTTCTTGCAAAAATACCTAGGACGGGCGGGACGCCCATTCTACAATTTTTTTTCTTGTGGGATGGGCGTCCCGCCCGTCCTCAAATTTGATGAAAAAGAATTTTGCAAGAGGTCTATTTAATGTGACAGTTACGTCCAGGACTGTACCAATGACTAATGACTAATGACCAATGACTAATGACCAATGACTAATGACCAATGACTAATGACCAATTCAATTAGCAAACTGGCGAATATAGTTAGCAACAATATCCGGGACTTCCTGTGACAAATTGCTGTCTCCCGGACTGAGAGATTGCAGTTCGGCATTAGGAGCCAGAGCAGCATAGGATTGACACAGAGACAAAGCTGCGGGGGTATCTTCAGAACCGTGCAACAGCAAAACAGGTGCTTTCAACAAAGGCAAATTCTCATCAACTAACTCTGCTGTAATTTCAGACCGCCTTCGCCCGAACAGCAACTGCACGGCAACTGGGGACTGCATCAACTGCTGTCTGAAATTGAGCAGTCTGTCAATCTGGTTTTGACCCCTCAGCAACTTAGCAATTGGATAGATCGATCGCAACAACCAGTATGCCAACGGAGGTTGAGCTATCAGCCAGCTAGCCGTCTGCCACCGCCCCCCCTGGTTGCCAGCGTTGACGCCTTCTGGGGCTAACAAAACCAGCCCCTGAACTCGATCGGGATATTTGATGGCGTAGCTAGCAGCCACCCAGCCCCCCAAAGAGTCACCAATTAAATAAACCTCTTGCAGGTTCAAAGCATCGAGGTATTGCGCGAGACATTCTACTTCCAGAGCGATCGAATAATTAACATTTGGGTGTTCCGAGTCGCCAAAGCCCAGCAAATCTGGTGCGAAGCATTGAAAGTCCGGGCTCAAATGCTCGATCGTCCGCAGCCACTGACTGCCATCGTCCCAAGAACCATGCAAAAATACTAAATTTGGGCCTCGGCCGACTTCGCGCCAGAAGATGTGCCCTAAAGAGAGTTTGACCCTAGAATTGCGTAACGGTGAGTACATCCGGTTTAATATTCAGCAATAACAAGATTATTAAATTAATGTTCAGAGACTATAGATTAAAGCATGGAAACATTAAAAATTAAATCCAAACTCCTAGGCAAGTTTTGACGGCCAGGTAATTCGCGACTTTGCTTAAAGTGAGGCACCCCGACAATTTAAGTTAAGCCAAAGTTGTCAGGCCTTGAAAATAGTTCTGCAAGTGCTCGCCGTTATCGTGGCTGAGCTGGCCCTCCGGCATCGCTGTCGGCAAAAAAGCCTCCACCTCGCTGATTTCCAGCGTATCCTGAACTTGCATCTTTCCCTGCACCTCTGCTTCCACCACGATACAAATCGAGTGCAAGCGAGGGTCTCGATCGGCAGCCGAATAAACGCCCACCAAGCGGCGAATTTTGACTAAATCGAGTCCTGTTTCCTCCGCCAATTCTCGCCGCACCGTTGTCGGAATATCCTCTCCCCAATCCACCATACCTCCCGGCAGTGCCCAGCGACCGTTGTCGCGGCGGCGAATTAACACTATTCGCCCGTCAGGCAATACAGGAATCACGGCGGTACCAGTGACGGGATGTCGAAAAATCAGACCCAGCACAGTCTGTACAAATTGCCACAATCTACGCATAAACTCAAAAGCTTGTTTAGGGGAAAGTAATTATAGACCTGCTATCTTGCAGATTTGGAGTCAGAATTATTAATTCTTCCTTCAGGCAAAATGTCCGGCAACTGTCCTAAAATCTCGGCTGCGTGAGATTCTGGTTTGACGATCGCGCCAAACATTTTCAATCCTACCATCAGGGTCGATCGCTCTTGGATAGATCGAATAATGCCCATAAATTCTTTTGCCATAAACTTTTTGAACCCGTAACAGCCGTAAGCGGTAGCCACTTCGGCGTTGGATTCGCACAGCAAGGGAAAAGGCAGTTGATATTTGGCTGCAAATTTGGTGTGAGATTTTGTCTTGTCAGTGCTGACACCGATCGCTGCAATATTTGGCGACTCGTAGTCGGAGTAGATGTCGCGACAGGAGGGAGTATCATTTGTGATATTTGTCAAGAGTTTTTAGAATATATTCGCAAATAAAAAACATTGCGTCCCGATCGCGCGCGGATGAAGAGCGACTCAAGAGACTCTCAGTCGAGGGACTGTTCTTGTCGATCGGTAATAGTGCCGGGTGTGATATAATCGTCATCGGTCTAAAATTGAGTATAACTAGACAACGTAAAAACTCGCACTCAATTAGTTGAGTTCGCAGTCACACCGATTCGGTGTTGCGGTTTAGGAAAGCTAAATTTTAACAAAACCTAACTACATTAAAGAGAACCGATCGAGTACGGTAGGCTATACCGGAATTGATGCTTGGGGAGAAGAAACCTCTAAATCGGCGGTCTAAATCCTGTCGGAAGCAAGTAACTTCGCCCAAGCAAGAATCTCAGTCACAAGCAAGTGCTGAGAGTTTCAAGCAGAAGAATCCCCTCGCCGAAAGCTTGGGGAATGTCAATGTTTATTAGTGAGGTCAGAATGGCTAAGCGCCGCAATCTCAAGAAAGAGAAGGCACAACGAAATCAAGCATACGCTCGCAAGTTTCGCAAGCGGAGAAATCAAGATATGTTCTCCAACAAGAGAAGGCGATTTGACGGCGGCAACGGCGGCGGGATGGGCGCCATGAGCGGCGGCGGACGGGACAAAGATATGGCTGCTGCTGAAGAGTAATTGAGTCTGGCTATCTGCCGAACTTAGAACCGAGAGTGCAAAACACGATCGTTCTAAGCAGAGATAGCCAGCCTGAATTTGTCCAATAATGTAACGACGGTGTTTAGGCGATCCGATCGCGCGCAGCAATCAGTGATTTTCTCACTTGTTCAAACCCGGTACCCCCGTAACTATTGCGAGCCGCTACCACTTGAGTCGGTGCGATCGCGCTGTAAATGTCTGTATCAAAAGCTGGGTGCAAGTCTTTCCACTCTAAGAGTGTCAAATCTTTGAGGAGTTTGCCCCCCGACAGACAAGTTTTAACAACTTTGCCCACGAGGTTGTAAGATTCCCGGAAGGGAACGCCCTTAGCAGCCAAATAATCTGCTACATCTGTAGCGTTAGAAAAGTCTTCTGTAACCGCAGCGGCAAGGCGATTGCTGTTAAACGCGATTCCTTCCCGCAGCAAAATCGTCATTGCTTCCAAGGAACCTTGTACAGTTTTGACGGTATCAAACAAAGCTTCTTTATCTTCTTGCAAATCTTTGTTGTAGGCCAAAGGCAGTCCCTTCACTACTACAAGCAAAGCTTGCAAATGACCGAAAACGCGCCCCGCCTTGCCCCGCACCAACTCCGGCACGTCGGGATTTTTTTTCTGGGGCATAATGCTAGAACCCGTAGCGCAGCTATCTTTGAGTGTAATAAATCCAAATTCGTGAGAAGACCACAAAATCATTTCTTCTGACAAGCGGCTCAGGTGTACCATAATTAAGCTGGCGGCTGCGAGAAATTCGATCGCAAAATCTCGATCGCTCACTCCATCTAAGCTATTAGCATAAACCCGGTCAAACTCCAAGAGTTCTGCCGTAAAATGTCGGTCAATGGGGAAAGTCGTCCCAGCCAGCGCGCCGCAACCCAAAGGCGAAATATTCACCCGCTTCAAGACATCGCCAAGGCGTTCCCAATCGCGATCGGACATTTCAAAATAAGCTAACAAGTAATGAGCCAAACTGATTGGCTGAGCGCGCTGCAAGTGCGTGTAACCGGGGATTAAAGTTTCGACATTGACTTCTGCAATTTCCAGCAACACCTCTTGAAATTCGCGCAATTGCTCGCGAATTTCGGCGATGCGATCGCGCAAATACAAACGAGTATCGGTGCCAGCTTGGTCGTTGCGCGATCGGGCCGTGTGCAGCTTTTTGCCCGCATCCCCGACGATATCCGTCAGGCGCTTTTCTACAGCAAAGTGAACGTCTTCTGCATCAACTCCCGGCACAAAAAGACCTTGGCGGTATTCGCGGCGGATTTGTTCCAAACCATTGACTAGCTGTTCGCCTTCTGATGCGGAAATAATCCCAGTTTTGGCGAGCATCTTAGCATGAGCGATAGAACCGGTCAAGTCATACTCAATCAGTTCTATATCGAAGCCAATACTAGCATTGAATCGGGCGATCGCCGGGTGCAGCGCCGACTCAAATCTTTGACTCCAAGTTTTCGGTTGTGTTGTTGTCATTGCTGGTAATACTAGATTATCTCTCTCTTGCAGAACCCTATAAAAAAAGGTTCGTAGTAAGGACTTTAGTCCTCCGGTTCGTAGTAAGGACTTTAGTCCTCCGGTTCGTAGTAAGGACTTTAGTCCTCCGGTTCGTAGTAAGGACTT
>RDYN01000065.1:0-31605 GCA_004293365.1 Oscillatoriales cyanobacterium | reverse complement strand
TCCTCCGGTTCGTAGTAAGGACTTTAGTCCTCCGGTTCGTAGTAAGGACTTTAGTCCTCCGGTTCGTAGTAAGGACTTTAGTCCTCCGGTTCGTAGTAAATAAGGCAAGTCCTTCCTCCCAAATTCGGCAAGAAAGGACTAAGGTAATTACTACAAACTTTTTATAGCTGTATTGACACTAAAAGACTGAATTCTAGACTACAAAATTATTAAAATTATTCTGCATCAGAAAGGACTGAAGTTCTGACTCCGAACCTTTGCAATCCCTTCCTGATGACCTGTTAGACAAGAACTCTAAGGAATAATCCCTTTAATGAACCAGCCAATGAAAATACCTATAAAAAAAGCTCCTATTTGACCTGTCGAAACAAAATTGTTCCAAGCTTTCTGAAAATTCGTAAAAATCTCATAGCTTTGACCCAAAATCACAGGCGAACTCAAATGAGATTTCACAACTAACAAATGAACGGCGTCATGCCAATGAATCGAGCTGGTAAATCCAGTAATAATTTCCGGCATTAAATTAACTATCATGGTGATTTTCTCCTGTGGTCGGTGTTACCCTAAGTACAACCAGTGTCATGTCATCTTCATTGCGGTTGCCGATGCCGATAAACTGCTGCACTCGATCGAACAAATAATCCAGAATTTCCTCAGACTGCTGATAATTTTGACAAGCCAACTGAAAAGCTGCGGTTAAATTATCCTCATCAAAGCGATCGCCCCTTTGATTAGCAGCATCAGTAAATCCGTCGGTGTAATAAATAATAGTATCACCGGGCTGCAATTGCACGTGGGCTTCTTGGTAGTGCGAATCAGCATCCAGGCCAATCAACATTCCCTCCAAAGTATCGAGCCGAACGATCGAATTAGTTGCAGCTTGCCACAGCAAAGGCGGGTGGTGAGCAGCATTACTGTAAGACAGAATGCGAGTTTTCGGATCGTACTCCGAATAAAACAGAGTCACAAAACGGTGAGAATTCTCCAAATCCGCGTGCATTACCCGGTTTAAATGTTGCAAAATTCTCGCAGGCGAATGGCGGTTCAAAACCTCCGCCCGCAGCATACCCCGCGTCATCGTCATCAACAGGCCAGCAGGTACTCCTTTGCCCATCACATCGCCAATGACGATGCTCCAGCGACCCTTGTCGATTTTGGACTTGAGATTTTTAATCAGGGATGGGGGGTGTTCCCCCTCATTCTCCTTGCCGATCGGGTCATAGTCAGCGGGAATAAAATCATAATAATCACCGCCGACCCTGCTAGCAGTTTGACAGCGGGCCGCCACATCAAGACCGGGAATTGTGGGACAACTGCGGGGTTGCAGCCGCAATTGAATTTCCGCCCCAATTTCTAACTCTCTGTCCAGGCGTTCTTTTTCAGCCAACTTCACAGTCAGTTCGTCTTTGCAGATTGCCACGGCGGTTTGATCGGCCACCAACCGAACTAATTTCTGCCTGCCGGGAGTCCAAAGATATTGTGGATCGCTGCTAAAAACAAACAGCCGTCCGCGTTCCAAATTCTTGACTAAAACTGGCGCGCCAAACAAATGAACATCCGGGCCCAAATAACGGCCGACTTGCAAGTCGAGACTAGAAGTTTGCCCAGAGGTTTCAGAAAAAGATTCACCAGCCGCGCCCGCACCTGCTGTAGCTTGCCTGGTGGCTATTTCCAGCGCTTTTCGCATATCTTGGCACTGCCGTCCTTCCTGACAGTGCAACTGCTGGAACCGAACTTGACCGTTAGGTTTGAAGAGCACCAGAGCTCCCCCGTCGGCGTCGGTAACGCGAGTTGCCACCAAAGGCACCAACTCCAAAAATTGGTTGAGATTGTTAAAACTGCGGAGGGCAAATCCCAGCGAGCCCAACATATCTTGAACGTTGTGCTGGTATCGGTGCAAGCGCGCCACCAGTTCTTTGAGGGCAAATACTGGCGTCGCGTCGGTAGAATTGCGACCCGTAGGGCGGTCAGCAGGTTGAGGTGAGGGGCGAGGCAAGGGCACAGCAGTCATTTTAGATTGGTGATTTTCGATCTTAAAAGGAGATTGACACTCCCGGGCGCGAACGCACGGGGATTCTTGAGAAATAAAGCCTAACAGAGCTTGATTCGCAACGGCTGGGCTCTCGCAGCCTCTAGACAGTCCGGTAAAACCATTCTGCTTACTTTTTCGACCAATATTTGCCGCACCTTGTGCGTCGGCATTAATTAAATGTCCCTCTTTACTCCGATACAATCCACGCTTAATTCGCTTGCCAGAAAATTGGTAGGCGACTGGCTTGTCGGCATTGTAAACTGGCAAATCATCACCATCCAAGTAACTAGATTTAGACGTGTAACTTTCCTCCTGTTCCTTGTAAATCAACCCGTATCGCTCGCAGAGAGATTTGAGCTTGTTCGAGGGCGCGTGAAAAGGAATTTGAACAAAGTTTTGATTGTTGCGACTACCCATATTAATCTCTTGCTTGATACCGGGGTCAAACCCAACAATCAAACAAGCGATCTTATTGCTGATGCAGTGGTTGACGATCCATCTAGCAGCCTTATTCAGGTAATCCCTAACTTGATTGTTTCGATTGATATACAGTCTAGCCTGACGTTCGGTAAGCCGTTGGGGCATCCCCGACGTGGAGCCCACGATCTTCTGCCTATCTTTAATCGATTGCAACCTAGCATTTTCCTTGTTAAACCACTGGTTGATAGATTTAAGTCTTCGCCCATCCACAATAAAGGATGCCCCATTGGTATCAACACAAGTTGCCAAGTTATCCAATCCCAAATCGATAGCCAAAGCACTATTTTCAACAGTTTCTACTGGCTCGCTCTCGCTTTGAGAGATGTATTCAATTTCAAAAAATCGAGCATCGTATTTAGGGTGAATCCGAACTTCTTTGATTGTTTCGGGATTCAGTCTTTCAGGGAAATCAAGTACCAAGGCGCCAAATTGCTTCTTAAAAGCATGAGACATGGGTACTTTAAATTTTCCATTTTTGACCTTAATCCGAGGAATTATCAACAGGAAGTAGCCATCTTTGGGCAAGTAGTGAGGAAGTCTCACTTTCTGTTGATATACTCCCGATTTAATAGCCCCAATCAATCCGTAGAAACTTTGAAAAGTTCGATCTACTACCTTCAATGTTTGCTGTGCAATGTCTGTATTGAGAAGTTGATAGTTCTCATTGTCTTTGCACAGATGGTAAACAGATTCGTAGAAGTGCTTGCGTTCCTCAAAAAAGTATTGGCGGACGGTGTAAAGACCTACGTTATAGAGATTTTTACTCGGTCTGCACAACTCTCTCAAAGCCAAGAATTCAGCTTTGCTCAGATCGCGTAATTGGTTTTTCTGAGTTGAGTACATACATTGAGTTTCGCGAAAAACCCTATTTAACAGCGAAATTGTCGTTAATGCCAACAACTTTTGTAAAGCCGTCGAGCGAAGGACGGGGTTTCTACCCATTTTTTTTGATGATTGAGTGAGGAATTACGCACCACACGAACAGAAATCCGGTTTTTTTTCGAGCAAGTAGTTTGGGCAGTAGGTCATTGGTGTGAATTTAAGCCTGAAATCCTGAAGAAATCTCGTTTGTAGCCTAGGCTCGATCGCCCTAAATCCCCCGGATAGTGGGGGGACTTTGACCCTTTCGGGTCCCCCCCTTTTCAAGGGGGGCTAGGGGGGATCGGCGGGCCTAAGCCTCAGAGAAGTAGACCGTTACTACATGAGAGCTTAAGTTGACACAAATCGATCGCGCTTTGAACCCAACCTGTGCAACAACAGGGCGAAAGTATTGTTTCTAGATATTTAGTTTTCCACAGACCGTCAGGTGGCGATCGGCACAAGTCCTGCGATGGTAGTTTGAGGTTAATAATTTGAGATTTTGAAGATCTGTGTCCGCCTCCAAAAATCGGGACGGCTAGAGATACCCCATCAATCTAAAATCTAAAATCTAAAATCTAAAATCGAGCAGGGCTTCGACAAATTCGTAACTAGAAAACGGGCGCAAATCTTCGATGCTTTCCCCCACTCCAATAAACCGGATGGGCAGACCTAGCTGCTGCACTACTGCTAGGGCAACACCACCTTTAGCAGAACCGTCAAGTTTTGTCAATACTACTCCGCTTAATTTGGCAGATTCTGCGAACACTTCTGCCTGTCGCAAACCATTTTGACCCAGCGTAGCATCCAAGACCAGTAGAGATTCTACGGTAGCGCCGGGGGCTTTTTTATCTACTATGCGACGGATTTTACTTAATTCGTCCATCAGATTTTTTTTGTTTTGCAGGCGGCCTGCGGTGTCTACGATCAACAATTCTGTGCCTCGGGCGCTGGCGGCGGCGATCGCATCAAACACTACAGCAGCCGGATCGGTATTTTTCCCAGGGTTGGCAATAATTTCGACACCGCTGCGGGAGCCCCAAACTTTGACTTGTTCGACGGCGGCGGCGCGGAAAGTGTCGGCGGCGGCTATCAGGGTTTTGTAGCCTGATATTTGGGCGATGTGGGCTAGTTTGCCGATCGTCGTAGTTTTGCCCGCACCGTTAACTCCTACAATCAACCAAATATTGAAAGTGTCTTTTTCCGGGGCAAAAGTCAGGCTGTAGGCGGGATTGCCGGCGGCGGTTTCGGCTGTCGGAGCGTCGAGAATGTCGCGCAGGATGCTTTTGAGGAAGGCTAGAGCCTGTTCTGGCGGCAAGACTTCTTTTGCGAGTCTTTCTTGGAGGCGGTTGATAATGATGTCGGTGGCGGCGACTCCGACATCGGCTTGTAGGAGCAAAGTCTCGATTTCGGCTACGGCGTCTTGATTGAGCGGGCCTTGACCGACGATCGCCTTTAGTCGATTAATTAAGCTGCGGCGAGTTCTTTCTAACCCTTTACGCAGTTTTTGCAGCCAAGTGATTTCCTCGACGGATACTCGATCGGGCCGGCGCCCTTGACTGGCTAGGATTTCGGATGACCAGAGGAAGCCTTCGTCAAAGGCAAAACCGGGAATTTCTTCGATTATTGCGGCTCTTTCGGCAGCCGCTGCGATGACTTCTGGTTCCTCAAGGGCGGTTTCTTTGAGGCGTTCGATGCGATCCATGCGATCGGCTTGAGCTCGGGCCCAAAACGGCAGGGCTTCGGCTGTAGAGTCTTCAGATGCGATCGATTCGGTGTCTGCAAGCTCAGTTGCAGGTTCGGCAATTTCTATATTTTCTGCTGTAACTTCTAATTTTTGAGTAACAGGTTGAGGCGCGATCGCCTCGGCTGTTGGTTGCAGAGGTTCGGGAATCTCTACTGGTTTTGCTGCACCTAGTTCTTGACCATCGGTAGCTTCATCCTGCGGTGGTGCTGCAACCCCTGGAACTTCTGCAACAGTTGCAGGTTCTGCAATTTCTGCAACTTCTGCAACTGTTGTTTCGGCTGCTGGAACTTCAGCCGCTGCTGTCTCGGCAACTTCTGTTTCAGCTTGTTGTTGTTTTTGAATATTTTTGTAAGCAGCTTTGGCCCAATTGAGATAATCCTCAGCTACAGCGGGGGAAGTTTCCTCAACTGCTGCATCTGTTTGAGGCTCAACCGATGCGGATTTTGCCGCCTCATCTTGGGGCTGTTCGGGGGGAGTTTCTGGTTCAGAAGATCCGCTTTCGCTGTACTGGCGACGAAACCAATTAAAAACCATAGAAGTAAATGGGGAATAGAGAATAGTTGTTAGTCATTAGTCATCAGTCCTTAGTGTAGAGCGGATTGCGGATTGCCGATCGCCGATCGCGAATGACCAATAACTGATGACTATAGAGAAGAGTTATTAGTCATTAGTCATCAGTCCTTAGTTTAGAGTCGATCGCTAATGACTAATGACTACTGACTAATGACTACTGACTAATGACTACTGACTACTGACTCACAACTTCTGCATTGATTTTATCGACGACTCGGCGGAGGACTCCGTTGATGAAACGATGTCCTTCGTCGCCGCTGTAGCGTTTTGCCAGTTGGACAGCTTCGTTGACGCTGACTTGTTCGGGTAAGCCGAGATAGAGGATTTCGGCGATCGCGATTCTCATGATATCTCGATCGATCCTGGGCAGGCGATCGATTTGCCAGTCTACCAGGGCTTCCGAGACCAATTCGTCAATTTGAACCCGGTTGGCGCTGACTTTCGTCAGGATTTGCAAAGCATAGGTGCGGACATCTTGCTGGTTGGCTAGCTGGATCAGTTCTGGAAACTCCATCGATGAACCGAGACGGTTGATGGCGGTTTGGGTGAGTTCGAGTGCTTCGCGCACCATTGCTCTAGCACTTTGTATATCAGCGGCGCGGATTTCGCTAGCCAGCAGTTTGTCGCTACCCCGCTGGACTTCGGAGGCTGCTGCTTCTAGGGATTCTTGAACTTCTGTTGTCAGGGTGCGGATGGCGGCGAGGAGAACATCTTGGAGTTTCTTGGCTTCTAAGAGTTCTGGATTCGCCGGCAGTTGGCTGATGCCGAGGAGTGCGAGTTCGCGTGAGGTTTCGCGTGCTTTTTTCATATTTTTTAGATAGAAATTGGGACTTTAGAAATTTCGGAATTGTTGAGATTGCTAAGCGCCCTTTGAGAGCACAGACTTGGACTTTAGCAGAAAAACTCCCAAAAAATCTGCCCTCAGTAACGATTGTTTTTGGGCAGGTTTTGGACAAATATTATCTGTGATTCGATAAAAGTCGGCGGTTGAAACCGCCAGAAAGTCAAACAAAACCCAGATGGTGCGTGGGTTGAAGACGGGCGCGGTTGAAATTAGGTTTTTATAGGCACGGTTTGAACCGTAGATCCTATCTTGGTTCAATCTTCTTCGACTGGTACAGGCTGGTATCTTGATTCGGATCTCAAGGGTTCGAGTGTTTTCCCTGGGGGGTTGTCGGCGGTGACTGCCATTGAGTTGCTGGGGTTGACGATGCCGCCGGAGATGATGACTTTAAAGGCATCTTCGATCGACATTGACAAATTGACTACATCTGCTTCCGGGACTATAGCGTACCATCCAGTGGTGGGGTTGGGAGTGGTGGGGATGAAAATCCCGATCGGGCTTTCGCCGGAAAGATGAGACGGAATGTCGTTACTCTCGATCGTACCCGTCACAAACGCCAAAGTCCAGATTCCCCGCCGGGGATACTCTACCAACACCACGCGGCGAAATTTGTCATTAGACTTGAGGATAGTTCCCAGCAGTTGTTTCAGGGTTTTGTAAACCGAACCCGCTAGGGGAATTGCCTGTAACAGGCGTTCGCCAAAGTCTAGCAGCCACTTCCCGAAGATGTTGCGGGCCATTAAACCGATGACTAAAATGCTCAGCAGGGGTACAGCCAGCCCTACTAACAGATTTAGCACGTTGACCAAAATCGGATGGAGTCCGTCAAAAGGATTAATTTGCTTGGGAATTTTGGTAAGAAAATTGATTACCCAACTGGCGACGGTAATTGTCAGCCAGATGGTGGTAGCTAAAGGTATCACTACCAGCAGACCTGCGATCAGGTCATTTTTTAAGTCTTGTTTGATGCGTTGGAGCACGGCGGTTCAAATCTCCTCGTAACTGGTTGCAATCACCTGATAAACCTGAGAATAAAGCAACTGCACGGGCTTTACTGGAATTGACCATTTTGGATCGTCTTCTCTGCTGCCAAACCCTACGCTTGCCGAGCGCGGAAGAGTTAGGGATCGGCGGTGCTGTACCTATATTTTAAAGAATTATTGCAGGCAAAGCGCCTGATTTTAATATATGCGGGCTGTGCAACAGCTTACGCTATTGTATATTTTAAGACATTTTAGCTCGGAATCAACCAATCAGATCGCTGTGTTGAGGTGGCGGGAGTCGGGGTGTTTCCTGTAGAGGGCTTTTGGGCTGCTTCCACAATTGATAAATTTTTAGCATGGGGCGGGCTAGAACAATGCCAGTGGCGATTGTACCGCGATCGCACCCACTCCCATCGGACAATCTATTTTTTGAGAACTTGACAGAACTGCGATCGAGAAAGGTGAGAGACTTTAGATTAAATGTTTCTCAAATGCAAACTACTTCTTAAACTATTTGACTCCGCTAAAAAATGGATATCGTGCCACGTAGACTCCTGATTGGAAAGTCAAAAAAATTACACCAAAGTTCATAATCCCAAATTCAATTCTGCAAGTAAATCTCCAATCTCAAATCTCAAATCGATTGACTATTCTTTGAAAAACCGTAAAATATAGGCACATTTATCTGCGATCGCGGGAATCTCGCCAATAATAGCTTATGTTGAATACAGCCGGACTGTTTGAAGCAAAACCTCTTCAGGGAAATATTGCGGGTGTTTCAGGAGAAATACCAGACTTATTTGGCAGTAAGTTCGTTAGCGAAGCCCTCGTAGAGGATCGCCTAAATCGATTGAACCCAATGGCAGTCGCCGATACTAATGTTTTATTTTATACCAGATCCGATTTAACTCAAACATCCGATTTGGTTGCCGGTGCCACTGGTAGTGCGATCCTCTACGAGGGCTTCGCTAACGACATTTTTGACCAAATCACCAACTTCCGGCTCCCGCACTCACCAGACGACAATCTTAAATTCGATCGCAGTCTAACATCCCAAACCGATATCTCCACTCAAATTCAGAGAGACGAACTTACAGGGATGGATTTTGCTGTGGGTGATGCTGGTAGCGCTCCAGAGCGATCGCAATCCCGAACTGCTGCGCTATTACCTTCAGAAAAATGGGCTTTCAATTTCAAAGATTATACCATCGACCACCAAGGTTTAAACACCCTCAACATCAAAATTGGTTACGACTTAAAACCCGGAATTACCAAAAATGAATATCCCGATTTTGTGCCAATCTACAAAAGTATTGATAACTTCCTAATTAACTACCCCAACGAAACTGACACCTGGGAAAATATTAACAAAAATCTGAGTCAAAAAGTGCTAGACGAAAATCCCGCACTGACCGATGTTACCATCCAACTCGAAGTTTTGCCAACGAACAGATTGCCCTAGGAACGAGCAACTACAGTTTTCCGCAGTCGTGCCGGTCAACTTAAATAAAATGGCAACTTTTCCTTGAAAGACTACGCAATTAATCACCAAGGATTGAACAAGATAAATCTTGATGTTGATTACCAGTACAAAACCGGAATTTCCGCAAGCGAATATCCCGATTCCCTGTCAATTTACAAGAGCATTGATAACTTTTTAACCAAATATCCCAATGAGACAGATTTCTGGGAAATTGTCAATAAAAAATTGACTCAAAATATCCTCAACGAAAATCCCGCCTTGGCAGCAATTAAGATCGACTTGAACGTTTTGCCAAGCCAAACATTACCCTACAGCCGCACCAGCAAAGTTACTCGCACTCAACCCAGCAATCCTCAAGGAACTTTCCTAGTGGGCAATACCAGAGGCAATAATGTCCTGGGATTTGACGGCAATACGGGCAATCTTCTAGGCGAATTGATTCCAGCGGGAAGCGGCGGTTTGTCTAGTCCAGATACAATTCTTTTTGGCCCAGATGTCAACGGAGACGGTAAGCCGGAGATTTACATTGCCAGCGGTGACAAGCCCGGAAATTCGGGACAACCGACAGCATCTGCCCTATTGCGGTATGACGGAGTTACGGGCGCATTTATTGACAAGTTTGTCGGCGACAATCCGAACACAAATGTTGATGAAACTGGCGGATTGTCTCGTCCTTACGGTTTAGCTTTTGGCCCTGACGGTAATTTTTATGTCAGCAGTTTTTTGACTAAAAAAATCCTTCGATACAACGGCAAAACAGGACAATTTATTGATGTATTTGCAACGGGTAATCAGCAAGCGGGAGGATTGAATGGGCCGAACAATTTACTGTTTGCTCCTGACGGCAATTTGTACGTGACAACGCAGGGGAGTGTTGCTCGCGATGGCAAAGCTGATTTTAGCCCAGGTTTGCCCAGTCAGGTGCTGCTTTACAACCCGCAAACCGGGCAGTCAAGTATCTTTGCTTCCCCCGATCCTTCGCCTCGGAGTCAGGGATTTGTGAGTCTTTTGGGCATGGCAATCGGGCCCGCTGACGGCGACCTTTATGTGAGCGATTTTGCTAACGATATCAGGCGCTACAATTTAAAAAGTGGGGAGTTGGTCAAGGTTTTATCTACCAATTATACTGATACTTCCCCCAGTAGCAATTATGTAGGTGGTTTGGCATTTTCGCCGATCGGCAATTTGTTTGCAGTTGGCTTTGATAACCGCGCCAATGCTAACAATGTTGGCGCGGTTTTGCGGTATAATGGCAAGACTGACGAACCGCTGCCAATATCGAGCAATCCTTTGTCGAGTAACAGTTCTATTTTTGTCCCTCCCAACAGCAATCTCAAGCGCCCAGTAGGAATTACTTTCTTGCCTTCCGATGCTAAACTGACCGAGAAGTGGAATTTTACAGCGGCAAACTACCCAATTAACCATCAAGGGTTAAATAACCTGAATCTTGATGTAAATTATCAGTACAAAGAGGGCATTCAAAATTATCAGTATCCCGATTATGTGCCGATTTACAAGAGCATTGACAATTTTTTAGTTAACTATCCTAACGAAACGGATTTTTGGGAAATTGTTAACAAAAATTTGACAGAAAAAGTGCTTGCCGAAAATCCAGCAATTTCTTCGGTGACGGTTGATTTGGATGTTTTGCCGACGAATCGATTGCCTTACGATCGCAGCAGTACCGTTACTCGCACTACAAATGGTAAATTAGGGGAAGCCTGGGATTTCAAGATTCCTAATTATTCGATCGCTCACCAGGGTTTGAATAACCTGAACATTGATGTTAAGTATCAGTACAAGCCAGGAATTACGCAGGCTGAATATCCCGACTTTGTGCCGATTTACAAAAGCATAGACGATTTTTTGGTTAATTATCCAAATGAAACGGATTTCTGGGAAATTTTGAATAAAAATTTGACGCAAAAGCTGCTGGCACAAAATCCAGGTTTGGATTCGCTGGAAATTAGTATCGAGGTTTTGCCGACTAACAAATTGCCTTACGAACGAGCTAGTATTGTGTCGGTGGCTTAGTGTCTAATTGTTTTTTTTGTTGATAAATATTGACGGCAAATACATTCGTTGCTAAGGTGGTGTGTAATTCAGTATGTTTCGTAAAAACCTAGTTTGTGTGCATCAAGAACAAACGCATTTAAATTGTCTATTGCGGTCAAAAAACAATTTTTTGAAGAAACTGGGTTTATGAATTAAAGCGAGTTTCCAAAGATCTATCTTGGGATAGATGCGTATGTTCAGGCAGTTGCTATAAAATGGTCAGAACCGTATTTGAGTCAAAAACCCGGTTTCTGGGTTAAGGTCGATCGATCGCAGGATTTGAAATTAGAGATTTGAGATGGGTCATGAGTTATTCTGTATGGGTTTGCAGGTTGCCTAAAGTTGCATTATTTTTTTAAACTAATATCAGAGATTTTGCGTAGAAATCGGGTTATTCTGTGTTCAAAACTCAGAAAGATAGTTGTTTTGCGATCGGAACTCAGGATGCAGTCGCTTTCCTGGCGCAGAGGTTCCAGCAGTAAGCTGAGCATTTTTTATCTTTTCTTTAGAATGGCAAAGGAAATTAGGTAAATAATGGAAGTATTCAAGGATTTTTGATTGCATTTTTCTGTAAAATATATTAAGGAATTTTTGTGAAAACGCTCAATATCCTCTTAGTAGAGGACAGTCCCCTAGATGCCGAGCTGATTGAGGCATATCTCATGGATGGCGGTCTCGACTTTTCTCTGCTGTGCGTGGAAACTCGGGAAGATTTTGCCGTAGCGCTGGAAAAACAGTGTGTTGATATTATATTGGCAGATTATATGCTGCCTTGTTTTAACGGGATAGCAGCGCTGGAAATAGCCCGCGCTACTTGTCCGGGAGTTCCGTTTATTTTTGTGTCGGCTACTTTGGGCGAGGAAGTGGCAATTGAGACTTTGAAAAGTGGCGCTACAGACTACGTTCTCAAACGGCGTTTGACGCGGTTGGTGCCGTCGATCGAGCGGGCCCTGCGGGAAGTTAAAGAAAGACTCGCTCGCAAAGCAGCTCAAGCACAGCGTCAAGAAAGCGAAGCCAGGTTTCGGATGATGGCAGATACCGCGCCGGTGATGATTTGGATGTCGGATATCGATCGACTTGGCGATTACTTTAACAAAGTTTGGTTGGAGTTTACCGGTAAAACTTTGGCGCAAGAAATCGGCATCGGTTGGATGGAAAGCTTGCACCCTGACGACTTGCCAAAATATATGGATGTTTACCGGAGGGCCTTCGATGCCCGCAGCGAGTACCGGATCGAGTACCGCTTGAGGCGCTATGACGGGGAATACCGCTGGGTTGTGAGTACGGGGGTACCCCTGTACAGACCCGATCGCACTTTTGCCGGTTACATCGGTTCTTGCATCGATATTAGCGATCGCCAACTGGCAGAAGAAGAACGCGTTATGGCTTTGTCCCGCGAACAAGCAGCTCGCAAGCAAGCAGAAGAAACAGCTCAAGCATTACTATCAGCAAACGCTCGAATTACTAACATTCTAGAAAGCATTACCGACGCTTTTGTCGCCTTCGATTTGAACTGGAACTACACCTATATTAATCACAAAGCTATGGAGCTTTTAGGTAAGTCACAAGTCGAACTAATTGGGAAAAATATTCGGGATATTTTTCCCAAGGTTGTCGATTTACAGTGTTACGAAATGGCAACTCAAGCATTAGCCGAAAAGGTAACCGTCGAGTATGAAGAATTTGTACCTTTATTGAACAAGTGGCTGGAAGTGCGTTTTTATCCTTCCGATTCTGGTTTGTCGGCTTACATCCAAGATGTGAGCGATAGCAAACAAGCAGAAGCAGCACTCAAAGCCAGTCAAGAAAAGCTGAGAATGTTGGCAGAATCTAACTTGATCGGGATTCTATTTGGCGATGTTGACGGGGGTATCAGTGAGGCTAACGACGAATTTTTGCGCCTGGTTGGCTACACGCGGGAACAGTTGCAGCGCGGGGAACTCCGCTGGATTGACATTACACCGCCGGAGTACCTGCGGCTGGACGAAATCGGCATCGCAGAGGCAAAGGCCGAGGGCGTTTGTACTCCCTACGAAAAGGAATACATTCGGCCCGATGGCAGCCGGATTCCGGTGTTGGTGGGGTATATTTTGTTGGGGGAAAAGCGGCAAGAATCAGTGGCTTTTATTCTGGATTTGACGGTTCGCAAGGAGTTGGAAAAAGAACTGCACGATCGAGCTGAGGAATTGGCGCGGGCGAACCGGATTAAAGACGAGTTTTTGGGAACTTTGTCCCACGAATTGCGGACGCCGTTGAATGCGATGCTGGGATGGGCGCAACTGTTGCGCTACCGCAAGTTTGATGAAAAAACGACTGTTAAGGCTCTGGAAACGATCGACCGCAATACGCGATCGCTGGGGACGCTAATTGAAGATTTGTTGGACGTGTCGCAGATTATGACTGGCCAACTGTCGCTGAATTTGCGGTGGGTAGATTTGATTTCGACTGTTGAAGGTGCAATAGAAACTCTCGCCCCGGCGATTGGGGCAAAAAATATTGAAATTGTGACGGATTTCGACTCCTCTGCGGGGCGGATTTTTGGCGATTCCGGCCGCTTGCAGCAGGTGGTGTGGAATTTGCTGTCGAATGCGATTAAGTTTACTCCTGACGGAGGACAAGTGAGGGTGGGGCTGCACAAGGTGGAGAGGACGAGTATCCCCGGACAATCCGCCTGTGGTGAAAATTTGTCGCCGCCTAGTGTGGAAATTGAAGTCAGCGATACGGGACAAGGGATTCGGGCAGAGTTTTTGCCGCACGTTTTCGAGCGCTTCAGCCAAGCTGACAGCTCTGCAACGCGATCGTACAACGGATTGGGTTTGGGTTTGGCTCTAGTGCGCCATTTTGTGGAAATGCACGGGGGGACGGTGCAAGTAGAATCGGCTGGCCAAGGACAAGGAGCGAGCTTTTTCGTGAGATTGCCAATTAAACAGCAAGAGGGCGACGGCGGATTTTCTGTTGCCGGGGCTGGGGAGTTTGTGGTTCGAGAAACCCCGGCCAGATCCCTGATGAATGAGTCTTTTGTCAGCAGCAACCTTTCGGGAGTGCGGGTGTTGGTGGTTGATGGCGACGGGGATTCCCTGGATTTTGCGCGGACAGTGTTCGAAGATTGCGGGGCCGAGGTGGAGACGGCAGTCTCGGGAATGGAAGCCTTGGAAGCGATTTCTAGGCTGAATCCGGATGTGTTGGCGATCGATCTCGGGATAGAAACCGCTGATGGAGAGTCTCTCCTGCCCCAAGTGCGGGAGCGAATGGCCCACAGGGAAATTCCGGCGGTGGCTTTCACAACTTACGGTAGAGTAGAGGAACGGGTGCGGGCGCTGCGGCAGGGTTTTCAAATTCACGTGCCCAAGCCTCTCGATGCTGGTGAGTTGGTGGCGGTGGTGGCAAGTTTGGCGGCGCGGGCGATCGATTTTTGATTGACTCGGCGAGGATGGAAATCCTCACTAAAAATCAGTTTTCTTGGATAGGAGCGATCGCACATTATAGCCGAGTCTCAGAAAGATGAGCTACGACTGGCCTAGGGCCTAGGCCCTAGGCCTGGGTGGGCATACCTCACTACGCGATCGAACCGCTATATATAACGACCAATTACCAATGACCAATGAGCAATGCGCTGTTTGCCCTGTTTGACCTATGCCCTGTTTGCCCTGTTTGCCCTGTTTGCCCTGTTTGCCCGATGACCTAGGCCCTAGGCCCTATCCCCAATGACCAATGACCAATGACCAATGACGTTAACCCAACCGTTAATCCCTCAATCCCCTTCGGCAATTTGCTTTGAAACCCACTCGTTTATGCCTTCAGGGCTAATAACATAACGATAGTGGGTAGAGCCTCGAATAATTACTTTGATTTTTTTGGGACTAATTTTTTCGCTCTCAATAGTTAGGCATCCGTGGCCTGTTTCTTGCCAAGTCTGCACCAGCAAGCTCTCGATTTTGGCAAATAGACTATTGATTGAAGTTTCCGTGCTATCTGGTTCTCGTGACATATTAGATGGGTTGAGATACAAGTTGACAAGCTATCTCGCCACGCTTGACGCGGGCCTCTCTATTTGAGCTATCGGCGCAACTTGTTCTTTTTTATGCAAATCCCGCAGCTTTTTTACCAAACTTTACACAACTAACGATCGCGCCTGTAAGGTTCGTAGCGCGGACTTCAGTCCGCTTTATGCTGCGGACTGAAGTCCGCACTACGAACCGTTTTTTTATGGTAATGCACCGGACATGATATGAGTCGTCTCTCATGGGGAGGATGAGTGAAGTCCGAAGGAGCGAACCAATTTAATTGCGATCGTTCCAAACCAAGTTTCTGTCTCAGTCCGGTAACAGCAATAATTAGAATAAATTACTATCTAAGGATCGCAAATTAAATAATTTACACTCTTGAAAGTGGGATGGGCGGGAGAGCCCGTCCTTTCTGGACGGGCTCTCCCGCCCATCCCACAAGAACCATCAAATTATAAGTTATTTAATTCTCATTCCTAAGCTCATTTGTCAAGCCCCAAAAGTTATATATTTAATTGAAGTCAAAGTATTTTTGTGATAGTGAGGTGAACAAACCATCGCCTCAAACATCAAGCTCATCAACTGGGTGTGAGCTGGGAAAAGTACCGTGCCGGGGTAAATGCTTCTGGGACTTTTGTTTTTCCCACCGTGCAAGGATTTTTTTTCAATTTGTGATTTTTGGGTGCCCTCCGGTTCCAACTATCGACTAGATACCAATTGCACCCGGCCAGCATCCATTTCATCCATTAATAACTCTAAAGCCTCATAATCAATATCCGAGATGTAGCCCAAACGGGTGAGCTCGTTGTTGATTTCGTTTTCAATGTCAGGCGTCAACTGCTTAATGTAGAGGGCTTTTTCTACAAGTTGACGAATAGCATGAGTTGCTTGCATAGTATATCGGAGAACTCCGTACAGCTTTATTGTCATCTTAACAGTCGATCGCGCGAGTGATCTAAATCAGAACTAACCAGTGATTTCAATTACATTGCTCCGTTTAACCTAACAGCTAAGGCAAGGTCGATCGCAATTTTTACCATTGCCAATATTAAACCTGCTCGCCCAAATAAAAAATCGTATAGTAGCTTACCTTTACTCCCCAAATCTTGCGGAAAATTTCATAAAAAAGAGTAAATAAATAAAGATTCAGTAAACTTACTGAAAACAACTGGTCGGTTTTCCTCAGAGCGAGTTAGGCTCGTAGGTATCAAGTAGGTTTAGGCTTACATCCGTCCAGTGAAGTAGTTGAAAATACGTAGAAATCATAGGTTTGATATATGCAGACACTTCTTGCCCACAAAGCAATTACGGTGATTCGACCCCTAGACCACCTGAATGCAGCTACAGCCGGAGAATTCGGACAGCAACTAACCGCAGCAATTTCAGCCCCCGGGGTGGTAGCGGTACTCGTGGATGTTGGCGCAGTAACATTTATTGACAGTGCGGGTTTGATGGCATTGATTTCCGGCCTCAAGCAGGCGAAAAAAATGGGACGCAGGTTTAGTCTGTGTTCAGTTTCCGCCGGGATTAGGATGATTCTTGAGCTCAGCCAACTCGATCGAGTTTTTGAGATATTTGAAAATGTCGAAAGCTTTGAAGCAGCAAACTCCAGTTTCAGTTGACAGTTGACAGTTGACAGCAAGCAGCGACCTCTACCTGGTAGTCCGAGGATTGGAGTAATGAATAGTCGGATTTTAATTTCTCCCGGGGCTGCGGCTTTAAACCAATTCTTTATGGTAAAAAATCACTCCTAGAACCTGCTCATCAGTGAAAACACGCAACAAAACACAGCAAATTGAGTTAAATGCCCCAAAAGACAGAGGAGCCGCCAGAAACGGGTACCGTGCGGCGTACAATCGTCGTGAATGCTCCCAAAATTTTAGGCTTTTGTTCAGGCTCCGGTGATTCTCTGGGCTGCAAATCAATTCAAAAATCTAAAATCTAAAATCTAAAATCTAAAATCAACTGATTGCCGTTGGCGTGTTGGCAGATTTTAAGGTAGGCTGCTCTCTAGTCGCAAGTATTGAGCGAGTCGAGCCGTGGCAGTAAAAGTCGAAGAATTACTTACAGCAGAAATCAATCAGCCTGCTCGTTATCTAGGAAACGAGTTGGGGGCTGCACGCAAGCCTTGGGATGCAGCTTCTGTGCGCTGGGTGCTCACTTACCCAGAAGTGTACGAAGTTGGTGCTTCCAATCTCGGGCACATCATCCTTTACAATATTTTGAATGCCTTACCGAGACAGTTGTGCGATCGAGCTTATTTGCCCGCACCAGACTTAGCAGCAAAACTGCGATCCTCTCCGAGGGCTGCGCTAACGACCAAAACTCCGCTGTTTGCTGTAGAATCCAGGCGATCGCTCACAGAATTTGATATTCTCGGCTTCAGCCTCAGCTACGAACTCGGAGCAACAAACATTCTGGAAATGCTGGATTTAGCCGGCATTCCCCTAACTTGGAAAGAAAGAGCGACAAAGGCCCAAAATGGGGGAGATTTGCCGCTGATTTTTGCTGGCGGGCAAACCGCAACATCCAATCCCGAACCCTACGCTGACTTTTTTGACTTCATCGCTTTGGGAGATGGAGAAGAATTGCTGCCAGAAATTGGCTTGATTTTGACAGAAGGCAAAACTAATAATTTGAGCCGAGAAGCACTGCTGCTGGATTTAGCGCAAATTCCCGGCGTTTACGTGCCGCAATTCTATGATATGGCAGCAGACGGTTCTGTTCATCCCAACCGCCCGCAAGTCCCAGAAAAAATTCTGCGCCGAGTCGCGACTCCCATACCAGCTTATTCGATCGGGCTAGTACCCTACGTCGAGACAGTACACGACAGACTGACAGTCGAAATCCGCCGGGGATGCACCCGCGGCTGCCGCTTCTGTCAGCCGGGAATGCTGACTCGCCCCGCCCGCGATGTGGAACCGCAGCAAGTCGTAGAGGCGATCGAACAAGGGATGAAAGCCACCGGGCACAGCGAGTTTTCCCTGCTTTCCCTGAGTTGTTCCGACTATCTGGCACTCCCGGCTGTCGGGATGGAAATCAAAAACCGCCTCAAAGACAAAAATATCTCTCTGTCTCTACCCAGCCAGCGGGTTGACAGATTTGACGATAATATTGCCGACATTCTCGGCGGCACGCGGCAAAGCGGTTTGACTTTTGCCCCGGAAGCCGGCACGCAGCGGATGCGCGACATCGTTAACAAAGGTTTGACAAACGAAGAGTTGTTGCGGGGTGTCAAAACTGCGGTCGATCGCGGTTGGGATAAAATCAAGCTGTATTTTATGATCGGTTTGCCCGGAGAAACAGATTTTGATGTTCTGGGTATCGCCGAAACAGTCCGCTGGCTGCAAAGAGAATGCAGGCTTAATGGCCGGCGGTCACTGAATTTTAACTTGACAATTTCTAATTTTACGCCCAAGCCTCACACTCCTTTTCAGTGGCATTCGGTTTCTACTGCCGAGTTTTCACGGAAGCAAAAATTGCTGAAGGGTGAATTCAAAGCGATGAGAAATATCAAGGTGAATTATACTGATGTGCGGATTTCGGCAATGGAGGATTTTGTCGGTAGGGGCGATCGGCGTTTGGGCGCTGTAGTCCGCCGCGCTTGGGAACTGGGCGCTGGTATGGATGCTTGGTGGGAAAGTTTGGATACAGCATACAAGGCTTGGACAAGGGCGATCGATGAATCTGGCCTTACTTGGAAATACCGCCAAGTCGAAAGCGGTGAATGGAATCTTTTTGAGAAGGAAGAGGAGAAGGAAGAAGGAAGTTCGGCAACGGATTCTGTAACGGATGTAACGGATGTAACGGATGTAACGGATGGAAGTCGGATGGAAGTCGGAAGAAGGAAGAAGGAAGATTTTCCCACATCTCCCACTCTCCCCCTCTTTCTCGATCGACCTTTACCTTGGGATCACTTAGACACGGGGATCGACAAAAACTGGCTTAAAATTGACTTGCAAAAGGCTTTGGAAGCAGCGACGGTTCCTGACTGTTCCTTTGAAGGGTGTTCGCGCTGCGGGGTTTGCGGCACTGATTTCGGACACAATGTGGTTGTGGATGCCCTGCCAATTCCCGAGTTTGCTGGGGAATTCGTGCCGGATACGCAGCGGAAACAGCGTTTTCGGGTTTGGTTCGGGAAGGTGGGCGATATGGCTTTGGTTGGCCATTTGGATTTGCTGCGATTGTTCGATCGAGTTGTCCGCAGGGCCGATTTACCGATTTCGTTTACCGGCGGCTTCCACCCGAATCCTCGAATTTCTGTGGCAAATGCCCTGCCTCTGGGCGTTGCGAGCACTGGGGAAATTGTTGATTTTGAGCTGACTGAGCCGATCGATATTGAGATTTTCCGGGAAAAATTGGCCGCAACTCTGCCGGAAAATATTCCGATTTACAGGGTTGAGCCGATCGACCTCAAAGCTCCTTCTGCCAGTCAGTTGTTAGAAGCCGCAGAGTACGTGATTACTGTCGCAGCAACAGGGTCGCGGGCAGAAAATGGCGAATCTGACCGGGAGCATTCTGCTGCTGTCAGGGTCGCAGATACTGCCAACTGGGAGGCTTGGGTACAGGCGATCGTCCAAAGTTCGGCTTTTTGGCGGGTGCACACTACTAAGTCGGGAAAGACTCGCGATGTCAATTTGCGCGAAAGGCTGCACAAACTCGAACTTGTAGAGCAGAAACTCGAAAGTGCCAAATCCGAAGGTACAGCCGTCTTGCGCTATACCGGCAGTTGTCGCAGCGATGGCAACTTGCTCAAGCCCGAACATCTTGTTTTCATGCTCGAACAAGTTAGCCAGCAAGAAATTCAGCTTCTGCAGGTACAACGCAGTCAGCTCATCCTGGGTTATGGTTAAAATAGGGAAGTCGCAGTGGAATATTTCACTCTTAGCTTCCCTATCGGGATGTATCGTTTCACGCTATAATTGCTTGTTATGGAAGCCGCAGCGGCTTGAGCGCTTTTGTCGCTCGCCGCTAAGAGTCAACCAGCAACGCGGGCTGGGTGCAAATTGCTTCTGTTCAAGACTTCAAGCCTTTTTGTACATTCACGGGCTAAATCTAGCGCCAAACCCGCAGGAGCGGGGCCTGAACCAAATTGATCGATTAATTTCGCTCGATCGACTGGTTGTCGATCGTCGGCTTACTCAAAAATCTCGCGGTTCAAGCCGCTCTGCTGGTATTCAACAATAGATCTTTTTGACCTCGATCGAAAACGGATACAAGCCCCAGACTTCAGTCGTAGAGAGATCGCAGTTTTAGACCATAGTTCAAGCTCCCAGATTGCATCTGTTCGGCAAATCTAAAATCTAAAATTCTTCAATTCTTTAATCGACTAACCTCGATCGAAAACGGAGAGAAGCCCCCGACAATCGTCGTGGAGAACCCAAAATTTTAGGTTTTAGACCCTAGTTCAAGCTCCCAGATTGCATCTGTGCAGTAAATCTAAAATCTAAAATCTAAAATCTAAAATCGACTGACCAGGTTTTAGGGTTGGCAGGGGCGAAAGTTGCAGTCGAATGCCAAGAGTAGAGTCAGTTGAGTGCGATCGCGCAAGAATTCAACAAAAGTCCTTACGCTTTCACTCCTACTTACTTTCGCTCAAAACCAGCCCTCAACCACCACGCAAGGGGAGTTATCAGTTCGTAGTGTTAAGTTGTATGTTCAGTTGTGTGTTAAGAAATTGGTGGGATTGTCGCTGAATTTATTCGCTGAGTTCAAAGGAAGAGTTGCAAGTGTTGAATTTTGAGTATTGAGTCAAGCAATTCTCAACTCACAACTTAATATTGCTAACTCGATCAAAGCCTCCTTATTTCTATCTCTCAGATTAATCTGCCGAGCATAACTCATAACTCTCGATCGGGCGGGTTTAACTACTTTATCTGTAACAGTGAACAGTGAACAGTGAACAGTGAACAGTGAACAGTGAACAGTGAACAGTGAACAGTGAACAGTGAACAGTGAACAGTAAACAGTGAACAGTTAACAGTTAAATTTCCTTCCACCCTGCACCAACTCACAACTAATAACTCTTCCTGCTACTACTAATTACAGTTAAAGTCAGAGGCACTCTAAGCGCGTTAGTGTCTCTAACTTGCTGCCAGTTTTTTGAGGAAATTGAATGACAAAGCAGATAGTTATAGCAGAGCAGCATCGGATTGCTGCCGTCTTTTCAGAAGATCAAATCCAAGAACTCGTGGTAGCCACAGGCAGCCACCAAGTCAGCGACATTTACTTGGGAATTGTCGAAAATGTACTCCCCGGGATAGATGCGGCCTTCGTCAATATTGGCGACCCAGAACGCAACGGGTTCATGCACGTCACAGACCTCGGCCCGCTGCGGCTCAAACGATCGGCAGGAGCAATTACAGAACTCCTGACCCCCCAGCAAAAAGTGCTGGTACAGGTGATGAAAGAACCGACGGGCAGCAAAGGCCCCCGGCTGACAGGCAATATCACTCTGCCTGGGCGATATTTGGTATTGATGCCCTACGGCAGGGGAGTCAATCTATCCCGCCGCATCAAGTCGGAAGCCGAGCGCAACCGCCTCCGAGCCCTGGCTATTTTGGTGAAACCGGCCGGGATGGGGCTGCTAGTAAGAACCGAAGCCGAAGGCATGACCGAAGAAGCCATCATGGAAGATTTGGAAGTGCTGCAAAAGCAGTGGGAAGCCGTGCAACTCGAAGGTGGTTCGACGCGGGCGCCGGCACTGCTCAACCGCGATGACGATTTTATCCAGCGGGTATTGCGGGATATGTTCAGCGGTGACGTGAATCGGATTGTGGTGGACTCGCAAAATGGCATCAAGCGAGTCAAGCAGCAGTTGATGAGCTGGAACGGCGGTAAACTTCCTGCGGGAGTTTTGATCGACCACCACCGAGAGCGCGCCTCGATTTTAGAATTTTTCCGCGTTAACGCTGCGATTCGAGAAGCTCTCAGACCTAGGGTAGATTTACCTTCGGGCGGTTATGTGATTATCGAGCCGACTGAGGCGCTGACGGTGATCGATGTCAACTCCGGCTCGTTTACTCGATCGGCAACGGCTCGCGAAACGGTACTCTGGACAAATTGCGAAGCAGCCACGGAAATTGCCAGACAACTGCGACTCCGCAATATTGCCGGAGTAATTATTGTTGACTTTATCGACATGGAATCCCGCCGCGATCAGTTGCAGGTGCTGGAACATTTCAATAAAGCTCTCAAAGCTGACAAATCTCGGCCGCAAATCGCTCAACTCTCGGAATTGGGACTGGTAGAACTCACCCGCAAACGCCAAGGTCAAAATATTTACGAGTTGTTCGGCCACACTTGCCCTACTTGCAGCGGGTTGGGTCATCTGGTGCAACTCCCGGGCGAAGAAGATTTCGCGGCAGCGGTGCGGGAAGCAGCCGATCGCACTGTGACTTCCTCCAACCGGGTGATGTTGAACTTGCCAGAAGGATTGGAACGCCGCAGCTTGGCGCCGGTAGCTGCTGCAACTGCTGCACCAGTAAGAGAAGAACGTTCCCCCGAACCTGCTCGGGCTGCTTGGGAACCGTCTAGCGAAAGTTTGGATTTTGTTGAAACCGGTGGCAACGCCTCGGCTTTGGACTTGCTCAACCATCCCAGCTATCAGGATTTAGGCAACGGAACCAGACGGCGCCGCCGCCGCCGGATTGGCGAAGAGCCTTTTGCCGTGGTGGCCGAGGAGGAACCGATACGCAGCAAGTTGCGGCTCCCGAATACTTCCAGCACGCCCGTCGCCGAGCCGCGCTCTGAGTATCAGGCACCCCCCGGTATCCGCGCAGCTTCAGAGGGCTTCGGGCTGGTGAATATGGCGACTGTTGGCAGGCGCGAGGAATTCGATCGCGTGCGCCCAACTAAGTCTGAGCTGCTGAAGCCGATGGTGGAGCCTCCCGAGGTGATTTCGGTGGAAATGACACCGGAGGAGCAGGATGTTTATGCTCTGATGGGGGTTTCTCCTTTGGTGCTGACGGATCGCAGCGTCAAAAATCCTAAGAATGCGATCGTTTCGGTGACACTCCCCGGAGCAGGGCCGAATAAGCCGCCTTTTGAGCAGCTCGAATTTGAATTTGAAGCGCCTGCGCCAGCACAGAATGTTGAGGAACAGGATTATTATTCAGAAATGTCGGTTGCCCGGCCGGTATTTGCTGAGGATGACGATGCTGATGATGATGATGAGGCCCAAATTTACGGCATAAGTTCGATCGGCGAAGACGAAACCGATGATGATTTTGAGCCGATGGAAGAAGCCGACGAGGTGATGGCTTTCTCAGAGGAGCCGATCGAATCCTATGAGCCGATCGAATCCTATGAGCCCATTGAATCTCATGAGGCGATCGAATCTGATGAGGCGATCGAATCCGATCGGGCGATCGAATCGAGCGAACCCGAGGAGCCTGCGATCAACAGGCGCCGCCGCCGCCGCTCCTCTGCTGTTTTGGATGAGTGATTATGAAGGAAGAAGGAAGAGGGAAGAAGGAAGAAGAAAGAAGAAAGAAGGAAGAAGGAAGAAGGAAGAAGGAAGAAGGAAGTCGGAAGAAGGAAGAAGTAGAAATTTTTACTCTCTTCCCATCTTTCCATCTCCCCCTCTCCCCCTCTCCCTCTCCCCCAATCTCCCCCTCCCCCAATCTCCCCCTCTCCCCCTCCCCCAATCTCCCTCGGATAATTGCAGGTGTAGATGAAGTAGGAAGAGGAGCTTTGTTCGGGCCAGTGGTGGCTGCGGCCTGCATTTTGCCCGACGAAGTTCTCGAAGAATTAGTAAGTTGCGGGGTGCGCGACAGCAAACAGTTGAGTGCCGCCGCCCGAAGCAGATTAGCTGCGAAGATTCGGGCTGTGGCGGTTGACTGTCAAATTGGTGCGGCTTCGGTTAAGGAAATTGACCGTTTAAATATTTTGCAGGCTTCTTTGTTGGCAATGAAACGGGCGATTTTGAAGCTGAATGTTACTCCTGATTTGTGTTTGGTTGATGGGAATCAAAGAATTCCTAATTTGGCGATCGACCAAGAGACGATGGTGAAGGGCGACGCGCGATCGATTCAGATTGCCGCCGCTAGCATAGTCGCCAAAGTTTGGCGCGATGAATTAATCCTGCGTATGGCCGTCAAGTATCCCGAATATGACTTGACAAACAACAAAGGATATGGTACAGCTAAACATAAGTTAGCTTTAGAACTCTACGGTGCATCTGTCTTTCATCGAACATCCTTTAGTCCCTGTCGATAAGCTAGTGCACATCTAATTGTAACAATTCTGTTGCTTAAAACTTGTGGGGTGGGCACGCCAGCCAGTCCAAAAAATTAAATCTATATGCAGTTATTGTAGGGTGCGTCAGGGCAGAATGTGGCGACAACTTACTAAGCGAATTTCCTCCCTGACGCACCCTACGGTTAGCTATTGTGGGGTGCGTCAGGGCAGAATGTGGCGACAACTTACTAAGGGAATTTCCCCCCTGACGCACCCTACGGCTAAAAAATTAGGCAATAGGTTGAATGACTTATAAAATAAATACTTGAAGCTTCCCTAAACTTGGATTGTTTTAGTTCAAATCTAAAATCTAAAATCTAAAATCTAAAATCCCATGACAGATACTTCACTAACAATTCCCGGGTATCGCATCCTCGATCGCATTTACAACGGCTCCAGAACCCAAGTTTACCGAGCGATTTCCGAATCAGACCAACAACCCGTCGCGATCAAAATCCTGCAAAGCGAATATCCCACTTTTAACGAACTCATACAGTTTCGGAATCAGTACGCAATCACCAAAAATCTCGCCCTAACAGGCATTGTCCAACCGCTGGCACTCTTAAACTACCGCAACGGTTTTGCCTTAGTCATGGAAGATTTTGGCGGCATCTCCCTTGCCGAATATACCGCAGATCGCCAACTAAGTATTGAAGATTTTTTACCGATCGCAATTCAAATTGTCCGAGTATTAGAAGGACTCTATCAAAATCGCATCATTCATAAAGATATTAAACCCCAAAATATTCTAATTAATCCCAATACCAAAGAAGTCAAAATTATTGACTTCAGTATTTCTTCCCTCTTGCCCCGAGAAAACCAAGAAATTATCAGTCCTAACGTTCTGGAAGGAACGCTGCTTTATATGTCTCCCGAACAAACCGGGAGAATGAATCGAGGTATCGATTACCGCACTGATTTTTACTCGCTGGGAGTTACATTTTACGAACTGCTGACAGGAGAATTACCCTTTAAATCTATAGGTGGCGATCCAATGGAGTTAGTTCACTCCCACCTCGCGAAGCTGCCAAATCCACCCATAGAACTGGTTCCAAATATCCCGATAGCGCTGAATGAAATCGCAGTAAAATTGATGGCAAAAAATCCACAATTCCGCTATCAAAATGCTTTTGGTTTGCGATACGATTTGGAAAGATGTTGGCAGCAGTGGCAAGAAACAGGTAAGATAGAAAAGTTTAATTTATGCGTTAGAGATATCGCCGATCGCTTCGTCATTCCCGAAAAACTCTACGGCAGAGAAACCGAAGTTAACGCATTATTAGCAGCATTCGATCGCGTCAGCACCCCCCTCCACTCCCGCGCCGGTTCCTTCAATGCGGGGAACCAGTGCAACGAACTGGTTCCCTTTAGTAAAGGGGAGCAAGGTGGAGTCGAAATCGTGCTCGTCGCAGGGTTTTCCGGCATAGGCAAAACCGCCGTAATCAACGAAATACACAAACCAATTGTCCGCCAACGAGGTTATTTCATCAAAGGGAAATTCGATCAATTCAAGCGCGACATTCCCTTTTCTGCGTGGGTGCAAGCATTCCAGAATTTGATGCGACAATTACTCTCAGAAAGTTCTGCAGAAGTACGCCAATGGCAAGCTAAAATTTTAGAAGCATTAGGTGAAAATGGTCAGGTAATTATTGATGTCATCCCCGAATTAGAACACCTAATTGGCAAACAGGCCGCAGTCCCAGCAGTTGAAGGTAATGCTGCTCAAAATCGCTTCAATTTGCTCTTTAGTAAATTTATCCGAGTCTTCGCCACAAAAGAGCATCCTTTAGTAGTTTTCTTGGATGATTTACAGTGGGCAGATTCGGCTTCTTTGAAGCTAATGCAGTTGTTGGTAGGTGAAAAGGATACCAGCTATCTGTTGTTAATGGGAGCATATCGGGATAACGAAGTTTCCGGCGCCCATCCACTGATGCTAACCTTAGATGAAATTCGCAAAGAGGCGGCAACAGTCAATCAAATTACTTTAACCCCCTTAGATAAATTTTCCCTAAATCACCTAATTGCTGATACGCTAAGTTGTCCGCCAGGACAAGCAGTTCCTTTGACAGAACTGGTTTTCACAAAAACTCAAGGCAATCCTTTCTTTGCCACTCAATTTGTCAAATCCCTTCATGAAGATGGGTTGATTGGGTTTGATTTTAGTTGTGGTTATTGGCAGTGCGATATTGCCAAAATCGGGGCCCTGGCTTTGACCGATGATGTGGTCGAGTTTATGGCGATTCAGTTGCAAAAGTTGTCGGTAAATACTCAGGATATTTTGAAACTAGCAGCTTGTATTGGCAATCAATTTGACTTGGCTACACTGGCAATTGTTTGCGAAAAATCTCAAGCAGAAACAGCAGCAGATCTATGGAAGGCGTTGCAAGAAGGGTTAGTTATTCCGATTACTGAAGTTTATAAATTTTTTCAAGGCTCCGAATCAGTTGAAGTTGCACAAGCATCTAATTTATCGGTTCCATACAGATTTTTACATGACCGCGTGCAGCAAGCGGCATATTTTCTGATACCCGAAAATCGGAAACAATCAACACACCTGAAAATTGGGCAACTGCTGTTGAAAAATACCCCTCAAGCAGAACTAGAAAACAACATATTTGATATTGTCAACCAGCTCAATCAGGGTGCACAATTGCTTTCTGACCCGAAAGAAAAAGCTGAAGTAGCAGAATTTAATTTAATCGCCGGCCAAAAAGCCAAGAATTCCAATGCCTATAAAGCAGCCATAACCCATTTTAGCTTAGCAATGAAACTTCTAGATTGTAATTGGGAAGAAAATTACAAATTAAAATTTGAACTGCACAAACAACGGAGTGAGTGCGAATATTTAACCGGGAGTTTTGAGCAAGCCGAACAACTTTTAACGACTGCTTTGAACAACGGTCGATCGAAACTCGAACTAGCAGAAATTTATACTATATACATGGCTCTCCGCATGACCCAGGGAAGAAATAATGAAGCCATCCAATTGGGTATAGATATCTTAAGATTGTTTGGATTGGATTTGCCTAGCAAACAAGAGGAATTGCCAACAGCTATTGCAGCCGAATCGGAGGAACTACTATTAACCCTTCGAGACACAAAGATCGCAGATTTACTGGATTTAGCAGAAATAGAAGATACCGATACAAAGGTTACGATGCATCTGCTGGGGGATTTCTGGACAGCAAGCTACTTAGCCAGCAATCAGCAATGGCTAAATTTGTGCGTGCTGAAAACGGTCAACATGACATTAAAACAAGGCAATACAGATATATCAGCCTTAGCCTATGTTAATTATGGCATGATGCTGGCAAATCAGCACGACTACAAATTAGCTTATGAATTTGGCGAACTGGCTTTAAAGGTAGCAGAAAAATTTAATAATATAACTTTGATAGGAAAAGTTAATAATATATTTTCTCATATCATCAATCCCTTTAAAAAGCATTTAAAATCGAACATAGCGCTTTACCTGAAGGCTTATGAAGCCAATCTAGAATGTGGTAATATTGTTTGGGGTATTTTTTCTGTATTTTACAGTATATGGACGAGGTTTATTGTGGGTGAAAATCTAGAAAGCGTTTATCAAGAATCTGAAAAATTTTTGAGTTTTGTAGAGCGAACTAACGATGAAAATATGATTTCTGCGTTTGTAACTCTACAGCGCACTATCTTGAATTTACAAGGATTAAATTATAATAAATATCGGCTTGATGGTGAAGGTTTTAATGAAGAATTTACTATACAAAAGTGGGAAAGAAATCAATTTTATATTGGTATACACTGGCTGAATACTCTGAAAACTCAAATTTTATATATGTATGGTAAATATACAGATGCCTTTAAGATAGCAAGAGAAAATACCAAAATGCTGGGCATAGATGGAGGTTTTTTTAATATAACCCAGCACTATTTATATGATTCGTTGATTTTAACCGCTCTCGATCCTACAGCTAGTATTAAGGAACAAGACGAGCGCCAGCAAATTTTACATAAAAATCTGGAAAAGCTGGAAATATGGGCTACTAATTGTCCAGAAAATTTCCTGCATAAATATTTGCTGGTATTGGCAGAATTAGCGCGGATACGCGGACAAAACTTAGAGGCAATGGAGTTATACGATCGCGCGATCGCGTCTGCAAGAGAAAACGGCTTTATTCAGAATGAATCCTTAGCCAACGAACTCGCTGCCAAATTTTATCTCGCATGGGGTAAAGAAAAAATCGCCCGAGTGTATCTCGCTGATGCTTACTACGGCTACGCACGCTGGGGTGCTAAAGCAAAACTTGATGATTTGGACAATCGCTATCCTCAATTACTCGCCCCTATCTTCGATCTAAAAACCAGCTCAAACACGAGCGATAAAATTACTCAAATGATGGCGGCAACTGTTACAAATTCCAGTTCGGGAGTTTCCGGCATTCTGGACTTAGCAACAGTAATCAAAGCATCTCAATCCCTGTCAGAAGAAATTAACCTCGATAAGTTACTCTCCGCTTTAATGCAAGTGGCGATCGAGAATGCGGGAGCCCAAAAAGGAGCTCTGATTTTGCTAGAGGGAGATTCATTGGCGATCGCAACTCAATGTGTTAGCGGTCAAGTCAGCAACATCGAATCTACTGCTGTTGCTGACTCTCAGGAAATTCCCACCACCATCATCAACTATGTCTGGCACACTCAAGAAACCTTGGTAATTAATGATGCGGCGGTTGAGATTAACTTTGCGGCTGACACCTATATCATTCAACAGCAACCAAGGTCGGTGTTGTGTCTGCCAATTCAAAATCAAGGAAAGGCGATCGGCATTCTGTATCTAGAAAACAATCTGACGACAAATGCTTTTACTCCTGACAGATTAGCAGTCTTACAAATCTTGTCCTCCCAAGCGGCTATCTCCATAGAAAACGCCAAACTCTATGCCAACTTAGAAGCTAAAGTCGAAGAACGCACCCAAGAACTCCAGCAGTCAGAAATTCGTTTTCGACAACTTTACGAGCAATCTGCCGATGCTATTTTGTTGTTAGATGGAGGCATTTTTATCGACTGCAACCCCGCAACAGTCAAAATGATGCGTTGCACAGACAAACAACAACTTCTTTCCCTGCATCCGGCGCAAATTTCCCCGGAGATTCAACCTGACGGTAGAAACTCTTTTGACAAAGCCCAGGAAATGACATCCCTAGCCTTCTTGCGAGGCAGTCATCGGTTTGAATGGATGCACCGCCGCACCGACGGAGAAGATTTTTGGGTAGAAGTATTGCTGACAGTAATTCCTTTAGATGGTAAGGAAATTTTATACACAGTGTGGCGAGAAATTGGCGATCGCAAACAAGCTGAATCAGCTTTGCACCAAAAAAATCAGGAATTAAGCGATACTCTCCAACAACTAGAAGCCACACAAGAAGGATTGATTCAATCAGAAAAAATGGCAGCTTTAGGACAACTTGTGGCTGGAGTTGCTCACGAAGTTAACACTCCCTTGGGTGCAATTCGCTCCTCAGCCAGCAATGTTTCTAAGTTTTTAAATCAAAGTCTAGAAGAATTGCCCGCACTTTTTCAATGTCTCTCCCCAGAAGAGGCACAGAATTTCTTGAGTTTACTCCAGCGTTCCCTCAAACAAGAAACAATCTTATCAACGAAAGAAGAACGCAAATTTAAGAGAGGTTTGAGGAGCCAATTGGCAGAATTAGGTATACCAGATCCCGATACGGCAGCCGATCGCCTAGTGATGATGGGAGTATATGATGAAATTGACAGCTTTGTACCGCTGCTGCAAAAACCCGATAGCTTGCACATTATAGAAATCGCCTACAAACTTTCTGAGTTAAAAAGAGGTATGGCGACGATCGACACAGCTACAGACAGAGCATCAAAAGTCGTGTTTGCTTTAAAAACCTATGCCCGTTACGAACAGTCGGGGGAAAAGACAACAGCGAGCATTACAGAAGGCATTGAAACAATCTTAACCCTTTATCAAAATCAACTCAAACAAGGAGTTGAAATAGTGAGAAACTATGCCGAAATTCCGCCGATACTGTGCTATCCAGACGAACTGAATCAAGTGTGGACAAATCTGGTGCACAATGCCTTGCAAGCAATGGATTACCGAGGCACTCTCACAATTGATTTGGCCCAGGAAGACGGCCATGCTAAGATTAGTGTTACTGACAGCGGTAAGGGGATACCATTCGAGATTAAATCGAAAATCTTTGACCCATTTTTTACGACTAAACCGGCCGGAGAAGGTAGCGGTTTGGGGCTAGATATTGTGAAGAAAATTTTGGCAAAACATCAGGGGAAAATTGAAGTAGAATCAATTCCCGGTCAAACTACATTTAATGTTTTTATCCCCATGAGCGGCGACTGAACTGGTGAGGGCGATTGGGGAGGTTCGATCGCTGTGGTACGATCGCAAATGATAATTACTTCATAATTCCACTCTAGCCGGAAATGGGCAATCCATCCCGAATACTTGCATTATATGGATTATACTGAGCTAAGGCTCTGGGTAAATCTGTTGTTCTTGCTTAATCTGAGTGAGCCGCTGGCGATCGACCTAATGTGCTTTATCTTAAAATGCGATCGGGTCTCCTAGGCAGTTTACTAATTTTCCGGCTAACAATTAATCATTTAGGAGAAATCATAAATGTCTAAAGCAGTTATTTTGTGTGTTGATGACGAAAGAATGGTATTGGACAGTCTCAGAGCGCAGCTATCATCATCCTTGGGGAATAATTATATCTATGAAGCAGCCGAGGATGCTGAGGAAGCTTTAGATTTAATTCAAGAATTAAATGAAGATGATGTGAGTATTGTTGTGATTATCTCTGATTGGTTAATGCCCGGTATGAAAGGAGACGAGTTACTGATTCGCATCCACGAGCAATTCCCTAAAGTTGTTAAAATTATGCTGACAGGTCAAGCTGACGAAGAAGCTGTTAACCGAGCTAAAGAATTCGCCAATCTCCATTCCTGTTTATCTAAACCTTGGTCAGAAGCTGAATTGCTGCAAACTATTAGATCGGGTTTATCTCAACTATGAAACAACAGGTAATTATCTGTGTAGATGATGACAACACTGTACTCAAAAGCCTCAAAGCAGAACTCCAAGAATCTGTAGGCAATGCCTATCTCATAGAAATTGCCGAGGGTGGAGAGGAAGCATTAGAGTTGATTGAAGAATTATTGTCAGATGGGTATGAAGTACCGTTAAGCTGTTTCGCATTTAAATTGTGATAACGGCATTTCCTTTGTTTTTGAGTTTTCGTCCCCATTTGATAATCAATCCTCCTTCATTTAAAAGCTT
>RDYN01000064.1 GCA_004293365.1 Oscillatoriales cyanobacterium | reverse complement strand
TAAGGCTAACACTGCATAATTTCAGCCCAAAAGCGTTTGGCTTCCAAGTTTTCACAACTGATAAAAAAATCCGACCCACATCTGCGGAATGTGGGTTGTATTAGGTATTAGGCAGTAACGAAGTCTTCAACATCCTCCAAAACAGAGATTGTGACGATGACATCCAACGGAGAATCCCAATTAACATGAAGATGAAACTCGACTCCGCCAGAACCACCCTCGGGGTCGTCGGGACCAATATTAGTTACATACACATTTGCCTCACCTAGATTAGGTCTACCGGAAGTAGCACCAAATATCCCCCCATCAAAACGCCACTCCGCCGCAGTAATTATGACTGCAGACTTCTCGATAATCGGAGGCCAGTTAAAATTTAGGCGTACTCTACCTTGTACACCTCGATAAAGAATACGGATTGAGCGAGCCATACTATCATCCTCGTGTTGGGTTCAGTCCAGATGGCAAAACACTTGCCTCTGCTCATCAAGACGGCACAATAAAACTGTGGAATCTTCAAGGTCAGCTACTCAAAACAATCAGAGGACATGGTAGCTACGTGAGCAGTGTTCGGTTTAGCCCAGATGGTCAGAGTATTGCTTCTAGTAGTTGTGATAAAACCATTAAGCTTTGGAGTTTAGACGGTGAGGAACTCAAAACGCTGAAGGGTCATACTGCTGGAGTTACCAGACTTAGCTTCAGCCCTGGCGGTAAAATTCTTGCTTCTGCAAGCGCGGATGGTACAATCCGGCTTTGGAACGTAACGGCCGGTGAAGAGATTAGAACGATCGAAGGACATGGCTATTCTTACTGGGATGTCAGTTTCAGCCCCGATGGCAAACAAATTGCTTCTGTAAGTGATGATGCCTTGGTTGAACTCTGGAATGCTGAAACGTTGAACTTCGAGGAACTCATCGATCGCGGCTGCAACTGGTTGCATGATTATTTGAAGAACAACATCAGTGTCAACGAGGCAGATAGACGGATCTGCGATGGAATTTATTGAGAGCGTTACAAAAAATTAGTAATTCTGACTTTTGGGTTTTAGCTAAAAAAGTGACTGTACACGTTGTTGGTATTGGTTTAGATGGAGCTGCGGGGCTGAGCTCCTCGGCGCGGCAGGTTGTAGAAATGGCCGCTCTGCTCATCGGGAGCGATCGGCATTTGAGCTATTTTCCGCAGCAATCCTGCGAGCGCTGGGCGTTGGAAGATTTAACCGAAGCAATTCTGGAAATTCGGCGTTGGTTGGCCGCAGATGCGAATTCAGAGCCAGATGCAGGGACTTTTTCGCCCCCCTCCACCCCCTCTGCTCAGCTCATTGTAATTTTAGTAGCCGGAGACCCGCTGTTCCACGGCTGGGGAAAGTTGCTCATTTCCCAACTGCCGCCGGATAAATTGACTTTTCATCCCCATTTAAGCTGCGTGCAGTTGGCTTTTAACCGCTTGCACATCCCTTGGCAAGATGCTCATTTTGTCGGTTCCCAAGGACGTTTTTTTGAGGAACTGACGGCTAAACTCAAGCTGGGTGTCGAGAAAATTGCGGTACTCGCAGACGAAACTCGCACTCCGGCGACGATCGCAAGTTTGGTGAAAGCTCTGGATTTGCCGACACGCTACCAGTTTTGGGTTGGCGAAAATTTGGGTTCCGCCGAAGAGCGCGTGGGTTGCAGGTCTCTGGAAGCTTTGCTGGGAGAGTCTTTTGCCGTTTTGAGCGTGGTTGTGATGCTGCGCGTGTCCCCGCCGACAGAAGCTTTGGATTTGGGAAAGTTGCCGTTGTTGGGCATTCCCGATGCAGCTTTTATCGGTTGCGGCGATCGCCCTGGTTTGACGGTGGAACGGGAGGTGCGGGTGTTGGTGCTGGCACAATTGGCTCTGCAACCGCAACAAGTTGTCTGGGATGTGGGTGCTGGTAACGGTTCTGTGTCGATCGAGATTGCTCGTTTATTTCCGCAGTCCGAAGTATACGCGATCGAACAAACGGTTTCTGGCACTTCTGCGATCGAACTCAATTGTCGCCGTTTTGAGTTGCAAAATGTGTTCTCGATTCGCGGCACCGCCCCGGACATCTTGCACCGCTTGCGTCCGCCGCACCGGATTTTTATCGGTGGCAGCGGTGGAGGGTTGACTAAAATTTTGGGCGTTTGCGCGCTGCGACTGCTCGCTGGAGGCTCAATTGTGCTGGCTTTGGATGTTTTTGAGGATATTGCTACTGTTTTGAGCTGGATTGGCGATCGGGTGCGCCGGGAACCCCACTGGAGTTACCGCATCGTGCAGGTGCAGTTGTCGCGTTCTTTGTCTGGGGGCAGTTTGACTCGTTTTGATGCGCTGAATCCAATTTCGATTGTGACGATCGATCGACATTTGAATTAATTCTAGAATTTTAACCGCAGATGAACGCAGATAAACGCAGATGAATACAGATGAATCGCTGCACAATATCCCGTCCGCTCGAAGGATCGCACCTAATAATGGTGATTTTTCAGGACATGGTATTATGATAGCTTAGATAATAGGTTTGCTCGCTGAGTAGACCAGGGTGCAAATTGATTAAATCAACTCAATGACCGCAGCAAATTAAATTAAATTAAGGTACTAGAATTGTGCAAATAAATCAGCTAGGGTTCCTATTTGTTGATGTTGTACTCTTGGCGATCGCCTCGATCGTTCTAATTCCGGTTGCAGTTCTATTCCTAGAATGCTGTGCAGCTTTCCTGTCCAGCTTTGGCACTACAGCGGAAAGTCAAGAACCCCGCCCCAAAGTAGCAGTTTTAATTCCCGCCTACAACGAAGCAGCAGGAATAGCCGCCACCATCTCCACCATATTGCCGCAGCTAACACTCCAAGACCGCCTGTTAGTGATTGCTGACAACTGCACCGACGCCACGGCAGAAATCGCCCGCAACAGCGGTGCAAGTGCGATCGAGCGCCACGACACAGAACGCAAGGGGAAGGGATACGCCCTGGATTTCGGCTTGACTGCGATCGCCTCAGACCCCCCAGAAGTAGTCATCATGGTGGATGCCGACTGCATCTGTCAGCCAGACGCGATCGAGAAATTAGCCCGCGTTGCAATGGCAGAACAAAGACCAGTCCAAGCCACATATTTAATGGAACAGCCGCCCAATCCTACCCCAAAAGATTCGATTTCAGCCTTAGCATTTTTAGTAAAAAATTTAGTGCGGCCCAGCGGATTAAAACAGTTAGGATTCCCGTCATTGCTAACAGGTACGGGCATGGCTTTTCCCTGGTTAATCCTTCGAGATGTTCCCTTAGCCAGCAGCAATATCGTCGAAGATATGCAAATGAGTTTGGATTTGGCGATCGCCGGACATCCAACGGTATTCTGCCCCGAAGCCCGAGTCACCGGATGTTTGCCGCAGCAGGAACAAGTAGCTAAAACTCAAAGAACCAGATGGGAACACGGACACTTACAAACCTTGCTAACTCAAACTCCCAGGCTGGCGACAGCCTCCGTCGAGCAACAGCGTTTTGACTTAATGGCGATCGCCCTCGACTTATCCGTCCCTCCCCTATCGCTTTTAGTTGCTATCTGGCTAGCCGCTTTTGCAGCATCCATACTAGCAACAATTATTGGATCATCCCCGATTCCCGCTGTCTTGTTGGGAGTACAAGGACTGCTAATTTTAATTTCAATTGTCAGCGCTTGGGCAAAATTCGGGCGTGCCGACATTTCCGGCGCAACTCTTTTATCCGTTCCTTTTTACATCCTGTGGAAAATCCCTTTGTATCTGGGTTTTATCCTGAAGCGGCAAACCAAATGGGTGCGGACGGAACGCGATGTTTAGTATTCGGTAACATTCGGTAGGGTGCGTCAGAAAAATCCTCAATCCCACTCAAAAATCTCGTTTCTGACGCACCCTAGGATGACTAACTTGAGAAAAATAGACAATGGCAGTAATAAATACTCCGTTTTTGGTAACAGGTGGTGAAACTAACAGACCACCTACTAATGCTTTTAGTCCAAGTCAGCGTCAAATGAATATTCGCGCGCCGATTCTCAGGAAAGCTGGGCGTAGATAGAATTACTGATATTTTCACAAAATATCCTAATTTTGGCAAAAAAATTTAGTAAATTTACGGATTTACAATACCGATAAGAAGCTTTAATTTGTATCTCAAGATGTTGTTTTCGTAAATTGCTGCTACAAATGAAAACAAACTCACTGCTGTGGGTGAAGCCTTTCAAAACAGGAATATCTTAATGAACTAGGACTTACGCATTGACAAAAAATATCATCTATGTAGTCTAGATAATGGCATCCTTGTGAAGGTTGGCAAAAATATGCTCACGGACAACAGAAGTAAACAGATTCCTCTGTACTTCATACCAATTGCTAATTATGTTTTCAGAGCGCATAAACTCCAATTTCACAAAAGCTTGAAGTGAACAAAATATATGTGTTTTTATTCCCGAGGTATCTCTAACCATGAATCGACAAATTCCACATACTTGTTTTATAGCACGATGAAAAGTTTCAATACCCCAATGAGTATCATGAATTGTGACGAAGCTACTTCTGGTTATGTCTTGAATTTTCTCCTCATCTGGCAGATATAAAATATAATGTCTAGAGTCTTCTTTTTTAAAGTCTTTCCTAAACAACTTTATAAATCCAAATTCTTTCAGATGAGTCTTTAATCCTTCTTCGGGAATAGCCAGAGTGCTTACCTGACAATACTTCTGTGGTTCATTTGAAACAGTTCTATTTTTTTCAATTCCGAATAGGAAACCCAATTTCTGGTTTTTTAGAAATTTCAAGTTTTCTACTCCTGAATACCAACTATCTCCTGTTACCATTCTGGGTTTGACTCCCCAGCTTATTATTTCACTTACCATTTCTCTAAAATAATCGTTTTTTGTTTTTCCCTCCTTTTGATCATATATTCTATAATTTATTGGCACTGACTTACCATTAATATCGCTGTAATATAGAGTGATTAAGTTTAAGCCAATAATAGTTTTATGGGCTTTACCTGACCAAAAATAACTGATTAATTCCGCATTTTTAGGGTCGCTGTAAATCTTTTCTACGACTGTATCGTCTACACTTAATATCCCCCCTACCAGGTTGATAATTTTCTCTATTATGCTAAATAAATCTTTTGGTTCATATCTCTCTCTCAATAAAAAGCGATTGATACTATCATGTGAAACATCTCCCAGTATCTCGGCTAACCTACTGCACCCTCCATATTTTGGCTCTGACAGCAAAAATAAGGTGTAGATGTCTAGATTGCATTGTGCTGTCGAGGGTTTAGTAATTTCTCTCATTCTCCCATACCCATTACTAGACGACCCTTATTTATCAATGCACTATTTTGTTATTCTGTCAATGCGTAAGTCCTATGAACATAAAATATGGACTGACCGCTATCCTTGGAACATATTTAATATCCACATTCCCAGGAGATTCCGCTATGGCAGCCACAATAGGAGGCACAATCAAAGTCAACGTCCTCAAAGTCAACGACCCCAAGTTTGCGGGTGTCTACACAGGTGACTTTTCCTACGATGATACGCATCTGACCAAAGTTGGCGAAGAGGTCATGACCATCAATGGTGGAATTGGAGAGCGGCGGGGACTGCTATCTTTTAACTTTAGATTTCTGGACTTTGCTACAGCCTTAACTCCTGTCACCTATACGGCCAGGGATGAGTTCACCTTCCCAGATACTCCTGTTTTGTATTTTGAGAACGGAATTCCCATTCAATTTGGTTTGCAAGTTATTCCAGGAAATGATGGCGGAGTTTGGGGTGGAAATAACGGATTTATGTTTGCCGATCCTGGGATATTTCAGTTCGTTTTGCGAAATGGAACTATTCAAGGTGAGGGTACTGTGACCTTAGACATTAACGAATCTCCTCCTGCTCCCGTACCGGAGAACGCCTCCCCCTTCGCCTCATTGTTAGCCTTTTTGGGCTTGGGTGGAGTTAACTTGTGGAGAAAGTCTAAAAAGGCAAACAACTAATCTTTAACAACCTAACTTGAAGCTAAATCTAGATAAAATTACTTACATTTAAAAAATATTTCATGATTTATTTGGGTTCAAAAACTCTAGTAAATTTACGGTATCAAATACGGCAAAAAAGCTTTAATCTGTATCTCAAGATGTTGTTTTCGTTAATTGCTGCTACAGACGAAAACAAACTCACTGCTGTGGGTGAAGCCTTTCAAATCAGGAATATATGATGAACATAAAATATGGACTGACCGCTATCCTTGGAACATATTTAATATCCACATTAGGAGGAGATCCCGCTATGGCAGCTACAATCACAGGCACAATCAAAGTCAACGTCGATGTCGCCTACGTCACCGATCCCAAATTCGCGGGTGTCTACACAGGTGACTTTGCCTACGACGATACACATTTGACCAAAGTTGGGGAGGAGGTTTTGACCATCAACGATCGAATTATACCAGGACTGCTATCTCTGAACTTTAGATTTCTGGACTTTGCTGATGGCTTAACTCCTGTCACCTATACGGCCAGTGATGATTTAAACTTCCCAGATAATCCTGTTTTGGCTTTTGAGAACGGAGTTTCCACTCAATTTGGCTTCAACGTTTTTGGGGTAAATAAGAGTGGAGTTTTGGATGGAAATAACAGATTTATGTTTGGAGATCCGGGGATATTTCAGTTCTTCTTGCGAGATGGAGCTGTTACAGGTGGGGGGCTTGTGACCTTAGACATTAACGAATCTCCTCCTGCTCCCGTACCGGAGAACGCCTCCCCCTTCGCCTCATTGTTAGCTTTTTTGGGCTTGGGTAGAGTTCACTTCTGGAGAAAGTCGAGAAAGGGAAACAATTAATCATCTTTACCAACCTAACTTGAGAGGAATAGACAATGACAGTAATAAATACTCCATTTTTGGTAACAGGTGGTGAAACTAACAGACCACCTACTAATGCTTTTAGCCCAAGTCAGCGTCAAATGAATATTCGCGCGCCGATTCTCAGGAAAGCTGGGCGTAAATAGAATTACTGAGATTTTCACAAGATATCCTAATTTCGCCTCATAAAATCTAGTAAATTTACGGATTTACAATACCGATAAGAAGCTTTAATTTGTATCTCAAGATGTTGTTTTCGTTAATTGCTGCTACACACGAAAACAAACTCGCTCTTGTGGGTGAAGCCTTTCAAATCAGGAATATCTAATGAACATAAAATATGGACTGACCGCTATCCTGGGGACATATTTGATATCCACATTAGGAGGAGATCCAGTTATGGCGGCTACAATAGGAGGCACAATCAGGGTTGACGTAATAGGTGGCGACTTTGCGGGGGTCTACACAGGTGACTTTGCCTACGACGATACACATCTGACCCGAGTCGGCTCAGAATACATGACCATCAATGGTGGAAATGGAGATCTAGCGGGACTGCTATCCTTTAACTTTAAATTTCTGAATTTTGCTGATGGCTTAACTCCTGTCACCTATACTGCCAGTGATGTTGATGGATTTCCAGACGCTCCTGTTTTGGCTTTTGAGAACGGAATTCCAACTCAATTTGGCTTACAAATTTTTTCTGTGTCTGGAAAAGACGGACTGATGTTCGGAGATCCCAGGTCATTTAATTTCGCCTTGCGAAATGGAACTATTGGAGGTGATGGGATTGTGACCTTAGAAATTACTGAACCTACTACTGAACCTACTCCTGTACCAGAGAACTCTTCCCCCTTCGCCTCATTGTTGGCTTTCTTGGGCTTGGGTGGGGTTCACCTGTGGAGAAAGTCGAGAAAGGGTTAGTCAACAGAAACAAATAATTTTTAACAACCTAACTTGAGAGGAATTTCCAATGGCAGTAATCGATACTCCGTTTTTGGTGACAGGTGGCGAAACTAAAAACCCACCTAGTAATGCTTTTAGTCCAAGTCAGCGCCAAATAAATATTCGCGCGCCCTTCGGTACTCCCTCTGCCGATCAATGGAGCGGACAAAAAGTATGGCTACTACTTCCGGGTTTCACAAATCCCGCCGATTATTACGATCCAAATCTGGCGGCAGCCATCAGGGATGCCAACCCAAACGATACGGTTTTAGCCCTTGACTGGACTCAAGTGAGTGGCACCAAGTTCTTCAATATTGGGCCATTAGGGATCGCTGCCGGAGATCTTTACAGGTCTGGTTCATGGATTACCCCAGTGGCCAAAGCCATTCGAGACAAACTTGCTCTGGAGTGGGGAATGCCAGCGGCAGCACTCAATATTGTTGGAAATAGTCTCGGCGCTCACCTTGCCAGCGATCTTGCAGCCAGTTTCAATACCTACGGAAGTCAAGTGAGTTCGGTTACAGCGCTTGACCCAGCATCAAATAAGGCGAAAGATGTCAGTCCATACGATAGAGTTAATGGCTTCGATACTGACTTATCAAATGGATACGTAAGGAATGGAGGAACTCCAGACCCAATCAAACGCTTAGACTTCGGTGGTGCTGCGGTTTCAAGAAGTTTTAACGGCATCAGTAGTTTAGCAGGAAATGAAGCTCAAGCTGGAACTGCCAAGGAATCCTTCCTGTTTGACTTCGGCACCGCTCCGAATAATATCGCAGACCAAATCGCTCAACACAACGGTGTCGTGACCGCCTACACAAGTTTGGTTAAAACTGATGCAGCCGGCAATTCTCGTTTAGCCACAAATATTCTGGGTCTGAGTGACACGCGGGCCGATCATCAATTTCGACCAAACTTTTATAAAGGGGATTTTAATGTCTCTCCTCAAGTGCATGAAGGAGTGATTCCCGTTGATGCTCAATATAATCCTTTGTTTTTGGTTGGTGCTAAGCTTGATGGCGGGATAAATGACCGAATCATCTATGCGACCAACGGCAACGACGTATTAACGGGAGGTGGGGTTTTTGGGAAATATTACAACAACAATGGCAACAATACTTATTACTTTGGGGATGGGGACGACATCGTTTCTGCGGGCACGGGTAATGACATCATCTTCGGCGGTGATGGAGTTGACGCCCTTGGTGGCTCAGATGGGAATAATCTGATCTTTGGTGAGGCGGGTGGTGATTTTATCAGTGCTGGTACAGGGAATGACACCATAAGCGGCGGGGCTGGAAATGACAACATTAATGCCGGAGATGGCAGGAATACCATTCGCGGTAATGAGGGCAATGATTATCTCACTGGTGGAAACGGCATTAATATCTTGTTTGGAGGTTTGGGAAACGACACTCTCGGAGGTGGTGCGGGTCAGAACTCATTAAGAGGTTCAGAAAGCAACGGGGCGTCTGGTGTTGAGGTAGATACTTTAATTGGCAACAACGGTCAATCTCTTAACGCCTTTTATATTGGTGATAACACAACAAATTGGTACTCACTCGCTGGTAACAATGATTACGCCTATATTCAGAGGTTTAATCCAGACAGTGACATAATTTTGGGCGGCGTGAATATTGAGGCGCAAAACCTCATCACTCAAACCTTTCTCTGGGCTGGAAGTGAATTGATTGCAAAGATTGACGGTCTCTGGGCTTCGCAACTGCAGTTCCCTGTAAGGTTTTTTTAGGTTTTATCTCTCGCTGCTCTTGCATTCATGGGAATTCTAAACGGATGTTTTTAATCTGACGAGAATCGGCTTGGGGTTGATGACCATAATCAACAAAAAAAAATCTGAAGCTGGAAAATTTCCAACTTCAGACTTTTACTAACTCCCCGGGTAGGATTTGAACCTACGACCAATCGGTTACACTTATCCCAACGTTTCCGAAGGGCGCGGACTATATCATCATCCCTAAAACGAAGACTTATCATCTATCGCGGGATGTCGGGCGCTGTGAGATTTATTGGTTAGGCTCCTCATCTCTAGTCTCTGCACCTTTCCGGCTACTTGTGGTCGAAACCACTGCCTTTCGCTGGACTTGGCTCAAGATTGCCGCCACCCAAAGTGCTGCGGTTTCCTTGAATTCACCCGATTTTTCAGTACCCGTTACCGGATAAAGCTGCTATGTCACTAGGGCTTTTGGTTAATACCAAAGGCTTGGATTCATTACAGCCGATCGCTCTGCCACTGAGCTACCGAGGATTGCGTGGTTTTTGTCACCCACATTTACTAATAGTAGCTGAACTTAGAGGATTTGGCAAGGCCTTTGACAAACTTTTTTTCGATCGTACAGAAAGCGGGTTCCAGCAGCTAATGCAGCCCCATTCTCATTCTGGCGAGACGCTGCTGCGATTCAGGATCGAGGGAATTGGACAGAAAACGACTGGAGTTTTGTTTGCGGGATTTGTGCTGGCGCTCGCTGCGGCGGGCGGTGGATTCTACGTCAGCGGCTAGTTGTTCGGCGGACATCCATTCGGCACCGTAGCCGACTACGGTCAATTGCTGCGCTCGGTCTGAGGTGGCGACAATCATCCGCCCTTTGCCTTTGACCGATCGCAACTCGTAGCGCAAACTAGCACAAGACTTTTCAATATAAGTATCTGCCGTCTGACCGAAGTCAGTGTAGTGCACTGATAAATTTTTAGTAATAATTTCTTTAACGCTCGGAGTATCTCGATAGTGAGCGTCAAACACGAGTCTGGCCTCAAAATCTTGAACGGCGCTGTAGTTAACTAAAACCTCAATCAACTCGCGGCGGGCTGTTTCGAGTTCGTCGCGATCGCGCTTCTCTCGGAGTCGAGGCCAAAGTCCAATCATGTTATAGCCGTCTACAAGTAACACTGCTTGCGATATATAGGGTGACATGGTTCAAGGCTGAAGAGCTCCAGCAGATAGAGGACGTTATTTGCATTGTTCATCAAAGCTTTTGTTAAATCTTATTACAGATTGATGATTGATTGCTACCTGCGATCGCAATAATTAAACCCCCCAAATCCCGAAAAGCCTGGGATGTGGGGGGGAATACGATTTTCGATTTTCGATTTTCGATTTTCGATTAAAGAATCGGAATGACTGATTAGCTATGGGTTTGGAGTTGACCTACAGTTGCATTTCTTTGGGAAACAGGTGTCAGATTTGGGCGTTCCCATAGCTGCAAGATTCGCTTGCGAACGATCGATAAAATTTCGGGCTTATTCGAGTGATTCGACGGATACGGGCGATGGCTTACGCCCCGCTTCGCTACGGACAACCGTCGGCAGAGATATTTTCTCCACCGCAGGAGTGCAGCCCAGCCACTGCACCGACAAGTCCGCAAACTGCTGCGGGGCACCACTCACGCAAAAACGAGTCGGCAGCGCTTCCCCCGAATTTCGCAGCCCCAAAACCTCCAATTCTCGGGCTGCAGCAGCCACCACGCGCACCGCAGGATCGATTAAATTTACCCCAGCAGGCAAGAGCGATCGCAACACGGGAGCCAACAGCGGATAATGAGTGCAACCGTAAATCAGCGTATCAATTCGCTGCTGAATCAAAGGAGCCAAATATTCCCGAGCCACCTCAGAAGTATAAGGATCGTGAATCCGGTTTTGCTCCACCAGCGGCACAAAAGCCGGACAGCTAACCTGCCATACCCGACAAGAATCGTCCATTTCCAAAATCGCATTTCGATAGGCATTGCTAGCAGCCGTAGCCGGAGTTGCGATCACCCCGATCCGCTTGCCTTGCTGCACCGCAGCCTGAGCCCCCGGCAGAATTACTCCCAGCACCGGAATATCAAACTCAGCCTGCACCATCTCCATCGCCAAAGCAGAGCTGGTGTTGCAGGCCATAATCACCATTTTTACATCTTGTTCCACGAACCAGGCCATAATTTCGCGGACAAAATGCACAATTTCCGACGCAGCCCGAGTGCCGTAAGGCAGTCTCGCCGTATCTCCAAAATAAAGTATTGATTCGTTGGGCAATTGTTTGTATAACTGCGTCAAAACAGTCAAACCGCCCACGCCACTGTCAAATATACCGATTCTTTTTTGTCTGGAGTCTGTTGTCATTTGTTAGCTGTCAATAGTTATTAGTCAGTAGTCATCAGTCATCAGTCATCAGTCATCAGTCATCAGTCATTAGGAAGAAGAGAAATGGAAGTCGGAAGAAGAGAAATGGAAGTCGGAAGAAGGAAAAACGCAAAATTCCCAATGCCCTCTGGGCCCCATGCCCTCTGGGCCCTGCGCGGGCCCATGCCCCATGCCCCATGCCCTCTGGGCCCTCTGGGCCCAATGCCCGATGCCCGATGCCCATTATCTTTGTTGAAGATAATATAAAATGCCGCGAGCGATCGAAGCCGCCATTTGACTGCGGTAAGCTGGATCGGAAAGTCTAGCAGCATCCTCAGCACCTGTGACAAAACCGACTTCCAGCAACACAGAAGGCATAGCACTCTTCCTCAAAACATAAAATCTCGCCTGCCGCACCCGGCGGTCTTTCGCCCCCGTCCCATCCAAAATACTGGCGTGAATCACCCGGGCTAAATCTTCCCCGCTATCGAAATAATAAGTCTCAATGCCGCTAATATCCGGGCGACTCATATTAATCGCGTTGGCGTGAATGCTGACAAACAAAGTAGCATTCACCCGCGATGCCAAAGAAACTCTCGGTTCTAGGTCAATTTCGCTGTCGTCAGTCCGAGTCATTACGGCTTGCACGCCCTGCTGTTCCAGCAGCCTCGCCACTTGATAGGAGATATCTAAAACAATCTCCTTCTCCTGAATCCCCCCAATCCCGACGGCACCCGGATCGCGGCCGCCGTGGCCGGGATCGATCGCTACTACGACGCGACGGTTAGAACCTTGGGGCAAATCACCCGCTCCAATACTGCTTCTCGGCGGCAACGGCTGCGGATTTGGATCGCGAATCAAAGGTGACTGCGCGCTAGCACTCGATCGCAATTGCAAAGACAGCACCTGCGGGTTAGGTCTCGTCACCCTGCCTACCTGTACCCCCGATCGCGGCTGCACCCAAATCACCACAGTCTCCGCGTCTTCCTGGCTGGCGGTAAACGATACAGGGCTGTTGCCGTCGAGCTGAGGAATTTGCCCCGCCAGGGAACTAGAAGCTAGCCGAATCCAGTAAGCTCTCGATGATTGATCCCACCCGCTGGTATAGGAGACTTGGCGGTCAGTTCTCACCACGAATTGCGTGCCGTTACTCGCTAAATCAATGGACTGAACTCTCGCTAAACTTCCTTGAGCTGGTCTCCCAACAAGCACCTGTTGGGAGCGCGTCAGCATTGGCCCACTCGTGCCCCCTGGCGATAGCACAACCGAGCCAGAATTGCCCACAGAAGCGCGCCACTGAGTATTAGAACTCTTCATCCGCAAAGTGACGCGGGTAACGGGCGGATCTGTTGGCAATTGCCGGACTTCAATCTTGTCAACTCCGTGCTTGCCGTTGGTTTGAGGCTGTTGGCCGCCAGCGCCCGGAGCTAAAGTAGCTCCTTCAATATCGAGGGTGGCGATGTCCCCGGCTCGACTTTGTTGAAAATTAATTTGGGGGTTGCCGCCGGCAGTACGGATCAAAAAACCGTCCGCCGTCACCTGAACGTTCTGAACTACAGTCGCTTCAGCAGATTGGGTTTCCCTTGCTGAAGGTTCAACCGATAATCTTTCTCCCCCAGGTTCTGAAATCGAATTTTGAGTTCCTCCGCGTACTGGTGCGGGCAAATCTACTGTCCACTCGCTGGCAGAAATGCCCCGAAATTTTACTTGCTGGGGGTCTAGTGTAAACCCGTCTTTGAGTTCGACGACTATTCTGGTGGTATCGTCGTCAAACTGTCCTACTCGCACAGATTCGATCGCCCCTGAGAGCGGTTTGTTGACCGAGGGACTGCCCAGACTCGTCCCGGGTAAGTCGATTACCAACCGCGTGGGGTTGAAAATCAGTTGAGCCTTGGGTTGGACTCCCCCCTCTGTTCTAATGTAGAGCCGGTTCTCTGAAGCATCAAACCGCCAAGATTGCAGTCTAGCTGCTTCGGCGGCTCCGGCGAGCAAAAATACACTTAAGAAACTCGGTAGTAGCCAGTGGAATTTCACGACAGTTTTTTCCTCGTTTGCGTTACTGCTAAAAGCTGGAAGGGTGCTGCTTGCCCGAGCGGCTTTCAGCAGTTCGCCGCCAGCACACCGGGGGCACTCTGGCCGTCAGTTGTTGGCTCTCATGGACTTTTTATGCTTTAACTGGCTCCCAAATGCCCAATGATGGCATTTTGAAACTTTCCCGCATAGTTGGGGGCGATCGGTTATAAGCTGACTGAGAAATTGTTGGCACAAGGGAAGGTATTGATAGCAGATGTTGAAGGAATTTCGGCGACGAGCAGGCGATCGGGATTTCACGGATGCGATCGGTTATAAAACTTTAGTTATAGTCGCCAAAGAACTCACAAGTAATAAAATCAAGGGTTTCAGCAATACAGAACATCCCGCTCGTCTGGAGCTGCTGCTATTTATAGGAGCAATCAACACCTTATTTTTTGAAGTTAGGAATTGGGACTTTACGGCTATTCAAGCAATCTGTTGTACAAATCTTTAATGGATGGAAATAGTTACAGCAAGGTAATAATCCGTTTGACAGTTGCATTGTATTCTAACTTTTCATAGGCTACCTCGATCACTTAACAACCTATCTCGATCGCAATCAGGATTTCCCAGATTGAAATGACTTTTGAATTCAGCTAAATATTAGTTCCAGACCAACTGGCATATCCTTTTAGAAAATCATTTTGTCTGACAGCTTGACATTGACATACAACTACATAGCGCTTCTTCCGTCTTTTTTCGATCGCATTGGCACAGTCAGGCATTTGCGGTACTACTGGAAACTTAGTTGTTAGCTGGGTTCGGGCGATCGCTAATCTTAAACCACGATCGCTAGTCAATGCTGTTAACTGTAACCAAAGAGTGTTTTGTCTCACCTTGGCGGGCAATGCTTGGTCACCAACACTCTTTGAACGCACAGGATCGATCGCCAGATCGTTGGTTAGCTTACCGGGGGAAAAGTTTTGACCGGAGATATTGTTATCGCAGTTGTAAAGTTTTTTCGACACCAAAAACAATCGATCGGCTTCTGGCAAAAACCTGTGATTTGGTTTGATGACCTGCCTTTCGATTAACTGCATAACTCGTGTTTATACTACCAGTTAGAGAAGATACAGTATCTTGGCGATTCTGTCAATGTCTAAATTGCTGAAAAAAACGACCATAAAATTAAATAAATTAACTCACCGCATCTGCAAAATTTCGACCGATCCAGTTTAAAATTGCTTGATTTACTTGTTCCGGGCATTCATCCTGGGGACAGTGGCCGGCATTTTCTAATTCAACTAGCTCTACATACTGGGGATTGCATTCGACAAATTGGTGGGGCCGGGCGAACCGAGGGGGAATCATCCGGTCTTGTTTGCCCCAAATTAACAGCATCGGGATTGTGGAATTTCGCAGCACAGTCTTGACACCGGGGCTAAATTGTGAACTACCTACAGCTTTAAATACAGCACAGAAGGCGCGGGCGGCTCCCCGATCGCCCGCAGGCCCTGATAGAATTTCCACTAATTCGTCGGTAATAGATTCCGGGTTGGCGTAGGCAAAGCCGACCCAGCGGCGGACAATTGAAGGTTTACGGACGAAAGCAAATAGAGGCCTGAGGATGAGCGGAGAAACAAACCAGCTTTCGACAGCTTCGATCGCCGGTAACAGCCATCCGGGCACTGCCTCGGCTCGCACAGATGGGTCTGGGAGGCTAATCATCACCGTGCCGGCTACCATGTCCGGGTGAGCGGCGGCCGCAGCCAGACAAATCAGGGAACCGATCGAATTTCCTGCCAATACTACTGGCTCTCTGATAAAAGTCAGCCAAAAATCATACACTTGATCGACCCACAAAGACACAGAGTAGTCGGTGGGAGCTTTTTGGGAAGCGCCAAATCCCAACAAATCCAAGGCGTAAACCGTGTGATTTTCGGCGAGGGGGGCGAGATTTTGGCGCCAGTGACCGATCGACGCTCCAAACCCGTGCAGTAAAATAATCGGTGTTCTCGATGTGTCGGAGGCGATTGGTTCGGCCTGGGAATCTGGAAATTCGATCGCGCCTTGATGCGATGCCCTATTCGGTCGCAAATAAGTGTAGCGAGTTTGCCAACCGCGCCACACCCAGTCTCGTTGAGTGCCCACCCGCTGGTGCCATTGCAGAGAATTTGTCAATTTTGCCTCGGCTCGCAACATAAATTTACACTTGGTTATACCTATTCTACAAGGCAAATCAGGGGACTTGGGGAACGGAGCGGACTGGGCTCCATGAGCTAATAAAAGCCGTTATACCTGAGTTTTAACGATTTACCGGGAATTTGCGACAGTTTTACCATCGATCGGGCACGGGGGCGGGCGATCGTGTGTGAAGTTAAAATAAAACTAGGCAGAAACTTAGCCAGACTGAGTAGAATAACAGGTATTGTAAGAATTCATTTACGATCGTCCAAATATTCCCGAAGGCTTTAGCTGAGGGTAGAGAGGGCGGGGTAGTACGTCCGCTAAGGGTAACACCTTGCAAAATAGCTCGATCGGACAAAATGAAAAATTGGTCGATCGAACCTGTAACTATCAAGAAGCTTCAATATTAAACTACTGATTGTAAAACCATTCATGCCTGTGATTGAAAGAAGACAAAATCGCAACCTACCCCAGATCAACGAAAACATTCGATACCCCAAAATCCGGGTGATCGATACCGACGGCGGGCAACTAGGGATATTGACACCCGCAGAAGCGCTGCGCCTGGCAGAGGAAAAAGAACTCGACCTCGTACTTGTCAGCGACAAAGCTGACCCGCCTGTATGTCGCGTTATGGACTACGGGAAGTACAAATTTGAGCAGGAAAAGAAAGCGCGAGAAGCCAAGCGGAAGCAACACACTGCTGACGTGAAGGAAGTGAAGATGCGCTACAAAATTGAAGAACACGACTACCAAGTGCGCCTCAAACTAGCAGACCGCTTTATCAAATCTGGGGACAAAGTAAAAGCCACGATCATGTTCAGAGGTCGGGAAATCCAACACAGTAACCTAGCAGAGGACTTGCTCAAGCGCATGGCCACAGATTTGCAGGAAATCGCAGAGGTGCAGCAAGCGCCGAAAAAAGAAGGCCGCAGTATGATGATGCTGCTGTCGCCGAAAAAATAGTTATGAGTGATTAGTCATCAGTCATCAGTCATCAGTCAACAGTCATCAGTCATCAGTCATCAGTCAATAGTAATAGACTGGTGACGGTAGACTAATTGCGACGCCCCAAAACGGATATAGGTTTCCGAGTATAGTCGTGGAGGGTCAAAACAAAAATTTTAGACCCTAGTTGCAGCTCCTAGATTTTATCTGTGGAGCAAATCTAAAATCTAAAATCTAAAATCTAAAATGGGGAGATCGCAGTAATAGACTGGTGACGGTAGACTAATTGCCACGCCCCAAAACGGATATAGGTTTCCGACTATAGTCGTCGATGGTCAAAACAAAAATTTTAGACCAAAGTTCCAGCTCCTAGATTGCATCTGTGGAGTAAATCTAAAATCTAAAATCTAAAATCTAAAATCGGGATATCTACGCACTCTTAAGCATGGAAAATTTTCAAATCAGCGCTTGGGCGGGAGCAGGAAAAGGAGTGCTGCGATCGCTCAACCTGCGATCGGAAGAAGTAGAGCGAACCATACTGATGTTCCTCGTCTACACTCTAACATCGGTAGGGCTGATCTGGCTGGAACTCAGCACGGTAGGTCTGTTTTTAGACGAATTCGGTGCGGACAAAATGCCCTTTATCTATATAGCCAGCGCCTTTATCGGTTCTGGTTTGGGATTTGTCTACTCGTGGCTGCAAAAAATCTTGCCGCTGAGACGCACCGTTGTAGTTGTTCTGGGAATGATGTCGGTACCGCTATTTTTGTTTAGATTCGGCATCGGCTACGAAAATACTAAGATAGCTGGCATCAGCATCGCTTTTATTACTATTTTTTTGATGTGGCTGTGGGTGGAAGCTTGCTATGTCCTCAACGACCTCAATACTTCCATTACTTCCAACCAACTGTTTAATATTAGAGAAATCAAGCGCACCTATCCGCTAGTCAGCAGCGGTTATCTAGTGGCTGGAGTAGTTAGCGGGTTTTCTCTGCCGGTTTTGCTCTATGTAGTCGGACTCAAAAACGTTACTCTAGTATCGGGGTTAATGGTGGCGACAGGCTCGCTGTTGCTGTACTACCTCACGGAAAAATACCGTCAAGCTTTCCCGGAAACGGCTCATTGGACAGATGACGAGGACGAGGACGACCAACAAGAATTTACCGCGCGCAAAGTTACAGGCCCGCTGCAAAAATACGCCATACCTCTAGTTAGTTTCTTCGTCCTTGCAGAAGTCCTCTATGTGTTGGTAGATTTTCAATTCTACAGCCAGCTAGAATACCAAAACCCTGCGGACGGTGCTAGTGGAGCTAGCTGGATTGCTAGCTTTTTGGGTATTTACGAGGGTATTCAAGGTCTGTTTCAAGTGGCGACTCAGTGGTTCGCATCGAGCCGGTTGGTAGAACGAATCGGTGTGTTTGTGACGGCGATGATTTTGCCGGCGGGAATCGCTATTCTGGGCGTGCTGACGATAGGAGCATCGCTGGGCCAGCTAGTGTCTGTGTTCATCGGACTGATATTGCTGAGATTTCTGGACGAACTGCTGCACTACACGCTGTTGGAAACGGTGAGCCCGGTTTTGTTCCAACCGATTCCTGACAATATTCGATCGGGAATTCAAACTCTAGTCAACGGTGTGGGCGAACCTTTGTCCTGCGGTGTGACAGGAGTTGGCATTTTGATTATGCTGTGGGTGACAGACAAAATACTGCCCCACCAAGACGAAAAAGACACACTATTTCACGACAACCAAAGCTTGGTATTTATTGGCGCGATCGTACTTTTGGCCCTGGTGTGGCTGTTTGTAGTCTGGCTGATCCGCTCTCAATACGTGGGTTTGTTGGTCAAAAGCGCGGAACGCGGCCGCTTGGGCGTCACCGACGTTGACCTCAAAGCTCTCAAGCGCGCAGTGGTGGAAACTCTGGAAAAGCCGGGGGGCGAAGATGAAAAGCGCTCTTGCATAGAACTGCTGACGCAAATTGACCCCAAAAATGTCGGAGAAGTTCTCGCTCCGCTCCTGGAAGTGTTACCTTCGGCTTTGCAGCGGCAGAGCTTGGAAACAATGCTCCAACACCCTAACCCGGAATATTTAGAAGCGATACGGACACTTTCGCAGCAATCCTTGCCGCCGGAGGTGCTGGCCTTGGCTTTGCGCTACATCTGGCTGACGGAGGCTGAACCGAATATTGACAGCTTGCGGCCTTACTTGCAGCCCACTGTCGATCCGGTGGTGCGGGGTACGGCTGCTGCTTTAATTATGAGAAGGGGCGATCGCCAGCAAAAGGCAGAGGCTACTAACACGCTGCGCCAAATGCTGACGCACAAGCTGGAACGGGAACGGGTGATGGGTACGCGGGCTCTGGGAGAGGCTGATTATTTGCAAGGACTGCGGCTGTACATCCCCAATCTGTTGCAAGATGAATCTCTGCGAGTGCGCTGCGCTCTGTTAGATGTGATTTCTTCTACTCATTCTGAAGAATATTATCCTTCGCTGCTGCGCGGACTCGGTTACAAATCGACTCGGGAAGCGGCTTTGCAGGCGATCGTCAAACTTCACAATGATGCGATTCCTTTGCTCGTCTATTTGGCTGAGGATATCCACAAGTCGGATTTGGTCAGGTTGCAAGCTTGGACGGCTCTGGGTCAAATTGGGACTGTGGAGGCGATCGACATTTTGGTCAGCAATTTGATGACGGCTTGGGGAACTACCAGGCGCAACATCCTCCGCATCCTGTTGAAAATGCCCTCGGAGGCGGGGATAGAAGGGGTTCTAGACCGCATCGGTCGCAGTGGCTTGGAAACTCTCATCGAACAGGAGTTGATGTTTATCGGTCAAATTTATGCGGCTCTGGTGGATTTGTCTGGGGTAACAACCTACAGCAATTTCTCCGATCGAGATACCAACAGCGCCGGAGCACCCGAGAATGATACGGCTCAATTGTTGCAGCGTGCTCTGGCGGGGTTGGAAGCTGATGCTAAGGATCGGTGTTTTTTGCTGATGAAGTTTCTTTATCCGCTGGACACCGTACAAGCTGCTGCTTTCAACATCGCTTCTGGCCAACCTTCTTTGGTGGCGAGGGGATTGGAAATTCTCGACAATACTGTGGATATCGCTAAGAAGCGATCGCTGATCAATTTGTTGGATCAGCACTCGGAAAGAGAGAAATTGAGCAATCTCTCGGAATTGATGGTGTACAAACCTCTATCCCCGAGCGATCGTTTGCGCCGCTTGCTAGAATTGCGCCATTTCCTTTCGGATTGGACTTTAGCCTGCTGTTTTCATTTGGCGAGGGAAGCGCGCTGGAGCCTTACCGCCCAACAAACTCTCGTTTGCCTGCAACACCCGACGGGTTTTGTCCGCGAAGCAGTGTTAGCCTATTTGAAAATAGCTTCACCGCGGGCTTTGCTCGAATTGTTGCCGAGGCTGCAAAATGACCCCAATAATTTGGTATCAGCTCAAGTTGAAGAGATGATGGCTGAGTTGGGGAGTGGCCCAAAAAGGTAAAGAAGGAAGAGGGAATAGGGAAGAGGGAAGAAGGAAGAAGGAAGAAGGAAGAAGGAAGAAGGAAGAAGGAAGAAGAAAGAAGGAACAAAAAGAAACTATCTCCAATACCTAATGCCCAATGCCCAATTCCCAATGCCCAATTCCCAATGCCCAATTCCCTTTGAAAGTTTAAATTAATCACTCCATCGCATTATGTTAACTAGCGTCGAACGCCTATTGTTTGTCAGGGAAGTTCCGATTTTTAAGGAACTACGAGATGATTTTCTTGTGCGTCTAGCATCGGTAATGGATGAACTTTCGTTTCCTTCTAAGCATAGGATTTTTACGGAAGGACAAGAAGGTCGATCGCTCTATATCTTGGTATCGGGTACGGTGCGGGTGCATATAGGCGATCGGGATTTGGCACAGTTGAAAGCCGGGGCTTGTTTCGGGGAAATGTCGCTGTTTGATGCGGAACCTCGATCGGCTTCTATTTCTACTCTGGAACAATCGGAGTGTTTGATGCTGACTCAAATGCAGCTTTATGATGCGATCGATGAAACGCCGGGAATTGCTGTTAATATTATTCGCTTGCTATCGCGCCGGATTCGTGAGTTGAATATAAAGTTGAATGCTAAAGAGGCGGTTATGCCGCCGACAGATCCTGTGAGAGTTCCTGAAATGCGATAAAGCTTGGGAATTGGGAATTGTGTTTGGGTCGATCGCTAATTGTGCACAATTTCTATGGTAGGGTGCGCATTGCGCACCGGTGCGCATTGCGCACCCTACCAGGATTTTTGGGTGACTTGTCAAACAATTAAAAACCCGGCTTTTTACACAACCGGGTTGTTTAAAATCGATAATGAAGCGCGATTTGCTGTCTAAACTATTCGGAAAATAAAAGGGTAGCGGTAAGGTTCGTTAGGAGTTTGCAACACGTGGATAATAGCCATGATTGTCAGTCCCCAATGTAGGAGATAACCTAGCGGCACTAGGATAAACCCGGCAAGCCCAAAAGTCACCACAGTTAACGCCACAATCACAGCGCTGTACACCCATACATTCAAGTGAAAATTGATGGCTTCTGTGGCGTTTTCTTTGACAACGGGGTCATCTGATACTAACAATACAGCGATCGGCGCTCCGATCGAGAACAGTAACGTGCTGAAAAAAATCGCCCCGTGACACACCAGTGATAGCAGCTTCCGCTTATCGGAGTCGTACATATTACTTTGATTCCTTGACTTTAGTGATAAGTTTACCTTTAATAGTCACTCTAGCACAGGCTATAATGGCGATCGGGTGATGATTCCCCTACTTACTTTGTGATGACAACAGAACTCGAAACTGAACTGCTAACTGCTGTTGAACACCGGCGCAACTTTGCGATTATCTCGCACCCCGACGCGGGTAAAACTACTTTGACAGAAAAACTCCTGCTTTACGGAGGTGCAATTCACGAAGCAGGTTCTGTGAAAGCGCGGCGGGCTCAGCGACACGCTACCTCAGACTGGATGGCGATGGAACAGCAGCGGGGAATTTCGATTACTTCTACTGTTTTGCAGTTTGAATATCAAAATTATCACATTAATCTGCTCGATACTCCGGGACACCAAGATTTTAGCGAAGATACTTATCGTACTCTGGCGGCTGCTGATAATGCGGTGATGCTTGAGGATGCTGCTAAGGGTTTGGAACCCCAAACTCGGAAGTTATTTGAAGTTTGTAAGTTGCGACGTTTGCCTATTTTTACTTTCTTTAATAAGCTCGATCGCCCTAGCAGAGATCCTTTGGATTTGTTGGACGAAATTGAGAAGGAATTGGGATTGCAGACTTATCCGGTGAATTGGCCGATCGGTACGGGCGATCGCTTTAAAGGTGTTTTCGATCGCAGAAAACGCAAAATTCACTTGTTCGAGCGGAGTCAACACGGTTCTCGCGCTGCTGTTGATACAGTAATTGAATTGGGCGATCCGCGCATTGAGGATTTGTTGGAACAAGACCTTTACTATCAGCTCAAAGAAGAGTTGGAACTGCTGGATGAGTTGGGAACTGAACTGGATTTAGATTTGGTTCGGGCTGGGAAAATGACTCCGGTTTTCTTTGGTAGCGCGATGAGCAATTTTGGGGTCGAACTGTTTTTAGATGCGTTTTTAGATTACGCGATGAAGCCGATCGCCCGCAACAGCACCGCCGGGGAACTTCCCCCAACTTACGAAGATTTTACCGGGTTTGTGTTTAAGTTGCAAGCGAATATGGACCCGAGACACCGCGATCGCGTGGCATTTATTCGGGTTTGTACCGGCAAGTTTGAAAAGGACATGAACGTGACTCACGCTCGGACTGGTAAAACGGTGCGTTTGTCAAGACCTCAAAAGTTATTTGCTCAGGATCGGGAGTCGATCGAGGTTGCGTATCCGGGCGATGTGATTGGTTTGAACAATCCGGGGGTTTTTGCGATCGGCGATACTATTTTCACCGGCCAAAAACTCGAATATGAAGGGATTCCCTGTTTTTCGCCGGAACTTTTTGCCTTTTTGAGAAATCCGAATCCTTCTAAGTTTAAGCAGTTCCGCAAAGGCGTTTCTGAGTTGCAGGAAGAGGGCGCCGTGCAAATTATGTATTCGGTTGATGAGTCGAAACGCGAACCGATTTTGGCGGCTGTGGGACAGTTGCAATTTGAGGTGGTGCAGTTCCGAATGCAGTCGGAATATAATGTCGAAACTACGATCGATATGTTGCCTTACAGTGTAGCTCGCTGGGTTGATGGCGGTTGGGATGCGCTGGCAAAAGTTGGACGGTTATTTAATACTGTGACGGTGAAAGATAGTTGGGGAAGGCCGGTTTTGTTGTTTAGAAATGACTGGAATTGCCGTCAGGTGGAAGGGGAACATCCTGTTTTGAGGTTAAATGCGATCGCGCCTGTGGTTTCTGGTTTGGCCGTTAGCGCGGAGTGAGATTACCGCGATCGCCTTGAATAAAAGACAACCCTAGATTTGCTCGAAATCTTCCGAGTGGCGATCGTTGATATAACTGCGATCGCCTCCATCAACCGCAAGCAGTCGGAAGTACAAGCAGATTTCGACCTTCGGGGCGATCGAGTGCGATCGATCTCCTCCGGTTGTGGCAAATCGATCGCTTTGTACGAATCCCGCAAACAAGAAACCAGGAAGCATCCAGTCACAAATGATTCCCTCACCTACCGCCGCTTGTTTGAATTAGAAGTTCGCCTGCTGGAAAAAGAAGGGTCGGGAGAAAGCGGTTTATTCAGTCAATTAATTGTGCGCTGAGGTGATAAAATGGCATAAGCAAAAAAACTGGTATCTAGTTTGCATCGCATTATGGTTGCTTTACCCGATCGCCTATCGATGAGCGCAGAAGAATATCTAACTTGGGAACCCACCCAAGAAGAACGCTACGAGTATTGGGATGGCGAAGTCGTCGCTATGAGTGGCGGAACCCGCAATCACAATCGGATTTCAGGAAATTTCTTCAGGATACTAGATGATGCCCTTGTCGATCGCCCTTGCGAACCTTACATCGCCGATGTAAAAGTCCAAGTGGAACCAGGGCGAAAGTATTTTTATCCTGATGTTGTCGTAACTTGCGACGATCGCGATAACGATCCGCAATTGGTGCAATTTCCTTCCTTGATTGTCGAAGTTTTATCACCTTCCACCGAAGCTGTGGATCGCGGCGCAAAATTTGCTAAATACCGCCAATTTTCAACGCTGCAAGAGTACGTCTTAGTGCAAGTCGAAGAGCCCGGAGTAGAACTGTTTCGGCGCAACGAACAAGGGCTGTGGGTGCTGTCGGAGTACGGTTTGGGCGCTGCTTTGCGACTGGAATCAGTGGATGTCGAAATTGCGATCGGCGATTTGTACCGCCAAATACAATTTTCTTAGTCTCGCGTTGCGCGGACATTGTTTGTGTAGCCACGAATGACCTTCGCCCTTTCTTTCTTTCTTTCTTAGTCCGCGCACCATCCGGACATTGTTTGTGTAGCCGCGAATGACCTTCGCCGGGTATCCAACCGAAATTCACCCAATATTCACCCAATATTCACCCAATATCCAACGGAAATTCACCCAATATTCACCCAATATTCACCCAATATCCAACGGAAATTCACCCAATATTCACCCAATATCCAACGGAAATTCACTCAATATTCACCCAATATCCAACGGAAATTCACCCAATATTCACCCAATATTCACCCAATATTCGACGGAAATCTACCCAATATTCACCCAATATTCCTCCTTTCTTCCTTACAAAACCTGCCGTGGGGCGATCGGAATTTCAATAATAAACTCAGTCCCCTCTCCAGGTGCAGAAGCACAACTCAACTTTCCGCCGTGAGAACTCACAACAATCGAGTGCGAAATCGATAATCCCAAACCAGTTCCCGAACCCACCGGCTTAGTTGTAAAAAACGGATCGAATATCTTGTGCAGCACCTCAGTGCTCATCCCCGGGCCGCTGTCCGCAATTCTAATTATCGCAGAATTCCTGTCAGTCACCTCCGTAGAAATTGTAATAGCAGGCTGTTTCTGAGAGTTTTGCGGGCAATCTCTAGCCAATTCCAAAGCATCGATCGCATTTGTCAAAATATTCATAAATACCTGATTCAACTGCGACGCATAACAAGTAATTAACGGTAGCTTGCTGTAATTTTTAATCACCTCAATTCCCAAACGGCCGCCCTCTTTTCTCAGGCGCGGTTGCAGCAACATCACCGTACTGTCTATGCCTTCATGGATATTAACCGACTTCATTTGCGCCTCATCGAGGCGCGAGAAATTCCGCAAACTCAACACAATATCTCGGATTCTTTCGGCTCCGACTTTCATAGAATCCAGCAGCTTTTGCAAATCTTCGCTCAAAAATTCCAGTTCAATTGTTTCTATTTCCTCTATAATTTCATCAGCAGGTTCGGGATAGTGCTGCTGGTAAAGCTCAATCAACTTCAGCAAGTCTTTTACGTAATCGCTAGCGGGATTGAGATTCCCGTAGATAAAACTTACAGGGTTATTAATTTCGTGAGCTACACCAGCCACCATTTGCCCCAAACTCGACATTTTTTCTGTTTGAATTAATTGAGCTTGAGTTAGTTTCAGCTCCCGCAAAGTTTGTTCTAAACGTTCATTTTTGTCATTTAACTCATGCGTCCGCTCTTGCACTTTCTGCTCCACCGAATTGTAAAGCAGAGCATTTTCCAAAGAAATAGCAACTTGCGAAGAAAGCAGCCTTAAAACCTCCAATCTGTGCGCCGTAAAAGCCCCCAGCGTTAAATTGTTTTCTAAATAAAGAATCCCAATTAGTTTGCCTTGATTGACAATCGGCGTACACAAAAGAGATTTGAGCTGGTGTTTGGCGATATAAGGATCGGCAGTAAATCGCCCTTCAGCCACAGCATTGCTCAACACCAAGTCCGAGCGAGTCCTTTCCACATAATTAATCACAGTCACAGGCAAATCCTGACATTCTTCCACAGGCGTAAATTGCAGCACCGCTACATCTTCAGCAACTACTGACGCTTTCGCTGAAATCAACAGCTTTCCATCTCTAACCAAAATTAAAAAACCGGATTGTGCCCCCGCGTTTTCCAGCGAGATCCTCATCAAAGAAGCCAGCAGCTTGTCAAGGACAATTTCGCTGGAAATTGCCAGAGATGCTTTCATTACAGTTGCTAAATCCAGCACTCTCGCATCGCTGCCAGTAGAAGTATGAATAGTTGTTGTAGTTTGATTGTTGTGAAAACTGCCGTTGAGCGGCGTCATTTCCCGCAACTGCGGATACTTCTGTTCTAAATCTTCAACTTTGCGGATTGCACCCCAGCGCAAGTAGCACGAGTGAGCTTCGCGCAAGTGGATTTTGGCATATTGATATTTGCCTTTACTCAACCAAAACTTGGCGGCTAGTTCGTTAGCGAGGGCTTCATTTTGGACAAACTCACTGTCTTGAGCTAAATTTATCGAGAAATCGTAAAGCTCTACAGCTTCTGAATCTTTCTTGGTAATTCTGGCTATTTCTGCTTGTACTAAAAGATACTTGTGCAGAAAGTTTTCACGACAGTTATCAGCCCAGATTTTCATCTGTTTTTGATTGGCTTCTAACTTTTCCAGATATTGTTTTTGCTTGCTTTTTGAAACATTGGGAAAAACGGCAGCTAAAACTAGAGAAAAGAAAAAATTCCACTCGGTAGCGGGTATCGCTCCGGTAATAAAAGATAGTTGCTTTTCTACTTCCAATGCTAGTTGTAGTGCTTCATTGAAGTTGCCATACCAGTACATTACCTGGCATTTGCGAATCTGGTAAAGGCAAAGCGAGTACAAATTTTGATGAGCTTGACAGTTTTGTACGTATTCAGCTTCGCTCATATCGTCGCTTTCAAATACAAATTTTTCAACAGTGAGTTGGCTCAAGTTGCGGAGGATTAACTCTACTCCTAATAATGTATCGGTTACGAGCTGATTTTTGGTTTTTTGGCTGAACTGCAAATACCTGCTGGTGTCTGCCAGAATTTGCGATATTTCTTTGCCTTGAAAAAAGTAATTGGCTATGCGGTTCGACAGGATATAACCCGCATATTCTAAATCTCCTGATTCTAAAGCTGCTTGATATCCTTCATTGCTGATCGCGTGTGCTTCTTTAATATGATTGAACCAGTAATGAAAAATACTTACCAGCGACGAACAAGCTCTGCACTTCAAGCCGATATTGCCCGATTTTTCGCTCAAATTTAGCGACAGCATGGCAAATTGATACGCGGCTTTGTAATCTCCCGAAACAGCGTTTAAGAACATACCGTAGCCGGCGTAGCAAAGAGAGGCTTCGGGTACTAAACCGTAGGTGAGAGAAAGATTGACTCCTTTTAAAACGCTGACTTTCCACAAGTCGGGATTGTTGAGGTAAGCCGATGTCAGCAAGTTTGTGATTAATTTGACTGCCACTTTTTTGTCGGGGACAGTCATTTCCGGGGCGTCAATCAGGGAAGCTATTTCTCTACCAGCTAAAAAGTTTGTGGCTGCTGCAAATTCTTCGGAGATGACTGTTTGCAGTCCGTCTAGCGGCAAGTCAATTCCCAGCAGGTTTAAAGCTTTGATTCCGGCTTTAACGGCTTCCTCGTACTTCGCTCGGAGGGTGTACTGCACGATCAGCAGGTTGTAAATTTCTACTTTTTCTAAGGCCGATCGCGCTTTTTGCAACGTGATGTTGATAAATTCTTCTGAATGCTCGAAATAGCCGTTGAGATACTCAACGTTAGCCCGCTCCATGTGCAGAGCAAAGGCCAAGTCGTAGTGAAAATCCCAGATATCGGCGGTTAAACCGTCCATACCTGCGGTTAAATACTGCAAAGCAGCAACATAAGCAGTGGCATCTTTGGCTCTGCGGGCGGCGTCTAAATTCAGGGTTGCCAGTTCGATTAGTTCTCGCTCGTCTCGAATTAGCGATCGCGCTACATTCAAGTGATCGACTAATTCAAAAATTCTGTCAGCGCGATACTCAGCCGGAGTGTTTTCGAGGATTTGCCTGCCGATTTTCAGGTGAACGTCTTTTTTTTGCGAGTCGTCAATCAGGGCATAAGCTGCTTGTTGGACGCGATCGTGCAAAAATTTATAATTGAGAATTAACAGCGGAAACAGCACGTAATCTAAGGACTTGCTTTCCAATTCCGAAGTTGGCAGAATCAGTCCCGACTTAATCGCCGGCAGCAGGTGAGAAAAAGTTTCCGAAGCTTCTTTCTCATTAATTAAAGAAAGAGTATTCAAGTCAAATTCGTTGCCCAAACAAGCCACTAAACGCAAAACCTGCTGCGTAGAACTCGGCAGTTTTCTCAACTTCTGCACCATCAAATCTACTACATTATCAGTGATAGCGCACTGCTCAATTTGAGTCATATCCCAATGCCAGCCGCCCTTGCTTCCCGACTGCGGCGGGTGAAAAACTAGCAGGTTTTCCTGATACAATGTTTGTAGGAATTGATTAACAAAAAAAGGATTGCCGTCTGTTTTGCTGACAACCAGTTCAGCTAAGGGTTTGACCGATTTGCGATCGCTGTGCAAAGTCTCGGCAATCAAATGAGTGATGTTGTCCACCCCCAGCGGCGACAAAGCAATTTCATTAATGATAGCTTCCTGATTCCGCAGCGTCTCCACAGTCATCATTAAAGGATGAGTGGGACTGACTTCATTATCGCGATAAGCACCAATTAAAAACAGATATTGTGTAGCTTCATCTGTCATCATCAACTCAATCAATTTGAGTGTCGCAGAATCTGCCCACTGCAAATCGTCGAGAAAAATCACCAGCGGATGTTCGGGCTGGCAAAATACGCGAATGAAATTTTGAAAGACTAAATTAAAGCGGTTGAGAGATTCCGTCGGGCCCAATTCAGCTACAGGAGACTGAGCGCCGACAATGAGTTCAACTTCGGGAATTACATCAATAATAATTTGCCCGTTTTGCCCGAAAGCAGTACGGAGTTTTTCGCGCCAAACTGCCAATTGAGCTTCGCTTTCGGTTAAGAGTTGCCGCACCAATTCCGAAAAGGCGCTAACAACTGCTGAGTAAGGAATAGTCCGCTTGTACTGGTCAAATTTTCCCCAAATAAAATAGCCGCGCCTGCGGGTAATCGGTTTGTCTAAAATCTTTACCATTGCCGATTTGCCAATGCCGGAATAACCAGCAATTAGCATCATCTCGCTCCGGGATTTATGCTGTCCTCTGGCGAGCACTGACAGAGAACTTTCTTTGGGTAATTTGCTCTCTTTCTTGATGACAGAAATTTGGGACTGTTCGATACGGTAGGCTCGATTAGTTGTTGCTGCTACCCGTTCAAATGCCGCTAAAAGAGTTTCAACTTCTCGCTGTCTGCCGTAAAGTTTTTGAGGGATTTGAAATTTGTCGGAAATATCTTGGCTGCCGAGAGCAAACTCGGAAATCACCCCCGATGTTTGCAACTGAAACAGACAGGATTCCAAATCCGCTTTCAGTCCCCAAGCGCTTTGATAGCGATCCTCCGCCGCTTTTGCTAGCAATTTCATCACAATGTCTGAAATAGCTTGAGGAATTTCCGGTGCAATTTCAGCGAGAGGTGCTGGCTGTTTGGCGATGTGACAGTGAACTAACTCCATGGGATCGGTAGTGGTAAAAGGGAGCTGTCCTGCCAGGATTTCATAGAAGGTGACGCCGAGGGAATAAAAGTCTGTGCGGTAATCAATTACCCGGTTCATTCTGCCGGTTTGTTCCGGCGACATATAGGCTAAAGTGCCTTCTAAAAAGTTGGGATTTTTATTTGCAAGGTTTTCCGGATTTGAGGCAGTTGAGATGCTAAAGTCTATGAGTCTAACTTGTCCAGTCGCGGGGTTAAAAACTATATTAGAGGGGTTAATATCTTTATGAATTACATTTTTTGCGTGAATTTCTCCCAAAGTTTCAGCAACTTTGATGGCGGTAGTCAAAAATCCTAAATAGGTAAATTTTTGGGTAGCCATAAATATTTTTAAAGATTCGCCACCAAAATCTTCTAAAATCATTGCCAGACTATTTCTAACCTGCTGCAATTTGTGCACTTTAACAACTCCGTCGAGCTGGTTTAAGTTGGCAGTAATGTCATATTCGCGTTTGTATCTATTGAGTTCTTCGGGAGTCGGATAGTCTTCTTTGAGAATTTTGATAATAACAGGTTGATTGTCTTGCTCGTTGCGGCCGCGGTAAACCAGGGAAGTGCTGCTTTCATAAATGAGAGCGAGAACTGCAACGCCGGGAATTGCCATCATAGTTGGTTCTCTCAAGTTAGGTGTGCTTGTTGGTCAATATTACAGTCCTGGACGCGCGGCGGGCTAGAAACCCGGTTTCTTTGTTGGTAGTTGTTGAGAAACTCAAGATTTTTTCCTGTGAACCGGGTTTTTTCCGTAAATCCTATGTTATTCTTCATTATCACTCAAGAGCTATGTTTTGGGATGTGTGGGAAGACATACCCTATCCAGCAAAGAGCTGCTGCTGACTTGCATGGGCCTGGGGCTTTCGTCACCTCAGCAGTTAGGTCAACAAAAGCACAAATACAGGATTTGTGCAATAGACCTCTTGCAAAAGTCCTTTTAATCAAATTTTCGGACGGGCCAAGAGGGCCCATCCCACAAGAAAAAAAGATTTTTGTGGGATGGGCCCTCTTGGCCCGTCCTAGTTATTTTTGCAATCTTGTCTAATGATTTGGTGCGGCGATCGATCGCCCCTAAACAAAAAAACAATCTCAGCGTTTAGATCCCGAGCGGTTGAAACCAGGTCTTGTCAGACAAAACCCGCCGGGAGCGGGTTGAAGAATGGGCGTTTAAAATTAGGTTGTTTTCTTTACTCTGGCGTTGCGGGGACGAAAGTTTTTGTAGACCTGGTTTCAATTACCGTCTGCATCTATTGGGTCATCTAGGCGCCGGCTCCAATAAGCACCTTTGATCTCGGAGTTAAAAAATCGGCCTGTAGAATCAGCATCTTGCAGAGATTCCCAAATTTCCGGTTCTACATCGCTGTATTGATAGACTGACCCGCTGCTAAATTCTATTTGCAAAACTTGAGCCTCTTGATTGTATCCGATCGCCCTAGCCATTGCCGAATCAACCGGCATCATAGCAATGGGTTCGCCGCCAGGAGCAATTTCTGTTAATTCAATACCCGCACTGAGTTCGGTAGAATCTGTATTGGCGATGAAATCAACCATTTGCAGGCCGTGCATTGCAGCTTCTGGTGCGGCAATTTCGATAAATTAGAGGCTTTCCCCGCGATCGATCAACAGTCCTAACTGGCCGTTAGAGTGACCGACTGCTAAGACATTGCTCAAGTCTATTTTGGATAGTTTCATGGGATTTGTAAAGGATTTGTTTGGCGTCAAGATCTCCCGCCCTTTGCAAGTTTCGGTGCCGGGGAAATAGTGAATTAATTAATAGTGGATTCAATATTGGCAAAAAAGTCAATTAACGTATTTTTTATGTGTAAAGTGCGTACTGCGCCACCTACTTCGATCAGATATGTCGGTTGCTTAACGAAATTAGACCTCTTGGACTCCCAAGCTTTCAATTCCTAAAATTATCTGCCTTTATCTGTGTTTATCTGCCTAAAATCTGCGCTGTCGCACGTTTAAATTGTATATTCAGGGCGGGCGGGACGCCCACCCCACAATAGTCTGATTTTTTTTGATATGCAATTTAAATGCAGAACAACTTATTGAGTAAGGTTCGCCACAAGCACCCTACTTTGATAAGATGTGTCAGCTTCTTAACGAAACTTGACAATAAATTAAGAATTATTGCCATAAAACAAAGGTAAAGTTGTGGGAATGGCGAGTCAAATCCCAACCAGCAAAAGCGTTTGAGGATTTTTTCCATCTGTAAATCTTCAGAAAGTTACTATTTCTAAAGGATTCATCCGGTGAGAAAATCTCAAACAACCTTAAAATTTAGCAGTAATCGCCCGATCGGGCAATTCTCAACCAGCATAAGGGAAAATACCTATGAAATTGGCTTATTGGATGTACGCAGGCCCAGCCCACATCGGCACTCTGCGCGTTGCGACTTCCTTCAAAAACGTCCACGCGATCATGCACGCACCGATTGGAGACGACTATTTTAACGTGATGCGATCGATGCTGGAGAGGGAACGGGACTTCACTCCGGTAACTACCAGCGTGGTTGACAGACACGTACTGGCGCGGGGCTCGCAGGAACGGGTGGTGGACAATATCACCCGCAAAGACAGAGAAGAGCAGCCAGATTTAATTGTACTTACCCCGACTTGCACCTCTAGCATTCTGCAAGAAGACTTGGAAAACTTTGTTAACCGAGCTCAATTGGATGCCAAAGGCGATGTGATGCTGGCGGATGTCAACCATTATCGGTTTAACGAACTCCAAGCTGCCGATCGCACTTTAGATCAAATCGTGCAACTTTACATTAACAAAGCTCGCAAAAAAGGCGATTTGGAAGGTAAAAGCGAAAAACCATCGGTGAATATTATCGGTATGTCTACGCTGGGTTTCCACAACCAGCACGACTGCACCGAGTTGAAGCGTTTGATGGCAGATTTGGGAATTGAAGTCAACGAAGTTATTCCCGAAGGTGCTTCGGTTCATAACTTGAAAAGACTGCCGCGCGCTTGGTTTAACCTTGTTCCTTATCGGGAATTGGGGATGGCAGCCGGGGAGTATTTGCAAAAAGAATTCGGCACGCCGATGGTGGATATTACGCCGATGGGTGTGGTGGAAACTGCGCGCTGCATTCGGAAGATTCAGGAAGTTCTGAATGCTCAAGGTGCGGATGTTAATTATGAAGAGTTTATTGACCAACAAACGCGGTTTGTGTCTCAGGCTGCTTGGTTCTCAAGGTCGATCGACTGCCAAAACTTAACCGGCAAAAAAGCCGTCGTATTTGGCGATAATACCCACGCGGCGGCGATGACGAAGATTTTGGCTCGCGAGATGGGAATCCACGTTGTGTGGGCTGGTACGTACTGCAAACACGATGCTGATTGGTTCCGGGAAGAGGTAAAAGGGTATTGTGATGAAGTGCTGGTGACGGAGGATCACGGGGCGATCGGGGATGCGATCGCCAAAGCCGAACCTTCGGCGATTTTCGGCACGCAGATGGAACGCCACGTGGGTAAAAGGCTTGATATTCCGTGCGGTGTGATTGCTGCGCCGATTCACGTGCAAAATTTCCCGATCGGCTACAAGCCATTTTTGGGTTATGAAGGCACGAATCAGTGCGTAGATTTGGTGTACAATTCCTTTACTTTGGGCATGGAAGATCACTTGTTAGAAATCTTCGGCGGCCACGATACTAAGGAAGTGATTACCAAGGGTATTTCGGCTGATTCTGATATGAATTGGACGAAGGACGGACAAGCTGAGTTGAATAAGATCCCCGGTTTTGTGCGGGGTAAGGTGAAGCGGAATACTGAGAAGTTCGCGCGCGATCGGGGAATTGCTCTAATTAATGCTGAGGTGTTGTACGCGGCCAAGGAAGCTGTCGGCGCGTAGTTAGTTGTAGGGTGGGCTTTTGCCCACCTGACTAATTTTTTTGTATATCAAGTAAGTTGCGATCGGTTTATGAACTACAAACTTGAAGTTCCGCTATCTCCCAAACTAGAAAAATATCGCGCTCGAATCGAATCAACTATCAAACCCTATATTGAAATTACAATTGAAAACAACGAACCTGCGAACTGGTGGCAAAGTAAATTTGGCGGATTGCCCTATTTACCTAAAGGATTCGACTATCCTAAAACTCCTCATGGCGATTACTTGTTTTTGCTTGCCCAAATCAACTTTTCCGAAGTACCGCATCTTGAAGATTTTCCCGATCGAGGAATCTTGCAGTTTTATCTTCCTGACGATGAACTATATGGCTTATCTTTCGACTATGACGAAGATATTTTTAAAATTTTATATTTTCCTGAACCAGATTTCAACGTTGAGAATATCATCACTAATTATGATTTTTTGCCCAAATTTGAATACGTGCCTATTTGGGGAAGTTGCCGTTTGCAATTTACTAAAAAATATGCGCCAATTACCCATTACGATGATGGATTTACAAAGTTTTTAGGAGAAGATTTTTATAAATTATTTAGAGAAGACGATGAAGTGCGGGACAATTATATAAATCTATGTGTTCCTCACGGTCATAAAATTGGTGGCTATCATGGTTCTTTTCAATCAAACGATCCTAGACTCGATTGCGAAAGCGATCCGTATATTCTTTTATTTCAAATGGATTCCGATGGAAATGATGCAATAGATATTATGTGGGGCGATGGTGGCGTAGGGAACTTTTTTGTCAAAGAATCAGCACTACAAAAATTAGATTTTAGCGATGTTGTTTATGAATGGGATTGCGGTTGATATGGTATGGTGCGTCGCTATGAGATTTTCGATTTAGTTCGGAGATTTTAGATAGCGACGCACCCTACGGTATCTGTAATATTTTTAGATGTTGTAGGGGCGGGTTCACCAACCATCTGCGCCACAAACAAACAATCTCAAAAACCCGCCCCCACCCAACGATAAATCTGATCTGGCATAGTCCAGATATATGAGATTTGCGATTGAGTTTCCAGATTGTCAATCGCGACACACCCATTGTTTTTTAGTATTTAGCATGGGGATGGGGCGGGTTTTTGAGATTATTAGTATTTTGTCAGAGATGGTTGGTGAACCCGCCCCTACAAGTCAACGGATGTATCAAATAAAACGTTCATTTTTAGATAAACTTCCCGATTCTTTCTTCGCGCATATCGGGAATAATGGTATCCCAATTAATCAGTTCTTGATTTTTTATTGATGATGCTTTGACTACTAAGACTCCACCAACATAATGAACCTCGCACTCTTCATCCGTATTAGCCGGTTCGCTGTTGCCAGTTTCATCGGGAGGCGAAACTACTTCCTGGTTTCTCCGCTGCCATAACAGGAAATCTGCAAAGTTGAGGATTTCTTGCAGTTCAATTTCCGAGAAGTTTTTCAGTTTTTCAACAAGTTTTTCTTGGATAGGTGTCACTGCTATTTTTTCCTTGCTTAACACGACCGCTAGATTCAGTTTAACATAAGGTCAGAGCGAGATCCCTTTTCCAGCAAGCGTGCGATCGGCTTAAATCGCGATAATTAGAGACAGTGCGATCGCTTCCCCATTTGCTATAATATCAGATGAGCCAACCTTGCTCCGATCGATATTGCTACAAGAAAATTAGTCGATCACTATTTCAAGATTGTCGATCGCAACGCACCAGTTCGGTATCTGTGATAACTTTTTAGTCAGATTCATCTTCTGATATTGCTTGATACTCCAAAAGCTTTTCCCCTCGGATAATCCACAATTTACCTACAACTTCTGCGGCATCCAATCCGCGAATTAATATTTCTATTCCCGCTTGTAAATCTTGCGGTTTCGCTTGAGAAGGCAGACGCAGTAACACAATCCCACAATAATCAGAAGGATTGTAGCGGAGGCGATTGCCAAACCCCCTATCCAAAGTCACCAAACATCTACCTTCTCTCCGACAGATATCAATTAATAATTCATCCGGTGTTGAGCTCAAATTTTGTTCTCGTACAGTCGCAACATCGTGGCCAGCCAAACGTAACATCGAAACAACGCGGATGCTGCCTAAATTTTCATCAAGTTTTAACTTCACTTTAAAACTACCTTTTTTTCACCCACAGGAATTTCGACATAACAATCTCTTGCCAACTCAGCCCCATAAGCAATACAAGCCAAAACGTCTTCTCGTTCAATTCCCGGATATTCCTCAAGCAATTCTTCCAAAGTCATGCCACTAGCAAGAAAGTCAAGAATCAGAGAAACCCAGATGCGATGGCCGCGAATACAGGGTTTGCCAAAGCAGATATTCGAGTCGATTGAAATGCGAGACAGTAAATTATTTTGAGTCATGTCTTTTCAATTATAGATTAATTAGTATCCGCTCAATAATTCGGGGCGGACTACCCACTCAGGAACCATTTTGCGTCATTTGAGGTGCATCGTTGAGCGATTTACCCCGGATTATTGAGCGGATACATTAATTATTTATTCATTTGAGCAACATTTTTTTATTGGATAGGCATCACGGCTATTTTTTCCTTGTTCGATCCGATCGCTACATTCAGTTTAACACTCTTGTCGTAGCGATCGCCCTTCGTTTGAAAAGTACGATCGCCCTCACACCTCATTTTGACTATCTTGCTCAACTTCTTCAAAATTCACTTGTTCGTAAACATCAGATAGAGGAACTTCAACCTGGAAGGAATTAAACACTAAAGCCGTATCTTCCTCGTCATACTCGCAATACAACCATCTTTTATTCTCGGTTTTAGAATACTGCTCAACCTTAATTTTTGTGGGTCTTCTGGGTTTGCGGTGATAAGAAAAGCTAATTAGAAAAGCAAGCTAATAGTCGATCTCGAAAATTGTCGAAATTAACAAATCCATAGGCTTGA
>RDYN01000206.1 GCA_004293365.1 Oscillatoriales cyanobacterium | reverse complement strand
CCAAGGACAAGAAAAAGAAGTTTTGGAATGTCCGACAGAACTTTCAGGAGAAGATATTTTGCCCGGTTTCGTGCTAAACTTGCAAGCAGTCTGGGGGTAGTATTGTGTTCGATCGATTGCAACAAGTTAAGTTTGTAATGAAGACTTAAGTCCTCATTTAAATTAGTTTTGCTCAATCTTTTAAAAACAATGCAGAATAAACTTCGACAGTTCCTAGCTCAACAATTACGCAAACCCACAGAAAATCTCCTGATATTGCTTGCAATTGTTTTGCTAGGCTGTCTCAACTACTTGCAAGGTAATTCAGGTCGTTTTATATTCGCGTTAGAAATTCTCAATGATGTGGCTCTTGTTGTCTTTTGGTCTGTTTTATTTCTGCTGCTCGTTAATAGTTTTTTCTTCACTAAAATCTACCTCAAAGTTATCGGCAGCCTGTTTTTCGGACTTTTACTGCTTATGATAAGCTTGTTCGCATTGTTAGAGGTTTATGGCGCGAACACTATACTTGTGAAAAGGTTATATATACCAGGAGGACGCTACGTTGTTAGTGTCTATGAGACTAAATATGATAGTTTTCCCGATTACGGTATGGGTCCTCTTTGCATTTGCCAGGTTTACGTGCGACAGGAAAAAATACTGCCTGGAATTTTGAGGGCTCGGGGTGTGATACACAAAGATGATTGTTTTTGTGAGAGGTTTAACTAGCTAGATTAACTACATTGCTTTAGATTAGCAACAGCACGGTAAACGTTGAACAATTTGTTAGAATACAATGCTACTGCCAATAGATTCAAAGTTTACGCATCCAAACCAAAGAAACCGGGTTTTTGCCGAATCTTTGGGTGAGTGCGAAATATTTTCGTAAAAACCCGGTTTCTGAATACCCGCATGCAAGTCCTAAGATTAACAAATAAATAATACCATGCTAGCAGTTACCATCAACTTTAATTCGATCGCCCAAATCACCGACGACCAATTTTATCAACTGTGTCGCCAAAACCCCGATGTCAAATTTGAACGCAACGCCCGAGGAGAAATAATCGTCATGTCACCCACAGGAGGAGAAACCGGAAATTACAATTTTGAAATATCTATTGATTTTGGAATTTGGAACAGACGAACTAAACTGGGAGTTTGTTTCGATTCTTCAACTTGTTTCAGACTACCAAACGGTGCAAATCGTTCTCCCGATGTTTCTTGGATA
>RDYN01000063.1 GCA_004293365.1 Oscillatoriales cyanobacterium | reverse complement strand
GACTTGCTCTGCATTTAGATGATTTTTGGCTGGCATACTTCGGGCTTTTCTGTGACTTGTGATTTATTATTATACCAGTTTTAATGCGAAACAGCTTATTACCTCAACACCCTCTCTTAAACCCTTGTATTCCAAAAATACTCGTAGTTGATAGAACGCCCAAGAGTTAGACCTGCGGCGTTCTATTTTGTGACGTGGTTTTTGATTGGTTCTTTCCCTGATTCCAGTTAAATCTTCAATCGCAACAGTTGCGTTTTGTTGTTTTGCCCCGTCGATGATAGTCTTCGATATATTGTGATTCATCCACTGTTGAAAACGTCTCTCGCGCCCCGATAGCCGTACCAAAATCCGCCGACACCTACGCCGACTAGACCTTGTGCGTGTGGAAGCCTTTTTTTGGAGAGACGCTCTGGTTCTAGAATATCTATCCCTAGTCTCGGTTAACTTTTTGCCATCCCACTTATCCCCGTTGCTTGTTACTGCAATATCTCGTCTACCAAAATCCACACCAATTACGTTACTTGATTTGACAGGATATGGTGCTTCATCCTTCAGTTGAATGTGGATGTAATACTTTCCGTCGCGATGTTTGCACAGTTGGGCGCTTGTAGGCGTTCTGCCCTTAAGCTTGCCCCGTTGGTAATTACCAGCATCCAACTTAATATGTTCCCTGCCATCCACGGTGGTTAGGCTAACAGTCCAGTCTTTTTCTCGAAACGTAAAAATCCGCTGGTCATAATCAGCAGACGTTGGCTTGAATGTTTTAACTGGTTTGCGCTTCTGTTTGGCAGCTAGTCTATTAGCACCGACCCTAGCACAAGCCCTGACAGCTAAGTTTGCAGCCAATCCAAATTGAGAGCGCAAGTCCTCATAAACGATATTCTGGATCGTTGTTTTACTGGTTATACTCGGCTTGACTCTTTGATTGGTGTAGTTGCAAGCATCCGCAAACGCCTTCAAGGTTGCCTCGATTTTTACAACTTGTTCAGGGGTGGGGTTGAACTTACAAACTAGCGTCAGAACTTGTTTCATGAGTACAAGAATATCACTTATGAGATACTAAGGCCAAAAAATAATGATGTGCTGAAAGCACGTTTGTATAGAACCCATTTGACATCTTTGAGTTTTTGGGTTGGGTGACGAGAAATAAGCGAGAGAAACCGATTTCACGCCTTTTACGCTCATGTCGAGAAACCGGGTTTCTACGAGTTTTTGGGTTGGGTGACGAGAAATAAGCGAGAGAAACCCGGTTTCTGGGATTTACGCAAAATAGATATAAAATGGGTTCTATATTGGCGCGTCGCTTCCGAACCCTGCCTAGAAGTCAGGGGCTTGGGCGACGCGCATTGTTCGGTGAGCTAAAGTACCCATCTGTATATAACGACACTTTAATGAAAGAATCAGGTGCGGGGTTTGGAGTGTAAATTAAAAGTTTTCTCTGGTTAATTTCCGGTTCTCGCAATTTTTCCCGGCTGCGTAGCGCTGGTTGTTCTCGTTTCAGTTGGACGATCGCACCGAAATGCCCCAAGAGCGCTCTGGTTATACTTGAGTTTGATCGTGTGGTTTGTGCTGGTGTTCCTCTTCTCTGAGGCAGAGCCAACTTCACAGCAGTCTGGAATCGCCGCCACTGTTGGCGATAAATTTTTAAGGTAGCATTAGTTTTAAATCTGAGATTGACTGCAAATTTGTGTAGGATGTTACGATCGGTCGATCGACAAAACTTGACAAAGCGTCTATTTTTCCACCAAAAGCTAGATACCCTAGAAACTTCTGCTAATGTAGCCTAAGCCGTAAAAGACAGGAAAATTGTATGCAAATCCAAACGCCGGACTGGGTTAAACACGCGGTATTCTACCAAATATTCCCCGATCGCTTCGCCAAAAGCAAACAGCCGCGCAAACGCCTGCTGCAAAACTTCATGTGGGAAGAATGGCACGAAATCCCCACCCTCCAAGGGTACAAAGGCGGCGACTTGTGGGGCGTGATGGAAGAGCTAGACTACCTGCAAGACTTAGGCATAAACGCAATTTATTTCACCCCGATTTTTCAATCGGCCTGCAATCACCGCTACCACACCCACGACTACTATCAAGTCGATCCGATGTTGGGCGGCAATTCAGCGTTTAAAGAGCTGCTAGACGCCGCCCACGCTCGCAACATCAAAATCGTCCTCGACGGCGTATTCAACCATGCCAGCCGCGGCTTTTTCTTCTTTCACGACATCCTGGAAAACGGCCCCCATTCTCCTTGGCTGGATTGGTTTAAAATAGAAGGCTGGCCGCTATCAGCCTACGACGGCAATTTTCCTGCTAATTACGCAGGTTGGGACGGCAATCGAGCCTTGCCGGAATTCAATCACGACAATCCAGAAGTGCGAGAATACATCATGGAAATTGCCGAATACTGGATTAAATTCGGCATCGACGGCTGGCGGCTGGACGTTCCTTTTGAAATTAAAACTCCCGGATTTTGGCAGGAATTTCGAGAACGAGTCAAAGCAATTAATCCCGAAGCTTACATTGTCGGCGAAGTTTGGGAAGATGCGAGAGAATGGCTCGACGGCAGTCAATTTGACGGAGTGATGAATTATCTGTTTGCAGGGCCGACAATTGCTTTTACTGCGGGGGACAGAGTAGATTTAGCTCAAATTGAAGGTCGTTCTTATCATCCTTATCCGCCGCTGTTTGCTAAAGAGTACGGCGACAAAATCCAGCAGGTTTTGGAACTGTACCCGTGGCCGATACAGCTAACTCAACTCAATTTGTTGGCGAGTCACGATACAGCTAGGTTACTGACAATTGCTGGAGGCGATAAACCTAGTGTGGAACTCGCTACTTTGCTGCTGTTAACTTTTCCCGGAGCTCCCAGCATTTACTACGGCGATGAAGTTGGTTTACCCGGTGCTCTAGATCCCGATTCTCGCCGCGGTTTTCCCTTAGAAGCTGACTGGGAACTTGAGGTTTTAGATTATCACAAGCAGTTGATTGCTTTGCGGCACAAATATGCTGCCCTCCGCACTGGAGACTACCAAATTCTGTTTGCTGAGGGAACGGTTTACGTTTTTGCCAGAATTTTGGGGGATGAGGAAATAGTTGTTGCTGTCAATGTCGCGACTGAAGCCGCTAATATTAGCTTTGAGGCTGCTAATTTGAAATCTCCTCACGAGAAATTGTTGTTTGGTAAAGGTGAGTTTGTTTGGAAAGGTGAAGGGGAAACTCGACATTTAGAATTGATGCTGCCGGCGCGATCGGGCTTAATTTTAGGTTCGGATAATTAGTTTAAAATGTCTGCTAAGGTACAGGGCGGCGATTGGTTTGTAGTGAGGACTTTAGTCCGCAATCAGAGGACTAAAGTCCTCACTACAAACCGTCATTTTAGCAGTTTACAAACAGCAGAAAATTGATCGGAGGGCTGCAATCAGAGGACTAAAGTCCTCACTACAAACCGTCATTTTAGCAGTTTACAAACAGCAGAAAATTGATCGGAGGGCTGATGATTGTTGGAGCCTCTGTAGGTTACTCTGGTTGGTGGTGCGGATGGTTGGGCGCGATCGACCTTTTTGGCTTATCCTGGGTTCGCATCCTCGCCTTTTCCCAAAAACTGCTTGAGAATCTCACCGGGCTTCCTATCCCAAGTGTCGATATGTTGGTAAATTAAACCCTCCTCATCCAGCTTGTATGTAGAATAGCCGTTGAAGAAGATCCGGGGTTTCCAGGGTACGCGCAGTGTCCCGCGAACAGTCCAAGTTGCCACAATAGTATTAGGGGCTGTCTGACTTACGTCGTGCAAGTCGAAGTAAATCTCGGTGAAAAATAGCTGCCCGTGAAATCGCAGAGTCCAAAAGATAATGCGATAGTTGATTTTGCCTTTAAATTTGTTAACAGGGTCTTGAAAAAAAACATCTTTTGTGTAGATGTCGTAGGAGATGTCTTTCTCAAAAAGTGTCGGGAGATCTGCTTTGAGGATGTCTACTGTTTGTTCTACCTGCATTTGATATTATTTGAGAGCGCTGGAGCTACCACCTTGTGACAGTATTATCTGTAAGTTCACATGGATAATCTCGATCGACAACAAGAGCATCCAAAACTTGATACATCTAATTATATTGTCCGATCCCGCCTTTGGGCCGATCGGGACTTGCGACATCGAAACCTTGGCACAGATTTGACTGAACACCCCCACTCATCGGACATTCTCGCAGAAATCAACAGCGGCAAGCTGTTGATGGTAGATAGCCGTCGCCGGAACGGTCTAATTTTGATTAAAGGCTTCCACGCGGAGTTTGCCGGGCCTGGTGCGGCCGTTGGAGGTGCTTTTGATGCTGACTCGCAGCAGGCGATTCCTGTGGGGGATTTTTGTTTTGTTTGCCCTCTATCTCCCGCAGAAAGACAGAAAGCTTTTGGAATTAGGCGGCATTGGGTGCGGTTGACTGAACAGTTAACGGCAAAGCCTGTAGCTTTGGAACGGGCACAAATGATTTTAACTCAATTTGAACAATATTTTGATTTGGAAACGGTGGCACAAATTCCCGATGAAGTTTTGGGACTTTTAGTCGGCGTATTTCCCCAAACTATTCGCGCGGCGCGACAGATTGATAATTAGAAATTACATATATCCTGTCCGGCAAAATAATCCCGATAAGTTCGTAGTGAGGACTTCAGTCCTCTCTCGTTTCCTGAGGACTGAAGTCCTCACTACGAACCATTTTGTTAATAAGTCAAAATTGCAGAGATGCGATCGCAAGTTCGCTGATTTTCGTCGGGAGTACCCACGGTAATTCGCAAACCTCCGCCTGTGTGGCGAATTAAAGTACCTTGCTGTTTTAGCTGCTGCATGATTTGTTGGTGTTTGTGTTCTGCCGATTCGCCCTCAGCAGCTTTCACTCGCAGGTAAACGAAGTTAGCTGCACTCGGCCAAACTTGCAATTTTTGATGCTGAGTTAGCGCTGCAATTAATTTGGCTCTTTCTGATATAATTTCAGGAATTACTGCTAGCAATAATTGCCGCTGGGCGAGGGCAAACTCTGCCGCTGTTTGCGAGAAACTGGGAAGGTTGTAGGGAAGGCGGATTTTTTCTAAGGTGGCTGTTAGTTCGGGATGGGCGATCGCATATCCGACTCTCATTGATGCTAGTCGAAATGCTTTGGAAAATGTCCGCAATATTATCCAATTCGGATGCTGGTGCAATCTGTAGGCTAAGGTATTTTGGCTGAATTCAAAATAGGCTTCGTCAATTACTACTAAAATATCTTGGGGCAAATTTGACAGCCATTCTATTTCATCGGTTGTTAAAGCATTGGCTGTGGGGGAGTTGGGATGGACGACAAAGACGACGCGCACGGGGGGATTTTGATTTTGGTCTATCGCCCTTTTAGCCTCATTGATGTCGATCGCAAAATTATCCTCTCGGCGCGCAGCACTGACAACGGGAATTCCGAGGGTTGTGGCGGTAATTCCGTACATCGAAAAGGTGGGATTGGCGACGAAAATTGAGCCCGCGCCGCCCAAGCAAGTAGCGATTAAGAGCGATCGAATTAGTTCGTCGGAACCGTTACCGACTGAAATATTGTCGGCTGTAATGGCGGTTTTTGGAGGTAGAACCCCCCCTAGCCCCCCCTTGCTAAGGGGGGGGACATGAATGGATTCAGCCCCTAGCTCGGGGGCATTTAGGGATTCGTTGACGTATTGGGCGATCGCTTCTTTGAGTGCTGCGTGGCCTCCGTCGGGATAGCGATTTGTCTCAATTAACTGCTGGTAAGTCCAAGCTAGCTTTTGTTTTAATTCCTCTGGCAAATCACAAGGACATTCGTTGGTGTCTAGGCGATCGATCGCGCTTTCCGAGTGCGCTGACTCTCCTGAGGCGCCGCCCGGATGGGGAGTGTAGGCGGTAAGTTCGGCTAAATCTTTGCGGATAAAAGGCAGCATAGGATGATTTTTGCTCTGAGATTGTAGATTTTATATTTACGATTTGGTTGGTCACTATTAGGATAATTAGTCATTAGTTTAGGATCGCGAATTAAATAATTTACACTCTTGAAGGTGGAATGGGCGTGCCGCCCGTCCATAAAGAACGGGCGGCACGCCCATTCCACAAGAACAATAAAGATTGTAAGTTATTTAATTATCATTCCTTATGATGTCTAGCGTATAATCCTTGATTGTCATCAATGACTAATGACCAATGACTAATGACCAATGACCAATGACTAATGACCAATGACTAATGACCAATGACTAATGACCAATGACCAATGACCAATGACTAATGACTAATGACCAATGACTAATGACCAATGACTAATGACTAATGACTAATGACTAATGACTATTTTAATCGCGCCACAAAGCAATACCGCCCAACAAACCGCTGACATTCGGTACTATTTTAACATTGGGCGGTAAATCAGAAACAATCTTTTTAGTATTGCCGCCGCCGATGTAAAGGCGATCGCAGTTAAAGAGATTTTGCAGGGAGGCGATCGCTTTTTCCAGACGGCGGTTCCATCTTTTGGCACCTACGGTATCTAATGCGGCTCGCCCTAATTGCTGTTCGTAAGTTTCCCCTTTGCGAAACGGGTGATGTCCTAATTCTAGATTTGGCACCAAGATACCATCTACAAACAAGGCAGAACCGAAACCCGTACCGAGGGTAGTGACTAATTCTACCCCCGTCCCGGCAATGGCTCCCAATCCTTGAATATCGGCATCGTTGGCCACTCGCACAGGTTTTCCCAAGCGATCTTTGAGGGTAGTTGCTAGGTCAAAATCGATCCAAGACGGATCTAAATTGACTGCGGTTTTGGTGATCCCGCGAGAGACGACACCGGGAAAACCCACGGATACTCGGTCAAATTCGCCTTGTTGGCTGGCTAAAGAGGCGATCGTCTCTAATACCGGTTCCGGCTTTGGCGGTTGAGGCGTTTCTAAACGGCTGCGTTCAGTTTTGGGTTCACCTTCAGCGTCCAAAACCATAACTTTGATGCCACTTCCGCCAATGTCAACGGCTAAGGTGCGAGTCGATTTATCTTGTTCAGTCATTTAATTTTTGAAACTTGCAAGTTGGTGAGTCGGTTTGAGATTTTAGACGGGAGATTTTAGATTAACTCCACACAGGAATTTGGGAGTTTAAACGTTGGTCTAATGTTTTTTCACGACTTAAGTCGTAGGATTGTATCCATTTTTTGGCATGGTCAAATTTTAATTTTTGAATTGACAAAAGTTTTGCATCGCTTCCCAAATTTCCGCTAGGACATTTCCCAAAGAATGATCGTCCTCTAGTTCGATTAATTTCACCCAGGGACGATTATCTGAAAAACTTCTGCTAGCTTGAATCGGTACGATCGTATCATGCTTGCCGTGCAGAATTAACGTCGGCACCGATCGCATTAATTTTTCTTCAGGGTATGGAGCCATATCTGTCACAAACTGATAATTCAACGGCAAATAGCGCTGTTCGCCGTAGTGGTAAACTGGCAAATATTGCTCAGACTGCCACTTTTCTAACTGTTGCTGTCCCAACTGCGGCAGCCAATGGGAGAGAAATTGAAAAGCCGGTGCTAACAAAACGATTTGTTTTACTGATAATTGTCGCTGGGCCAGCCAAGCCGCTGTCAGCCCGCCAAAACTCGACCCAATTATGGTAACTTCCCCTAATTTTTTTACATTTTCTACAGATTTGGAGGAAGAGGTTTGCAGAAATTCTGTTTCTATTTGGTCTAATTGGCGCGTGAGAGTGAGGCGCGAAAAATCCTTTTGATTGAGATCGGGAGTTTTGAGGTCAATTCCTAGAGAATAAAAGCGATCGCGGAAATATTTAGCCTTAGTTGAATCTGGACTTGAAGCAAATCCGTGTAAATAAATGTAACTCGAATCGTTTTGTAGATTCATCCATAAAAATTGATGAGATTTACCAACTAATTATTTTAACTTAAAAAGGTTTATTGAGATCGACCTGCTGACACTGCACTGATGCAGCACCAAAGAAACCGGGTTTTTCGACGAAAAATCTATGCTTTTAGAATCGGACTGCGACAAGAAATCTGGTTTATGAGACTGTGCGTAAGTTATATGAAAGTTAATCGTCAGGTACTTTGTGGGCACCAGAGGATTAATATAATGTCCGGTGGATTGACCACAATAAGATGGGTTCGTAGTGCGGACTTCAGTCCGCAGCGTTTTGCGGACTGAAGTCCGCACTACGAACGGTTTTTGTAGTGCTAATCTACCGGACACGATCTAACTCAAAACACTCGTATATTACTGCGGTTTTGGAGAGTTTTGTCTCCGGGTTTTAGCAGTTTCCCTGCGCTGCTGCATCATTTGGGAGAACTGGCTGCGCTGTTCGGGTGTCAGCAATTCTCGCATTGCCAGCATACCTTCAAATTGTACCTCTTCTAACTGCTGCCTCAATCCCATGATTTGGCGGTGTTTGTCGCGCATTTGGCTGGTATTTGTCGTCGAACTAGACATCATCGTTTCCAATTCTTGTCGGGCTTGGCGGATTGCTTGCATTCGCTCGGAAACTTGGTCTTTGTAGCGATCGCGAACTGCCTGCATTTTCTGCTTTTGATCCGCGCTTAAATTTAGTTTCTCAAACAGCGCGTTCTGTTTGCCACCAAGTCGATTGGGACGCTGGTTTTGGGCAATAATTTCCGGTTGAGCGGGGCTGGGAGCGGCGGTTGCAGCGGCTGTAGTACCGAGGGTTAACATTAAAACTGCCATAGCAGAAAATTGGCGCATTGACATGAAAATTACCTCTTTAAGATTAGTTAATTTGTGGGCGGTTCGGTGTCAGCAGTAACAGCGTAATCAAATAAGTCTGGTTGCAGGCGATCGCTGATAGTTGCCGTGCGAGAATCGTTCAATACACCCTCCCAATTATTTACCAGAAATGCTTCCAAGTGAGCCGCCTCATCCGCCTGTAATTGTGCGGTAACTAGGGCGCGATAGCCAGAACCAAAAACTAGCAGGCCAGCGACGATCGCAGCCGGAAAACCCCACTGGGGAAAACCGACGAATTTTGAGCTTTTACTAGACTCTGTAAATCGCGAATAGCCGAGATGATTTAGCTCTCTCGCCCTGTCATTCCTATCTATGGCTGCTAAAACTCTTTGCTCAAAATCGGGGGCAGCGTCCGGAACTTTTGGGCGATTTTGCTTCAAGAAATTAACTAATTTGTCGTCGCTATTGCCATCGTTCACAGTTCATCAACCCCCTGTTTTTGCAAAAATTGTCGCACGGAATTTCGGGCATAAAATACGCGAGATTTGACAGTTCCCGCTGGCAGTCCTAAAATTTGGGCTACTTCTTTTTGCGGGATGTCTTCTAAGTCGTGAAGCACCAAAACGCTGCGGTGTTCAAAGCTCAATTGCTCCAGTCCTCGCTGCACTAAGTCTTGATAGTGCAACTGCATCAAGTCCGGTGTGTTATTATTGGGAATAACGCGATCCATTGTTTCTTGATTTTTTAGTTTGGAGTCAAAGGAATGTTGTTTGGCAAATGCTTGTCTTTGGTCAGATGCCACATTCCAAGTGATGCGATACAGCCAAGTTGAAAAGTTTTCCTGTTGTTTGAGTTTGGGTAATCCTTTCCAGACTCGCAGAAATACTTCTTGCGTTAAGTCGTCTAGAAGTGATGAACCGCAGAGTTGGTAAAGGGTTGACCTGACTTTTTGTTGGTAGCGCCCGTAAAGGTGGCGAAAGCAAGTACGATCGCCCTTTAAGCATTTATCAACTAAGTCGGAGTCGGAACAATCATCGATTAAAACATTGGCTGGCACACCTAACACCTGTGAAGTCTCCCCCACCTGTTCGTTATCTGAAGCGTTTAGACAGGAGAGGTGTGAAAAAGGTTCAATTTGTTTAAAATATTATTTTGAGCATGAATCCGCTAGAGATGGAAAGCTGCACCAATCTCAGCAACAGGCAAGATGCCAGTGCCACAAAATTAACAGGCAAGATGCCTGTGCCACAAAAATTAACAGGCAAGATGCCTGTGCCACAAAATTAAATTTGATTGTGGGGTGGGCTTCTAGCCCGCCCCTAACGACACGTCCCCAATATCAGTTCTAACTACTTACAGCATTTTTCCAATAAGTATAAGTTTCAAAACCAATACTTTCTCTGTCTTCATTATAAATCTCATCTAAACATTTAAAAAGAGCTAAAGCGTAATTTTTCAACCCCAACTCTGTCAAACTTGTCAAAATCCTCGTCAGCCGCAGGTAGTTGTGGTTAAATCTTTCAATCCACTCTGTTTTTCTTGAAAAATATTCCTCGGATTTGATAATCACAATTTCTGCGTTTTCCCCTTCATGGCATTTCAACCCGTAAAACGCCAGCAAGACATTGAAAGATTTGACTAAGCTATTTCTCAACTCTTCACTTGTTCTAAAAGCTTGAATAACCTCATCATCCAAAGTAGGTGCACTGGAATTAAAGCGACTTTTTTCTTTCAGCGGAAACAGCCATTGAATGTAATTGTGTACGCATTCCAGTTGCTCATAATCCCACGACCAAATATCGTCGATCGCCCGACCTTGCGAATCCGGCTGCTGACCGAGATAGAATGCTAAAATTTTGTTTTGTTTGGTTGAATTACTCATGAGTCCCTTCAAGGGCGGGCGGGACGCCCACCCCACAATAAAATTTAATTTGTGTGTGGAACAGGCCAGAAAGCCTGTTCTTAAAAATGGTTTTCTTCAGTCGGTTTTAACCGACTTTAGCTATTAGCCAGGGACTTAAGTCCCTGGCGGCTGCTGCTGAGTGCTGCTGGCTGCTTCGCCCTATTTACCGCAGAGTCACAAACTCTTCAGCAGTCGAGGGGTGAATGCCGATCGTCGAATCGAAATCTTTCTTGGTAGCTCCCATATTAACCGCGATCGCCATTCCTTGAATAATCTCGCCCGCGTCTTTGCCAACCATGTGCACGCCCAAAACTTTGTCAGTATTCGTCTCAACAACTAACTTGACAAAAACCTTCTCATCTGCACCTGTCAAAGCGTGAAACATCGGTCGAAACTTAGCTGTGTAGCACTTAATTGAGTCGGGAAATTTAGCTCTCGCTTCCTCTTCAGTTAAGCCGACGGTAGCAGCTTCCGGCTGGGAAAATACGGCTGATGCGACATTTTCGTGACTGATTGCTCTCGGATTGTTGCCAAATTCCGTATCGGCAAAAGCGCGTCCTTCGGCGATCGCAATTGGCGTTAAATTGATGCGGTTGGTGCAATCTCCCACGGCAAAAATGTGCGGCTGATTGGTGCGGCTGTCTTTGGTAACTGCGATCGCACCTTTTTCGGTTTCAACTCCCGCATTCTCCAAAGCCAATTTTTCCAAATTGGGCGATCGTCCCGTAGCGCACAAAACCGCGTCTACTGTCAAGGTTTCTGTGGATTTTCCCCACAATTGTAACTTCAAACCTTCAGGAGTTTTCTCAATCCACTCGATCGAGCTTCCTGTCACGAAATTAATCCCGTGTTTAACCATGCCTTCTTGCACGTTGGCGCGAAGTTCTTCGTCAAAGTAGTGCAGAATCTTTTCGCGCCGGATGATTTGAGTCACCTCACTTCCCAACCCGTTCATGATGCAAGCAAATTCAACGCCGATGTAGCCGCCGCCCAAAATTGCCAACCGTTTCGGCTGCTCTTTTAACAAGAAGATTTCGCGGGAAGTGATCGCGTGTTCGATGCCGGGAATATCGATTCTCTGAGCTTCGCCGCCGACAGCAATTAAGATTTTAGCAGCGGTGTATTTTTTGTCACCAACTTCGACAGTGTGGGGGTCGATAAATTTGGCGTATCCTGAGATTAATTCAACTCCGGCTTTTTCGAGGAAGCTGATGTGGAGTTTGCTGAGCCGCCGCACTTCTGTGTCTACAGTGGTGACGAGTTTTTCCCAATTGAAGCTGGTTTCTACAGGGCTCCAACCGTAGCCGATCGCATCTTCGTACAAATGCGAAAATGTAGAGGCGTACACCATGAGTTTTTTGGGGACACAGCCGCGAATGACGCAGGTGCCGCCTACTAAGTCATTTTCGGCGATCGCCACCTTCGCCCCGTAGGATGCCGCCCGCTTAGAACTCGCCAATCCGCCGGAGCCTGCACCTATCACAAACAAGTCGTAATCGTATGTCATAATTGTCGCTAGTTTATTATCTCAATTTTACCAATTTTACGCTAGTCCGGCAGGGACTTAAGTCCCTGCCTCAAAGCGAAAGTCCTCTAAAGAGGACTGATTGATAAGTTTTTTAGTTTTATGCGAAAGTCGTTGGTTGACAACTAATAAGTTCTTTAGATTTTCCCAGAAAACCAAGTCTCGGTTACGCAGGATGCCTACCCCACAGAAATTATTAGAGATATTTTTTTTAGTCTTCTTTAGAGGACTTTCGCTATGAGGCAGGGGTTTGAACCCCTGCCGGAGTGTGGGTGCAACCAGAAGTTAACTGCGAGTTTAACACAATTTGTGACACCAATCCCACTGAAATTACCCTAAAGTTTTTTGAGCGTCACAAATCATTAATAATTGCTATATTATAAACATACATTAATTTTCCGACTAGCTTTATGATTGATTGGCTTTTGCTGTGGGGAGTAACGCAAGGAGTCGGCATTCTCGTCCAACCCATCTTAGAAGAGTTGGCAATAGACGGCGCGAAGGATTTAGTAAAATATTTTTTTAAAGATTCCCTAAAAAACGTCTTATTTGGCGAAAAAGACCCCCGACAAGTCGCAGCGGGTAAAGCGCTGAAAAAGTTTTTGGAGTTAGTGCAACAGCAGTTGAAAATCAGCGGACTTTCCCCAGAACAGATTAAGCTGTATATTAAAGATGTTAAAAAGTTTATCGGCAACAAGTCAGTTAAGGAAATTTTGGGCAAGGCCTTTGAGAGCGATCGCGAATCCCTCGATGCAGAACTTCTCGAACAAACCTGGACTCAACTAGATTTAGCTGCTTTGCCGGCCAGATTTAAGTGGCAAACCATCGCCAATCAGTATCTCGCCGAAGTTCAAGAAATTCTTTTTGACTCAAAAGACTTGCGGGATATCTTGAATGCCCAAAATCTGGATAGCATTCAGAAAAACACTCAAGAAATTGCTGGGATAATCCCCGATTTTGACTTGAGGCAATATCAAGAGGCTTTGTGCGAACGTTACAGCAATCTGGATTTAAGCAGCGTCGATAGCAATACCTACGATTATCGGGAAAAGCTGAAAGTTTGGCAAATCTTTATTTTCCAAGATGTGCGCTTAATTTACGAGTCTTTTCTGCCCCAAGCTTACGAAATTCCCAAGGAACATCAACGGCGGTTGGAAGATAGCGATCGACTAGAGCAGATCGCACTTGAAAATTTAGATAAATATCGACGCGGTTATTTTTCACAGGCGATCGTATCCGTGTTAGATGTCATCAACGATAAGTCAAATTATCCCTACATAGTGATTTTAGGCGATCCGGGTTCGGGCAAATCTACTCTGTTACAATATTTAGCATTAACCTGGGCGCGATCGCCCTTAAATAGCGTAACATCTCTCCCGATTCCCCTGTTGATAGAATTGCGGATTTACATTCGCAACCTGGAATCAGGACATTGCCATAACTTCCTGGAATTTTGCCATAAAAATTCCGGTTTTATTTGTGACTTGAATCAGCATCAATTGCACGAACAGCTTAAAGCAGGGGATGCTGTGGTGATGTTCGACGGGTTAGATGAAATCTTCGATTCGGGGAAACGAGAAGATGTAATTACCGCGATTCATCGGTTTACTAACGAGTATCCGCGCGTGCGAGTCATTGTCACTTCTCGGATTATTGGTTACAAACCTCAACGGTTGCAAGATGCGGAGTTCCATCACTTTATCCTCCAAGACTTGAATCCCGCACAGATTCAGGATTTTGTGCACCGCTGGCACGAGTTGACGTTTACTGATGCTAGGGAAAAAGTCCGAATTAGTCAGCGTATGAAAAGAGCGCTAGAGTATTCATCAACAATTCAAGATTTAGCCGGAAATCCGTTATTGTTAACGATTATGGCGATTTTGAATCGCAGTCAAGAATTGCCGAGAGACAGGGCAGAACTTTACAATCAAGCTTCGCGGATATTGCTGTATCAATGGGATGTGGAAAGGTCATTAGTAGAGGATAGCAGGCTCGATCCAAAAACGATCGATGCGAAAGACAAGCAAGAAATGCTGCGGCGAGTTGCTTGGGAAATGCAAGCAGCACCTGAAGGCTTGACTGGCAATATTATTAGTGCCGAAGATTTGGAGGATATTCTGACAGCATATCTGAAGAATAAAGATTTTGACCAACCGAGAAACCGGGCGAAGTTAATCATCAATCAACTGCGAACCCGCAATTTTATTTTATGCTTTTTGGGTGCGGACAGTTACGGATTTATACACCGAACTTTCTTGGAATATTTCTGTGCGTCGCAAGTGGTGAATAGGGTTCAGGCTTTAGAACTATCGCTGGATGAGTTGAAAGCTGAAGTTTTTGGCCCGCACTGGGATGATGAATCTTGGCAGGAAGTTTTGTGTTTGATTGCGGGATTGATTGCTGGAAAGTTGACAGGGGAATTGATTGAGTTTTTGATTGAGCAAGATGGGGAAGCGCAAAAGTTTGCTAACCTATTTTTGGCGGCGAAGTGTTTGGATGAGGTGAGGGATAGAAAGGAGATTGCTGCCGTTGACAGTCAATTGCTGGAGCGATTGAAAAAGTTAACGAAATACGCTCTCAATTACTATTATCGACCTTATGGAGAAGAGGCAAGTCTAGTTGATAAAATTCGCACTCAAGCAGTAAGTGCGATCGGCTTTACTTGGCAAGATGACCCGGAAATTTTACTTTGGCTAAAACAATTAGCTCAATCTGATGATTATTCAGATGTGCTAAAAGCAGCCGTCCAAAAATTTGTACGGGGGTACAAGAACAAATCAGAAACCTTAACTTGGCTCAAACAACAGGCTCAATTTGCTAATGATTTAGGTGTGCGAGAAACAGCCGTTCAAGAATTAGCACGGGGCTGGAAAGATGACCCAGAAACCTTGCCTTGGCTCAAACAACGGACTCAATTTGACGATAGTGATGGTAGTCCGTTTGTAAGACAAGCAGCAGTCCAAGAAATAGCACATGGGTGGAAAGATGACCCAACAACTTTATCTGTAATCAAACAAATAGCTCAATCTAGTGATGATTTGGAGGTGCGAGAAACAGCAGTCCAAGAATTAGCCCGGGGGTGGAAGGATGACCCCGAAACCTTACATTGGCTCAAACAATATGCTCAATGTGATAAGAGTCATCATGTGCAAGAAACAGCAGTCCAAGAATTAGCACTGGGGTGGAAATACGATCCAGAAACCTTACCTTGGCTCAAGAAATGTGCTCAATGTGATAAGAATCATCATGTGCGACAAGCAGCACTTCAAGAATTATCACGGGGGTGGAAAGATGACCCAGAAGTCTTACCTATAATCAAACAAATAGCCAAATTTGATGATAATTTGTTTCTACGACAAGCAGCAGTTCAAGAATTAGCTAGGGGGTGGAAGGATGACCCCGAAACCTTACCTCTTCTCAAAAAAAGTGCTCAATCTGATGATTTTTGGGTTGTGCGACAAGCAGTCCAAGAATTAGCACGGTGGTGGAAAGATGACCCCGAAACCTTACCTATCCTCAAACAATGCGCTCAATCTGATAATAATCAGTTCCTGCAAAGAGCAGCAATCCAAGAAATAGCACGGGGGTGGAAAGATGACCCCGAAACCCTACCTTGGCTCAAACAACTTGCTCAATCTGATAATAATTCGTTTGTGCGAGATGCAGCAATCGAAGAATTATCACAGGGGTGGAAAAATGACAATAAAATATTTGAATTATTGTGCGATTTTGCTATAAATGATCCTTTTGAAGGCAATTCGCACATTCAAATTAACCCGCGAAAAACAGCACTTAAAATCATGGTTAAACAATACCTCGATCGCCCAAAAACATTAGAAATACTTCGCGATCGATTTGTCAACGATCCAGATGAAAAAGTCCGCAACTTTGCCGAGAAACAATTGGCAAAACTAGACAAGCTGTGATATAAACAAAAAAAGGAGAAACAAGTTATGACCGTAGCCACTAAAATCCCCCAAGCTTATGCAGAAATAGTTGAGTTTTTTGCTGCTGGTGCTACTCCCGAAAGCATTGTCAACTTTCAACTATCCGAAGAAGCAAAAGAGCATATCGCCGACCTAATTTACGCACACAACAACCAAGATTTAAACACCGATGAAAAAACAGAATTAGACAATTTTCTGGTAATAGAACATCTGTTGACTCTCATCAAAGCAGTCGCTCACAAACACGTCGTCAAAGAGTAAGTTTTTTATGCCTCGTCCTTACATTAGCGTCGAACTTAGGCGTTTAGTTGCTCTCCGTGCCGATCGCATTTGCGAATACTGCCTCATTGCAGAGACAAACAGAGCATCAGGCTGTCAAGTTGACCACATCATCAGCGTCAAACATGGTGGAGAAACAACAGCCGATAACCTCGCCTATGCTTGTATTTTCTGCAACCTCCAGAAAGGAACAGATTTAGGATCGATTGTTTGGCGCACTGGAGAATTGGTGCGTTTTTTCAACCCGCGCCGAGATTCTTGGGGAGAACATTTTAGCTTAAATGAAGCTGCAATTCAACCAAGAACAGATATTGGAGAAGTGACAGCGCGAATCCTAGAATTTAATCATAATGAGCGGATTAAAGAGCGACAAATTTTGATAGAAGTTGGTGCTTATCCGTCACCAGTCGCGCAACAACGAATGATTCAGTAAATCAAGAAATATCACCCAATAATAGTATAATTAAGATCGGATAGTTCTCGGAGACAACCACTATGCAAGTCACAACCGAACAAATTATTTATCCATCCAGCGACGGTCAACCAATGGCAGAAAGCACAATTCAATACAAATTAATTGTCAAAATCAAAGAAGGTTGCGAATCGCTGTTCAAAAATGATCCAAACGTCTTTATAGCAGCCGATTTACTGTGGTATCCAGTTGAAGGTAGACCAGACATTTCTCAGGCACCGGATACGATGGTAATATTTGGTAGACCCAAGGGCGAGCGGCCTTCCTATATGCAATTTCTCGAAGATAATATTGCTCCCCAAGTCGTATTTGAGATTCGCTCTCATAACGATCGCCAAACTAAAATGAATAAAAAACTTTCATTTTATCAGCGTCATGGAGTTGAGGAATATTACCTTTACGATCCCGAAAGAAATGAGTTGGAAGGTTGGCAAAGAATTGAAGGAAATTTAGAAGTAATTGAGCCGATGGAGGGATGGATCAGTCCTAGATTGGGAGTACGATTTGAGTTGGGTGAAGATGGGTTAGAAATTTATCGACCAGATGGACAAAGGTTTCTTTCTTATGCAGAATTGGAGGAACAGGGGGAATTAAACCGCCAGCGTGCAGAACAAGCAGTTCAAAGAGCTGAACAAGAATCTCAAAAAGCTGAACGTTTAGCAGCAAAACTGCGCGAATTGAACATCGATCCTGACACCATTTAAGCCACAAATTGTTTAATTTAGGACTTACTCACCAACACCACAGAAACCGGGTTTTTATCGTTTCCGCGCGCTATAACGAATTATTACGTCAAAAAACCCGGTTTCTGACTACCCGTGCATAAGTCCCGCAACCGTCCAAACATCGCTCTTCCACCCCCGAAAACCGCTCAGAAGTGTTAACTTGGTAGTTAGTTGTGTCGATCGCACATAAAAACAAATGCCTGAACTACAAACCCAGACCCACCCAGACCTCGACCTGCAAGACACCTCAAAACCCGTCATCCTCGGTCTCAAAGACGTAACCAAAGTCTACGGCATCGGCGACTTGGAAGTACGCGCCCTCAACGGGATCAGCTTGACGGTAACGCAAGGAGAGTATTGCTCAATTATGGGCGCATCCGGTTCGGGCAAATCTACAGCTATGAATATTATCGGTTGTCTCGATCGACCTACGAGCGGCAGTTACTACCTAGACGGCGTAGATGTCGCCCAAATGCCCGAATCAGAATTAGCCGGAATTCGCAACTTAAAATTAGGTTTTGTCTTCCAACAATTTCACCTGCTACCTCAACTAACAGCATTAGAAAATGTCATGTTACCGATGGTTTATGCCGGAATTCCCGCAGCAGAAAGACGCGAACGCGCAGTGGAAGCTTTAACCAAAGTAGGGCTGGAAAGTCGGCTGCAAAATAAACCGAATCAACTATCAGGAGGACAGCAGCAGCGAGTTGCGATCGCCCGCGCAATTGTCAATCGTCCTGTATTATTACTTGCAGATGAACCAACGGGCGCATTGGATACGAAAACTACTCAAGAAGTAATGGATATTTTTACAGAATTTAATGAAGCCGGGATGACGGTTGTGATGGTAACTCACGAACCGGAAGTAGCCCGTCAAACTCGCCGCGTTGTCTGGTTCCGCGACGGTCAAGTTATTCATAATAATATGAATCCGGCAGAACTTTCGCACGCGGTATTTTAATCTATTTTTCTGTTAGTTGTTTGTTATTAGTTATAAAAATGGTTTGTAGTGAGGACTTTACTCCTGACCTTCTATGCGGACTAAAGTCCTCACTACAAACATCTTTTTTTGCATTAGTCCTGTGCTACCAATAACTAATAACTAATAACCAATAACAACTAACTAATTAAAAGCACTCGGAAAAGTGGCCCAAACTCGATCGACAAAATCTCTAAGTTGCCGAGAGGCGATCGTGCTATCCTTCCGATCGGAGTCCAGAGACTGCAACTGAGTCAACAGCGAAATCACCTCCGTATCCAGCGCCGCCCGAAACAAACTCAGCGGCCACAGCAAATCAGAACCATCTCGCAAATCCGATAAAGTGTATTCTTCCGGCCACCCTTGGGGGAAATCCTTCCCCGAAACCAATCCAACCAACATCAAAGGGCGCACCCAACAAATTTGACGTGCTTCAACCACTTGAATTACCTCTGAATGGAGGCACGCATCTCCACATTCCAAACTGACAATTTGACCAGGCTTAAAGTTCAAAGCGCCATCCATTAATGCTGACTCTTAATACAGACATAACCTAGCAAAATAAGTGCTACAACTCTCAACAGCACCAAAAAATATTATATCATAATTACCTCTTCTTCCTTCTTCCTTCTTCCTTCTTCCTTCTTATCAACTGTCATCAAGAGTTTTAAGAGCCATTTGGAGTTGGGCCGTCAACAATTTTGCTTCTTTTTTACCACTACCACCATTAGCATAATCCGCCACCAAAATCGGAGCACCGATCGCAATTTTGACATGAGAACGCCATCGAGGAATACGCGGGCGATAGCGAATACTCATCGGTACAATTTTCACCCCCAAACCAGGGGTGCTCAACTCCGCTTGCAGGGCCAAACGAGCCAATCCAGCCTTGAGAGGGTGAACTTCACCATCTTGAAAAATGCCACCTTCAGGAAAAATCACCAACATTTGCTTGTCGAGAAGCAACTCCACGCCGTAACGAAGACTGCTAACTGCTGGATGCTTGATATCGACAGGAAAACCTCCCAAATGTCTGATAAACCAACCTTGCACTCCTTTGACTTCATCAGCAGTTACCATAAACCGCAAATCGCGTCCAGTCACCTTCTGTCCCGTTGAATAGGGCATCATCAGCGCATCCCACCGGGAGCGATGTGTCGGGGCTAAGATCACAGGCCCGTCTTTCGGCAAGTGTTCCTGTCCGGTTATCTCAATCTTGCCAAAATAAAACGGTAGGACAATATAGTGACCTAGCGGATAGAACAAGGAGGTTAACCAAGGAGAAACGCGAGAGGTATTATATGCTACCTTGGCAGGCATTGGCTTCACTAGAGATGATTTACTGGACTCAATGGCGATCGTGGCAGTATGGCGCATGGCAATTACCCTGCTTTATCGATATATAGAGTCTAAAGATATGTTGCTTGGCAAACCTTTAGTTTTTCGATGGGGACACTTTTGCTATTGGCCTTTTGCCGATCGCCCGATCGCACCCAAAACAGATAATCTGTAACAGGTAAAACACGATCGCACCCGACACCACTACCGCACAGCCGTCAAGGGATTTGAGATTTGAGATTTGAGATTTATGCCACAGATGAATCTGGGAATTTGAGCTTTGGTCTAAAATCTGGAGTGCACCGCGACGAGTGCCGGCAAGCAAGTATCCGTTTTTAGGCGGGGTCAACCGCCGAGAAAGCTCGATCGGGCAATTCCTATTATTTCAGTTAAAGAGCCAAATTCGATTAAACATCGGCTGTGGGAGAGTAAAAAAGTTTACCTGTTAAATTTGCCGGCGGGCTTCAAACCAAGCAAGCAACTGATCTCGACAAACAGACTCCATAATACCGCCGAGCACCTGTAAGCGGTGACACGAAGGCGCGCTATCTGGAAGATTAGCCACCGTCCGAATTGTGCCAGTTTTCGGGTCATCTGCTCCGTATACCAGTAGACCTATCCGAGCTTGTACGATCGCGCCAGCGCACATCGGGCAAGGCTCCAGCGTCACGTAAAGCGTGCATTGATTGAGATGCCAGTCTTGCAAAACCTTGCCCGCCGCCCGCAGCGCCAAGACTTCAGCATGAGCAGTCGGATCGCAGTCTCGCTCTCGCCGATTTTGGGCGATTGCTATCAATTTGCCAGTACCGTCAACAATCACAGCACCTACGGGAACTTCACCCGCATCACCCGCTGCTTGTGCCAGTTCCACAGCCCTAGCCATCCAGCGTTTGTGAATAGCATAATTAGAATCACCAATAGACAACGGCTCTGTTTCCAAATTCACGGTATACCTACGCAATTGAAAACCCTTAATATAGTCTTACTTATCCACTTGCTGTGGATAGAATTAAGTGCGATCGCCAATAAAACAAGTTTTTTACCGAATTCATGGCATACTTACCTAGCTAAAAACACTTAAGATCGAGAAATAAAGTTACACTACAGCCCCATCCAGAGTAATTTTGAATTATGGACACCACCCTGATTAGCACTGAAGTTGTTGAGCTGTTGTCCCGGATTAGCCGCCAAAAGCTCCGCGAACAAGATATCACTCCTTTGGTAGTGTTTCTGACTGCTCTGATTTCCATCCTGCGGGGAGTGATGATTATCGACAGGACGATCGCAGTTGAAGAAGAAGAACGGCTGCAAAAGACTCTCAAAGCCTTTGCCAGCGGCGATCCACATCGAATAGAACTAATTCAGCGCCTTGTCAAAGGAGTCTCCAAACAGCAGGTTTACTTCAACCCCACAGAATTGCTAACCCTGACAGCTTTCTTCTCAGAATCAGAAAAGCTGTTGCTCATCGGTTCCGGCTACGAAATGTCAGCGGTAGACGGACACATCGATTTGAGAGAGCAAATGTACTTACAGTCGATCGGCAATCGGCTCGGCCTCGACTCCAGACACATTGCAGTGGTAGACACTTTATTTACCAAAGAAGGAACCCTCAACCAAGAAGACTTTGCCGAAGTTAAAGCTTTACTAGCTCCCAGCGAATTTGAGTCCCGCGATCCGGTATTTGCCAAAGCAGCAAAACACCTGCTGTCTCTGTTAACGCGCAAATAATGCAACGCAAATTATTTGCTGCGTCAAAATTTGAGACTGTTGGGATGGGAGACGGGAATTGCGCGCTCTTGTATTAAAAACCGGGTTGTTTAACCAGCAACAAGAGCGCTTCACAGTTGATTTGGGGAAGTCGGTTTGGGCCACGAGTCCCGCTTAATTTTTTTTCCCAAGAGTCGATCGACCTTCGTATCCCATTGAACCGAATCCGTCTAAAATCTAAAAGCGAATTATTCGTGTCTCGATCGCCCCAGCTCGCTCTCAAATCTCAAATTAAGCCCCGCATCAAGGGGTACTCTGCCCGCGACGCTGTTGATTGAGTGAGTGAACGAGTGCCCAAATTTAGACCAAAGTTCCTACTCAGGTAATTCAATTGCCGAGTAAATCTAAAATCTAAAATCTAAAATCTAAAATCGACTGATTGATTATGCAAATTGAATGGCAAACCGCCAAAACCTACGAAGACATTCTCTATCACAAAAGTGGCGGCACCGCCAAAATTACCATCAATCGACCTCACAAACGAAACGCTTTCCGTCCCCAAACAGTACAGGAATTGTGCGATGCCTTTACTGATGCCCGCGAAGACACAAAAATCGGCGTTGTCCTCTTCACCGGTGCGGGGCCGCATACAGACGGCAAATACGCCTTTTGTGCCGGGGGCGACCAAAGCGTGCGAGGTTCTGCGGGATATGTAGACGAAGGTGGCATACCCCGGTTGAACGTGCTCGACTTGCAGAAGTTGATTCGATCGATGCCCAAAGTTGTGATTGCTTTAGTTGCAGGATATGCGATCGGCGGCGGTCACGTTTTACACTTAATTTGCGACTTGACGATCGCTGCTGACAATGCTATTTTCGGACAAACCGGGCCCAAAGTTGGCAGTTTCGACGGCGGTTTCGGGGCCAGCTATCTCGCCAGAGTTGTCGGTCAGAAAAAAGCCCGAGAAATTTGGTTTTTGTGCCGTCAGTACAGCGCCCAGCAAGCTCTAGAAATGGGTTTAGTCAACTGCGTCGTACCCGTCCAACAACTCGAACTTGAAGGGATGCAGTGGGCTCGGGAAATTCTTTCAAAAAGTCCGATCGCGATCCGCTGTTTAAAATCGGCTTTTAATGCCGACTGCGACGGTCAAGCCGGTCTGCAAGAACTGGCGGGAAACGCGACATTGCTGTACTATATGACCCAGGAAGGCGCCGAAGGCAAACAAGCCTTTTTGGAAAAACGGGAACCGGATTTTAGTCAATATCCTTGGCTGCCCTAGCTCGATCGAGAAATGAGTTTTGGGATTCCCTCATTCAAGTTACAGATACTATTGATTGCTGTGAGTAGAATGACCCGAGTTTAGTCGATCGTCCAAAAGTGTCAGTATGGATATTAGTTCCCAAAAAGAATGAAACTGCTTTGCCAGATCCAAACCATAATAGTTATCAGTGATTCCCCAATCGCCAATCGAAAATGAGACAATCTGTCCTGCTGCGGACGGACTAAACCGAGACTGCTGCCGATTTTTCGGTTAATGTTGTGCCTGTCAACTGGCAGGCATTACGCTCAGAAACAATAACAGCAGTCTCATCCAGACTCACAGTCTGTTCTTGCCACAGTTCAATTTCTGTGATGTTTTCCCAAGATGGCCCAAAAGGTGAAACCGCCAAAGAACAAGCATTCCACTGACTTTGCACCGGCACGCTCAGCAGAGCGCAAATTCCTCCGCGTCTCCCCTCAGGGGTATAGTGGCGGCAGTGACGACAAGCAGAAGTTAATGGCGTTTTCATAAAAGTGTTGACGGAAATCAGTTTCATCTCTAATTCTCCAGTGTAGAGCTAGGAGGTTTAAGAGCATCACAGCCCTTATCCTGTCTGGGTTATAGCGATCCCCGAAGCATAATTTACCTTAATGATTTATTTATAATCTTGTTATATATAGAAACAATCACCTAAGTCTTTCCTCATTTTGTAGCGAAAAAGACAGCTTAAAAGTTTATAAAAGGTCAGGGATCAAGCAAAAGAACAAATACGGAACGACTATGAGATATTTTAAATAAACGGTTGCTGCCGGTGCCAAAATCTGCTGAGAGTCGGGCAAGCAGCCTCCGGGACACAGCAAGAATTAAGTTTTCAGTTGACAGATGAGGGCGACTTCTACCTGGAAGGAAGAGGATTATAGTAATGAATCGTCTTCTTTTAATTTATCAAGGGCGATCGGGGTTCCGGCTTTAAACCAATTCTTTCTGGTCAACAGAGAAAATGGCGATCGACACTTGGGGCCCAAAGGCAGCAGTTGCCTTGACACCAAAAGCAGCTAATCCTAGAATAGGCAAGTTTTAACAGACTCGCCGGGAATTCCCCATCAAGAGTGCAGTGGAGGAACAGCGCAGCGTCTTCCGCAACCCAGAAGGTTGGGGATGAAAGGCAGGTGGATGCAGCGCAGCGGAGTCCACAAACTACCGACAAAGCAACAAACAGAAGATTTATTTACTACTCTCCTATTTTTGTAGTAAGATACTGGAATGATGAAAGCAGTCAAGGTCAGAATTTATCCATCCGACGAGCAGAAAGAAGCGTTGTCAAAAGCGTTTGGCTGTGCTCGTTGGTTTTGGAATAACTCACTGGCCCAGACTAATCGGCTCTATCAAGAAACCGGGAAAGGCTTATCTCAGCAAGGAATGAATGACCGCCTACCAGGGCTAAAAAAAGAGTTTGAATGGTTGGCTGAACCTTATAGCCAGGTGCTTCAATCGGTCTCATTGAACCTGTCGAGGGCTTTTATCAACTTCTTTGAAGGTCGGGCAAAATTCCCTAATTTCAAATCTAAGTTTGACAAGCAATCGATTCAGTATCCCCAAAACGTCAAGATTACCGATGAAGGCTTAAAACTGCCTAAGTTGGGTGTGATTCCCGCCAAAATTCATCGTATTCTTGATGGCAAGCTAAAAACTGTCACCGTCTCTATGACACCAGCGGGCAAGTATTTTGCCTCATTGCTGTTTGACGATGAGGTGCCAGAACTGGCTAAATCCAGTGACGGCAATGCGGTAGGGATTGATTTGGGCTTGACTCACTTTGCTATCACGTCAGATGGATCAAAGTTTGACAATCCGAGGGTGTTGAAAAAGCGGGCAAAGAACCTGAAGCGCAAGCAACAAAAGCTATCACGTAAAGTTAAAGGCTCAAATACGCCAAAGAAGGCGAAACGCATTGTGGCGAGAGTCCACGAGCGGATTGCTAACACCCGAAAAGACTTTCTGCATAAGCTCTCACGCAAAATGGTGAACGAGAACCAAGTCATCTGCGTCGAGAATTTGGCAGTGAAGAATATGGTGAAAAATCACAACCTAGCTAAAGCAATTAGTGATGCTAGTTGGAGTGAATTCACCCGAATGCTTGAATATAAAGCAAGAGAGGAAGGGAAGTGCTACGTTGAAGTAGATCGTTTCTTCCCATCCTCAAAGACTTGCTCAGTCTGTCTCAATCGAGTTGGTAATTTGGCGTTGAATGTGCGGTCATGGCAGTGTCAAAGCTGCGAAACAAAGCATGACCGGGATGTAAACGCAGCGGTCAATATTCGAGATGAAGGGCTACGTATTTTAGCGTTAGGAACTAGCGCTACTGCCAAGGTCGGGAAGGTAAGTCCAAGGTCCCGAAGGCGTAAGTCATCCGTTTCTAAGGCGCTACCCGTCGAAGTTGGAAGCTCCGCTCAGGGCGACCGAAGCGCTGAGGGCGCCTAGGAAGTAGGGCGGGGTAGTTCACAGCTTCTTGTTTATCTTTAGAATCAAAACATTAAAATCAATTCAGAGGCGGTAGGAGTTTTGCTAATGAGTAAGCGTTCTTCAGTGGAATCCCCAAGTCAATCCTCATCAACCCCAATCAAACCTGCTTTGCAAGCAGTCCTGGGGTGTTTGGATGTCAACCTAGAAGCAGAACTGACAACATACAGAAGACACAGGCGACGCGCCGAACAGTGGGTGTCGCCATCAGTTCGCAGCGGCCAGCCAACAGCCACAACCGAGCCACAAAAAAGCCAAAACCTGCCGCCGCAGGCTGCGGAGGAAACCCAGCAACCGCTGTCGCTGCCCCTATCCCTTGCCGGCGTCCAGGGCGATTCCCCCCTAGCAACTAGCCTGGGGGGGACAAAAATATCTAGCAGTACCTTCGCACCCAACAATTATCTCGAATCTAGCGAAAAACTGATCGAAAGTTTGGACGCAGCAAAAGCTGAGCCTGCGGAAGAACGCAGTTTGGCGGCGAGTCTGTTAACTCCCTTGGGACTGAGTTCGATGTTGCTGTTTCTGTTGTCGTGCACAGCTTTGGGTTACGCAGTGATGCACCCGTCAAGTCTGGTTAAAATGGCAGGGCTGAACCGTTTTCTCGATCGCCCAACCCCCTCTAGCAACGAAAATCCGCCAGCTACAACCATAGATACCAGCAGCAAGGAACTGCCGAAAGCTCCAAATCTGGCATCCAAAGAATTTCCCGAGGTACGTTTGGACACTCTCAGCAACCTCAACCCGACAGCCAGCCCCATAGCTTCCCCGTCGCCCAAAGCATCAATCCCTCCCAATCCGCCAGCACCTCCTGCCCCCATCGGCGCTGTCCCGATTCCGACAGAAGACGGAAACCCCGCCAGAGGTAGGGAACAAGGGCTCAACAATATTAGTGCCGCTTTGCTTCCCAGTCCCAGCCCCAGTGCCACCCAGACAGTCCCGACACTACCGACACTGCCTCCCACGCCCTCCTCAGCCCAGCCCGCCGCCGCCCCGGCGACAGCAGCCCCGGCCGCAGCAGCCCCGATCGCAGCAGCCCCGATCGCAGCAGCCCCGCTAGGAAGGCCGACACGGGCTAGCGACGGTTTTTATTACGTTGTCACCGATTACACCGATGAAAAAGCGCTGCAACAAGCCAGAACCGCAGTTCCAGATGCCTACGTGCGGAACTTCTCAAAGGGTGTCAAAATTCAAATGGGGGCTTTGAACGATGCTGCCTCAGCAGAACGTTTGGCAAAAGAACTCCAAGCAAAAGGAGTGAAGCCGCAATACTATCAGCCCTAAACTCGGCAAACGATCGAAAAAATTAAGTAAATAGTTAGACAAAGCCAGAGGATGATGAATGTTTTGTCTAACACAAAATTTTCTTTACTCAGACAAGTTCCTAGACAGAATGCAACTCTAGACGCCCGCTCCAAACCTTGCGCTGACGAGTAAATCGATTTTAGATTTTAAATTTTAAATTTGAGATTTGCTGGCAGCGCAGTGAATCTGGGATATTGAACTCTTAGTCTACAATTTGGGAATCGACCCTGACGCTAGCGTTGGGGGCTTGTACCTATTTTGGGGCGGGTCATATCATCTCCGGTCGATTACCATAACAAAAACGGTTTGTAGTGTGGACTTCAGTCCGCAAAAAGCTGCGGACTAAAGTCCGCACTACGAACTAATCTTACTGCGGTTAATCGATCGGACACAAGATCGATCAAAAATCGCAAATAATATTAATTTCCAGTCCTAAATCTAAAATTTCAGAAAATCGGGAGATGGGTAAAATGGGATTATTCGATCGCCTGTGGCGAGTGATTCGAGCCAATATTAACAGTTTGGTCGGGGCGGCCGAAGATCCAGAAAAAATTCTGGAACAAGCTGTAATGGATATGCAGGAAGATTTAATCCAGCTCAGACAGGCTGTAGCAGGAGCGATTGCCGCTCAAAAACGCACCGAACGCCAGTGTTCTCAAGCTGAGTCCACAGCCGCAGAATGGTACCAGCGGGCGCAGCTAGCTTTGCAAAAAGGCGAGGAACATTTGGCGCGGGAAGCCCTGACGCGCAAAAAATCCTATCAAGAAACGGCAACGGCGATGAAAGCCAGTCTCGGACAGCAAAATGCTGTGGTGGCTCAATTGAAAGAAAATATGCGATCGCTCGAAAGTAAAATTTCTGAGGCAAAATCAAAAAAAGATATGTACATTGCCCGAGCTCGATCGGCCAAAGCCTCGGAAAGACTGCAAGAAATGATGGGAAATCTCAGTACCGGTAGTGCTTTGAGCGCCTTTGAAAAAATGGAAGAGAAAGTTATGCAGCTAGAAGCTCGCTCCGAAGCCATCGCAGAACTTGGAACAAACGATTTAGAAAAAAAGTTTCTCTCTCTCGAAGCTGCGGGCGATGTCGATGCTGAGTTGGCGGCGATGAAAACACAAATGCTTCCGGGCAAGAATACACCCAAATTGCCGTCGGGCGAGCCTCCCACATCCTGAACCCCAGTCAACAGAGCAATAGTTGGGACGAGGAGAAACTTCTCAGCAGGGCTGCACGAGAATAGCCCATCAGCGTGTTGGGGAATTCCCAGATCGAAGTTAAACTCAATAGATAGGTGCATCAATTAGCTTGGCTGCACCACTGACTCGATCGCTTTAAACTGTATTTATATGTTTGCAAAATTGCCTCATGCTCGATCGCACTAAAAATCTGACCAACTGAGTCTCACCATCGCGGGCTAACGCCATCAAGCCTGCTTTGGGCCTACCGAAGTACACCTCACCCAGGAAAAATAGCATTATGGGATTATTTGACCGCATTAGCCGAGTCGTCAGAGCCAATCTTAACGATATGGTCAACAAAGCTGAAGACCCGGAAAAGATTTTAGAACAATCCGTTACGGATATGCAGGAAGACTTGGTGCAGTTGCGTCAGGCCGTTGCCAGCGCGATCGCCACTCAAAAGCGCACCCAGACTCAGTACAATCAAGCTGAATCGCAGTCTAACCAGTGGCAGCAGCGCGCTCAGCTCGCCCTGCAAAAAGGAGACGAAACTTTGGCCCGGGAAGCGCTGGTGCGTAAAAAGTCTCACGCTGAAACGGCGGCTACACTCAAATCCAGTCTAGAACAGCAATCGGGTCAAGTGGAAAGCCTCAAACGCAACTTGATCGGTTTGGAGAGCAAGATTTCCGAAGCCAAGACGAAGAAGGATATGCTCAAGGCAAGGATTTCTGCTGCTAAGGCTCAGGAACAGCTCAACAATACCATTGGCTCTCTCAATACTGGCAGTTCAATGGCAGCTTTCGATCGCATGGAAGAAAAAGTTTTGCAGATAGAAGCCCGCGCGGGAGCTTCAGCAGAGCTGGCGGCCGGCGGGAGCAATTTAGAGGAACAGTTCCGCTTGCTCGAAAGCGGTGGCGATGTTGACGACGAGTTGGCTCAGATGAAAGCTCAACTGAGCGGAGGTTCTGTGTCTCAAGGTCAATTGCCGGCAGCGGGTAAAACTGCTGCGGCTCCTAGTAGCTCGGAGTCGAGTCCGGTGATTGACGCGGAGTTGGAAGAATTGCGATCGCAGCTCAATAAAATGTAGTAATTTCTCTCAAAATTCACCGATTTCTCAGATAACCCCGCCCAACAATGGGTACCAGCCCCCGACCCTCGTTTAGGGTCGAGTTCAAAATTTTAGACTAAGGTTCAAGCTCCCAAATTGCATGAGAGAGTAAATCTAAAATCTAAAATCTAAAATCCAAAATCTAAAATCGACTGATAACTTTGATAGAACGCTCCGCCTACCTACAGCGCTAGCTTGGGGAAGTCGGAGCTTTTTTATGGATTTTTTAGCAAATCACAAAAGATATTTTTTGTCAAGTATATTTATGTTGAATTTAATGACTTAAGTCTTAAACAAAAGTGATAAAGTTACTTTAATCTTTGTAATTGCGCCAGGAACCCCTGCTCGTAAGTGTAAATAACTATCAATTATTATTAATCAATGATGCCCCTGCCACATTCCAGAGGGTTTTGTAAAATCAAGTTTTTTAGCGCAATAGCACTTGGTTGTTCAATTACAGCTATTTGCTTCGCATCGTCAGCAGCTCAAAGTGTTGGCGAGCCGATCGTTGCTGGTGAATCAGGCGGGCGATCGCCTTTTGTTAATAACAATTTACAGTCTCAATTAAAACTTAATCGAGAAACAGCAGACGATCGCGATCGGCTTCCCGATTTATACTCAGGTTCAGAATTAGATAGAGACAGTAAAGAGCCTGAAACCGACATCCCGGAATTTGCCGCAGCAGCGCCAAGTCAGGAACCAGAAACTATCGCCGGATTGCCCAACCGAGGAGACAACCGACAAGAAATTCCCCTTCCCAATCCTGTACTGCCAAATCCGGCTCCCCTCCCAGAACCCCCGCCCCCAGCGCCCCTACCTCCGATAGAACAGCTTTTGCCACGAGTTCCCGGGCCAGCACAGTCCGAAGAATTGCCGAATATTCCGGGTACGATAACGGTCGATCGATTTGAAGTAGTTGGTAGCACCGTCTTTAGCAAACAAGAATTAGACGCTGCACTCAAAAACTTTGTAGGCCGCCCGCTGACTTTCCCCGAACTGCTAGAAGCTCGTTCTGCGGTGAGCCAACTCTACATCAGCAAAGGTTTTATCACTTCTGGTGCGCTGATTCCCCCACAAACCCTTGCGGGTGGAGTAGTGAGAATATTAGTGCTAGAAGGCAAGCTAGAAAGTATCAATGTAGTCGGTACTAGGCGGCTGAATTCTAACTACGTGAGACGGCGATTAGTCTTAGCCACCCGAGGCCCGCTGAACGAACAGCGGTTGCTGGAAGCTTTGCAACTGCTGCAACTTAGCGGCCAAGTTGCAAATATCTCAGCAGAATTGCAAGCTGGTTCTCGTCCGGGTTTTAATTTGCTCTTAGTCCGAGTCAAAGAAGCAAAAACTTTTCAAGCTGGGATTTTCACTGACAATTCTCGCTCTCCGAGTGTAGGGAGTTGGCGGCGCGGAGTCGAAGTCCGCGAGGCTAATTTGTCGGGTTTAGGAGATAACGCGAGTTTGATTTATACAAATACTCAAGGCAGCAACGCCGTTGATTTAACTTACACGCTGCCAGTCAATTCGCGCAACGGTACGCTAAGTTTTAATGCCAGCCGCAGCAAAAGCAATATTGTTGAGCAGCCCTTTGACGGGCTGGATATTGAGGCATCTAGCCGCACTTACGAGTTGACTTACCGCCAGCCGATCGTCCAAACTGCAAGAACAGAAATCGCGATCGGTATTGGTGCTGGCCGGCGAGAAAGCGATACATCTTTGCTGGGTGAGGGTTTTGGGCTGTCGCCCGGGGCTGATGCTCGCGGTAGAACTCGGGTTTCGGCGCTGAGCCTGTTTCAGGATTTTACTCAGCGGGGAGAGAGGGATGTTTTGGCGGCGCGATCGCAGTTCAATCTGGGAGTCTCAGCATTTGGCGCTACCGCCAGCAGCAGCGAGCCTGACGGTCAATTTTTGACGTGGCGGGGTCAATTGCAGTACGTGCGGTTGTTGGCTCCGCAGACGCTGCTGGTTGTGCGATCGCAGGTGCAGTTGGCTGGGGGCGAGCTTTTGCCGATCGAGCAATTTGGTTTGGGCGGCCCGGATACAGTGCGGGGCTACCGTCAGGATGCAATGCTTGCCGATAGCGGACTTTTTGCTTCCGCCGAGTTGCGGTATCCAATTTTGCGTACCGGCGACAAAAAAGGTATTTTGCAGGTGACGCCGTTTGTGGATGCTGGCAATGTTTGGAATCGCGGGGGAAGGGCGGCTCTGGAAACGAATACTTTGCTGTCAGCGGGATTGGGCCTGCGGTGGCAGTACGGCGAGAGGTGGAATGCTCGCTTGGGCTGGGGCATTCCTGTGATTGACATCAAGTCGAGCGACAGGAGTTGGCAAGAGCGCGGGCTGTATTTTTCGGTAGAATTCAAACCTTTTTAGGAAAACAGCCGTTCTGCCCTTAGCGGAACTGAGTAATTTAGCTATATAGTAATAAGTATCATTTGGCACTCATCTTTAGGTGCCAAGAGTGCATTTTACTGAAAAATTTTACATTAAACTATGTCTAAGGTGCGGTTGCTGCTTTTAAGTTCTTTTGCTTCGGGTTTTGGTTTTTGCTCAATCATTTTGGCGATGTTTACGATGATTTCCGCGCTGTCGTTTCCGTCTTTTTTTACCTTTGTTTTAACCTTAGTATTTTTTGGAATCAATATGGTGTTTACTTTGCATTATTACACATCGATTACCAAGCAGTTGAGTGTGAAAGATAAAAGGAAAGCTAGAATTTAGCCGTTGTGAAGCAGCAGCGGACAAAGGGATGGAGAGTTCTTGATAAAATTTGAAGGGAATCCAGAAAAACGCCTGTGGGTTAGGACAATTATCTAGCTGCTGTAGGTCATAATTATTGTAGGTCTAATTATTTAGGAGGTGCGATCGTGGTTATTGCTCAAACCAACCCCCCAAACCTTGCTTCAGATGCGACACAGACTCGCTTCACTCCAGATGAATACCGGGCGATCGAGGAAACCGCCGAAGAACGTCACGAATATTGTAACGGAGAGATTATTGCTATGCCCGGAGGTTCAGAAGTCCACAGCGCGATCGCCTGT
>RDYN01000062.1 GCA_004293365.1 Oscillatoriales cyanobacterium | reverse complement strand
CTAAGCCGTAAGGTGCGGATTGCGCACCCTACTGATACCATTTTTCTTTCTCCGCTGCATGGAATAGATCCTTTACCGGAAAGGATTTGAGGCGAACCATTGAAGAGGGCGAAGCATGACCGCATATAAGTTATTAGTTATCATCCCATATTGACTGCGGTCTTGCTTCGCCCCTACGGATATATTTGCCAAAGATGCACCCGCTGCGGATCCATCAAATTGTCGATGGGATGTGAGGTATTTTCAATGGATCCGCACCCTACGACCAGGGCAAACGCATCTAAATTATGTAAGCCTTACGTAGCGGGAGTTTCAGATTTTAGTTACAAAACCAAATAATGGCTAGAACCTTTGCCCCGTAGGCATTGTAAAAATAAGGTGCGTTTGCCCTGACCCTACGACTAATGACTAAGGACTAAAGGACTAAGGACTAAGGACTAAGGACTAAGGACTAAGGACTAAGGACTAAGGACTAAGGACTAAGGACTAAGGACTAAGGACTAAGGACTAAGGACTAATGACTAATGACTAAGGACTAAGGACTAATGACTAATGACTAATGACTAATGACTAATGACTAATGACTAATGACTAATGACTAATGACTAATGACTAATGACTAATGACTAAACCCCAGCAGCCGTAAAAGCTGCCCAGTGATAGGGATTGGCAAAAGGACAGGGTTTGCGGTTGCGAATTTGCTGCAAAGATGCTTCAGCAATTAGGCGAGAACTTTGTGAAAGCCGATCGAACGTTTGCGAAATTTGAGGCTGAAAATCAGCCAGCAATACCTCCAATTCCTCGCCTGTCAAATCCCGCAGCCACCTTTGAGCCTCCGCAAGCGATCGCGCCACATCTCCCACTTGCAATCGAGGAAACCGCCCGAGATTTTCATAAAACTTGCTCGTCAGCAGCAGCGTGGAAACATCATTCACCTTCCAGAGACTGCTGACAACACTAGATGTGCCAGCATACAACAAACCCGCGGACAAACCGACAAAATCTTCAGTACCGCTGACTGAGCCTGCTGCAATTTCGCAAGCGGATAAAGTAACTAAAAAGTATTGCCGACAATCGAAATTAAAAATTTCCTCCAAAGTCATAGTATCATTTCTCACAAATACGCCTGATTTGAGCGGGAAAGCGAAATCAAGCACGCTCAAACAAGCAAAGTGAGCGCATTTTTTCTGCTGCACCTGCCCTATTTTCGCGGATGAATTCCCGTCATTTACAGACATCGATCGAGAAAAAGCCTCTTTAATTGCTGGCTTCTGCCGCAAAATTTCTGTACTGGAAAAACACTGGGAAATATTGCCGATTTCCAGGTTGCTGTAAAGCGCATCTCTGCTGAAAGTGGGAACGGCCAACAGGTGCTGCAAATTCGGTCTGTAGCGGCCGATAGCTGCGCTGCGCGCGATTTGTCTCAACCGCAATAGCTGGCAGCTAGGAGCATAGCGAATTCCTCCGGCAAATCGATCGATCAAATAAGCAGCAGGAGGTGAAATCTCCCCAAAGGACGAACTGTGAGAAAAATCAGAACCGTTGTGCGTATCCAACAGATCGAAACCGCTGCGATCGCCCCAATGAGGTCTGAAAATTGCCCCGGTGTCCTCCAACCCCTCTCTCACCCCCAAAGGCAAAGCATGGAGCGGCAAAGCGTGCAAAAATCGGTGCGGCACCACAATTAGCCGATCGCAATTTTCCGGAATCAGCGCCACCACTCGATCGATTTCCAGCAGTTCGGCCAAGCGTTTGAGGCGAGCCGGGAGATGATTGATCCAGCGACCTTTTTGCTCGGAATAAGCGCTAAGGTACTCTCCGGCCCAAGTTTCGGCAGCCAAAGCATTTCCCGGCGCACAGAGGTGAACGGCGGGATATTCCGCACTCTTCACCACCACAAAAGCCACTAGCAAATCCTCCAAACTCGCCCACACCAAAGCAGCACAATTGGCATCAGGTAACAATTGACGAATTTGCTCGAAAGTAATGGGTTCAACTTTGCGAGCTAAGCTGAAGAAAGGGTCGTTCGCCTGCACCTCGCGCGCAATCAACCCATCAAACTGCCGCCACAATTGATTTAAGTGCATAAAATCGGAGTTCGGCATCAGAGAACCGCTGTTCAAACCTTGGGTATCGCCCTCAGAAATCAAGGTAGTGCTGGGTTCGGGTTGTCGCTGTTGTTGCTGTCGCTGTTCCCTGGCTATTTCCAGTTGCAATGACTCCAACTCGCTGCGTACCGCTGCCGGAATGTCGCCTTTGGGAGTCAGGGGGGATTTAACCAGCAGTTCTACCAAATTGCGATTTTTGTGGCGTTCGGCGTATTCGAGAGCTCTAGCGTAATATTCCGGATGGCCCGGGCCCAATTCTAGGCAAACTTGTACGAGGGATTTATAGAGTCCTCTCCAGGTGCTGGCTAATTTGGCTTTTGAGTTACTCCCCCGATCGCCCAAATCGGCCGCATCAACCCCAACTTCGCAGCGCAAGAATTCCACAGTATCGACAGCAGCAGTAAAAACCCCGCAGGCGCGCAGCAACTCGCCTCGAACTCGGTAAGCTTCACCCAAATAAAATAAAATTTGCGCCCAACGGTGGGGATAGGTTTCGCGAGTGTAGATTTGGCCGGCACTGTGATAGCAGACGATCGCGCTTTCGATGCGAGACGAGTTTTCCGTCTGCGTCAGTTCCGAAAAAGCTCGGCCCAGATAAATTTGCAGCATTGCCCAGCGGTGGGGAGCAGCCTGCTTGCTGTAGACTTGGACTGCATTTTGATAACAGGCGATCGCGCTTTTGAGATTGCGGTTTTTTTCGCCTTTCACGTGTTGGCTGAAAGCGCGTCCGAGGTAGGCCCAGAGCATTGCCCAGCGTTCGGGAGTTTTTTGGCGGTTGCAAAAGAGCAAAGCATTTTGATAGCAGGCGATCGCCATTTCGATATTTTCGGCTTTTTCCCCTTTCACCCGCAGGCTGTAGATCCTGCCGAGGTAAGTTTGGATCGAACCCCAGGCTTCGGGAAATTTGATGCGAGTGTAGACTTGCAAAGCATTTTGAAAACAGGTGAGTGCCATTTCCAGATTTTCCACCGGATCGCCTTTGATGCGATCGATAAACACCCGGCCCAAATTCCTTTGAGTCGTCGCCCATTGCAGCGGAAAAGCTTCCTTAGTCCGCACTTGCAAAGCTCTCTGGTAGCAGTTGACAGCGTATTCGAGATTTTCTGCCCGATTCCCCCGCAGGAACTCACAGTAAGCATTTGCCAAATTATTTTGAGTCGTCGCCCAGCGCCGGGGAAACATCTTGCGGTTGTAGACTTGCAAGGCATTGTGGTAGCAAACGACTGCCTGTTCGAGATTTTGGGCTTTGTCGCCCCGCAGTCGGCGGCTGTAAGCGCGGCCGAGATTGTTTTGAGTGCTTGCCCAATCTCCTCCAAAACCCTCGCGGTTGCGAACTTGTAGGGCGTTTTGATAGCAGGCGATCGCAATTTCGAGATTTTCGGCCCCATCTCCCCTGAGGCGTTCGCTATAGGCGTTTCCCAGATTGTTTTGCAGCGTCGCCCATTGTTCCGGGTACTGTTGGCGAGTTCGCACTTGCAGGGCATTGGCAAAGCAAGCGATCGCCTGTTCGATATTTTGAGCCTTATCACCTTTGGGGCGATCGGTATAAGCATTGCCCAGATTATTTTGCATGACTGCCCACTCTTGGGGAAAGTCTTTGCGGGTAAATACCTTAGCCACCGTTTCGTAACCGGCGATTTCGATTTCCAAATTATTGGCCTTGCTACCGAGGGGAAACCGCCCAATTTTGTTGCTCAGATTGCCGATTAGAGCTGCAATGCGCCTAACCTCTGATTCTTGGGCGGTGGGGAGTACCAAATTTGCCCAGCGGCGCAGCAGATCTGCGAAATTCTGGTCGAGTTTGTCTAAATTGTTTCTCAGCAGCGCGTACAGGTGCTGCGAATCAGCGCTGCGCGCCACTGCTTGCAATACTTCTGCTAAAAAAGCCAGATATGCTGCGCCGGTTCCGGGCAATTTAGCATTGCCCTTGGCAGATTCTAAGGGTGCGATCGTCCTTTGAAAGAATTTTGCAGCTTTGAGCAAGCTGTCTCGCGTCAGTGCCGGCTCTTCCAAGTACAGCATTTGCACGAACCCAAAGTCGATCGACTTTGAGTCAGTCCTCAAAATCAAATCTATTCCTGAGTCCACAGGATTTTCCAGCAGCGCTCGGAGCATATTAACATCAGTTTCGCGACGCTGTTCGTCCATCGTGCATTCCGCCGAACTATTAACGAGAGGATTGCTGCTTCCGTGCAGCCAATGAAATCAGGAACTGTTTAAATTTCGATCCCGAACCGGAGGTACGAGTCTGGGACGGATTATAGAGCTTAAACGCTGAAATCAGTTAAACCAGGATTCACAAATCGCAACAGACAGGCAGATAGCGAGATTAGCACCTACTATCACTAATAGTATTATTGTGCCCGTTGCTCTTTGACCAAATTCCGGTGTAATGCGCCGTCAGTGTTTCGGGGCGGGTTTCACAGACAATATTCGAGTGGATGATAAAAATCAATTTTATCCTGATATATTTTTTGTGTCGATCGACATTAAAAAGCGGTTAAAAATTCCCAACCGGGAGTCTATTAACTTTAAGACTTAGGTAGAAGAATTAAAGAAACCGGGTTTTTCCAGGATACACATCCGCATAACGCAGTGCCTTTGCCTAAAAAAACAGGTTTCCACGCAAGTCCTAAACTATATAAACCCGCCCCGACATACTTGCAGCGGGGCGGGTTTACATTTATCCCGAATCGATTGCGATCGCAAAAAAAGGTTCGTAGTGCGGACTTCAGTCCGCTCAGTCCGCAAAAATCAATCCAGCAGATTTTTAGTGTACCGCTTGAGAGCGCAACGCTTCCTCAACTGCAAGCAAAGCCCGATCGACTTCAGCAGCAGAAACAATCAGAGGCGGGACAAACCTCAAAACCTTCGGCCCGGCGGGAACCAACAGCACACCAGCCGCGATCGCAGATTTAACAATATCGGCCGATGTCAGTGCAATATCAGCCTGCAATTCCAACCCGACAATCAAGCCCCAGCCGCGCACCTCAGCAATCAAATGCGGATATGCGGCCGCCAGCTTGTGGAGCCCTGCTTTCAACTGTTCTCCGCGCTGCTGGACGTTTTCCAGAAGGTTTTCCCGTTCCAAAGTTTGGCACACGCGCAAAGCTACAGCGCAAGCAAAAGGATTGCCGCCAAAAGTGCTAGCGTGACTTCCCGGTTCAAATACATCGCAGTTCGACTTGCACAGCATAGCGCCGATCGGGATACCGCCGCCCAACCCCTTCGCAGAGGTAAAGATATCCGGTTCAATCCCGAGGTTTTCGTAACCCCAGTATTTACCGCTGCGCCCCATTCCGACTTGCACTTCATCGAGAATCAGCAAAATGCCTTTTTCGTCGCAAATTTCCCGAATCCGCTGGAAATAGGCCACATCTCCCGGGCGAACTCCCCCTTCACCTTGCAGCGCTTCCAGCATAATTGCAGCGACTTGGCGTTCGTCTTTGTCGAGTTCGTCGATCGCTTGTTCGATCGCGCTAATGTCATTGTAAGGAACATAGTGAAATCCCGGAACCAACGGACTAAAACCCTTCTGATATTTAGGCTGTCCCGTCGCCGTAATCGTCGCCAAAGTCCGCCCGTGGAAACTAGCAACAGCAGTAATGACTGTCGGATTCGAGATATTTAATTTTTCGTGGGCGTACTTGCGCGCCAGTTTAATCGCCGCTTCATTAGCTTCCGCGCCAGAGTTGCAAAAGAAAGCTCTGTCCGCGCAAGAATGGTCTACAAGCCACTTCGCCAGCTCGCCCTGTACGGGGATGTAGTAAAGATTAGAAACGTGGTGCAGCGTCTGAATTTGCTGAGTTACCGCTGCAATCATGGCTGGGTGGGCGTGTCCCAGAGTGCAGGTAGCAATACCCGCCACAAAATCGAGATATTCGCGGCCCTCGGTATCCCAAACGCGACAGCCGAGGCCGCGTTCCAGGGCGATCGCAAAACGCCCGTAAGTAGTCATTACATAACTGTCGAAGCCCTCAGAACTGAAGGGACTGGCTTCGGCTTGCACGATCGGTTCTTTTAGTAAAGTTTCTGGACTCACGAATCGCTCCTTAACAACAGATAATATCTAGACCTCGATTGTACGGTAAAAATCCAGCTTCGCGGTGTATGCTGTTAGTTTTGTCATAAAATTGTAACAGTAACAGCAATAGATCCCTCACAAATCTACCGATGAGTTATTACATTTCTCCTAACTTTCTCGATAAAGTTGCGGTGCACGTCACCAAGAATTTTTTAAATTTACCGGGCGTAAGAGTTCCGCTAATTTTGGGAATTCACGGCCGCAAAGGAGAAGGCAAAACATTTCAATGCGAACTGGTTTTTCGGCGGATGGGCTTTGAACCGGTGATGATATCTGGCGGAGAATTAGAAAGTCCCGATGCGGGAGATCCGGCGCGTTTAATTCGCTTGCGCTACCGCGAAGCTGCGGAGCAAATTCGGGTGCGGGGCGAGATGTGCGCCATTTTTATTAACGATTTGGATGCCGGAGCTGGCAGGTTCGATACTACTACTCAATATACCGTGAATACTCAGATGGTCAATGCCACTCTGATGAATATTGCGGACAATCCAACTAACGTGCAGTTACCGGGAAGTTATGACAGCACGCCGCTGCACCGAGTGCCGATTATTGTCACCGGAAATGACTTTGCTACCCTGTACGCGCCGCTGATTCGCGACGGGCGGATGGAAAAGTTTTATTGGGAACCGAGCCGGGATGATAAAATTGGGATTGTCGGCGGAATTTTTGAGTCGGACAATTTGTCAAAAACCGAGATCGTCGGTTTGGTTGATAATTTTGCCGATCAGGCGATCGACTTTTTTAGCGCTTTGCGATCGCGCATTTACGACGAACAAATCCGCGAATTCATCCACAAAATAGGAATCGAGCGAGTTTCCAAGCGTTTGGTAAACACTCTCGAAGCACCGCCAGATTTCCCGAACCCTAATTTCAGCCTCGCTCATTTATTAGAAATGGGCAGTTTGATGGTTGGTCAACAAAAGCGGGTGCAGGAAATGCGCTTAGTAGATGAATACAACCAATCGCGGCTGTTCAACGTTCCCGGAACCGTCAATGTCCCGGCGGCTGCGCCAACGCAGAACCAACAAAACGACCCATCCTCGAAATATTATAAAGCTTACGTCGAGCCAAGTTCTGAAGTTAGTAACGGTCAAGCTGTACGGCTGAGTGGCGAGGTATTGGAACAAGTGCAGCAGTTGTTAGCAAGGGGCTGCAAAATTGGCATGGAATATGCAGACAATCGCCGATTTAAAACGGGTTCTTGGCAAAGTTGTGCGACAATTAAAACTGCACAGGAAAAAGATGTGGTTGCATCTTTAGAAACTTGCTTAGCCGAACACGGCGGCGAATACGTGCGGCTGATTGGTATCGATCCAAAAGTTAAGCGCCGGGTAGTTGAAACAATTATTCAGCGGCCATGAAAGTAGACAAGTAGGGTGGGCAATGCACACCTGAAAAATTACAAATTAAACTAATGCGCGCTTTACAAGTTAAAGTAGGGTGCGCAATGCGCACCTTACTACAAGTTAAAGTAGGGTGCGCAATGCGCACCTTACTACAAGTTAAAGTAGTGTGCGCATTGCGCACCTAAACTAATGCGCGCTTTACAAGTTAAAGTAGGGTGCGCAATGCGCACCTTACTACAAGTTAAAGTAGTGTGCGCATTGCGCACCTTACTACAAGTTAAAGTAGTGTGCGCATTGCACACCTTACAAATTACTAAAATAGGGTGTGCAATTCGCACTTGAAAAATTCAAACTAAATTATGCTGCAAAAAATTATCAAAAGTTGTGCGATCGGGCATAGCAACCTGAGCACCCACCTTAGTTGCACACAGAGCACCCGCTGCACAGCCCCACACCACCGCCTCTGACAGCGATCGCCCGCCATCTAAGGCCGCAGCCAACCCCCCGTTAAAAGCATCGCCAGCAGCCACAGTGTCGATCGCCTCCACAGCAAAAGCCGGCACAAAAAAGCTCTCATCCGCAGTGACAGCAACAGCCCCGCGATCGCCCAATTTGACAATAACATTCTTGACACCGCGCTCCTGCAACTGTTTGGCAGCCATCATCGCCGTTTCAGTATCATTCACCCGAAAACCGGCTAACTGGCCCGCTTCCACTTCATTCGGCGTGATAATGTCAATTAGGGGGTAAAGTGCGATCGGCAAATCCGCCACAGCCGGGGCTGGATCGAGAATCACTCGCACCCCCAATTCACGGGCGACTTTGGCCGCTTTTAGGACAACTTCCAGGGGAATTTCTAACTGTAACAGCAAAGATGTAGCTGACGGCAACACTTTTTTGAGACCTTCGATATCTGCATCACCAACATTGTTATTCGCGCCCGGAATCACAATAATATTATTTTGACCTGTCTCGTCTACAGCAATAATTGCCACACCTGAATGAGTGCTTTTATCTATTAAAATATTTTCTGTACTCAAACCATAGGATTGTAAACTTGTCAATAATTCTTCAGCAAAATTATCGTTGCCCACACGCCCGATCAGGTGAGTCGAAGTTCCGAGACGCGCCGCTGCTACGGCTTGATTTGCTCCTTTGCCGCCGCCTGCCGTGAAAAAATTGCTACCGATGATAGTTTCCCCCGGTTGCGGCAATCTGGGAGTTTTTGCTGCGAGGTCAATGTTGATACTGCCAAATACGATGATGCTCATAGATTGTTGAATTGCGTAATTGGTAATTAGGTTTGTAGTGAGGACTTCAGTCCTCAGATTTTAATATTGAATTTGGTCATTGGGAATTGGTCATTGGGAATCGGTCATTGGTCATTGGTCATTGGTCATTGGTCATTGGTCATTGGCTTATCTTGCTTATTTCTTGATTTTTCCATCTAACTAATGACTGATAACGTTCGCGAGCTCTTAAGATCGCACTAATGATTAATGACTGATGACTAATGACTGATGACTGATGACTAATGACAACTGTCAACTGACAACTGACAACTGTCCCTAGATACGTGCTAGAACAGTTATGGTCTTCACCGGTCAATTCAATGGCTGCAATTACTCTCGATCGCAATCCCTGTGTCCTGCTAGTAGAAACAGACGAAGTTCTCGCCGGACACTTAAGTCTAGACTTAAAATCCTCCGGCTACGAACCGGTAATAGCTTCTAGTATCGCCACAGGCCAACATTTAGCCCGACAATTGCAGCCAGCTTTGATTGTAATCGATCGCATACTCGGCCCTGAATCGGGGCTTTCCCTGTGTTCTCACCTCCGAAGTAGCGGCAATCGGGCGCCAGTGCTATTATTGATCGGTCGCGATACAGTGGACGATCGCGTGGCTTGTCTGGAAGCTGGCGCAGATGATTATTTTCTCAAACCTTACCGTAGTGAGGAGTTTATGCAGTTGGTGCGCTTGTATTTGCAGCCGGATAACACCAGCAGCGAACAACTGAGGTTTGGTGATTTAGTTTTGGATTTGGCGTCTAGGCGAGCTCTACGCAACGGACGGGCGATCGACCTGACAATGAAGGAATTTGAACTGCTAAAGTATTTGATGGAACATCCCCGCGATGTTTTGACTCGCGAACAAATTCTAGAAAATGTTTGGGGTTACGACTTTTTGGGCGAGTCGAATGTGATTGAGGTTTACATCCGCTACCTGCGCCTCAAGATTGAAGATGAGGGCGAAAAGCGCTTGATTCAGACTGTGCGCGGTGTTGGCTACGTGATGCGCGAAGCTTGAAGAAGTCATTAGTCATTAGTCATTAGTCATTAGTCATTGGTCATTAGTCAGTTGTCAGTTGGTAGGGGCGGTGGATGGTGCGTGCCCGCCCTCAGTTGTCAGTTGTCAGTTGACATTTGTTAAAAATTCCCATACCCATTACCAATTACCCATTACCAATTACCCATTACCAATTCCCCATTCCCAATCTAAAATCATTATGAGTTATTTGGTTAATTTCCTAAATATTGGGGTAATTATATTTTTGCTTGGATGTTCGCCGGCTTTACCTGTCGCAAATTCTGGTGTTACTGGTACTTTGGCGTCGCAGTCTCCGACGGCGACAACATCCGGTCAAGTTTTGCCTGTTTCTGCTAGAGCTCGGATAGCCGATCGCCCGATCGAACTTGAAGTCGCCAAAACACCGGAACAACAGGCTATGGGTTTAATGTACAGAACTTCTTTGGCTGATGACAGAGGAATGCTGTTTGAGTTTAAACCCGCGCGCGGGGTCAATTTTTGGATGAAAAATTGCAAGATTTCTCTGGATATGATTTTTCTGCGGGATGGAGTAGTGACAGCCATCGCAGCAGAGGCACCTCCTTGTACCGCCGATCCTTGTCCCACCTACGGCCCCGATACTCCTGTCGATCGAGTAATCGAGCTCCGGGGCGGGCGCGCTGCTGAACTTGGTGTCAAAGTGGGCGATCGGATTGAAATCGAGTTTTTCCAGTAACACTTCGGGCATTTTCAGGGCTGGCCCATGGAACTAGAAACCCGGTTTCTTCTCATATTTCTCGTCAATAAACCTAAAATTTCCTAGAAACCGGGTTTCTGAGGTCACTCCTCCTGTTCAGAACTGGCTGAGTTCGGCTTCCGCAAATCCGGCAAAAATTTAGAAACTTTACAAAACTTGATAAAATCTGTTAAAGTATTAATGTAAGATGCAGCACAAAGACAAAAAGATTTGCTACTATGTCAATCTCAGCCAGTCTGGGCTTGAGCTTGTTTGCAGAAGCTGTAAATTGTTGGTCGCAGGTATCAGAGGAGTCAGCGACTCGTTACCAATCCTGAGAGACGATGCTCAGCCGATCGGGATTCTGGCACGAAAAGAAATTCTCTGGAACTTCTGGCGCTAAACCTGAATCTACTAAACCTGTCGGAAGTAAGATGCTACAAGCCAAATTAAGTGGCAAAGTTAACTTAAGGTAGCAAGTTCGGGTGCGATCGACATATCTGACAAATATTGCCGAAGTAGATTTGCGGATTCTGCACTTTCGCAGATGAAGTTAAGCTCTGAACAACAGTTCAGAACAACAGTGCAATTAGTTTAGGTAGCAGAATTTATTCAGATTCGCGCTGCATAATACCGAGGTATTCAGTTTAAGTTCGATCGCGCTCAACAGGCGATCGGGCTGACAGCAGCAAAAGTGCAAAACCTTTCACTTTTTGGGAAAGGTTGGCTTTAGAGTCGCACTCAGCAGTAAATTTGGGATTTTCCAGAACCCATAATACTGTTTTAACAGCGATCGACAGTTAAGAGACAGATTTAAAACTGGCTTATTACTAATCAAAAACATCAGGTTCGCATCAGAAAATGGTGTCCTATACATGGAGAAAAAATTACATGGCACCCGCAACATACACTAGATTAATTCGATTTTTACAAGAAGATTTGGCAATCTCTCCGGCATCTATCGCTGTCGCCGAACGTGTCGGCGGTGACGAAAAACGGCAGCGCGATCGAGACCCTAATTCCTTGCCGATGGTACTGTGGCAGTACGGTTTAGTCACTCTCGAACAGTTGGATAAAATCTTTGATTGGTTGTCTCAAGCATATTAAAAGGATTTTAGATTTGAGAGAAAATCCCAAATCCAAAATCCTTTAATAACTGAGATTAAGATCCAGCTAAATGTTTCGCAGCAGCGGCGACACCGGCACCAGGAAGGCAGCCTTCATGACCTAATTCTTGCAACACGACTTCCAAGGCGGAAATTGCTGCTAGAATATCGCGATCGCACACAAAGCCCAAATGACCGATGCGGAAGATTTTACCTTTCAAATGGTCTTGTCCGTCTGCCAGAGCAATATCAAACTTCTTTCTCATCAAAGTCCGCACTTTTTGAGCATCTACAGACTCCGGCGGCATCACCGAAGTAATGGCAGGACTGGCGGCATCATCAGCAGCAAACAACGGCAAACCCAAAGCTTTTACAGCGGCGCGAGTAGTTGTCATCAAGCGCTTGTGTCTGGAGAAAACATTTTCCAACCCTTCAGCTTTCATCATCTGCAGCGATGCTTGCAGGGCAAAAAACATATTGACTGGCGGAGTAAAAGGAGTCGTATTTTTGGCAGCGTCTTTGCTATATTTACCCAAATCTAAATAATAGCGGGGTAGTGTGGCAGTTTTATAAGCTTTCCAAGCCTTAGGACTAACGGCTACAAAACCCAAACCAGGGGGAATCATGTAAGCTTTCTGAGAACCAGAAGCAATCACATCTATGCCCCAAGCTTCCATCGGCACGCTGACAGCACCTAAACTGGTGACAGCATCAACCATAATTAAAGCTTCACCGTGGGCTTTGACGTGGCGGTTGATGGTTTCGAGGTCGTTCAGGACACCCGTAGAGGTTTCTGAGTGAGTGACGATGACAGCTTTGATTTGCTTCTCGGTATCTGCTTCGAGTTTTTCGCGGAAGTCTTCGGGGTTTAAAGGTTGGCCCCACTCTGCTTTGACGATTTCGGCGTTTAAACCGTAAGCTTGTGCAACTTCAGCCCAGCGTTCGCCAAATTTGCCGTTGCATCCGACTAAAACTCGATCGCCCGCACTCAAGAAATTAATTATCCCAGCTTCCATCGCGCCGGTACCGGAAACAGTCAAACTCAGTACATCGCCGCTGGTTTGGTGCAGCCATTTCAGGTTTTCGGTACATTCGGCAAAAATCGCGTCAAATTCCTTGCTGCGGTGGCCCATCGGGTGTTTTGCCATCGCCAGCAAAGCCGCTTCCGGCACCGGCGTCGGGCCGGGAATCATCAGCATTAACTTGTTGTCCATGATGTCGTCCTAACTTTTTCGGTGGGAGTTATACAGAATAAATCAAATACGATACGTCACGTCGGTACTCTAAGTTTTTTAACTTTTAACGCCGCTGTGGTTAGTTTCATTTAGAGACCAGCGGTGTTCTACCGCTAAGTTCGATCGCTCGCAGCTTTGTTCTAATTGCTTTTGAATGGCAAGGGCTTTGCGGAGGGTAATAATAAGTTGGTGAACTTGTTGCTGCTGGGGCGATTGTGGACTGACAGCAAACATCGTTTTCCGTTCTAACAATTGAAGTAGCAATTCATAATGAATGTACGAAGGAAGGGGAATTGGCTCCATGAAAGCTTACATACCTCAGCGAACGGACACCCCATTGCAATTGCATGGGGCATGACAGGTGAACATTAGATGCCCGACTTCTTATTTGTTTTCTAGCCGTACAAAACCCCTGCTTTGCCGATCGAATATTCGGGGCAGGGTGCGTTGGTAACGCTAAATTGTGCGATCGACTGGCGAGAGCGAATAGATTTAATTGCTTTCTGGCAAAATATTTCTACGCAATATGCCTTTGAGTGCTATTTTTTTTCAGTTAAGCGCTTGAGCCGATGCAGGCTAGAAATGCTGATTATTTACCTACTCAATCAATTCTTATCAGAATTCGGGGGTGTTTGTCAAGCAGTCTCGCCTTTGGTGGTGTGCGGGTGCGCCTCGGCAAGGGCGGCTAAAGCCACACCCGGATCTGGCTGTTTGACTAGGGATTCGCCGATGAGGACGGCTTGGACTCCGGCGCTGGCGACTTGGGTGAGGTCGTCGGCTGTATGGATTCCTGACTCGCTGACGGTGAGGATGCTTTTTGCTTGAATTTCCGTTTGACGCGAGGCTAATAGTTGGCTGGTGGTTTCTAGACTGACGGAAAAGTCTTCTAGGTTGCGGTTGTTGATGCCGATCAGGTTTACTCCTTCTAGGGTTAATACTCGATCGAGTTCTTCTTGAGTGTGAACTTCGATTAAAGCTGTCATGCCCAAAGTCTTGACAATTTTCACAAAGTATTGTAAGTCTTTGTCAGATAAGATAGCTGCGATTAACAATACAGCATCGGCGCCACTAATCCGAGCGAGATAGATTTGGTAGGGATAGATAATAAACTCTTTGCAAAGCAGCGGCAAATCAACGGCAGAACGAATCTTGCTGAGGTTGTCGAAACTGCCTTGAAAGAACTTTTCGTCGGTGAGTACGGAGATGCAACTGGCGCCGTTTTGTTGGTATGCGATTGCGATCGCCACGGGGTCGAAATCTTCGCGAATTACGCCTTTGCTGGGGGAAGCTTTTTTGACTTCGGCGATGATTGCTGGTGCAGTTTTACCCTTTTTAAGCGCGCCGAGGAAGTCGCGTATCGGCGGTGCGAAGGGGAGTCTTTTGTGAAGTTCGGCTAAGGGCGTGCGATCGCGCTTTTGGGCTACTTCAACCTCTTTTTGCCAGACGATTTCTTCGAGGATGTGCCGCGGCTTGGAGTCGGGTACGGCGATTTCGTAGCTGAGGTAGAGCACGGAGACTGAGGTGCTGGGCGGACGGCGGCGGATTTGAAGCATAGTAGGGGGGATAAACAGTTGACAGTTGACAGTTGACAGTTGACAGCGAGGTTTTTAGGCTGGGGATTTATACCTTACCGCGATCGCGACAAATTTCAATCTATTATATAATAGAAGTCTCTATTAGGATTAATTGAACAGAAACAAACTCGGATTGACATGAAAAAACTTTCCCAAATCCTCAGCTTGTTTTTTTGTAATTTCTAGCTGGTTATTAATGATTTGATTTACTATCTCAATTGTATCCATAATTTCCACTAAATCTGCTGGCTCTAAATTTCTAGCATCCATCAAATGAAGAAGTCTTGAGTGGGGAGTTGAAGCATTTATTTGATAATGTGTTTCTTCAAAATCCTCAATTAATTTGACTAAGAGTTCTATGAGAGTGTCTTCTTCGGGAGTTAGATTGTTCCGAGAAAGCAAACTTTCAACTATTTCTAAAAATATCTCGTTTTCATCTTTATTTTTGATAATGCGCGGTTGATATTGAGATAGCAGGCTGCTGTACCTGTCGGCGTCAAACATTTAGCGATCGTTCAGATGTTTTGCAGATACCTAATTTTATCAAATTTAAGGGCGATTTAGCAAAAACCCAAAATCTAAGAAACCGGGTTTTTTGCTAAATCACCGACTGTAACGAAAGATTCTCGAAAAAACCCGGTTTCTGGCCACCCGCGCGATCTAAGAAACCGGGTTTTTTGCTAAATCACCGACTGTAACGAAAGATTCTCGAAAAAACCCGGTTTCTGGCCACCCGCGCGTCCGTGACTACGCCAGAAACCAAAGAAACCGGGTTTTTCGTAGTTTTTAGGCGGTGTAACGATATTCTCGGAAAAAACCCGGTTTCTGACCACAATAAACAAAGGTCGATCGCACATTTCCAAATTCCAGATAATTCAGTGTAGGGAAACGGCAATGCCGTGTCCTTAGCGGGATTTGCTATATAATTTTTACTACTCACAGATTGGGCGGGAATAGTTAGTTTTGACATACTCTTTTAGTACGGGCCCAAGGGTGAAAAATGTGCGTGAAGCGTAGCTATCCCATAGGGAATCGCCCTCCTGGATTTTTTCAATTAATGAACGCCGTCCCAAGGATTGCATGATTTTCAATAATTGCGATCGGGATAATTGCAGATTCTCTGGCACTTTTGAGAGGGAAACTGGCGCGGTTTCACTTGCTAGCCATGACATTACCTGTTTTTCTGACTCGGATAAGCGATTAAAGGGCTGATGCAGTAAAGATTCTAAATCTCCTAAAAATAGTGTATCATCAGAGAACATTTCAGAGATGTTACCGCTAAATAAATCTTGAATCATTGTCGCCACTATTTTTAACCACAAGGGATTACCGCTGTATTGTTCAATTAATTCTGACCATTTTTCATCTTCAGCTAAACCTTTTTCTCTGAGAATTTCCCCGGCTTCACCACCTAAACCATTCAGTTGTAACGATCGCACTGGCTGGTTTTTGCCTTCTAATGCGGCGATTTCTCTGGGTTTTTCCCAACTGAGCAACACTAAGCAACTGTTGTGAGATAATTCTCCTACTTGTCTGAATAGCGTGCCGTAATCTTCGTATCCAGGTTGGTAATTACCAGCGAGTTGTCCGCTGCTATTTATCATTTGTACGTCATCGAGTATCAGCAGACAGCGGTATTTTTGCAAGTATTCTAGTAGGGGCAATCCCCCCGTGGTTGCCCCATCTTCAGGGGCGGGCACGGGGGCACCGCCCCTACAGAAGAATTGAATTATATTTTTTTGAAGTATTGGCAGGGGTGGAGATGTGGCGAGACTTCGCCAGATGACGAAATCAAATTCATCTTTGATTTGTTGGACAAGTTGTGCAGCGATCGCGGTTTTGCCAATGCCGACTATGCCGTGTATGGCGAGTAGGCGGGTGTTTTCGTGTAGAATCCACTGTTTGAGGGTGGTAAGAGAGGTGGTGCGATCGAATAAAACTCCAGATTTAGGCATTTCATCTAAATATTCGCACACTTTGAGTTTCGTGTTGCCTTTATTTAGAGTTACTTTCTCGGTTGGTGGGTTGGTGACTTTTGGGGAAGGTGAGGAATCTCCACAAAAATTGATTTCATCAATTTGTACAATATCTTTATTGAAGTTCCTGAGATGTGAGAATTTTAATCGTTCTAAAGTGACTCTAATATTTGATTTATTGACTTCTTCACCTGATACTTCTGATAGTAGCTTCCATAATTCAGATGCAATATCCTTGACGTGGCCTTCAGTACAGTGAGATTCATCGGCTATTTTTGAGTATTTCAGACCTTGCAAAGTTCCCCGCAGTATCACCTCTTGCAGATTGTCTAAGTGTTTTCCCGTATTGATAAAAACTAGGTCGTCGGCAAGTTTTAAGACTTCTTGAACGTCCATAGGTTGCGTTGTTATTAGAGTTTCACTGATTGTATCCTATTTTTTCCTATTTTTTCCTACTTTTTCCTACTCGACTCGGTTGTTGAAGTCCCGACTTTTTCCGACTTGCAAAAAGTAAGTTTTTGCAGATGATGTTTACATAAAGATTTCTACTCAACAGGTATGAAAAGTATGAAACGAATTTTCGGTGTTTTTTTCGTTCTAGGTTTAACTATTTCGACCCTTGCTTCTAACCTCCCAACAAAGGCCCAAAGCAATCTAAACAGTGGAAAGACTGGTAAGTCTAGTAATATTGCTGCTACTGATGTCCGTGTTTTTCGCAATCCAACGGAAGGAGAGAATATTCCAGTTGATGTAGTAATAAAAGGCGCTAGTGGACTAAGTGATAAAGCACGTCAGCAAGGCGCTAATGCTTTTTGCAAGGCAAATCAATATACCGAAGCCGTAAGTTTTGATTACGAACGTGATGGTAGCGTCGGCACTATGCAGTGGAATCCAAAAAGTGAGCAATGGGAATTTTGTCAAAAGTGTACAATGTACCTCACTAAAGTAACTTGTAAGTAAGCCGATTATCAAGCTAGCGAATCTATAACTAAGTACCGTTATTACATAATACTTAGTTGTAGATTCGCTAGCTTTCTATTTCCCCGGACTGAAATCAGAAAAAAGGTAAGCTGCTCCCGGCGATCGCCCTTCTATTATTGAGGTGCGATCGCTCTTTTTTTGAGTATTACTAATTCTGTTTCTCCAACACTATATGGAATTTTTACCGCTTTGACAAGCATTCATAAGACAAGCTATAGTGAGTAGGGGAAAATCGGAGTGCGATATTTGGTATAATGAAAGAATCCCGAGCGCAAACAACCCAATGGAATCTTTACCCAATAATTGGGCGGATATTCAGCCTGACATCATATATCAAACGCTGGCTGATATGCTAGTATCTTTTAGCAAAAAGCAAATACGCCTCGGCCAAAGATACGATGGAACCAATAAACATCTCAAAGCTATTCAAAATGGTAGAGTACCGCCCGATGGTAATATAGGTCTTGTTTCTTCGGAAGAAGAAGGATACGATCTCAAATCTAAGGTGTTAGGAGCTGGTGGAGATTATCGCTATCATGGAAAGTTTATTGAGGGAGTTTTACACTTTCCAGGTGTCAAAACAAGTCATTAACGGAGAATTAAGCTGATGAGTGCAGTAACTTTGACAAATCATCAAATTTGGGATGAACTTGCTAAAATATTAGCACCTATTGATGTAAGTCTTCTGGCAACGCAACATTTAGAATCCTGCAATTACAAAATAAAAGGTTACTGGGATAGCAACAATAAGTTTTATGAAGAAATCACTTTTATTCATCCTATCTGTGCAGAGTTAATCGGGCGATCGCTCGGCACAAATATCACCAACAACCATCCGACTTCTAACTGGATTAAGCTGAATTTTTTACTCAAAGCCGATTTATCTGCTAACAAAAACAACTTAGTTAGCGATGAGGGAGATGATGAAATTGGCGAACTGACTCTAATTTTAGATGCTAATCTCAAAGTTATTGATGAAAACTGGCTGATTGATATCGAATCTCCTTTTGTTGTTGCCAAAAGTCAGCCGGATTTGCAGCATTCTGCTTAAAGTACCCGCGAGCGCAGCTATCCCGAGCGTGAATCGCCCTTCAACCCTCCATCACAAATATGAACATCAACGATCGACTAAAAACCATCCTAACTGACTTACGATCGCACTTCGAGCAAATCTACGACAGCCGCCTTGTCACAATGGTGCTCTACGGTTCCCAAGCGCGAGGCGACGAACGCCCAGACTCTGACATTGATGTTTTAGTCGTTCTCAAAGGACAAGTCAATCCCGGTGAAGAAATTAAAAGAACCAGTCACATTCGAGCCGATTTGTCGCTCCAAAATGATGAAGTCATTAGCTGTCTATTTATGGATGAACAGCGATTCATGCACTACAACGGGCCTTTATTGAGGAATATTCGTAAAGAGGGAATAGCTTTATGAAACCTGAACAATTAGAATACCTAGATACCCGACTTATTGAAAAAATCGGGGATCTAAAAATAGTCCTGGACGCGCGGGGCCTGAAACCGGGTTTTTTACGAAAATATTTCGTTCCAACCCACAGATTAGGTAAAAAACCCGGTTTCTTTGGGCGCAGTGCATAAGTCCTGTCAAACAAGAACTCCGCCCCTACAAATTAATGACCGCCCGCCGCTCCAGCCGCCCGTTTGAAAGCCTCATCCAACACTTCCGAAAGCGTCGGGTGCGTGTGAACTCGGAATGCTAAAGTGTTCACAGAATCCCGCTGGGCGATCGCATTTGCCGCCTCTTGAATCAAATCCGAAGCGTGCAAACCAAAAATGTGAACTCCCAACAATTCCCCAGTATCTTTCCGGTAAATCACCTTAGCCATACCGTCGGTTTCACCCTCCGCAATAGCCTTAGAATTTCCCTTAAAATAACTCTTGACAGAAGCAACCTCAAACCCTTCGGTTTTTCCTAACTCCTTCGCCGCAGGTTCCGTCATTCCCACATAACTAATTTCTGGGTGAGTAAAAGCCGCCGCCGGGATGCTCAAATAGTCAACTTCGCGAGTGCGACCGCAAATATTTTCGACTGCCGCAATTCCTTGGGCAGATGCAGCGTGCGCTAACATCATTTTGCCGTTAACATCGCCGATCGCCCACAAATTCGCGATCGGTTCTCCCGCCGCCAAAACCTGCATCTTATCGTTAACTGGGATATAACCGCGCATCGTTTCCACGCCAACTGTTTCTAACCCCAAATTCTTGCTGACGGGAACTCGGCCAGTTGCTACCAAACAAGCGTCAACTTCCATAATTTCGACAACTTCCTTAGTTTTGAAATCAGCTAATTCAATAATTACGGGCGAACCGGGAATAATCTTTTTAGCCAACAAACCAACTTTTGTTTCAATATCGCGGGGTGCAATTAACACTCGTTCTGCTAACTTAGCAATATCCGAGTCAAAAGTCGGCATCAATTGATCTAGAGCTTCAATCATCGTAATTTCGCAGCCCAAGGCCGTGTAAATATCCGAAAACTCTAAACCGATATAACCGCTGCCAATAATTGCAATCCACTTCGGTAGCGATTCCAATCTGACAGCATCGTCGCTAGTAAATACTGTTTTGCCGTCAATTTCTATCCCCGGGGGGACGAAGGGAATTGAACCGGGAGCGAGAATAATATCCTTGGCGGTAATAGTTTTATCGCCTTTATCGGTTTCGACTGTAATTTTTTGAGCAGCGGCAATTTTGCCCCAACCTTGGATGACATCGACGTTCAAACGTTTGAGGCTGTTTGTTAAGTCGCCGCGCAGTTTGCTAACAATAGTATTAGCGTGATTGGCGATCGCCCCGCGATCGAAATCCACGTTTCCCAACTGAATCCCCAAAGTCTTGAGGTGGTGTGCATTCCGCAAATCCCGCACCCGCCCGGAAGCCGCCAGCAGCGCCTTGGAGGGAATGCAGCCGCGGTTGACGCAAGTCCCGCCCATGTCGCCCGCTTCGATAATTGCCACTTTCAGCCCGCAGCTAACCGCGTGTATGGCGGCGCCGTGTCCGCCCACGCCGGCGCCGATAATTGCTAAATCGTAATCAAATCCTTGAGTCACTTTACAATCTCCTAATGCCTTTGAAATCTTGGGACTCAAGCAAAAAACACCGTCTGTCCGTCCTTTGGAGGTGGTGCGTTGCGATCGCAACCCGACCAACAGCGGTAATAGTTGCATAAGTCCTGTGTCCTTATTCTCGACTAGACTAGGGTTAATTAGACAGTAACTGAGATTTTTTTAGGGTCGATTATGTTGAGCTGGCTGTGCGCCAAGTCTCAAATCACCCTGTCGGCGGGTGTAAAGTTAAGTACAGATTGATGGCTGACAATGCGTAAGCCGTGTCAACTGAAAGTCAAATGCAGTGTCGGTGTAGTGTTTGACGATAGGGCCCAGATCCCCCCTAGCCCCCCTTCAGAAGGGGGGAACCGGAAGCGGTCAAAGTCAACCCCTACTTCCCTTCTTAAGCCCGATCCCCCCTAGCCCCCCTTCAGTAGGGGGGAACCGGAAGTGGTCAAAGTCCCCCTTCTTAAGGGGGATTTAGGGGGATCTCGCAAGAGGATAAAAGCGAAATTTATCAAGGGTTTGAGTTGATTGGGATTTTGATGTCTAATATCTGCACGTGCGGGCGATCGCGAGTTTTTCGGCAAGTTTTGAAGTCTATGGAGTAGCTTATGATGGATGAGGATGATTTGAAAGATTCACGCCGGGCCTCGGCTCAAGCTTTTTTTCAGTCCCTGGATGAATTGTTTGATTATATAGAAGCTTCCAACCCTGATATGGCACAGCCTCAGTCTCCGTCGCCTCAAGCTAAGTCTGCGAGTCAGCCTTCGAGTCCGCCGAAGAAGGCTAAACCTGCGAAAATTAATTTGTCGGATTTTGAAGATGCGATCGCGGATTTGGAACAGTTTATTCAGAACAAGCGCCAGAATCGCCCGGAATCTAATCAGTAGTGCGACACATTTTAATCAATCATGTCCGGCAAATGACGGATAGTATAAGCTGGCGGGCGATCGCCCTGGCCCGATTTTGCCTGAGAGTGCGATCGCCCCAGCGGCTATACTGTGGTTAGTCTTGGTCTTGGGATAGGTGATTTAGGCGATCGATGTTTTGTCGATCGAGCTTGACGAGCACAAAGAGGATTTTGAGTGTTAACTCGCTGGCGGTGTTAATTGTTCCTTCTGGGACTTTGCCAGCAACAAAGGAGCCGATACCTACAAGATAGAACAAAACACTGGTGATGATGAATCCACGTATTGCCAGAGAATAGGAATGAGCTTGATGCAAAATTTCTTGTTGAGGAGTGCGATCGATTTTGCCAGAATTATTAGAGGGCGATAGTTGGTTTTCCTTGAATTTTTTGTTAGTCATTTGTTTTATTGGAACTCTACAATCCTTATTAGAAAGCATCGAAAGTTGAGTTCAAGGTTGAGATAAGTTGACTTTTGGTTGACTTGTAGCTGAGATTGGATTTATAATCTAAGGATTAATTTTCTCTGGAGGCATCATGGGGCGATCGCTCAGAGTTTCTCCAGGGTGCATCGAACAAGTAAAATCGGCTGTAAGGCGCAACGGCTTTCCGAGTCAGAGTGCTTTTGCTCAAGAAGTGGGATTATCCCCATCGACTGTCAAAAGCTTTTTGAGGGGAAATCCTGTTGATTATATAAATTTTGTTGAAATTAGCGAAAAATTGGGGTTAGATTGGCAAACCATTGCATATATAGAACAAACAGACTCCCAGTCACCTCAGCCTAATCCACCACAAACCTGTGACGAAACTTCACCCTTCATCACCGGCAATCCCATCACCAATCCGCGCTGCTTCTTTGGGCGCGAGAAGGAACTCAAACGCCTATTCAATTTGATCAAAAGACAGCCATTGCAAAATGCCGCCATTATCGGCAAAAAGCGCAGTGGCAAAACTTCTCTGCTACAATACTTAAAAAACATTACCACGACCCCAATAGAAAAGTTGCGCCCCAGTCAAAAATCTGACTGGTTGCCCCATCCAGAAAACTATCGCTGGATATTCGTAGATTTTCAAGATTCGCGACTTCAGAATCGGGAAGGGCTGCTGCGCTACATTTTAGAATCCCTCAAAATGATCGTGCCTAATCCTTGCGGCTTGGATAGATTTATGGATGTCGTTAGTTATAATTTACATCAACCCACAGTCATATTACTAGACGAAATTGGTGTGGGTTTACAACGCTGTCCCGAATTAGATGATGGGTTTTGGGAGAGTTTGCGATCTTTGGCGACTAACCAAACCAATGGGAATTTAGGCTTTGTCTTGGCAACTCCAGAATCGCCGATCGAATTAGCGACTAGCACGGGACATAGTTCGCCTTTTTTCAATATTTTTGGATATACTACAACTCTGGGAGCTATGACGGAAGCTGAGGCGCGGGAGTTGATAGGCAGTTCGCCCATACCTTTTGCTGATGAGGATATCGAGTGGATTTTGACTCAAAGTAAATGCTGGCCTCTGCTGCTGCAAATCCTTTGTCGAGAACGATTATTTAGTCTGGAAGATGGGGTAATCGGGGATGATTGGCATGAAGAAGGGTTAGAGCAACTAAAACCCTTTGCTGAGTTACAATCTATATAAAATGAAACTAACATTTTTAGAGCGATACTATGACAACTAATTTACCGATAAATTTGGAGCGTTTACCCAAAACTTTGCCAAGAGAAGGAGCTGTTAGGGTGGAGTTAGCACAAGGAGTGCTGGTATTTCGCGCTTCTAGGTTTTTCCTGGAGCGAATTGGAATATTAACGGCTAAAAGAAATGTAGCTGAACTCACTTCCGAAGAATTACAAGAATTGCAAGATTATGAAGAATTAAATAATTATCTTAGTTGGGTTAATCAGACAATTATCCATACTTTGCATTATCCCTTGCAGGGGACGGTCAATTACTACGATGACCCCTTTGAACCTGCTTTACCTCTGGAAGAATGGGAAGTGCTGCAATGATCGTACTGGATACCCATGCTGAGAAAACTGACAAAATAGGACTTACGCACGGGTAGTCAGAAACCGGGTTTTTTTACGAAAATTGTTCATCGTAGCCCGGAGATTAGGTAAAAAACCCGGTTTCTTTGGTCTTGACGTGTAAGCCCTGAAAAATTCCCAACCAAAATGACATCGCCAAATGTTCCGCGCAACGCCTACACCGATGCACCAGAACAGCACCCCAACCTAATTCTGGGTAACCTACAATTGCTCTGGTGGATGATATTTAATCCCTCAGCTTTCCGTAACCATTTAACCAGCATAGACCCTGCTCTAGAAATCGAATCTAAAAGCAAAATAGGTTTACGATTACGAAACCCAGCTTTGTGGAAGTTACTAATACAAGCATTCCTAGTCTTGCCTGTCATAACTAATTCAATTGTTGTTGCCTTCGTACTTTGGCTATTAGGTGCCCCAGTAGATAAGATCGTGTCTGGCGTGATGTTGGGCGTGGCGTTGGGTCTGGGGTCGGGCGTGGGGTTTGGCGTAGCGTGGGGCCTGGGGTTTGGCGTGGCGTTGGGCGTGGTGTTGGGCGTGGCGTGGATCGTGGCGTTGGGTTTGGCGTGGGGCGTAGCGTGGGGCGTGATGTTGGGCGTGGCGTTGGGCGTGGCGTGGGGCGTGGCGCGGGGTGTAGGGTCGGGCGTGGGGTTGTCAATAGCGTGGATGGTGGCGTCGGGCGTGGCGTCGGGCGTGGAGTCGGCCGTGGGGTCGGGCGTGGGGTCGGGCGTGGCGTTGGGCGTGGCGTTGGGCGTGGCGTTGGGCGTGGCGTTGCGCGAGGAATCGGGCGACGCGTTGCGCGACGCGTTGCGCGACGCGTTGGACGTGTTGTTGGTCGTGGGAGTCATTATAAACTTATGGCTGCTAGTGGTAGTGTATCCCTTCCAAACATTATCGAATATCCTGCTCTACCAACTAGACAAACGACGGATAGCTAATAAACCCAGTTTGCTGTGTTTGCATTCCGCTTTTTGGGATGAGCGGCAACGCCTTCCTCTGTTTGGCTTAAACCAGCACATTCTCTTAGTAATAAAGCAAAATCCAGAAGAAGGCAAAGCTGCACTCAACTATTTAAGTACAAGCCGCCAGCGTTGGGCAGCACAAGCGGTACAAATAGAACTAGATGCCAGGGAATTAGAAAACTGTACAGATGTAAAAGCCATCAGTAACGCTCACCGCAGTATACCCATTGGCGAACTAAACAGTCAAGTCAGCTTCCTACTCAGTAGCTTTAGTCGCATCAGCCAAGACGTAGATGCAGCCCTCAACCAGAAAAGTCCTTACAACCAGCGTTTAGCCCTCAGTGCAGTAGCAGAAAAATTAAACAGTTTAATACGAGAATTCAACCGCAGCAGCGATAAATATTCTGTTCGTTTTCGCCCCATTGCTACCCGTTGGTATGAAATTGTCACCAACTATGTGCAAGAACTAGCGAAAGCAGTCGAACTTCGCCAAGAAATTGACAGCCCTTATATCATCGGCGTACCTCTGACAGAACAGCAGGAAATCTTCACCGGGCGTACTGATATCGGCACGCGCATCGAGCAATTACTCCTAGACCGCCGCCGCCCTCCTTTGTTACTCTACGGTCAACGGCGCATGGGCAAAACTTCCCTACTCAACAACCTGGGACGCTTGCTACCTAACAGAATTATTCCCATGTTTGTAGACTTGCAAGGCCCAGTTTCATCAGCAAGTGATTCTGCTGGGTTTCTCTACAATATCGCTAGGAGTATGACAAACTCAGCGAAGCGCCAAAGCGCGTTAACTCTCCCATCTCTCGATCGCGAAACACTGCAAGATGACCCTTTTACCTACTTTGATGAATGGCTGGACAAAGTAGAAGCAGCGCTACAACAAAATATTGCCCTGCTTGCCTTAGATGAATTCGAGGCGCTAGATGATGCCATCAGAAAAGGAGGTTTTGACGAGCAAGATGTTCTGGGAATGTTGCGCCACCTCATTCAACATCGTCCCCGCTTCAAAGTAATGCTAGCTGGTAGTCATACCATAGAAGAATTTCAGCGTTGGTCTAGCTATTTAATCAATGTCCAAGTCGTTCATATCAGCTATCTAAAAAAATCAGAAGCGCGTCAACTAATTGAGCAACCCGTCCAAGATTTTACCCTGCGCTACGAACCCGGTGCAGTCGATCGAGTTTTGCAACTCACGCGCTATCACCCTTTCCTCATACAACTCCTCTGCGCTGAAATTGTCGCCCTCAAAAACGAGCAAATCCCCTCTAGGCGCCGGCTGGCAACTTTAGCCGATGTCGAAGCAGCAATCCCAGAGGCTTTAAGTGTTGGCAGTTTCTTCTTTGCAGATATTCAAAGCAATCAAGTAGATGCGGCAGGATTAGCTATTTTGCAGTTTTTGGCAGCAGAAGGGGAAGGGAAAATCGTGAGCGGGAAAACTATTTTGCAAGAGTTTCCTGATGGTTGTGATGCTATTGGTTTGCTTCTGCAACGGGAGTTGATTGAGGAAGTTGGTGATGGTTATTGTTTCCAAGTAGAGTTGATGCGGCGCTGGTTTGCACGGGGTGTCAGATAGGGGATTTTAGGGATTAGTAACCTATTTCGGTCATTGCGAGGAATGTGAGTTTTTGCGAACCGTTCCTCTCTTCGGAGAACTTTTAACCCAAGCGTATTGCTTTTAATAGCAATTTTCAAAAGTCTTGCTACCAAACAATTTTTGGGTTGGTTGGCTCAAATATTGTCGCGGCTGTGCGGATCTGTGAGATTTTCGATATTTTTTGGGTACTATCTTTACTTTGACGCACACTACAAATAATTTGTTCCTCGCAATGACAAAAAACTTTAACCCAACGGTATTGACCTTGAGGGTGCAGAGAGAACACGGCTGCCGTCCAACTACAGCTTCACATATTTTGATAATTATTATACGTAAATTTACGTATCTTGACAATTATTTAAATTCTCCTCTACGTATGTGGAAAACCCGCTATTTGCAGGGCTGAAAAATTTATCTGAAATTTGTCCGGATCGCAGCAATTGACTATGAAACACTGCTTATCGTGACCGATAACTATCAAAAAAGCCTAACCCTGTGGTTTTCTGTCACTTCTAATCGTTAATTACTATCAAAAGACAAGCTATGCCTACTCCATTGAATGGTTCTTTGGGTCAAACCACTAATTTCACCAGCGTCAATGACCTGATTACAAAATGGCCGACTGCTGCCCAGAATCAAGGTATCAAACTGTCTGGGATAGCTTTTGATGGCGTGGAAACTGATTACCTTAATCCTCAAGCGATCGCCAACCTCACTTTACCAACTAATGAAAATCCTAAAAGCTGGTTGAGTTATGGCAGTAGCCCTGGTATTGGTGTCCCATCCTCCTATGATGGTTGGTTCACCGACACCACTAAAATTAGAGCGGAAATCAACTATAATCCCAACACAAATCAATCTCAAGCGCTGAAGCTGAAATGGGCAGATAACCAAGACATCACTAGCGCGACGATCGACCTCAGTGCATTGATTCCCAAAACCAGCCCAGGAGTCGGCGATCAAGGTAATGAAGTTGGTTTGCTACAAATCTTTAATAATGGGACTCTGGTACCCGCCAGCAATTTTACGATCACTCGTCTCAACGCTCCGATCGCAGCAAAACCGATTACCGCCGGTGTAGATGGAGTAACTTTCATTGGCGATCGCACCGACGGCAGTTTCCAATTCAAGATACAATCTCCCACCAACACTGCTTTTGACGAACTGCGGTTCTCCGCCAAAGCCTACGATAGCCCCACCGCTGCCTACACCGCCACCGCATTCAAAGACGATAGTTCCGACTACCTGGTGCGGAAGATTGACTATCAAGGGACTTCAAATCCGCCTAGCCTTCAGTTTAGTGCTCCAACCTTCAGCGTCAACGAAAACGGGACAGCGGTTGCAGCCGTAACCGTGACGCGCACGGGTGGCAGCGAGGGCGCAGTCTCAGCTACAGTCAACTTGACCAATGGTACTGCAACAGCGCCTGGTGATTATAACGGTACTGCAATCCCTGTTAGTTTTGCCGCTGGGGACACAGCACCCAAGACTATTACCATTCCCATTGTCGATGACACTTTGGTGGAAGGTACCGAAACTGTCAACTTAACTTTGGCAAACCCGACAGGTGGTGCAACGATTGGGACGCAAGGTACTGCCACTTTGAGCATAGTGGACAATGACACTCTTCCTCCCAGCAGCCTGCAATTTAGCGCTCCTACCTTCAGTGTGAACGAAGATGGGACGACGAGTGCAGCCGTGACAGTCACTCGTACTGGCAGCAGTACCGCAGCAGTTTCAGCTACTGTGAACTTGGCAAATGGTAGTGCTACAGCCCCTGCTGATTACAACAACAGTCCCATCCTGGTCAATTTTGGCGCTGGCGATTCTGCACCCAAGACGATCAATATTCCGATCGTCAACGACACTTTGGTAGAGGGTACCGAAACTGTCAACTTAAGTTTGGTTAACCCGACAGGCGGTGCGACGATTGGAACCCAAGGTACCGCCAGTTTGAACATTGTAGACAATGACAGCAGCCTGCAATTCAGTGGCTCCAGCTTCAGTGTCAACGAAGATGGCACCCCCATCACAACCGTAACAGTAACTCGCACTGGCAGTACGGCTGGTGCTGTGTCAGCCACCGTCAGCTTGGCCGATGGAACTGCGATCGCCCCTGGTGACTACGCCAATACTCCGATCGCTGTCAATTTTGCCGCTGGAGACAACACACCCAAAACGGTCAATATTCCGATCGTCAACGACACTTTGGTAGAAGGTAACGAAACTGTCAGATTAACCTTGGGTAGCCCGACAGGCAATACCACCATTGGCACCCAAAGTACCGCCACCGTCAACATCGTAGACAATGACAGCAGCCTGCAATTTAGTTCCCCTACCTTTGGCGTCAACGAAGATGGAACGCCCGTTGCAGCCGTGACAGTCATTCGTAATGGCAGTAGTGCTGGTGCAGTCTCAGCCAACGTGAACCTGACTAACGGTACTGCGATCGCCCCTGGTGACTACACCGGTACTCCGATTCCTGTCAATTTTGCCGATGGGGACACCGCAGCCAAAGTCGTCACCATTCCGATCGTCAACGACACCTTGATAGAGCCTACCGAAACTGTCAATTTAAGTTTGGTTGGCCCGACAGGAAATGCCACTATTGGCACCCAAAGTACCGCCACTTTGAACATCTTAGACAATGACAGCACCCTGCAATTTAGTGCTCCTGTCTTCAGGGTGAACGAAGATGGAACAACCTTTTCAGCGGTGACAGTCACTCGCACTGGCAGCACTCTCGGCGCAGTCTCAGCAAATATCAACTTGACCAATGGCACTGCTACAGCCCCTGGTGACTACAACCCTGCTCCGATTCCTGTCAATTTTGCCGCTGGAGACAACACACCCAAAGTCCTCAATATTCCGATCGTCAACGACACCTTGGTAGAGCCTACCGAAAGTATCAATTTAACTTTGGTTAACCCGACAGGAAATGCCACGATTGGAACGCAAGGTACCGCGCGTTTGGACATCTTAGACAATGACAGCACCCTGCAATTTAGTGCTCCTACTTTTAGCGCCAACGAAGACGGAACTCCGATCGCAGCCGTGACAGTCACTCGCACTGGTAACGCTATCGGTGCTGTGTCAGGCACCATCAGCTTGGCCGATGGAACTGCGATCGCCCCTGGTGACTACGCCAATACTCCGATCCTTGTCAATTTTGCCGATGGGGACACCGCAGCCAAGACGATCAATATTCCGATCGTCAACGACACTTTGCTCGAACCTACTGAAAATCTGAGCTTAACTTTGGGCAGCCCCACAGGCAATGCCTCCATTGGCACCCAAAGTACCGCCACTTTCGACATCATAGACAATGACAGCACCCTGCAATTTAGTTCTGGTACTTTCAGGATCCGAGAAAATGGCGTAGCGGTGTTACCCGTCACAGTCACTCGCACTGGCAGTAGTGCTGGCGCAGTTTCAGCTACCGTGAACCTAGCCAATGGAACTGCGATCGCCCCTGGTGACTACGCCAATACTCCGCTCCTTGTCAATTTTGCTGCTGGGGATTCCGCACCCAAGATCGTCAATATTCCCATTATCGATGACACTTTGGTGGAGGGTAACGAAAATCTCAACTTAAGTTTGGTTAACCCGACAGGCAATGCGACGATTGGAGCGCAAAGCACCGCCGTTACGACGATCGTAGACAATGACAGCACCCTGCAATTCAGCGCCCCTTTCTTCAGTGTCAACGAAGATGGAACGCCCGTTTTAGCAGTGACTGTCACTCGTACTGGCAGTGCTCTCGGTGCAGCCTCAGCTTTCATCAACTCGTCCGACGGTACTGCTACAGCCCCTGCTGATTACACCAATGGTTTGATCGCTGTCAATTTTGCCGCTGGGGATTCTGCACCCAAAACCATCACTATTCCCATTATCGATGACTCTTTCCCGGATGGTGCTTTATCTTTCCTGACTGGCACTATCCTTCCGCTTAACGAAACTGTCAATTTAACTTTGGTTAACCCGACAGGCGCCACGATTGGCACCCAAAGTACGGCCGTTTTGACGATCGTCGATAATGACCCAGAATTTAACCCTGGGATGAGAATGGCAAGTAGTCTCACTTTGACAAACGACGAGCTACTCGACGGTGGCCTGCGAAAGACTTCCAGCTTGCCTGGGGCTGGGGTTCGGGGAACAGCAGATTTGGTGAACAAATCTATCGCCGACGAGCTACTGGGTGGCGGAATCGCAGCCTCTAACGTCGGGATTAATTCCAACTCAGTCTCCAACTTCGGTGTCGCCGCTAGCTGGTTGAATTCACTCACAGATCCGAAGCTTAATCCTGGTTTGGTTGCCTTGAACAACCAATTTGCTAAGTAGGTTTTTTGACTGGCAATTGGCGTTAGTGGGTTTTAATCATTGGTGACAACTTTCTGGCATTGTCACCAATGTCAAGTGGGATAGGCAGACAGATGTCTATGCTGCCTCATCCTCGCTTGATGCTGATACTTGGATTACAGATTAAATACCTATTGCATAAATCTTTGATTTACAGAAAAACCCCATATCAATGCTTCTAAAAGCAGACATATTCGAGATTTGTTTTCAATAATAAAAAAGCGATTCAAGTCTAATTTAATCCCATAAATTATTAGTTGAATTTACTATTAATAGCTTTGTTTTTCGGATTTGACTGCTGCGGTAATTGCTTCGATCGCACTTCGATCGCCCCATCGCTCACACTACTCAAAGGCAACTCCCACTCATCAACATCATTCCGGTACTTCACCGCAATATCAGCACCATTAATAATCGCCCCCAACAGCCGCGGCCCCGATTTGTGCGAATCATCATCATCAGATTCCACTAACTGATCCGCAGCCTCCGACAACATACTCGCCAGCGTATAACCAGCCCGCGCTACCAAAATTATACCGTCCGTATACGGTTCCAGCGTCAGCGCGTCGTTGCACTCGCTCAGCGCCGGAGAATCCACCACTACAAAATCAAAGCGGTTGCGAACATCCTCAAACAACCTCCGTATTTCGCTCGATTCCAGTACCGCCGAAGCCTGCCGCAAACTGCCCGGACTCGGCACGACATATAGGTTCTCTACTTCTGGAACCAACAAAACGCACTCGCTCATATTGCCGTAATAGTGCAAAGGTTCCACCGCCGCCAGAGGATCGGCAGCGATTTTCAAAGATTCCACATTAGAACCCGATCGCAAATCTGCTTCAATTAACAAAGTCCGTTTGCCCGATCGAGCCGACGCAATTGCCAAATTGTAAGCACTAAAACTCTTTCCCTCCAAAGGCGCCGCCGAAGTCAGCAACACCACCTTCACAGGTTTTTCGCCAATTCGGCGCAAATTTGTCCGCAACCGCTCGTAAAACTCCAAATAAGGCGAATTGGGTTCCAAAGCCAGCGGCATCTCCTCCCCATAGGAATCAAACACAATCACTTCAGGCAAAACAGCCAGTATTGGCACTTCTTTTTCCACCAAAGCCGCCCGCACTTCTTCCCAACTGTAAAACTTCCCGTTGAGCATCCCCAACAAAAATATGAACCCGCCGCCCAGCAGCAATCCCACAAATCCTCCCACCGCCAGCATCACCGGCAAACCTCTCTTGTTTGAGGGAACGTCATCAGTTTTGGGAAACTGGGCGATTGTCAAACTCCCCGTTGTCTCAGCTCTCGCCGCCTCAGCATCTACCAAAGCCGACTGCATCTTATCGTAGAGAGCTTTTTTCAGCGCCACTTGCTGGGCTAAACGCGCTTGTTCTAACTGCTTGTTGGGGATTTTCGCGTATTCCTGGCGCAATTGTCGTTCAGTGTTCTCTACTCCTTTGAGTTGCTCTTGCGCCACATCCCGCTGCGTTTGCAAAGCAATCAAATTTTGAGCTAGCTGCTGTCTCGCCGGGTCTAAAGAAGAGTCTACCCGAATTCGATCGGCACTTCTGAGCGGAGCCGCTACCCCGTTACCCCCGAGCACCTCAGATTGTCGCTGCTGCAACTGCTGCTCAAAAGCTTGTTTTTGTTTGAGCAATTCCACAATTTTCGGGTGTTCCTCCTGCAAGTCGCTACGTAGAATTTTGAGCTGAGATTCGAGCGAAAACAGTTGCACTCGCAGTTGTGCAATAATTGGATCGGCAGAAAGTGCTTGAGCTACGTAAGCTTGCTCTCCATTCAATCCCAACCGCTCCTGCAAGCTTTTAATTTGAGCTTCTATTGCTCCCAACTGCACCCGGAGTTGCCGCTGCTGCTGTTCGCTGGCGATAATCGCTTGCGGCAAAGTACCGCTCTGAACTGCTAAAATTGAAGTCTCTTCTCGTTTTTCGTAGGATTCAAGTTTTGCTTCCGCCTCCCTGAGTTCCTGAGTTACTTTCGGCAAGCGTTGGTTAATTTGGGCGATCGTTTTTCGGACGCTGGAAGTATTAAAATTTTCGCTATAAATCACCATTTCCTTCATCAACGCCTCTGCTACCTTTTCTGCTTTTTGGCGATCGGCATTTTTGTACGATACTTGAATCAAAGCGCTGGGGTCATTACTCTTGCTCGGCATCTTGATCTCCACGTCATCTTTCAGCTTTTTAGCAGACACATTTACTTTTTTAGCTGCTGGTTCAACCACCTTTTGATCCAATAGCATATCTTTAGTTATTTCTTGTCCTTCCTGTTGAATCTTAGTAGTAGTCGATGAAAAAATAACACTCGGTCTGCGGTATGACAGCGTACCTTTAGCAACGTAAACCGGCGCCTGAGTTGGCTGCACTGCCACTACTCCCGACACGCCCACAGTCACCGCCAGAGTTGCCAGCCCCACCCACTTGTATTGGTCGAAAGCAATTAAATAACGTTTGACAACTGATAAAGTCATAAGGATTTTAGATTTTAGATTTTAGTTGCATTTACAGTGTTCCCCCACCCAAAAAAAGGAATGCACGTGCGGACTTCAGTCCGCTCTTTAAAAATGCTTCTTGCAAAACTGAGATGCTCCCATCCTCACTAAGCAGGTAAGGCCAAAAAACATAGTATTTTGTAGGGCTGGTTTAGCTAACAATCTTTGATACAACTGAGTTTACGATTACAGAACCCTCCCTCCCCATAAGCGTGTTTATTCGCAACAACATACTGAAGGACTGATCGCGAATGACTGATGTTTGCGAGCGGGTACAGCGCTAATGATGACTAATGACTGCTGACTGCGGACTAATGACGAATGACGAATGACGAATGACGAATGAATGCTGACTACCTATTATTGTTATTAGATGGCCCAAACAGATTGTTTACCCCATTTCTCAACTGCTCAAAGAACAAAATAAATCCCAAAGTATCGCGAAATGGTCGAGTAAAAGTATTGAGAACATAACCAATACGCTCTACCAGATTCCGACCAATCACAATCACATCATTATCTTCCAGCATCGGGTTCTGAGAAACATTGCCCTCCAAAGCAGCTTTTGCATCTATCTTGCGGTTGATTGCTCTACCTTGCTTTTGGTCGAACCGAATCAAAGCCATTTTCCGCAAATCAGCTAGATTCACAGGCAAGTTGTTGATAGCATCCAAAAACTTGCTGCCATTTTCTAGGTAGAACGAGGTTAAACCACCACTAGCGTAACTCAAAACTCGAACGTAGATCCTGGGCTTAATCAAGGTAGAGCGCGCCACCAAAGCTTTGTCGTAGTCTAGGTTTTTGATACTAGGATCCAATTGGGGGATGACAATCACATCTCCCGAGGCCAAAGGAAAATCGAACAAATCGTTAGCCTTTGCTAGGGGAGTGTAGAGGTCGATGGGTTGCTCCACCGAGGAGCCATCTACCAGCGTCCGCCGCACTCGTACCGCCCGCAAATCGGCTTTTGCGGTGACTCCCCCCGCAGTGGTCAAAGCGGCGGAAATTCGACCTGAACCCGCCCCAAGCGTGTAAAAACCGGGTTTGCTGACTTCTCCGGTGACAGTGATTTGGACGGGGACAGCGGCAGCGGCTAGGCTGTATCTGGATGCTAAATCTCGATCGGACTTGCGATCGGCTGTAACCTCTTTGTACGGTACGACGATCGCATCTCCATCTTCCAAACGCAAATCCGGCCCAGCAATACCAGTTTGCAGCGGCGTCAAAATATCAACAACTTGCTCAGCCACAGCACCACCCGGCAAAGTCCGCCGCACCCGCACCGCCCGCAGTTGGGCCGTCGGAGTAGTCCCAGCAGCAGCAGCCAAAGCCGCCGGAAGCTGCGGAGTTTGCAGCGGATAAAAACCAGGCCTAGCCACTTCCCCCGTCACCGTCACCACCACCGGGCGCTGAACCAGCAAAGCAGCCGAGACTTGAGGATTTTTGATAAATTGCGTGAACCTCTCCCGGAGGCGCTGCTGTGCTTCTTCGACAGTAAGGCCGCGCACATTTACTGTCCCGATTAGCGGCAGTACAATTACCCCTTCAGGGCTGATTGCACCCGTAAAATTTAGCTCTGGGAAGCGCTGAACTTGAACGGAAATCTGGTCTCCCGGGCCCAGCCGGTACGGCCGATTCCGAAAAGCTGGGTTAATTTCGCTGTTGAAATTGGCAGGTGGCGGTGGCGGTACGCGCAGTGGCGGTGGCGGCAAGAACTGTTCAGAACTAGGAACCACAGATTGGGCTAAAGCCGTTTCCGCAAAAACTTTGCCGTTAAAGCCCCACAATACAGCAGCAAAAGATACAGTCCAAGCAGTTGAATACAGGCCTGCTAAGGAAAAAGCAACGCGATTTCTAATTATGAATTTATCCGGCATTTTGAGGATATAAAAAAGGGGAAGATTGTGAATATTTCGCTGTTGCTTGAGTGTCATTTCCGCTATTCTCAACTATCAATATTTACTCTTGATACCAAATCATACCATTTTAGATTTTAGATTTTAGATTTTAGATTTTAGATTTTAGATTTTAAATTGAATAATTGGGAATAACTGACGACATAAAGGTTTAGAACACTGGCTTATATAGCCGTTATTACCGACATGAGGTATTCCAGATTGTCCGACGAATATCAGGTTTTCGCACGCAAGCCTCTGTATCTCCAAAAATCTCCTACTCAGATTTAGGCACAAGCGATTACCAATTCCCAATTCCCTGCGCGGGCCAATTCCCAATTACCAATTCCCAATTCCCTGCGCGGGCCAATTACCAATTCCCAATTACCAATTCCCTGCGCGGGCCAATTACCCATTACCCATTACCCATTACCCATTACCCCTTATCTGAAAATTTCTGCCATTAATTGAGTCTGAACACTTTTGCCCAGAGATTCCAGCAGCGGTTCAACTATCTTAATATCGCCCTGCGGTTGGATGGGAAGGATGATACTGACAGCAACCCAAGAGGCGCGACGGTTCCACAGTCTCGCAATGCTGTCTTCCCAAAACCAGCGGCTAGTTGCTGGAGAACCTCCATTAGGCCAAGCGTACCACTGCACGACAGCAAAAGTTTGTTGGGAAGTCCAGCTTCGGAAAAACCTTGTCTCGATAGTAGGTGAGGGCTTGTCGGATGTTGGCGCTAATTTAACTGTAAACCTCAAAGTGCGATGAGAATCTGTTTGCCACCGGTGAAATCCATCAATATCTAGCCATTCTACTTGCGGCTGGTTTTTGGGGGAATTTTGAGGCATTAGCAATAAAATGGCAATTGTTTGATGATTTTTAATTTCTTCAACTAACCATCTGTGCCCGCCAATTTGAACGTTATTCTGGACGCGGATTACCTCCCAGTCAGGAAGTGTGATGCCGTGTTGGCGCAAACTTTTTAACTGCTTGAGGTTTGTAACTGTTGGCGGATTTGTCCAAGGCCACCTTCCCGTCGCGTAGCCGGGAATTGCTACTGTCGCAACCAGTACCAGCAAAAACACCAGTACCACAATTTTAGATAATTGGTACCGCCGCAGTAGTTTCCGTGCTGAAATCATTTGTTTCATTAATGGGCAGACTGGCTTGGGAAATACTTTTCCATCCCGTTGATGAGAAGTACCAATAAGCCTAGTATACAAGCAGAATACAAGTCTCCCCCCCATCCGGCGTGCAGCCAAGTAAAAAACGTCTCTCTGTCGGTTCCGTGAAAGTAAGTCAGCAAAGTGTTGCGGAGAATGTTGGAAGTGATGCTAATGATAGATGCAGCCACTAAAAAGAAAATGCTTCTTTTGTGGGAATTCCCAACTCCCGTCCAATCCAGTAGAATTAAGCTGACGTAAAGACTGGTAAACAGCATTTTTAAGCCTGCACAGTGGGGGGCAACTTCGACAATGCGATCGTTTACGTAGAGATAAATTTCTTCCACTCTCACGTTGAGACCAACCTTAATTAAGATCCAGCCTGATGTTTTAGCAATGAAGTCCTGCAACGGCAAGGCGTAGGGTTCTATGAGGTAAGGAATGTGATTTGGCGAGGCTAAAAATACGAATAAAAGCGGCATTGCTTGCAATTTTAAGCCGGGAAATCCTTTTAAAGATAAGCAAATGCCAGCCAGCATTAGTGGCAGGGATAAATTCACTAAATCGCTTAAGCGACTCAGATAAAAAAGCGTTGCTAGTACCAGCAAAAAGCTTCCCAAAGGATGCGGCGAGTTGGGCAAGCGCAGCCAGCAGTTTCGGTTTGTCCAAGCAATATAAGCGGCGTAGGGCAAACCAATTATTCCGTGGCTGAAATATTCGTGTTCGATGCTGATGTTTTTGTTGAACCAGCCGTCGTACCAGTGTACTAGCAGGGGGGCGTAAAGCAGCACTAAGAGTACCGTGATACCTTCCCCCATGAGGTATCGCTTGAGAAGAATGCGAATTCTGCGCTGGATTTGCATGGTTTGAGAAGTTTTGAGATAGCCGCGCTGGATTCGCAACGCGAAAGCGATTTTGAACGGTGAGTTAAAGATTTGTTAATTCCCAATTCCAACGCTTTGAGATCTCCACCCTATGGCTTGCAACATCCTCAGCATAACTTTTATAAACAATTAAGTATAGCCTTTCTCAGAAAGATGAGGTACGACTGGGAATAGGGAATAGGGCATTAGGGCATACCTCACTTTTTTGAGAACCGCTATAAATCCACTTAATTAAAGGTAAAATACCGATCGCTAAACAGTTTACTGTGTATGTCTTTTTCCATCTAGAGTATTGCGTCTTCCTTCAGTATTGCGTCTTCCTTTAGTATTGCGTCTTTCTTCTGTCAACTTTTCCTTCTGTCAACTGTCAACTTTTCCTTCTGTCAACTGTCAACTGTCAACTGTCAACTGTCAACTGATCGCCCTTACAACCTGCTCGATCTGAGTATTGCTCAATCCGGGATACATTGGCAAGGATAAAATCTGTTCGCACAGGGTTTCTGTGTGGGGGAAGTCGCCCGGATTGCCTAAGTTTTGGTAGGCTGGTTGCAGGTGGCAAGGTACAGGATAGTGGATGCCTGTTTGGATGCCTTCTTTGGTGAGTTTTTCTTGAAGCTGGTTGCGGTTAATAGAGCTTTTGTCAGTAATCTGGATTACGTAGAGGTGATAAATGTGACCGCTGCTGCTGTGATTGGCGATCGGTACAATGCCTTTGGGTTTCAGGGGTTCTAGTAGAGTATTGTAGTATTGAGCGGCGTCGGTGCGATCGCGATTCCATTTTTCCAAGTAAGGCAATTTCAAATTGAGCACGGCGGCTTGCAAATTGTCGAGGCGGCTGTTGCTGCCAATTTCTGCGTGCAAATATTTGCTTGGTGCTCCGTAATTGCGGAGAGTTCGCATTTTTTGTGCGATTTCTGCATCGTTAGTAATTAACATCCCGCCGTCGCCAAAACAGCCGAGATTTTTGCTGGGATAAAAGCTGAATGCTGCTGCTTTTCCAAAAGAACCCGCGCGGTATCCTTCTCTTTCGGCTAAGTGCGCTTGGGCGGCATCTTCAAATACGATCAAATCGTGGCGGTTCGCAAAATCTAAAAGCTGACTGGGCGATACCATTTGACCGTAGAGGTGTACGGGGATAATTGCTTTAGTTTTCGAGGTAATCGCTGTTTCGGCTGCTGTGAGGTCAATCAGGGCGGTTTCTGGGTCGCAATCCACCAGAATAGGTACTGCTTTGGCTTCGAGGACGGCGATCGCGGTGGCGATAAAAGTGTTGGCGGGTATGAGAATTTCGTCGCCCGGATTAATGCCGCAAGCTTGGAGTCCGAGGGCGATCGCATCAGTTCCACAAGCCACTCCTACGCCGTATTTTACTCCAGAAGCTGCTGCAAATGCTGTTTCAAATTCTGTCAGTGCTTCACCTAAAATAAAGTCTCCGTGCTGGATAATTTTTTCAAGTGTTGCTGCTATTTGAGATTCGATTGGTTGGTGTTGCAGGTAAAGGTTTACAAAGGGAACTTTTGTGGGAATACTACTCATGTAAAATTGGGATAGCAATTATTTATATTAACATTAAAGTTTCACAATGTAGGGTGCGCAATGCGCACCTTACTGGGATAGCAATTATTTATATTAACATTAAAGTTTCACAATGTAGGGTGCGCAATGCGCACCTTACCAATTATAAAATCTCACAATATAGGGTGCGCAATGCGCACCTTGCCAATTATAAAATTTCACAATGTAGGGTGCGCAATGCGCACCTTACCAATTATAAAATCTCACAATATAGGGTGCGCAATGCGCACCTTACCAATTATAAAATTTCACAATGTAGGGTGCGGATTGCGCACCTTACCAATTATAAAATTTCACAATGTAGGGTGCGGATTGCGCACCTTACCAATTATAATAAACTTCACAATGTAGGGTGCGGATTGCGTACCTTACCAATTATAAACAAAGTCGCTGTTTTTCGGTAAAATAGAATCTGATATTTGTCAGGCAATCGAAATAATGGAATACAAAAAACTCGGCAACAGCGACTTATCAGTATCTGAAATCTGTTTGGGTACGATGACTTACGGCCAGCAGAATACGGTTGCAGAAGCGGCTGAACAGCTCGATTTTGCCATTGATAAAGGCATCAACTTTATCGATACGGCAGAAATGTATCCGGTGCCGGGAAAACCCGAAACTCAGGGAAAAACCGAGGAATATATCGGCGAATGGTTGGCGCGACAGCAGCGGGATAAAGTCATTATAGCAACTAAAGTGGCGGGGAGAAGCACTCGATTAAAGTGGATTCGGGAAGGGAAAAATCAGATCGATCGCCCAAATGTCGAAAAAGCCCTGAACGACAGCCTGAAGCGCCTGCAAACAGACTACATCGACCTCTATCAGATCCACTGGCCCGATCGCTACGTGCCCCTATTTGGCGCGCCGGACTACGACATCGCCCAAGAACACGAAACTGTACCAATTTTAGAACAGTTAGAGGTATTTGCTGACTTAATTAAAGCTGGCAAAATCCGCTATTTGGGTTTGAGCAACGAAACGCCTTGGGGAGTTTGCGAGTTTTGCGAATTAGCCGAAAAACACGATTTGCCGAAGGTTATTTCGATTCAGAATGCTTTCAGTTTGAGCAATCGGACTTTTCACATGAATTTGGCAGAGACTTGCCGCTTTAAAAATGTGGGATTGATGGCTTACAGTCCTTTAGGATTCGGACTTTTAACGGGTAAATACTTAAATGGAATACCGGAAAATTCGCGGCTGGCTTTGTTCGCAGGATTCGGTCAGCGTTACGATAAAACTAATCTGAATGATGCGGTGAAAGCGTATGTTGAGATTGCTCAAAAACACAATTTGAGTCCGGCGCAGATGGCTTTGGCTTATGTGCGATCGCGGTGGTTTGTGACTAGCACAATTATCGGTGGAACAAGTCTCGAACAGTTGGAGGAAAATCTCGGTAGTTTGGAGGTGGAATTGGATAAGGAGATTGTAGCGGAAATTAATGCGGTGCACGCTAAGTATCCGAATCCGACACCGTAAGTTTATTAGTAGGTTGGGTGGAAGTAACGAAACCCAACTTACCACTTTTTTAATATCATGTATGTTGTACAAATCAAAAATATAGAGAAGTGGCAGAAATTGTTCAACAGGATATAATAGATTTAAGCGTAGAAGTTGGCAGCGGTTGTAAATGGACAGGTAGCGGAAGCGAACCGCAATGGAACAATCCTAAATCAACTAAAGCCTACGATCATATAGAGAGTTATCACGGGCCAAAACGTAAAGCCAACAGATTTGTCGGCAGAGCAGCAAGCACTAATGATGACCAAGGACAGTGGCTAAATGCAGAGGACTGGATAATGGCTGAGCAATTAGTACCAAAATATTCAGGTAAGTACATAATTGATTTTCAGCGTCCTATTGGTAGAGTTTATCATCCAGACGGAACAATTACTGAAAATGTCTCTCGCGCTTTTATTCAAAGGGATGTTGATGGAACGCTGAATTCCGGTTATCCGGTAGTAAATAGCCGCACTTTATCGCGATTTAACGGGAGTAATGGCAATGAATAATAGTTATAAACTTGAGATCGGATTAGAAAAGCTCAGTTTTGATATCTACGCTGAACCTCCCGAAGATCCATTGGGAGAATTTTCTGACTTTGAAATGGGATTAAGGCGTTTCTTTTTTGAATACAATCATGTGGTTGTATGGAAAATAGGCTCAGAAAAAATCCAAGTTTTTTTGGAGCCGGATATATGTTTAATTTGGGATAGACTACCATTCCAAATTGCCGAGCTATCGCAAGGTAAAAAAATTGAAATTACGTTTGCTGAAAGTTGCTGCATAACTATCAAATTAGTACCCGCTGGCAATAAAATTAACTGCACTTTGATTAAGTTTGGATCTTCATACTGGGAAAAGCAGTTTGAGTGCGATCGCGCTCAAGTATTAGATGCGCTCAGAGGATTTCTGACTGAAGTGATGCAGCTAGCTGTAGACAAGGGTTTCATCACAGCCTCCGAGAAGGATGAGTTTATTAGTCCGGCTTTTGCTAGCAGTACGGATGCTGCGGTATTGAGTAAGTAGTTTGTTTGGGTGGTGTTTTGGGCGATCGGCGAGGGCGATGGGTTCGGTTAAACTCACTGCATCGAATAACTGAAATTTGCTCATTGCTGTCTCCCAAATCGCTTGTTCACTTGGATACTGTCGATCGGTAGGGGCGATCGTAAATAAAACTAACTTTTTTTAGTATTTTAAATATCAATCCTATTTTAGTATTTTAAATATCAATCATTTTAGTAAACATCTCAATTTAGTTTAGTAAACATCTCAATTTAGTTTAGCAAATATCTCAATTTAGTTTAGTAAATATCTCAATTTAGTTTAGTAAATATCTCAATTTAGTTTAGTAAATATCTCAATTTAAATCCCTTATTCTCAAAACAAAAATTCCCGACCCGGTTGACTTTCTAGAGTCAATCTGTTAGAAATAAAGTAGTGAAAACGAAAAAGGCTGCCTGAACTACAAATTCAGACAGAACCCTCGTTTTGGCTAGAAAACTCCAGATGATTTGACCTCTTGACTTTCAAACCACCAACAGCAAACCTAACCACAAATAATATGTCCCAAAATTTTAGCACAGAAGATGGACAATTGTATCCTAACCCTTTAGGCTGGCAAGTCCGTACCATGCTGATTGCGATAGCCCAACTGGTAGTCAAAGGCAGGGGCATAGTTAACCCGCCAGACTTTGGCCGCCTGAGTAATGACGAAATTTACCATTTCATAGCTAAGTTTGGACAAGCTCAATAGCTATCTAACCTTTCTGATGATTAGCGCTCAGACAAAAACTTATCCGATCGCGAATCAGCCCAAAGGTTAGGAATCTGGTAAAAAGTGCGATCGCCCTTCCCATCCAAAAAATAGGATAATGGTAAAGGGCGATCGCACTTTAGCCTAAAAATTTTTACTCACAAAACCTATGAGTACAATTCGTTTGCAACTAGCTGAATACCTCAAGAGTCGAGGTTTCACCCCTGACAGCTTGCTAGAATTAATCCCCGAAACAGTCAATCCTGAAACCATCTACCAACTGATCGAAAAAGCCGAAAATCTGCACCAGATAGACTTATCCCTTCTAGCTACCGTAATCGATGGCTTGAGCAAACTCAATGGTTTTCCTGTCGGTATTGGAGAAGTGCTCATACTTTTCCCTGATATTTCTGACGAAGAATTGGAAAACTCAACTTGGCGCGAACTTTACCTAGAAGGTGAAATTCCACCCTATGATTGGGGAGATGTAGACCCCATGACACTTGGTAAAGCCGTGCGGTATCTACCTGGGGTAGGTTGCGTTATTGTTGAAGAAGAAGGGGTCGAAAAATCCAGTGTCTAATATAACCCTCCGGGATATTGTACTGGTTGATTTCGCCCCTCAAATACCTCCATTTCACGAACAGCAAGGAAAACGTCCTGCTTTAGTAGTCGGGATACCCAGTCAAACAGGTGCGATACGTTTTCCGCTGTTAATTGTTGTGCCGATAACCAGACAATCAGGAAATTGGGCTGCACAAAATCCCATCTTATACCCAAGTCTTCCGGCAGGAGTGGGAAATCTCATTTCCGACTCGACAGTGTTGCTGGATCAAATACGTGCTGTAGATATGCGACGAGTATCGCGCTATCTTGGCACTTTAACCCCTGAAGAGTATCAGCCGATCGCAGATGGACTGAAAGCTCTATTCAATTTTTCAATTTTGCCTTAATGACCTAACAGCTTATCGCGCAAGTGCTTAATGCGATCGCACAATCTCCGCCCATTCTTCAACCCGCGCCGGCGGGTTTTGCTTGTATAGACGCGATTTCAACCGCCGGGTTTAATGCCCCAATAACTTATCGCGCAAATGCTTGATGCGATCGCGCAACTTACCAGCCTCCTCAAACTCCAACTTCTTAGCCGCCGCCTTCATCTGCGTCTCCAAGCGCCCGATTAACTGAGGAATCTCGTCTAAAGATAACTCATCCACCTGCTCGTAAACCTCCTCCAACTGCTGCGAGTTCAGCTTGCGCGACACGTCCAGAAATGCCAAAATTGCATTAGTCGATCGCTTTTTCGCGATCGGCTGCGGAGTAATCCCGTGCATCTTATTGTACGCTAGCTGAATCCCCCGGCGCCGATCCGTTTCGTCGATCGCCTTAACCATGCTATCAGTCAAATTATCCGCATACAAAATAGCCTGTCCCTGCACGTGGCGCGCCGCCCGCCCAATCGTTTGAATTAAAGAACGTTCCGATCGCAAAAACCCCTCCTTATCCGCATCCAAAATCACCACCAGCGACACTTCCGGCAAATCCAAACCTTCCCGCAGCAAGTTAACGCCAATCAACACATCAAACTTACCATCCTGCAAATCTTGGATAATTTCGATGCGTTGAATCGACTGAATTTCCGAGTGCAAATACCGGACTCTAATCGCCCTTTCTTGCAAATATTCGGTTAAATCTTCCGCCATCCGCTTCGTCAAAGTCGTCACCAAAACGCGCTCGTCCCGAGTAACTCTCTCCTTAATTTCCCCCAACAAATCGTCAATTTGTCCCTCCGTCGGGCGCACGAAAATTGTCGGATCGACTACTCCCGTAGGGCGAATTACTTGCTCGGCAACTCTTCCTTCCGATACTTCTATTTCCCAATTACCAGGCGTAGCAGAAACAAAGATGCACTGATTCTCTTTTGCCCAGAATTCCTCTGCTTTCAAAGGGCGGTTGTCCGCAGCGCTGGGCAAGCGAAAACCGTGTTCTATCAACACTTTTTTGCGCGCTTGGTCGCCGTTGTACATTCCCCGAATTTGCGGCACTGTGACGTGGGATTCATCTACTACCAACATCCAATCTTTCGGGAAATAATCAATCAAACATTCGGGCGGTTCTCCGGCATTTCGACCTGCTAAATGCCGCGAATAATTTTCTACTCCGTTGCAGTATCCTACCTCGCGCAGCATTTCCAAATCGTAGCGGGTGCGCTGTTCTAGCCGCTGAGATTCTAAGAGTTTCCCTTCTTTTTCAAATTCTGCCAGTCGGTCTTCTAATTCGAGTTCTATGCCTTGGCAAGCTGCCTCTAATTTATCATCAGCCGTCACAAAGTGGCGCGCTGGATAAATATTTAAAGCGGTGGTACTTTGGATGATTTTACCTGTTACGGGGTCAACGTAGCGAATGGCATCAATTTGGTCGCCGAAGAATTCGACGCGAATAATTCGATCTTCGTAGGCGGGGCCGATTTCCACGACATCGCCTTTGACGCGAAATTTGCCTCTGCCTAAATCTAGGTCGTTGCGGCTGTATTGGACGTTGACTAAATCTCGCAAAACTTGCCGCTGGTTGACTTCCATTCCTACTTGCAAAGGAATAGAAGCTTTCAGGTATTCTGCGGGCATTCCCAAGCCGTAGATGCAGCTAATTGATGCTACGACAATTACGTCGCGGCGTTCAAAGAGCGATCGCGTGGCGGAGTGCCGCAGCATATCGATCTCGTCGTTAATTGCGGCCGTCTTTTCAATGAAAGTATCGCTGACGGCGATGTATGCTTCAGGTTGGTAGTAGTCGTAATAACTGACAAAGTATTCGACTGCATTGTTGGGAAAAAAATTTCGCAGCTCGTTGCACAGTTGAGCGGCCAGGGTTTTGTTGTGTGCTAAGACTAAGGTAGGTCTGCCGATTTGTTCGATCGCCGAGGCAATGGTGAAGGTTTTGCCTGTACCTGTGGCACCGAGTAAGGTTTGAAATCGATCGCCCGCTTGGATGCCTTTGACGAGTTGGGCGATCGCTAGCGGTTGGTCGCCCGTGGGATCGAAGGGCGCTTGCAATTGAAAAGATGCTGCCGCAGTTACCATAGGAAAATGTCGCTATTACCGATAAATTTTAACAAAAATTCAGAGATTCTGCAATTTCGTTAAGAAAATAGTTAAACTTTATAATATTATTTTAATTATCGGTTCAAATAGAAAGCAGAAAGCCCAGAAAAGCAGTTGTCCGAACCCAGTAATCAGCAAGGAAAAAAAATTATGGCTCTCACACCCAAAGATAAAGTCAAAGCGAGCCCCCGCGGCGGCAAAGGCACTACCAAGGCCCTACCACCCGCCAGCGAAGCCAAATCAGCGGGCATTCAACTTTATCAGCCACCAGTCCTACATGACAACCGCCCCGTCGGCCCAAACGATTTTACCATCAGCGAGACCGTCTCGATCTCGGGGAATCGCCCGATCGGCACCAGCACCCTGCAGATCAGCGAAACCTACGGCACTGTAGGCAATCGCCCGATCGAAGCCAGCGACTTTGAAGTGGTGGCTACACTCGGCAGACGCCCGATCGGTTCCAGCGCGATCCAAGTCAGCGAAATGTTCAGTATGTCCGGTGCGCGCCCTATTGCGATGAGCACTCTGCACATTGACGAAGTTTACTCCACAATGGGAGGAAACCGCCCGATTGCCTCAAACGAGATTGACGACAGCTCGACCTTAATGGGATTTTTAGATTAATTATTCATTGGTCATTAGTTATTAGTCATTAGTTATTAGTCATTAGTCATTAGTCATTAGTCATTAGTCATTAGTCATTAATGTCTCAATGTTAGCTAATGACTAATGAAACAATGGTATCCAAATTAATCGCGATCGCAATTAAGTATTTAATCATCTAAATTGATTGATTTAATCCTATTAAATATCTCAAAATATTGAACATCTTGCAATCTAATATATTGCCGTGTGACAGTTCTGACATCGAATGTTTCGGTTAACCATTCGCCAAACTCGGAGGCAATTGAGCATTCAACCAGAAAATCATACTGCTATCCTGGGGAAATCAATGCTGAGAGATGCAAAGAGCAGACACGCTTGAATGTCTTCGGGCTCCAAATCGGGAAAGTCAGCTAGAATGTCGCTAGCGGTTACATTGTCTGTCAGGGTTTCCAAAATATCGCTAACACGAATTCTCATGCCGCGAATACAGGGGCGGCCACCACATTTACCAGGTGTTTGAGTAATTCTGGTGAGCAAGGCACTTCTATCTGTCATGTCTTAAATTCCAATTTTTCACATATTATAGTAATTCTAAATCCATACAGTTGCGATCGGACAGTCCGGCCGGCAAAACGAGACTGAAAAACAGATACTTCGATTGCTTTTTTCATCGCTGCTGACAACCGCTAACAATCGTGTATTTAATTCTAAATTACTAACAACTAATGACCCTAATATCATGTCCGAGCGCATGACCATACTAAGATTGGTTTGTAGTGAGGACTTCAGTCCTCAGATGGATGCGGACTAAAGTCCTCACTACAAACCTTTTTTATTCCCGTAATTGAAGGGATAGGAGATAATGACAACTGTCAACTGTCAACTGACTACTTCTGCGGACGCTGATATTTACTCAGTAAATCAGCAAAGCGCTTGTAATCCAAAGGCTTCCTCAAATACTCCGCCGCTCCCAATTCCAAACCTTGATTTTGATCGTCCAAAAAAGTCAACATAATCACCGGAATATTAGCTAAATCGGGATCGGCTTTTAAAGCAGACAGCACCGCCCAGCCGTCCATACTCGGCATCATCACGTCCAAAGTAATTGCATCCGGTAGCGACTCCTTAGCTAACTCAAGCCCTGCTTCGCCGCTAGCTGACGAGAGCACCCGAAATCCCTGTTTTGACAAGCAGCGAGCGATTAAATCCCGCGAGTCCGGATCGTCGTCAATTACCAGCACAGTCGCTGCATCGGGAAGTTCCAGCGGTTGCGATCGCACTTCTTGCGAACCTGTTTCTTCCTGCGATCGATCGCCCTTGACTGCTTTTTCCCTTTTCATCATCATCGGTAACCGAATCGTAAAACTAGAACCGCAATCAAACTGGCTCTCAACATGAATATCTCCCCCCATCATCTGGCAAAACTTCCGGCTAATTGTCAGCCCCAAACCGGTGCCGCCGTACCTGCGGGTAGTCGAATCGTCTGCTTGCGCGAAAGCTCCGAACAGCCTCGACACCTGATCGTCTGTCATTCCGATACCCGTATCGGTTACTTGGAAAACGATCGCAGCATTGGAGCCTCTAGGGGGAGTTGCCGAGATCTCCTCGGCATTCCCCACGAGCAAAACTTCCCCTTCTTCCTTCCAAACATTAATCGTAATTTTGCCTCGATCGGTAAACTTAGCAGCATTGCTCGCCAAATTCAACAGCGCTTGTCGCAGCTTCGCCGAATCAGCGTAAATCGTGCCGATATCGCGATCGCAATTGACGCTCAAAGTGTTGCCATTTTTCCCCACCAGCGGTTGAACTGTAGTCACAACCTGATCGACCAAATTCAACACCTCGAAAGTCTCCAGGAAAAGAGTCATCTTTCCTGCTTCAATTTTAGAAATATCCAGGATGTCACTAATAATGTTCAGCAACTGCTTGCCGGCCATATTAATGCTCGCCAAATCCATCACAAACTCTTCTTCGCCGAGTTCGATCGCCTCTTCTTGCAGCAGCTCGCTGTAGCCAATAATCGCATTCAAGGGCGTCCGCAATTCGTGAGTCATATTTGCCAAAAAAGTGCTTTTCGCCCTGTTAGCAGCTTCCGCAGCGTTCTTAGCAACTTCCAATTCGCGCGATCGCTCCTCTAGCTGTTGTTGCCGCACCTCCAAACCTTTGAGCAAACTGCTAATTTGCTGAGCCATTGTATTGAGAGTAGAAGATAGCACCCCGATCGCATCATTAGACACCACAGGCGATCGAGCCGTCAAATCACCGCTCGCCATCATTTGGGCAGTTTCCCGGAGCAAACCCAAATTGCGAATAATCGCCGACACCGACACACAAGCGACTATACCTGCGATCGAACTCAAAACCACAGCCCCCACCAGCCAACTCTGAGTGCGGCTCGCCACAGCCCGAGTTCGATCGGCCAGCACCGCCATTGTTGCCTCCGGAACCCCCCCCGGAGCTGAGGCAGCCTGCATCGCCAGCAAATAGTTCTTCATCTCCACAGCACCCATCCACCCGACTGCCGCCGCCATCCAAGCGATCAGTACCATGATGACAAACAGCCCGATCAAAGAAGCCCGAGTTCCCACAGAAATCTGCTTCGGAGCAAGCGCCGCCGCCCAAGGATAGGTTTTGAGAAAAGGATCTGGCTGCACCGGCGCGCCCGAATTCCAAATCTCCTCAATTTGACCGTCCGATCGCACCTGACCAATCCGCACTGTTTTCCAGGTATGCTGGGTTTGAGCATCTATTTTTACCGTGCCCGAGGGAGCTGCAAACTCAATATTTTTAGCAGCCATCCTGACTTTAACCACATCTGTCGAACCAGCTTTTTCTACTGCTTCCTTCCACAGATAAACCCCCAAATAAGCCGCTTCGATTGGGTCATCCGTGACACGATTTTCCCCGTATCTCGCTTTATAATCCTTGACAAATTTCTGATTTTCCGCTGTATCAACAGTTTGAAAATAGTTCCAAACCACCAAATGTCCGGCAATATTGGACGGCCCGATCGCCCGTATTTCCTCTTCTGCTACGCTAACCGACATCACCGGCAAATCCTCCGGTTTCAAACCCGCTTCCCGCAGGTGATGGAAAAAAGCCACATTGCTGTCGCCATTAAGAGTGTTGAGAATCGCATCCGGTTTCACTGCTAAAATATGTGCGATCGCCTCGTCCACTTCCCTAGAACCCAGCGGCAGATACACTTCCCCCGCCAACTCTCCTCCGAGTGCCGCCAGTTGAGCTTTCACAATCATATTTGCTGTTCTGGGAAAAATATAATCAGAACCCAACAGGAAAATTTTCCGCTTCCCCTGAGCCAGCAAGTAATTCACCCCAGGTACAATCTGTTGGTTAGGAGCCGCACCAGTGTAGAAAATATTCGGACTTTGTTCTAGCCCTTCATACTGCACCGGATAAAACAGCAACCCGTTAGAGTGCTCGAAAACCGGCAGTACCGCCTTGCGACTAGCCGAAGTCCAACAACCAAATACCACCGCCACCTGCGATTCTTGGAGCAATTGCTTAGCTTTTTGAGCAAAAGTCTGCAAATCGCTGGCTCCATCTGCTATCACCGCTTCCAAGGGGCGTCCCAGTACCCCTCCAGCCGCATTAATTTCCTCAACAGCCAACAGCGTCGCATCTTTTACAGAAATTTCGCTGATGGACATCGTTCCCGTCAGCGAATGCAACACGCCTATTTCGATCGGCTCACAAGTTGGGCCGTCTGCTTCGAGGGGGTTACTGCTCCTTGCTCCCATAGGGTTTTAGATACTTTTTACTAATAACAGAAATTTTAGTTCAATCCTGCGGTTCGTTAGCCCGGAAGGTAACTCTGGTGAAAGCAGATTATTTCAGTCGATCGCCACAAAACTTGGCAATTTCTGCACCCTGTTGATTTTAACGGTCAAACGTCCCTGCATTGACTTAATTCTGCACTAACCTGTCACCGATTTTTCTCTCAATCTGTGACGGAGGTTCAAGCAGCCTCATCAAACAAACGGCAGAACCCACTTGTGCGATCGTGCTGCAGAAAAATTCTCCCCTCCCCCGCTCTTCTGGCACGCTCTCCTCCCTGCCTCTGGCTAACGCCTTCACCGCCTAGCCTTGCGAGTCACCAAGCAATCTCACGCACTCAGGCACTCTTCCCCTTGGCCTATCTCCCATCCGGCAGAGGGAACTCTCCGTAATTTCTCTTAGTATAATACTCAAAACCCAAAACTCACGCACTCTTCCCAGCCCCTATCTCCCTTCAGGCAGAAGCCACTCTCCGTGATATCCCTTAGGATCGAGCTAAGGTCAACTTTAAAGTAGCCTTGTTGAAAATATTTTTGGCATAAATTAGGGTGAAAACTAATGAATATTGAAGAAAACCCGATCCACACTGTAAGTGGCAGCGAAGTCACGTTACCAAAATCAAGGGAAAAATTGCTTCCCGAGGAAACAGAAAAAGCCCTCGACCAGCAGAAACAAGAAAAGGCTCAAACTATGCGCGCTGTGGAACAGTTGAAAGAAGAACTTCAGCACAAAATAGATGAAAAATGTCATCACAAGTCAGATTAAAACTAATAACGTTTTTTTGAGGTGTGGGTAAGATGAGGTCTTGCCCACACTCTTTTTTTGAAGTCATTAGTCATTAGTCATTAGTCATTAGTCATTAGTCATTAGTCATTAGTCATTAGTCATTAGTCATTAGTCATTAGTCATCAGTCATTAGTCGTTAGTCGTTAGTCGTTAATTATTACTCATCAGGAATAATAAGAAAAAGAAAGAAGGAAGAATTAAACATAAATTTATAATTTTAAATTCTTTTTGGTTGAAAAAAGCAGTCCTGGGCGCACGGGTGGCTGTACACCGAGTTTTTTCTGCCAAACACTTCGTTGCAGCTAGCAGCTTAGGTCAAAAAACGGTCAGCATGAAAGTCCCAGTCTATCCTCGACTCAACAATAAATTTTCCTTATTCCCTATTCCTAACCTCGGTTAAATTAGTCAAACCTCTTCCCTTAGACTTCTTCCTTGTTTCTTCCTACAGGCAGAGTGCAAGCCAGCTCATTGTTACCTATGATGAATTTAAGTAAAAAGCGTCAAATTAGATACAAAAAGGGAGAAAGCCATGAGCACAGAAGATAGAGCCAAAGCAACTGGCAAAAACATCGAAGGCGCTGCTCAAGAAGCCCTCGGCAATGTTACTGGCGACCCCAAGGATAAAGCTGAAGGCAAAATGAAGCAAAAACAAGCTGAAGCTAGCCACGCGATCGAAGATGTAAAAGATGAGATCAAAAAGAAAATAGACTGAGCCTAATACTAATGGAGAGGGTCTAGAAACGTGACCCTCTCCATTAGTGAAAATTAGTCAAGATGTTTTCACCACGGAGGAAAAAAAGTGAGTTTATTGCAGCAGAGTCGCAAAATGATTGCGGGCTTACTCTTGGTTTTAATGCTGGCTGTTACTACTGCCTGCGCCCCCAGCATTTCCGCCCAAAAACCGACTAACGTACCTGTAGCAATTGGTGGCAGTCAGGGCTATTACGCGCAGCTAGAACGCGGCAATACCGCCGCAGGTCAAGATTTTGGTCAATGGGTAACAAAGACGGCTAAGGGCCTGGTTCAGGATGCTTACGTGCGCGACAATAACAAGTTGGGAGTTGTAATCACCCCGCAAGTCCGCCCTACTGAAGTAAAAGATTTGGCGAAATCTTTAGCCCAAGGTTTTCACCGCAATTTCCCAAATCAGGATTTAAGTGTTTTGGTTTATGCTCCTGACAAAAAACTGATTTTGACGGCTAAGTACGACCAGCAATCAAATCAGATTGAATACAAGTCTTGACAGGTTAAAAAGCGGGATTTATAGCAGCGCGACGCTTTAATCTTCCGCAGTTTTTTGAAGGCGAAGCAATCTCACTTTGAGACTGAACTGTTGTTTAGTTGGAAAAATAATTACCATGAGTAGCAGCGATAATTACAAGCGTCAAATCATGAGCGATTTGGCTCAGGGCGATCGAGAAATGATGCCTGAGACAACCGGTGAAGAGTACGAAAATTTTGACGATTTTGCTCAGAGAACTTCTCCGGATCGGCGCAAACAATTATTCGGGCGTTCTTTGAATCACGAGTCTCTCCCGCCGGCACAGTTGGAACCGGAATTGCTTGATGCGATCGCCCAAATTAAGCCGAACGAACGGGACGATGTGGCCCGGGAGTTCTTCAAGCAGTTGGACAAGAGAGGATTGAACGATCGCCAGTTGGAAAAGCAGCTAGGACTTTCTACTCACCACGCCAGCCGCATGACTGCTGATGATGTTACCAAGCTGGCTTCGTTTACCTATCAAAATCACCCGGATATTTTCCGAGAAGTGCTGGCAGAACAGCCTAGTTTGATGAAGTTTTTGGGCAATCCAGTAGTTGCAGGTATTTTGGGGATAGTTGCTGCTAAATGGCTTAACAGTCGCAAATAATTTCGGAAGGACTGAAGTCCTCACTACAAACCTCTTTCATGGGTTTGTAGTGAGGACTTTAGTCCTAAAATTTTTGGTAGTGCCCTGAAGGAAAGGATCGAGAGAATAAAACTCACGTCAAAGAAAAGTAGGCATTTAGAGTTGTAAATTAGCATTGTAATGATGCACA
>RDYN01000192.1 GCA_004293365.1 Oscillatoriales cyanobacterium | reverse complement strand
AAAATAGGTTCGTAGTGAGGACTTTAGTCCGCATTCATCCGAGGAATAAAGTCCGAACAATCAAACAATAAAATAGGTTCGTAGTGAGGACTTTAGTCCACATTCAAGAAGGACTAAAGTCCGAACGATCAAACAATAAAATAGATTCGTAGTGAGGACTTTAGTCCACATTCAAGAAGGACTAAAGTCCTCACTATAAACAATCAAAACCAGCAAAAGCCTCCCATAAAAATTGGCAACTTGTAGCTTATGTTAATAGCGCAACATTTGTGGGAATTAATTTTATTTCTGATTATTGTAGTCAGCCCGATTCCCCTCAGCTTGTCTCTGGCATTCGAGAATCAGAAGGAAAATAGTAACTATTCATTTCCCCATTGTCTCCTCGTACTTTTGACGGGATGGAGCATTGTACAAGTTTCTACTGGTTTGATTTTAGGAAGTGCCGATCGCCTAAATCTTGCTGCGGTCATTCTAGCAGAAATGGTGATTTGTGCGATCGGCTCAATCCTGATTTATGCGAAAAACCACAGAGCTTTTACCTTCTCGCAGTGGCAGATTCCCCAACTCAAGCAACCTCTGATCCCATCCGAACTCCTGATTATTGGTGCCACCGCATTTGCAGGATTTGTGTTGTGGGAAACCCTAGCAACTAAACCCACAACAAATTATGACTCATTGTGGTTTCACCTACCTGTAATTGCCAGATGGTATCAAACCCACTCATTTACATTCTTAGATGCCGCCGGAAATTGGATTTTTGAACAAGAGCAAGCCCGAGTATATCCCTACAATTGGCACGTCTTGTCTGCTTTGTGCGTACTCCCCTTCAAAGAAGATTTTCTCACAGCTTTTCCCATGCTAATTGCCTGGGTACTTGAAGGAATTGCCGTCTATCTATTGAGTATAAAATTTGGAGCGACGAGATTTTATGGCATGGCAGCAGCATCTTTAGTATTAACAGTACCGATGATGCTCAACCAAGTTAACACCATTCACCCAGACTTACCGCTAGCGGCCATATTTACAGTTGCTTTATATTTAGGTTTATCCTATCACAGCAGCCGATCGCAATCCGAGCTATCCCTATTTTTGGCATCGGTAGGAATGATAGCCGGAATTAAAATCACTGCCCTAGTCTATGCAGCCTCACTTTTAGGAGGATTAGCAATATTAGAAATTACAAGATTCGCCGTTAATAAAAATTGTACACCAATCAATTTTAGAATTCGCCACATCAAGCCATTCTTGGTGTGCGGCATACTTTGTGGCTTGTTTTTAGGAGGTTTTTGGTATGCGAGAAACTTGCTGCACATCAATTATCCTGTTGGTGATTCCCGCGAGATTAACATTCCCTTGCAGCCTGTTCCCCCACCGTCTCCCGTACCTGGGCCAAAACCGACCGTAGCGTCTCCAAAACCGACCGTAGCGTCTCCAAAACCGACTGTAACGCCGTCACCAACACCTCCCGTACAGGAGCCAACACCTACCATACCTGCGCCTCCAGCTTCGCCACTTTTGAAGATTTGGCAAAGCACCTTAGCCGCTCAATTTAATCCCAGCAATATTTCCCACTGGCAAATATTGGGCTTGCAAGTCCTGATTAGATTGCAACTGCCATTTCTGGCGATCGCACTTCAGGTATTAGCAGCACCTCTGGCTGCGATCCAAGGTAAAACCAGGATCAATCAAAACAATATCATTTTAACCGTAGTTCTTGCCAGCACCGGAATTCTCTACGTCATTACACCTTACACCTCCGGGACTGCCGGAGAGGCGATCGGTCAACTCAGCCCTTTACTCGGTTTTAATCTCAGATACGGCTTTCCCTTTTTAAGCTTACTGGCGATCGCAGCAGCAGCAACCGCAACTCTGCTCAAAACTCGCAAGCAAGTGATTGTGGCAGTTGTTTTAATTAGCAGTCTTGCCGGCATCGTTAGCAACACAATTTTTGACCTGATTAAAAATGCTTCTTTTACCGGAAAGAATATTGTTTGGGGAAGTATGTTGATTGACAGGTTTAAATCTAATTTCGCGGAAGCAATCAATCTGGTGATGAAAATATTAGCTCCGAGTTTGCGAGATTTAGGAATATACCCATTAATTTATATTGGATTACTGCTGCTGGCTGGGATTGTATTTAAGCGCAATCCTAGTTTTATAGGCTTTAAAAATCTGCTCGCCCGACTCAAAAAATCAAGTTACATAATGATAATCTGTGCCTGCATAGCATTGATGGTAAGTGCTAGTTGGGTGGCGAGGGAAAAGCGAGATGTTGCTCGCACCGAACTGTATCGTGGAATTTACGAATATATTGATAAAAATACAGTACCAGATGAAAGAATCGGCTTCTTTTTAAGTTCCCGCAGCTACCTGTTTTACGGGAGAAATTTGAACAGACAAGTTTTATACGTGCCGTTTAGAGCCGATCGCCTTCCGGCATGGATTGACAACCTCCACAAAAATAACATTAAGATGGTAGGATTCGGGCCCTTAACTGATACAGACGAATACACCAAACTAGCTTTATCTTGGCTGACAAGTCCCCAGGGCCCGCTGCAACCAGTTTTCGGCAAAGATTTTAATACTGAGTCGGTGCTGTATCGCTTAAAATTTTAAAATACATAGCGGTTCTCAAAAAAGTGAGGTATGCCCTATGCCCTATGCCCTATGCCCTATCGTACCTCATCTTTCGCTTGAAAGGCTATATGAGTTGTCATGAAAAAAACTAAAACTCTATTTTCAATTATTGTCCCGACTTACAATCGCCCCGAAAAATTAGCGCAGTGTCTTCAGTCTTTTGTGGAATTAGAATATCCGCCCGATAATTTTCAAGTTATTGTCGTCAACGACAGCACCGAAATATCTGTAGAAAATACAATCTTGCCTTTTCAAAATAAGTTAAATATCACACTTCTGACACAACCCAATTCCGGCCCTGCAACCGCACGAAATACTGGAGCTTTTGCAGCCGAGGGCAAATTTTTAGTGTTTACAGACGATGACTGTAGTGTGGGGGCAGATTGGCTGCAAAATCTGGAAAAGCGATTTTTGGAAACACCAAACTGTTTAATCGGAGGTCGAACTGTCAACGCGCTGCCGGATAATATCTATTCTACTGCCAGCCAGCAACTGATCGATTACCTTTACAGTTATTACAATGCTATTGGCGATCGCGCACAATTTTTCACTTCTAACAATTTTGCCCTTCCCGCTGAGGCTTTCCAGAAAATCGGCGGGTTTGACACGACTTTTGCGCTAGCGGCTGGAGAAGATAGAGAATTTTGTTTTCGCTGGCTCAATGCCGGAGGCTGCGCGGTCTACAGTCCCGAAGTTACAGTCTATCACTCCCACGCATTAACTCTGGGCAAATTTTGGCGGCAGCAGTTCAATTACGGCAGAGGTGCTTTTTTGTTTGGGCAAATTATCTCGAAAAGTGGGGCTAAGGGGAAACTGCAACCTCGGTCATTTTATCTGAATTTGCTAACTTATCCATTTTCCCAGGGATCGGGTATTCAAAGGCTATTAATTGCAGTTTTGTTTTTAGTTTCTCAGGCGGGAATTGCGGCGGGATTGTTTTGGGAGAAAAATGTTTTTGTTGAGAAATTGCACGAAGTTCATTAAAATTACCGTTATCAGGTTCGTAGTGAGGACTTTAGTCCGCAAAAAAAAGAGGAATCAACTCCTGAATACAGGTTCGTAGTGAGGACTTTAGTCCGCAAAAAAAAGAGGAAT
>RDYN01000191.1 GCA_004293365.1 Oscillatoriales cyanobacterium | reverse complement strand
TAGAGGGAGATATTTTGGTTTGTAAGGCAATTATCTATGTAGATATTGCCTTACAGATTTTTTTTTGCTCACTTGAGCAGTGCCATTGGACTTTAGTCCACACTACGAACTGTGTTTTCCGATGGTAGGGAAACGGCATTACCGTGTCCTCCAAATTGCCATATCCTCGATTGCTTTTGATTTTCTACCATCAAAAAAGGTTGACTGTATTCCTACAGCCAACCCCGCACTTATTTAATTGTCCTGCGCTTGCTCAAACAGCAAAACTATCTCGCAACATTCGGGAAGGTATAGCCGACACCGAGTAACAATCCCACGTCAGTTCCGTCGAGAAAACCAATATTCAGTCCTGCTGTGGCTGTAAAATTGCTCGACAGTGGCACATCTACACCTCCCGAAATCAGGAAGCCAAAATTACCGTCATCGCCGGTAGAAAATGCTACGCCAGCACCTAAATAAGGAGCAGCGGTAATCACAAAATCATCGCTGACTTCCACGGCCTCTCGGGATACAAAATCGTAGGTAACGGGCACTATAACAGTTAGGTTGTCGCGGAACAAAACACTCGGTCTCACCGAGAAATTGTTCGTCAAACCAATTTTGCTAAGAATCGCAAATGAAGTGTCGCCTAGGGCTGAATCTCCGCCAAAACCGATGTTACCGCCAATACCGATGTAGCTGGGCCCGGAACGAGTAGCTCTGCCAGGTCTGACGGTGGTACCGCCCGGTTGAGCCAATATTTGAGGTTTTTCTGCTGTTTCTGGTTTTTGGGCAACTTTCGGTTGGTTCGTCAGGGCTGAGGCGGAAGTGCTGACAGGGTTGCTCAACACTTCTTGTGTTGTTTTGACTTCTTTTTCTTCCTTGGATGCTGTCAGTTCCGAATTAGGTCGATCGCTCTTTTCGGCCACAATCTGGGATTTTTGCTGATTTTCAACGCTCTTCTCAGCAATTTTCGCTGTTTCTTCCGATTTTTCGGTTTCAGCAGCAATGGATGTAGGTGTATTTTGCTCGGTTGCTGGGACAGCAATTTCCGATGTTGCTGCTGTGGATTCTGCCGGTGCTGCCGCAGATGCTTCCGAATTGGCTGTCGGTGCGGAGGCTGCTGGCTCTGCCGCTGGTGTTAGTTCGATCGAACTGATAGAATCAATTTTTGTATTGCTAGCTGTTGTTTCGGCATCAGCTTTCACTGCTGAAGTTGCCGCCCCCGAGGAAATTTGGTCAATATTTTGAGCTGCCGCATTTGCGGTTGTAGCGATATCGGGCAAGTTGCCAGTTTCAGCTTTCGCTGACATGGTACTGCAACAAACTGCTAAAGCTGCAAGATTTATTAACGCAAAAGTAGACTTGGAAAATAGACTATTCATAAGACACTCCTCAATGAACCGTGTGTTAAAAGTGTAAGTGTTTGAGGGCTCTTGTCGAGAGCTTTGCTGAAAAATGACACAAATATGAGTTGTGTTGTTCCTAGATTGGCACTTAACCCTCTTAGAGTCAACTCTCTCTGGTGATTAGATTCAAGAACCGAAGGCTAGTCGATCGACTGATTTTAATTTACAGTTCGAGCGACTAAAAATCAATCCTAGGGCAGATTTCACGCTCGATGGTGGTTATACCACTTTCGATCTAAAAAAGCAACTGCAAACAACCTCGAAACCACGAGCTTCATCAGTCAGTCAGGAGATTTTAGATTTTAGATTTTAGATTTTGGATTTTTAGATTTACTTCCAGCTCGCTTTAGTTCTAATTAGAGGACACAGCGACGGAGGGCATAGGGCCTGTGATGTTTTTCAAGCAAGTAAATTCGTCGGAATCCCTGTGAAGCAAGAATCCTCTCGCCTTGATAGCAGAAGGTTTGTCAAAATGCTGTACTTGAGGGTGCTGCACCCGGCGCCACAGTGGAAAAATCGGGCTGCGTGAGGGCGCACCGGCTCGAAACGAATATCCAGCAAGGTTTCACAACTGTTTTGGGAATTCGGGGGTCTAAAGTGGGGCCGTTGGGTGAGGGCGATCGACTCCTGCACAGTCCCGGACAAGTAATGTAGAATATCATTGATCCCACAAACAGTTGTAGCTCGAGCGTGTCAAAATTACTGAATATTATTAATAATTGTGGAAAATTGAATGTCTTAGTAAAGTTTAGCCTTCGCTTTCGCTCAGTATATGAGGATATAACAGCACGCAACTAAAACAAGTAAACAAATAGAAAGTATCTCTTCTAAACCTGACTTTATGAGCAAAGTTCTAGTTATATTAGGCGAATTGAGCGATCGCGACATCGATTGGATGCTCGCCAACGGCTCCCGCACCACAGTCTCCCCCGGCACCACCCTCATCGTCGAAGGTAAACCCTTAGACGCGCTGTACATAGTTCTGGATGGAACTTTGAGCGTTACTGCATCATCTTTGGGCGACAAAGAAATTGGAAAAATCATCTGCGGCGAAGTGTTGGGCGAAATGTCTTTTGTAGACGGGAGGCTTCCTTCTGCTAGCGTCACGACAATTGATGAATGCCTCATCCTGTCAATTCCGAGGCGGCTGCTAACTGAAAAACTAGAGCAAGACGTGCTGTTTTCCCTGCGGTTTTATCGGGCGATTACTAAATTTCTGTCGTCGAGACTGCGAGGTACTGTCAGGCGTTTCGGCGAAGATACTGATTATTTAATATATCAAGACCCGGACGACGAGCGCGCGATCGGGCAAAGCGTCGAAAATCCAGATTTGGCTCAATCTAGATTTGAATGGCTGTTGCAGCGTTTGAAGGCGAGAAGAAGGAAGAAGGAAGAAGGAAGAAGGAAGAAGGAAGAAGGAAGAAGGAAGAAGGAAGAAGGAAGAAGGAAGAAGGAAGAAGGAAGAAGGAAGAAGGGGAGATGGGGAGAAGGAAGAAGGAAGAAGGGGAGATGGGGAGATTTGCTCAATTAGTTAGCAATTACCAATGCCCCATTCCCAATGCCCCATTCCCAATGCCCGATTAAAAAACATATTTTTCGGCAACGCGCCAGTAGCGGGAAAACCGCTTCAAATCAATGTAGCCATCGTAGCGGACAAAAGCTTCAGGTGACAAAACTTCTACAGGGATAGAGCGCTTAATGTCCCGGCAAATATCCTCAAACCGCGGACTGGGACTTTCGGCAGTCACCACTTGATTCGCACCGGATTCTTGAGCAAAAGCGATAACTTCCGCCGCCACATCGCCGCGCCGAATAACTACCGGCAACTCTAGCAAACATTCGTAAATAAACACCATGCGTTTGAGACTCAACTGCCATTCATCGATCAGTGCGTCGTCCCAAACCCAGATTGCTGGTGCTTCTGGGTGCGCTTGAAAAGCTGGGCCTTGTGGACTCAAACAGTCGCCGTGCAGCCAAATAATCGAATTGTTCATAAATTAGTAATTAGTAATTTGGTTTGTAGTGAGGACTTCAGTCCGCAGCATTTTGAGAGGACTGAAGTCCTCACTACAAACCTTTATCAAACATCATGTAGAATACGTTGGCAAACTTGCTTAATTTTTCCTTTTTTTCTGAGGGCGCTGCCAACTCTTGGAACCGCCCGTGCGATCGACCTTTTCGCCCTTGGGAAACAACTTGCTCTCCAAATATTCGTAACTTCCCTCAAAATCGCACTGTCCGTACAGAGGACAATCGCGACAATAAACCCTCTTAGTGTAACGTTCCAGATTTTCCCGATTAAAAAAATAAGCCTTGTGACTAAAAGTGCTCGCTACCCACTGCCAAGAAAGATTGTTGCTTGCGGGATCTCCATCTAGCAAATGTTGCAAAAACCAGCGAGCTCCGGCTTGCCAGCGCACGCGGCGCCAGTGTACCAGATAAGCTGCCATCCACATCCGCTGGTGGTTGTGCAGATAACCTGTTTCCCGCAACTCGCGGCTGAAACTGTCAATGCAAACATTACCAGTCGTGCCTTCGACGACATCCTCCGGCAGAGTTTCGCTGTAATCTTTAGCAGTATAACCAGTTTTATATGGTTCGCGGTCTTGCCAAATCCCTTTGCCCAATTCGGCGTACAGTCGCTGCCAATAATCCCGCCAGCCCAACTCGTTGATTAGTTTCACGGCATCTTCTGGATGCTGAACTTTCGAGAGCACGGCATCCCGAACTTCGGCAAGACTCAAAACGCCGTAGCGCAAATAAGGCGACAACCGCGTTACTGCGCCGTTAAGAAAGTTGCGGCTTGATGCGTATTTGCTGGGATCGACTTGTTTCAGCGCTGTCTCGGCTGCTTTGCGCCCGCCTGCGGTTGGGGGTACGTTGCTATCTCGGGCGGCGGCTTCGGGAAATTGTTCGCGCACGTAGGCTATTAATTCGTCGCGGCTGGCAAATTCCCGCTTCATGTCCTGACTCATTGTTTTTTCTCAAGCGCCTGTTCTGGTTTCTTTATGTTAGAGGAATTTTTTCGGAGGTGTGGGGGTCGATCGCCCTAAATCGCCTTTCACTCCTGATACCGTACAGTTTGCCTCAACAATCGATCGTCGGCTGGCAGCTAAAATTAGCATTAAAGTCAGTACACTCAGGGATAGATATCATACCAAAATCTTATGGAAACTTTTGAGGCGGACGCTAAACCGATCGCCAGCTTAGCTAATCGACAGCAGCAAAGTACAAAACAACTGGACAACAGCGAAATTCAAGAGTTCGATCGAGCCATGATGCGCCGCTGCATAGAATTGGCCCGCCGCGCCCTCGGCAAAACCGCACCCAACCCCCTCGTCGGTTCCGTAGTTGTCCGAGACGGCAAAATTGTCGGCGAAGGGTTCCATCCCGGCGCCGGCCAACCTCACGCCGAAGTGTTTGCGCTCCGGGAAGCTGGGGAAAAAGCCGAAGGAGCGACGGTTTACGTGAACCTGGAGCCCTGCAACCACTACGGGCGGACTCCTCCCTGCTCAGAGGCTTTAATTAAGGCCAAGGTGGCAAAAGTAGTGGCTGGGATGGTCGATCCGAATCCATTGGTAGCTGGCACGGGGCTCGATCGGTTGCGAAAAGCCGGGATTGAAGTGGTGGCGGGAGTGGAAGGGGAAGCTTGTCAGAAACTCAACGAGGCTTTCGTACACCGGATTTTGTACCGCCAGCCTTTCGGAATTTTGAAATATGCGATGACTTTGGACGGTAAAATTGCTACAACTACCGGTCACAGCGCTTGGGTGACAGGCTCCGAGGCTCGGAGCGAAGTGCATCGGGTGCGCGTCGGCTGCGATGCGGTGATTGTTGGGGGAAATACGGTGCGTCTAGACAATCCCAAACTGACAAGCCACCAGCCTGACAGAAACAATCCCCTGCGGGTGGTGATGAGCCGTACTCTGGATTTGCCGAAGTCGGCTTGGCTGTGGGAAACCTCCTCGGCGGCTACTTTGGTGCTGACTGAGCCTGGGGTTAACCCGGAATTTCAGGAATTTTTGATTGGAAAAGGGGTGGAAGTTGTGGAGTTGTCGCCGCTGACACCGACTAATGTGATGGCTTATTTGTACGATCGATCTTTTCTGTCTGTACTGTGGGAGTGTGGCGGCACTTTGGCGGCTTCGGCAATTGCTGAAGGTGCAGTGCAGAAAATTATGGCTTTTATTGCTCCTAAAATTGTCGGCGGCCAAGGTGCTCCAACTCCTGTGGGAAATTTGGGTTTTTCAGCAATGACTGATGCTTTGACTTTAGAGCGGGTTTCTTGGCGCGCCGTGGGTGAAGATTGTGTGGTGGAAGGCTATTTTAAAATTAAAGATTGAAAGTTAAAAGCGAGTCTTTTTAGTTTTTAATTTTTAACTTTTAACTCCTTTTATGACTGAAATTACGATTTGGAGTTTGATGGTTGGCAGTCTCGGGTTAGAGGCTGCGATTCTGGGTGTCTTGGTGAGCCGCGAGCAATTGGCTGCGGGGCAAAAATGCGATGAGGAGGAGGAAGTTTTGACTCGGCACGAATCTCAAGAAGATAATTTTACTGCGCCTGAAAATGCGATCGCCAACGGCAATCCGAAATCCGATCGCAATCCTGATGATTTGACAGTTTGGGAGTACAAGATTGTCCGTGCTAGCAGCGATTTGTTTCGCAATCCGGCGATTTTTCACAAGCTGTGTCGGGAAGAGGCGGAGGTTGGCTGGGTTTTGCTCGAAAAGCTCGATGACAGGCGGGTGCGGTTCAAACGTCCGATCGCGCTGAGGGACGCCCCGAGGTCTAATTTACCAGCTTTTGACCCTTACCGCACTCATTACGGGCCGATGTCGAATGCGATGACATGGGCGGCGGCGATCGTGTTTTTGAGTGCGATCGTCCTTCCTGCCGTTTTGGGCTATGCTTTGGTGTCGGCTACTCTCAGCAGAAGTCGCTCTAATTGGCCTCCGACACCAATTCAATCCATGCCCTCTCCCGGCCGGCCCAACAACTAACAATTAAAACATCGTAAAGAAGGAAAAAGGAAGAAGGAACAAGATAATTGTTTGTTTTAAAATCGAGTCCACTCAAAAACATACAATTAGGCTTGTAGTGAGGACTTTAGTCCTTCCTTCTTCGT
>RDYN01000205.1 GCA_004293365.1 Oscillatoriales cyanobacterium | reverse complement strand
TGGATTAATTGTCGAGAGGTTAAATGAAGGCTATCAAGGCTATTGACCAACATTATGCAAGGCATTTAACAGGTTTATCTGAACTAGATAAATCGAAAACTAACTCGCTCAAATCTTCAACTTGATTAGCCATTAATCTTAAAGCTTCGGGAAAAGTATGAGTACATTTCATCCGACCCAATGAAACTAAGAATTGTCTAATCATTGCCCAATTAGCAGGTGTATTACCACCACGACGAATGTCGTTATCCTCGTTTAACGTCACATCTTTAACCCAATGCAGCCTGTTTTCAATCAACCAGTGACCACGAATAGCCGAAGCAAATTGACTAGCTGACCAATCCAGACTACTTAAATAATAGTGTACTTCATCGAAATCAACCAGATGGCGACGACTTTTTTTTCCCTCCCATCGAGTTCCCGATCTCCTGACCACAATTATATGTTTGGCACCGGCCCAAAGGGGCAATAATTGAGGTGGAATTGGATAAATTTTGGTGTGGCGATTTGTGGTTCGTCCATGTACAGATTCAGAAACTTCATTTTCGTCAGATGCAAAGAGTAGAGCTGACTAATTTATTGACTGCTTTAAACAGATTTAATTGATTCTTTTTCAGCGCAACTATATAGTCATTACCACTCTTAATAATTAAGGCAAGCGTTTTTTTTTTACAGTGCAGTGCATCGAGGGTAATTACTACATTTTTGCCTTCAAGTTCTTGGACTAGCTCCTCTACGACTTCCAGTTCACTTTTCTGTTTGTTTTCCATAACTTGATGTCGAAGTACCCATCCATGCTTATGACTATAAACGGAAACTATTGACACAAAGTTTTGGTAAGAGCTGCTGCCACCTACGGAGGTACTTTTTAAGCTTTTTCCATCCATTGCCATCAATTCTCCTTCGTCTATTGACAATTTCTGTTGAGCCCACACATTAAAAAGAACGGCCAATATCTCAAAATCCAATGATTGAATTATATTCCTAAACGTTGAGTCTGATGGAAATTGAATATCACTCGGGAGGTTGAATAATTTTATGAGGGTCTTGCGATGATTTTTGGTGAATTCTACTAAGGGCTTATACCCCCAATATCCCGTGCAACTACCCAACAAAATTATGGTTAATATCAGCCAAAGTTGGTTCTTCCTTACTTGGTATGCTAAATCAATAGCTAAATCAGTCAAATAAATTGAAAAAGTATGTCACTTCGTCAGATCAAGTCCTTGTCAGGCTTG
>RDYN01000061.1 GCA_004293365.1 Oscillatoriales cyanobacterium | reverse complement strand
GCCATCACAAGATTGACAAAACTTATATTGCCGATGCCAGCTCAAATTCACTCATCTTTCTAAATGCTGTTTTCTGACTTTTTCAGCAAGCCCTACTTACGGCCAGTTGCGCGATCGCGGAAATCTTCATGCGGTGCGAGTAGTTACAATGGAAGATGAGCCGCGGGTTATGGAATTGCGGGGCGATGAAGTGCAAAAAGTCAATCACGCTTACGGCACAAATGGGATTATTACTGAGTTAGAAATCCCCCTCGCCCCTGCTTATCCTTGGGCGGAAATCATCGTGGCTTTTGATGATTTTATGACTTCGGCAAAGTTCGGTCAAGCTTTGGGCGATGCTGACGGAATTATCAAAAAACTAATTTGTGTTTGTGCTTGGCCGATTCCTGCTTATTTTGCTGCTTTCCGCGATGAGATTCCTGAAGGGAAGCACTGCGCTTTGTTAATGGTAGCTGAATCTTGTCTGGAACCGCTGCAAGATTTGGTGCGGGAATATGGGGGCACGATTTGCTATCAAAAAAGCGCGCAAGAAGCGAGCAAAGGTGCGGCAATTGCTGAATATACTTGGAATCATACAACTCTTCACGCTCGCAGTGCGGACCCATCTCTGACTTATTTGCAGACTCTTTTTCCGGCAGATAAAGGTTTGAAATTAGTTGAGGAACTGTATGATTATTATGGCGATGAGGTGATGGTACACCTGGAGTTTTTGCGGATGAACGGGAGGGCGATCGCGGCTGCTTTGCAAATAGTTCGCTACACTACGGAAGCGCGGCTTAATGAAATTATTCGCTATCACGAAGAGCAAGGCGCACTGATTGCTAATCCCCATACTTTTATTTTGGAAGATGGAGGGATGAAGAGTATTAATGTGGAACAGTTGCAGTTTAAAGAGTTGGTCGATCCTTACGGTTTGCTGAATCCTGGTAAAATGCGGGCGTGGTTGGAACGGGATTAAGGGCGATGGTTTGTAGTGAGGACTTCAGTCCTTCTTCAAGGTTCTATCGTTCGGACTTCAGTTTTTGAGATCGGATAAATTTAGTTGTCAATTCGGACTAAAGTCCTTACTACAAACCTGTCAATTCGGACTAAAGTCCTTACTACAAACCTGTCAATTCGGACTAAAGTCCTTACTACAAACCGAAATTTAAGGGACGGGGGCGGTAATTTCTGTAGGTGCGATCGCCCCTGGTGCAGGTACTGCTTGTTTTTCCAGCATTTGGCGCTGTTTGTTCCGAAATTCGGCGGCCGCGTCGTTCAAATTTTGGCGCTGTTCAGTGTTGAATTCTTCGATGCTGCGGCCGCCTCCGAGTCTGGATCTGTGAATTAAATCAAATAATCCGCCTCCGCTGCTGCGCCCGGAAAAAGGGTCGGTATTGTCTTTGGTTTGAAAGTCTTGCAGCGGTTGGGCGTTATTGTTATTTAAACCGCTGGCTTGAGCGAAGGTTGGTTGTGGCGTGAAAAGAGCACTGGTGGCGATCGCGCTTGCAGCAACCCGAATCATCAATTTGGCAGATTTACAAGTTTTGGTGTTCATAATTTATTAGTTGAATCTTCAAAAAAACAATTGTATCTCAACAATATTCTGACTGGCGGCTAAATATTATATTACTTCTTAAAAGTTTAGAGCCGGGTAAGGACAAGGCATTGCTCATTCGCGCCAAATTACTTAACGTTACACCCGGAGTCCGGCAGGGGTTGAAACCCCTGCCTCAAAGCGAAAGTCCTCTTGCATAGGACTCAAGAATTAATCGAACTCATCAGTCCTCTTTAGAGGACTTCAGCTTTGAGGCAGGGACTTAAGTCCTTGCCGGACTTGTGGTTTGACGTGTTTGTTGACTGCACTGGGCATTGCAGTGTCCCTACAATTGACGGTGCATATCGCCCTAAGCAAACCGGCGCCGCAACAGCGGTTGAATGCTGAGGAGCGCTACCAAATCAAACGCTAGCAGCACTAATAGCGCTCCTCCAAAGGTGACTGTACCCCAAGGAGCTTGCATGACGACGCTAGCTAGCGACCAATCGCCGTGCAGGTACAAATAGCGGATGGGTTCGATCGCGTAACTCAGAGGATTGAGAGTGACGACAACTTGCAGCCAGTCTGGCATAAATGACAGCGGCGCGAGGGCGGTGCTGGCAAATAATAGCGGCAAGTTGGTGACAAAAATTACTGCGATTAATTCTACGTGGCCGGGGAGAGCAAAAGCTAAACCGAGACTGAGGCCCGTGACGCCCAAAACTAATAGTAAGACAATTAGGGCGATCGCCCCGAGTCCGGCAATTCCGGGGAATCCCGATCCCAAAAAGGCTCCCGCTGTAACGATTGCGCCGGTTTGGATAAAGCTGAGGGTGACGATAAAAATAGCCGAAGCTAGGACGATCGAAAATCTGGAAGCCAGCGGCGCGACTAACAGGCGGTTGAGAAATCCGAATTCGCGATCGAACATTATCGGCAAACCGGCATTCAGCGCCCCTGCAAAGGCTGTAAAAACGATGACGCCGGCGCCGAGAAATTGTCCGTAATTCTGGCTTTCGCCGAACAAGCCGGCGGGTGCATTTTTAAACAGAGCACCGAACAAAACCAACCACATCAGTGGCTGAATGATTCCTGCAACTAGCGTGGAGGGGCGGCGCTGCAATTGAATAAACAGGCGCTTGGTTAGGGCGAGTGTTTCTTGGATGAAGTCGCCCAGCAGGGAACTGTTGGGGGGTGTAATCGCTGTTGAGGGCGATCGCTGCTGCTTGAGGTTGTTGGGGGATGTGACAGTACCGCTCATAATTGCTTGTTGATTTTGACTGTTGTGATTATTTTTACAAGAAATATGGTGAATGGGATTTTGGCAGTCTGCTTTGATTATAGGCTATTTCAAGTTGAGAGGGGGAATAGAATTAGCTTTCGCGATCCGAAAGAATGCGATCGAAGTATTAATCTGTTGGTGTTATTGCGAGTGAATAGCGAAGCAATCGCAGTATAGACAAGTAAGTAGGTCAGACCCCAAAACTTATTGAATTACGGTTGCGAAGGTTGCCATACAATTATAGACCTATCCGCTAATAAATCAGCTAATCTTTCAGCTTTGTCTCGGTCATCTTTCACATGAGGTAAACCGACAATCAAAGCGTGGAAGGCTGAATCAGGTACTGCATCTAAACCTAATTCACGAATTAGCCCTACTTGGAGACTAGCAACTCCATAACAATTTTTGAATTTTGCTGCACATTGTTCGGGCGAACGAATACTGGCAATTGTCACCGACAAGCCCGCTTCATTGGCTCGCAGTAAATAAGCTGCAGGGAAAACTAAATTATTTGCTTCGTCAATCCATTGTCTGCGGAGTAAAGCTCTATAAACAATAGCATTTTCAGCTAAAGGCTCAAACTCAGAATTACTGCTAGAAGATGTCTCAATCATGCTTGGTTATACCACTCCAACCAATGAACTAACGTTGACGCGGCAATGATATCTTCTGATTTATATTCCTCATGCTTCTGATGATAAATGTAAGCTCGATCGTCCGCATTAGATGGACAGAACAACCTGACTCTACAATCGGCACTTGTATTTTGCCAAGCAAGTCTAATACTACCTAGCTCGTCTGTAGAAACCGATGCTTTAGGGAAATTCTCACGCAAAACATCATAGGCTTCTACCACCCATTTCATCGCTGTCCTAAAAGCGTATTCTGTGGGTTTCAAAATTCCATATTCGTCTTCGTCTTCTAAATCTAAAAGTTCGATCAGACGTTCGACAGTAATCCTGAAGTTTAATAATCCCTTACTGCTACTCTCAGCAATTTGTTCGTTAGCTACAGTCATCAGATATAGTCCTCAAGCCGATCGCCAGTTTAATCTTAACACATTTTTTGCAGCCTGCTTCGATCGCAGGCTATTGGGAGTTGAGAGGGCGATTCCCTACGGGATAGCTTCGCTTCACGGCTTTTGGTAGCGGCTGGTATCGCTGTTCGTGGGATTGGTAGCATGAAAGGATCGAATTGTGCTAAAATTGGTAAACGGTACATATTAATAATTTAGTTTCGGAATTTTTAACGAGATTGGAGGATAAGTTGATGTCATCAAGTGCGATCGCCGTTTTGGTCAAAATCATGGAATCTCTGCCGCCAACTGTGCAAGATATAGTTGTTGAACACTTGAAAGAATACATTCGGAAATTTAATATTACTGTTGCTGTGAGTCCCGACGGTAAGCTGGAAATCCCGGTCGAGATTGAAAGTCAACTAAAGTCGGGCGATAAATACACAGTTACAGTTACAGAAGATAGCATGGTTTTTCAGAAGGTGAAAGCGGGTTTTAATTAGGAGGAATGGCGGCGACGTATAGATTCATTGCCACCCGATCCAAATCCGATGACAATCGAAGAAATTTGTGAAGTTGTCCGGGAAGTGCGCCGCGAAAAACAGTCTGAAAGAGAGTCACAGCTATTAGAACCACTGTATCAGTGTCAGACACAAATACAGTCTAATTCTCAACTTTTAGAAATACCTTCACTTGCTCAATACCCCAGCCGTCGCGAGTTTATGAAATTGCCCATTGAAGAGAGACGGCGCATTTTAGCAGAACAGGCTGAGGTGATGTTAAGTCATTACCAGGAAGATAGAGAATGGCAAGAATTACAGACAGGAGACTTAATTGACTACTAACTCTCCGTCTCCCAGGGATACGGCTTGTTCTAATTTGGCAAAGTTTTACTTACTTTCTTTTTCGTTGTTGTCCTCTTTTTTTGCGATCGCTGATTTTGATTTGGTCACTGTCTTAGTTTTTTTGCTTTCAGTTGATGTTTTTTTAGTTTGAGTTTTTTTCTTTGCCTCAGATTTTGTCTTCCGATCTTCTTGTTGTGTTTCTTCTTTCCGTAGCGCCATATCTAATAACTTTCCTCTCGGGCTAGAAAGATAAGAAATAAACCATTCTTTGAAAATCTCAAATTTTTGTTTGTCGCCAAATTGAACAAGAGGAATAGTAAACAATTCTCCGTGTCTCGCAAAATATATTCCGATGTTTTCAATTGGTTTGTCATCTGGATTACTATTTACACCACCAATAAGTGATAAAATATAATACCCTAAAACTTGGTTAATATAATTTCTATCTAGTTTAAGATTTTTAGTTACTTTTATGTCAATTAGAGTATTGTCAATAATCAGATCGGCGTCTGCACCATGAACTAAGCTTGAGCCTGCGCCAAACGTTGGATTCAAATAATATTTCTCTTTTGCTTGGAAGTTTTTATTGTCAACAAGTGAAATGAGTGATTTTAGATCTTTGATATCTTCATGGTTGTAATTGTCGAAATTTTCATCGATAAGACCTGCTCTATAAAATCCATCAAGTTTCGCAAGAAAAATTGTATTGCAAATTAATTCATCAGTGATCGCTCCATTCTCAATATAATTGTTATAATTAATTTTGGTGTCTTTATATTGGTTGGTGATAATTTCTAAAAAGTCTTGTTTTTTGAATACTTTATCACCACGAAAGCCTGTCGATAATTCTTGTTTAGTTGTTGAATTCAAATATAAACATAGCTTTTCAAACGAACCATCTGCTACCCAAAAGTCTTTTTGAATAAAAGTGTCTTTATTGTGGCACTCTAAATAAAAGCGAAGTAAATAGTCAAAAGCTGTCCCAACAATTGCATAATTAGTTGTCAATGGCGGTGCTTTAAGTTTCGCCTTTAAATTAAAAGATGGTGTTAAAAATTCTGTCTTGAATTTGTCTCTAAGTTCTTGATTTTTTTTATCTGACAAGATTGATGTTAAACTCATAAATTCTATTTGTTAAGTTTTATGTGAGAAGATGCTTGACTAGCTGTGAGAGGCTTGAGCATTCAAATAATAACACAATCTGACGCAGGTTAGTAAATTTTATAATCCCAAACCCCAAGAGCGCTCGCCACTGTCTGATTATTTTAGAAACAGGCGATCGCTCAAATCAGCAACGAAATCGAACCTCTCTCGCTTACCCAATTGATGGCAAAATGTCAAGGGTCGCAAGCCGAATCATTTAAAGCAATACAATCCTTAGAAAGACGGGGAATGATAGCAAGATCGCTCGGTGAAGCTGAAACCGTTTTCACGATGCCACCTGTGTTAAAAGAGTATGTTAAAATGGTTGCAGAATAGTCTTAAAAATATAGATAAATGAGAATCAACCATGACCGCAACTCCTACCCCAATTAAGCAGAATCTCACTTTTAAGCGATTCATCAAGCAACTTCCAGATGAAGACGGACGTTATGAACTTGTTAATGGAAAAATTGTCAAAATCTTACCAACAATCAGACTGCACGAAAATGTAGCTGATTTTATTGAAAATACGTTCCAATACGAGGTGAAAAGCTTCAACCTGAATTACAGAGTATCTGGCAGAATTATGGTGAGGACTTTAACCTCAAATGATCGAGAACAAGGCCGCCATCCCGATCTTACTGTAGTAGACAAAACCCTCTGGGAATCGGAGCCTTTCGCCCCCTCAGCCCTAACTGAACCACCACAATTAGTGGTAGAAGTTGTCTCAACAAATTGGGAAGATGATTATATCGACAAGCTCGATGAATATCAGCGGCTGGGAATTTCTGAATACTGGATTGTCGATTATTTAGCTTTGGGAAGTCGCGATTATTTGGGCAATCCGAAAGTTGCGACTGTTTTTGTTTACCTGCTCGATGAAAATGGGGTTTATCAAATGACTGCTTACCGAGGAACTGAGCGAATTATTTCCCGAACTTTCCCAGAATTAGCGCTGACAGCAGAGCAAGTTTTAGATGTATAAAAAAAGAAACCCGGTTTCTGAGGAATATCTGGTTTAGCGGCGAGAAATCTGTGAAGAAACCGGGTTTCTCACCCCGCGCGCCGCTCAGTCCGGCAGGGGTTAAAACCCCCGCCTCATAGCAGAAGTCCTCTGAAGAGGACTGATGAGTTTAACAGTCCTCTTCAGAGGACTTTCGCTATTAGCCTGGGGTTTTAACCCCAGGCGGTTTTTCGGCTCACCAATGGGTATAATTTAAGACCGCATCGCCGCCTTTTGCTCCGCCTTCAAATCGCGGTTGCTAGCCGCCGCCAACTCCGCATCCAACAGCGTCTTACCAGTCGCCGCCAAATACACATCATCCAAACTCGGCCGAGATTGAGCAATCCCAAAAGTAGGAAGTCCCGCATCTTTCAATGCTTGCTGAATAGTCACCAGCGCATCGCTTTGCGGTGTTACTACTAAATTGAGAGAATTTCCTTGGGCGGTGTTGACAATTACTTCTTGCACGAAAGGGAGAGATTGCATTAAAGCTTGGGCTTTTTGGGCTTCTTCTAGTGGCGAAAACTCCCGAATCCGCAGAGTCACCCGATCGCCCCCAACGCGATTTTTCAACTCCTCCGGCGTACCCTGTGCAATCACCGTACCCTTGTCAATAATCGCCACGCGATCGGCCAAAGCATCCACTTCTTCCAGATAATGGCTGGTAATCAACACCGTCGTACCTTCCTCCCGCAACCGCCGCAGGAAATCCCACACTACCACCCGGCTTTCAATATCGAGCCCGACAGTCGGTTCGTCTAACACCAAAACATCCGGCTGGTGAAGCAATCCTGCTGCTAAGTCGAGGCGCTTGCGGATACCGCCGGAATAGGTGCCCGTTTTTTTATTTTCCCACTCCTCCAAACCGAGGAGTTGCACCATTTTATCAATCCGCCCTTTAATCGTATTGCGCGGTAAATGGTAAAGCGCCGCTTGCAGTTGCAGGAGTTCGCGCCCTGTCAGCACCTTGTCAAGAGCCACTTCTTGGGCGACGTAGCCGAGTTTCTGTCTGGCCATTCTCGGCTGGCTGACTGCTGAAATGCCAGATACTTCAATGCGTCCGCTATCGGGCGCGCTCAATGTACAAAGTACCCGCAGGGTTGTGGTTTTGCCTGCACCGTTGGGGCCTAGCAAACCAAATATTTCCCCCGGTTCTACCTTGAAGGAAACATCTTTAACGGCTTCTACATTGCCGTAGCGTTTCTGAAGATTTTCAATTAAAACGGCGGGAGCCATATATTTTAAGGATGAACTGGTTGTTAATATTTTGACACTTCTGGGCTTAATTTGCCGGAATGGCCGATCGCAGGTTCCGACTTCCTGTGCTTGTGGCGATCGTACATTCCGACTCAACGGGAAACTGCTGATTGTTTTGATTTTTGATAACGGTTTAAAAATTTTCAACTTGATGACGCTTCGTAAGCCGAATCGCCATCAGTCTTTCCTAATCTCAAATATAAACTTTTCTAGCAACCGCGCTCGACGTTTAAGATGTTTTTAATTACTGAAAACCTTACGTTCGATTGCTTCTTCCGACTTCCTTCTTCATTCTTCCTGATGACTGATGACTAATGACTGATGACCAATGACCAATGACCAAGGACTAATGACTTCTTCTATTACCTCCAAAAAACTATGAGTTTTGAGTTAATTCTAACTTGGAAGTTAGCAACTCAAAACTCACATTTTTTAAACAAGTAGAGATGCACCCGAAACCTGTTATTTTATAATTATCTCTACCTCTAGGCGGATGTCGATCGCAATTTGAATCATTAACACCGCTCTCCAACACATTCAACTGTCGCTTAAAAACACGGAAAACTTCCCTAGGTGGCAAGTTCTACTTTTATCCAGCTTGCAAAACAATGTAACTGTAGCCCCGTGTTCTATACCCCGATAATCATCAGTCATTACCAATTCTTTCAGCGAAAATTGAAAATGCCATGAACTTCTTTCTCGCTCGGGAGTAGGGTGCCGCGTCTTTAATCGACAATTTTTACCCAACCGCGACGCACATTGTACAGCAGTCGGTTGATGATGGCATACTCATCTTCATTCAGGGTTCTTTCTAAGAGTGCGGATCTTAGCTGTCTCCGGTCGTGGCGAGTCACAACACTAGAAAACATGACTTGACCAAATAATTCTTCGAGTGTCATTTGGGAAACTGACATGATAAACCTCCTAGTTGATTGAGAGATCTTAAAATTTTACAGGTTGATTGTAATCCTATTATGCTCTGTCCGATCGCCCATTCCTGCGATCGAAAACATTGACACGGTGTGATTTTTAGGCTAAAAATTTGTGACCGAGACTTAGACGCCGAGTGACTCGGATCTTTTAAATTCGTGACGCTTGTCACAGAATGAAGGAAGAAGGAAGAAGGAAGAGGATCGATGTGAAGGAGGAAGAGGGAAGTCAGAACAAGGTTTGAGGTTGGAGGGCAGAAGGCCGTGCCGCGCGATCGGCAAATCTCAAGTTTCGCGATCGCCCGCCATTGCTGTCAACCCCCTCCTAATCGGTTCTCAACCTGATTTTCCCGTCTGCCAATTTAGGAATGAGAATTAAATAACCCACACTCTTGAAAGTGGGATGGGCGTCCCGCCCGTCTATAAAGGACGGGCGGGACGCCCATCCCACAACAATTAAAATTGTAAGTTATTTACAGGAGCGATCCTTAGCAGCTAATTGAGGCATCGATCGATAGTCGCCACCACCGACTCGCCCAACTCTTTGAGCGCGTAACCGCCCTCCAAACCGAAGGCGATGCAGCGGGTGATTTGCAGGCAATATCCCGTGAAAGTACCGAAATCTGACGGCGCCAGATTCATGCTAGCCAGCGGATCCGAGGCTACTGCGTCGTAACCGGCGCTGACAATCAACAAATCCGGTTCAAAATTTGACAAAAACGGCACCACGAGAGATTCAAAGGCGCTCAGGTATTCAGCTATGCCGCCGCCCGGATACAGGGGAATATTCAGCACGTTGTTGTAGGCGCCGCGCTCGTCAGCATCTCCGGTTCCTGGATAGCAGGGAGATTGGTGCAGGGAACAGTAGGCAATTTGCCTGCTGTTTTCCACCAAAGATTGAGTGCCGTTGCCGTGGTGCACGTCCCAGTCTAGGATGGCGACGCGGTTGATGCCTGGCTGTTCCAGAGCGTAGTGAGCGGCGATCGCAGCGTTGGAAAACAAGCAAAATCCCATCGCGCGGCTGTTTTCGGCGTGGTGTCCCGGCGGCCTGGCGATCGTAAAAGCTGGTTCGTTGGTTGCTAAAACTCGATCGACCCCATCAAGCCAAGCACTCGCGGCCAGCAGCGCTACATCGTAACTTTCAGCAGAAATTGGCGTGTCACCGTCCAGGTAGCCACCTCCGCGATGAGCCAAATGTTCGACTTCTTTGATGTATCTTGGCGCGTGAACTTTTTTGATCGCTGACAACAGTTCTAGTTCGCGCTCGGCCACTGGGGTGGGCAGTTGCCACTCAATGCGATCGGCCCAGGGAGCAGCTAAAAGAGCATTGACGATCGCCGTCAAACGTTCTGGTCGCTCTGGGTGAAGCATTCCAGTTTTGTGCAGCAAAAAATCGGGGGAGTAGATGACGGGTAGCATCGGCAGATTTTAGAGTTAATATTTTATATTTTAGATTTTTAGTTTGCTTTAAGAAGGCCTTCGGTTTGGTGAAATTAAAATTGCGATCGGGCCACCATTTTAATTTTTTATATAGCCCCCAAAAAAACTCACCAAAGCATGAAACCCGACCGCCTAAAAAAACCTTTCTAGCTTTTGCCAATTGATGACTAAATCACCAACTGCTTTCCTTACAAATTTCCCTTGTTTCGTCCCTTAATTTTTCTAGCAACTTTCCCATAAAGTTAAGGGCAAATTGTGATATAATTTTAGGAGTAATTTGCAATATTTGGCAGCTCAACTGAATCCAGATCGATTTTATCGCATTTTTGGGATTTATAGCGGTCAAATTTAAAGTTTTAGCGGAGTTTTTCAACCTATGAGTATCTCTGAGTCGCGGATAATCCCGACGGATCTGGGTGGTGAGATGTCCCGATCGTACTTGGAATACGCCATGAGCGTCATAGTCGGTCGGGCGCTACCAGATGCCAGGGACGGTCTCAAGCCCGTTCACCGACGCATTCTCTACGCCATGAACGAATTGGGCTTAAGTCCCGATCGACCATTCCGCAAATGCGCCCGCGTCGTCGGGGAGGTGCTGGGCAAGTATCACCCGCACGGAGATACAGCAGTTTACGACGCCCTAGTGCGGATGGCTCAAGATTTCTCCATGCGCGAACGCCTGATCAACGGCCACGGCAACTTCGGCTCCGTTGACAACGACCCGCCCGCAGCCATGCGGTACACCGAATGCCGCCTCACAGCCCTGACTAGCGACTCCATGCTGCGCGACATCGACTGCGAAACAGTAGATTTCGGCGACAACTTCGACGGTTCCCAACAAGAACCCCTCGTACTCCCCGCACGCATCCCCCAAATTTTGCTCAACGGTTCCTCCGGGATTGCCGTAGGGATGGCCACCAACATTCCGCCCCACAACTTGGGCGAAATAATTGACGGTTTGGTAGCGCTAATCCACAATCCAGCAATTACCGATCTGGAATTGATGCAGTACATTCCCGGCCCGGACTTTCCCACCGGCGGGCAAATTCTCGGCAAAGGCGGCATTCGCGACGCTTACACCACCGGGCGCGGTTCCATTACCATGCGCGGAGTCGCCAACATTGAAACCATCGAACACGTCGGCCGCCCCGACAAAGAAGCAATTATTATCACCGAATTGCCTTACCAAACAAACAAGGCAGCGCTAATAGAGAAAATTGCCGAACTGGTAAACGACAAAAGATTAGATGGGATTTCCGACATTCGCGACGAAAGCGACAGAGACGGAATGCGCGTCGTGATCGAACTCAAACGCGACGCCTATCCCCGCGTCGTACTCAACAACCTCTACAAACAAACACCGCTCCAATCAAATTTTGGAGCCAATATGTTAGCGCTAGTAAATGGGGAGCCCCAACTACTGACGCTCTCACAATTCCTCAATGTCTTCCTAGACTTCCGCATTGAGACAATTACTCGCCGGACTCAATTTGAACTCCGGAAAGCAGAAGAACGCGACCATCTCCTGCAAGGCTTATTAATTGCCCTAGACAATTTAGATGCAATTATTCACCTAATTCGCGCCGCTGCCGACTCCGCCGCAGCCAAACAAGAATTGATGGATAATTACGGTCTTTCCGAACAGCAATCCGACGCAATTTTGCAAATGCAGCTTCGGCGTTTAACAGCCTTGGAAGCGCAAAAAATCCAGCAAGAACACGAAGAACTGCGAACAAAAATCGCCGACTTGGAAGATATCTTGGCGCGCCGGGAACGCATCTTAGAAATCGCCGAAGTTGAAGCGGTAGAAATTCAAACTAAAATCGCCACTCCTAGACGCAGTATCATCGAACACGCCGAAGGAGAAATCGATGAAAGAGATTTAATTGCCAACGAACAAGCAATTATTCTGATCACAGAGCAAGGCTACATCAAGCGGATGCCTGTCAGCACTTTCGAGGCCCAAAGCCGCGCTACTCGGGGCAAAGCAGGCGCGAAAATGAAGGAAGACGACGGAGTAGAACATTTCCTTTCCTGCTGCGATCACGACAGCGTTTTGTTCTTCAGCGACAGGGGCGTAGTTTACTCTCTCAAAGCTTATCAAATTCCCGTCAGTTCCCGGACGGCCCGCGGCACTCCCGTAGTACAACTTCTGCCGATTCCTATAGAAGAAAAAATCACTTCTATGGTGTCAGTCACGGAATTTACCAGCGAAGAATACTTGGTGATGCTGACTCGCAGCGGCTACATCAAGAAAACTGCACTTTCCGCTTTTGCGAACATCCGCACTAACGGCTTAATCGCGATTTCTCTCGAAGAAGGCGACCAATTGCGCTGGGTGCGGAGAGCAAAAGTTGGTGACAGCATTATCATCGGTACGCGCCAAGGTATGGCGATTCATTTCCGCACCAATCACGAACAGTTGCGCCCGGTAGGCCGCGCGACTCGGGGTGTAAAATCAATGAAATTGCGATCGGGCGATGAGCTGATCAGCATGGACATCTTGCCGAGTTCCATTGTTGCCGAAATTGCTGACACAGAAGATTCAGAATTGGAAGGAACAGATATTGCTCTGTTAGAAACAGAAGATTCGGAATTGGAAGCAGAAGATTTGGAATTGGAAGAAGAATTAGACACGCAAGCTGAGGAAATTGAAGGCGAAGAAGCTGAAGAAATTCCGACAGCTAGCAGCGAAGTTCCTTCGGTGTTGGTAATCACCACCAACGGCTACGGTAAGCGGGTTCCAGTTTCTCAATTCCGCCTCCAAAGACGCGCAGGCAAGGGATTGACTGCTACTAAATTCAAGTCAAAGAAAGGTAAGGATGAGGTAGCTGCGCTGCGAATTGTCAATGACAATGATGAATTGATGATTATTACCAACCGAGGTATTATTATCCGTCAGGTTGTGAGTGCAATTTCGACGCAATCGCGCACTGCGACGGGCGTGCGGGTGCAGCGGTTGGATGAGGATGATTCGATCGTAGCTGTGGCTTTGGTGCCGGCTGCGGGTGAAGAGTCGATCGAAGAATCGGCATCTGAGGAAGCGACAGAAGAGTCCTAGGTTAATGGTTTGTAGGGTGCGCACTGCGCACCTTACTGCTGTTGAATACTCAAAGTGCGATCGCCCTACTCAGAAATCTTCCTTCAAAAGTCAAAGTTTTTTTTCGGTGAGGTAATTATGAGTCAAGTCCAAAGCAAACTGCTAACTGATACCTGGGTTACGGCGACTTGGGATGAATACATAGAAATCATTAAACAGCCGGAGTACGATCGCGCAAAATGCTATTACTACAACGGACTGTTGAGGATTGAAATGGCAGCAGTCGGGCCAGATCGTGCTGATGACAACGGAATTATCGTCATCTTAATCAATTTATTTGGCATTGCCAAAGGTATCAAAATGAGACTGCTGGTCAATTGTAGCTATGCCAAAACGGGTGTCAGAGGCGCTCAACCTGATGCTTGTTACTACATCGGAGAGAGGGTGCAAACGGCGCCTCGCGGTAGTTCTGTAGTGAATTTGGATAGCGCAGCGGCCCCAGATTTGGCGATCGAAATTGCCGACAGTTCTCTCGTTGATGATTTGGGTACAAAAAGAATGATTTATGAAGAATTAGGAGTGTCTGAATATTGGGTAGTAGACGTACAAAAAGCCCAAGTTATTGCTTTTAAAATAATTGTTAACCGGGGAAGCGAACGTCTGACGGAATCTCAAATTTTGCCGGGGCTAAAAGTTGCTTTGTTAGAGGAAGGTTTGCGCCGCAGCCGCCAGACGGACAATACAGAAGTAGGTAGCTGGTTTTTAGAGGAAGTTCGCGGGAATCCTCAATAGTAGGCGCGGCATAGCTATCGCGTGAATCGAGCTTTTGGAGTTTTCAACCCAATCATCCAGAAACCGAGTTTTTCTAGGAAAAAGTATCGTTATTGCGATCGTTTCTAGTATAAAAACCCAGTTTCTTCAGGTTTACTGCGTAAGTCGTGAATCAGAATCTTTCACGAGATCTTTTGGGTAAGTTATGACAAATAAATTTGTCGTAAGTCTTCTAAACTCTCAACTGTGAACAAGCTAGAAGTTATAGTTTGCAGCAAATTCAGATCGTCAATGGCAGCAATCTCTGCAAAAATCTCTAACCCGGAACTTCCAAACTTAAGCTGTAAACCTAACTGAATGCCTTGTAATAAAGCCTGTTTCGTCTGATTTTGAGATTCAGTTAACTGTAATTGAGATACAGTTAATTGTGACTGAGTTTGAGAGAGACTGGCGGCTAATTCCTCCACAGTAGCAATAACATTCCCCTCAGCATCGCACCATCTTAACCAAGTATCATTGACGCTTTCAAAGACACCGCGCCAGAGGGTTAAACCTAAATCGACTAAGGGAAACCAAGTATCGGTTTTCGGCACATAGCGCCCCCCTTGTAGTTGAAAAATCTGTAAAGGGCGATCGCTCAATTCACCCAGAGGATCGTAAACAACATAATACATTACACCCATCAGGGCATAATCAGTAAATTTGCTACCCAATTCATTCCCCGGAGCCGGAGAAACAATTTCGATCGCAATTTCTGGAGGTTTCCCAAATTCCCAGAGCAAATAGGAACGAACATCTCGCCGATCCCAACTATCCGCAACAGTCACATTTAAACTGAGGAATATATCAGGAACTATCGCCGGATGCCGAACAGTACGGAAGATACCCACATTGGCTGCGACAATGAACGGAATACCACCATTTAACTCATATCCAGAGAGCACTTCCGTAAGCAGTCGCTGTTGTTTTTCGTTAATGAAACTATCCAAGGGAGTATCGTCTTCTTGTACGAGTTGTGTCGTATCGGGGTATTGACTGGGGTCAAGAATTATCTGCTCAGACATGGCTGATTTTGCTAGGATTTAATCGGGTTATGATTGTGCGATTTTCCTATGACAATCTTATCTCAATCTGGCAATCTTGTGTTAATTATTCACAATTTGTAGGGATGTTGACTCTACCCTAGCTAGAGGAAATAAAAGTACAAAAAAACTTGACAGTTGACACGATAATTGCTATAGCATAATATAAGCGTAAGATTAATAGCAAAAGTCGGTAAAAATGCCTTATTTAACAGCAGCAAATGACATCAAAGCACTGATAGCTAAACTTTCTCAAGCTAAAATCCTGTGGGTAGACACAGAAATAGCAGACTATAAATCCAACCCCAAATTATCTCTGATTCAAGTATTAGCTGACTCCACAGATTCGACGGGAAATGCCACCTTTCTGCTAGATGTCTTAGATAAACCGGAATTGGCAAAAGATTTCATCAACCAAATCATGGTAAATCCAGATATTGAAAAAGTCTTGCACAACGCCAGCTATGACATCAGATTTCTCGGTAATGACGACGCTCAAAATGTCACTTGCACATTGCAAATGGCGAGAAAAATTCCAGCTTACATTCTGCCCTTACCCAACCGACAACTCAAAACATTAATAGAAACACTTTGCGGCATTGCTTATGTAGATAAAACAGAACAAAGCGGCGATTGGGCAAAACGTCCCCTGACTGATAAGCAGCTAGAATATGCCAAGATGGACGCGGTTTATTTAGCTAGAGTGCATCAGCGCTTGCTAGAAATTCTTGCCCAATCTTACCCCGAACCCGCAACGGAAAACTTGACCGCGTTGGGGGAAAAATATCAGGAAATAGAATCTCAGTGGAGGCCGCTTGACTCAGAAATCTCTGAAGTGAAAGAACGATTTAAAGCTGGAATGATGGCGCAAAAGCTCAAAAATAGTTCTTATTTTCAGCTTTCCAGTTCTATAACGATGAAAGTTGATTTTATGACGCTGGCGAAACTGACGCAAACTCAGGGAATTGAGTTGAATTTTCCGGTGACGCTGACGAAAGAAATTCAAAAACAGTTAGGGGAAGTCATCTCTCATCCATCTTTGGAAGTTGAGGATATTGCTAGTTGGCGGTTGAATTCTAATGTACAGCAGCGGCGAAAATCTACTACTAAGAAAATTGTGCCGGAACCCGAGAGTGAGGATTTAACAGCGTTGGGGAAAAGGTATCAAGAAATTTTGCCAGAATGGAAGTTGCTGGATTCGGAAGTTGAGCATCTGAAAGAGCGGATTAAAAAAGCAATGTTGGTGCAAAATAAGGGCAATACTCCTCATTTTAAGTTGTCAAGTTCTTCGATTTTGAAGGTAGATTTTGCTAGCTTGGCTAAACTTGTGCAATCTGCGGGAGTTGAGTTGGATTTTATGGTGACGCTGACTCAATACATTCAAAAGCAGTTGGGGGATGCGATTAACACAATTGATGTGCAAATTGAGTATATTACCAGTTGGCGGATGACGGCTAAGACTGTGGAAGATGAAGATGAGGAAATCCCGTTTTAAGAAGACAGGGCGGTTTCAACTGTACGTCCTATCTTACATCTAATTGTAAGTATTTAGTAGATTGCCTGCTTCCTCTCGAAGCTTCTGAATAGAATCTTTTAAAGTAGCTAGGGAGTTGTCACTTGCTGATTGTAACCCTGAACCAAAAACAGCTTTAATTTGTGTATCACATTCTCGAACTGGAACAATCAAATCTCGAATAGTCTCAAATCCGTAGGCTTGAATATTTTTGAGAACAAGCTGTTCTAAACACCATAATCGATTACTTAGAGATTGTTGAATGATAGGTAAGTTAACTTTTGCTAAGGCTTTGATGAATCTTTTATCTCCAGTAAAAATCTGAGTAGATTTATTTTTTTGGATAAGTTTGATAGCATGACTTGTGATAATTGCCTCACCTTGATCGATATTTTCAATACTGGATAATTGGATAAAAATTTCTTGGTCAATATCGGCTTCAGATATGTTTTCTAAAGTTCTAGTAAGGTAAAGAACTTGTTTATAATTAATAACACGATCTTCTGTTTTTTGACGTTTACCTGCTTCAAGATTTTTCCAATCCTTTTCAAATTTATATTTTGCCGTCTCTAGGATATTAACTTGCTCATAACTAGCATCAAATAATTTAAGAGTATTATCGAATAGCTGGAATGTAGCAAGCTTTTTGACAATGTCATTATCGATACAATAGATACAACTAGACAAAGCTATTCTCCTAAAATTTGGTCTAAGTAATCAGCATTATCGTCACCTAATTCATCCCAATTTAGATGCTGCCCTAAAAATTTGTTAATAGTTTTTTGTCCTTCTTTAGGAGCATTAATTAAATTTACACATTTCATAGATAATGCAAAATATTTTTTATTATACCAGCCATAATTTAAAGCTAATGCAGATGGATCGATGGTAGAGTCATTTTCAAGAAGTTGAAAAATTTTATTTTTTAGGTTTTGTGCATTGTTAAACTTTTTATTGCCGAGGGAGTTATCAAAACTGTTGACTAGCAGTTTAACTGCAAACTGATTGCTATCTATTTCTTCTCGATCGTCAGAGTCTTGCTTAATATCATCATCAATCAAAATACCTTCTTTAATATGACCAAGGGCGAGATGACCCATTTCATGGGCAAGATCGAATGCTAGACATACGGGCTGTGTCTTACCACTACTCAAGACAATCACGGGATAATCATATTGCCATTGGATCATGCCTGTAATTTTGCGGGTATTTTTAGGGTAATTCTTAAAATAGACAACAGCGATACCATGTTCCCAACAGTAATCGAGCAAGCTGTACAAAGTGACTTGAGGATGTTTGGCAACAATCTCTGATCGGACTTGATGAGGGTCAGATGGGATGGGTTTAAATTCGAGCTTTATAGTATCAGCGACTACTTCCGCAACCCGTGAGGCAAGTTGATGAGCAACCTCAGGTACGTCTGCTTTATCCTGTTGATGGTACTTGAACTTGGTATGGAGTAAGGGCTTAAACTGAGGGGCCTGATTCTCAGCTAAAAGACTTTTGAGGTCTAGGTGCAGACGTTGGGCAATATGACCAGCGCCCTCTAGGACGGCGACGGGTTTATTGTCTAATTCTTCATTCCACCAACTGGGCAAGCCTTTTTCTTGAACGAAACGTTTTGGGAAACCGATCGCCGAGAGTTTTTTATAGAGAACAGACATTGATAATGTTTGTGTCATTGGCTTGCCCTCCGTCTGAGAATTTGCTTAATATCATTCTAACCTAATTGCAAATAATTTAGCTACTATTTTTTGTGACAGAGCGTAGATCTTTATCATACCATAGGATAAATTTTGCAAAAGCAACACCAAAGGAAAGTTACGAGCCAGAAGAATTGCGCTCGTAGAAGATTTGCGATCGCTCCTTTCGTCTTGGCAACCTAACACTTGTCCCATCTACCTATTTCCTGGTCACCGCCGCTGCGCCTTTGCGGTTCATTTCAATCCGCCATATTTGAGCAAGGTGGGCAAATAATGCCCACCCTAATTCCTACTTCCCTACCGTGAAATACTCATTCTTAGCGTAGACGCTAATAATGCAGTCGCCGACTTCAAAAAACATCCCTTCTTGCTCATCTTTAGAGAATTGCAAGTTGCCGTATTTAGCATTAATTTCCTCAGCAGTCGCCGCCTTAGCTTCCATTTCATCGGGGATAAGTCCGGTGGAACCGATGTAGAAAACTAGGGGCGAAACTTTCTCGCTGTAGACTTTTTCGGCGTAGGTTTCCAGTTGCTCGTTTGCACTGGCTAAAGCAGCGACAAATTCGTCTCGCTTGACATCTTCTTCCTGCCATTTTGCTTGCAGAAGCCTCAGCAAACTGTCTGCACCAACTTTTGCTAAGGTAGCGCTAACAATTCCGTTATTTTCTAACCCTAAAAAGTCATCGAAAATCTGTTTCATTAAGTCGTCAACTTTGGTGATTTTGGTGCGGGATGAAACTGTTTTGTGTGCGAAGACGACAGGCTCATCTAAGGTGAGGTCAAATGTCGGTTTTGCTAGCTTTTCGCCCGTGTTTTTGTGGTAAACTTCGTAAAGGCGATCGAGAAATTTGTTGGCTGAGTGCAATTTGCCGAAGTTGAGGATGTTTTTGCTGCCGATGTCGATTTTGTAGCTGACTCGCGAATCTACTGTACCGTTGGCGATCGCACTTTTCAACTCTGTGTACTCCGTAGTCGTGGGAAAGTTGAGGTAAAGGCTTTTCGACAGATAGTGCTGTTTCAACTCTTCCAACTGTTGAGCCGTATAACTCTCGGATGCTTCCTTCAAATGAGCCGAGAGAATGCTGGAAAGAATTTTAATGTTTGCGAGTTCCTCAAACACTCCGTCAAGGCTGCCGTAACGCCCGTCAAACGGCACTAGCGGCAAACTGTCTAACTTAATATCGTACTCCGAATGGAAGTCAAAATCTCCCGCAGGCGAGCCGTCTTGTTCGAGGATACCGCATTTTTTGAGCAAATCAAACACTGCTTTGCTGCTGATTTTGAGGCGCAGCGACTTGATATTAACTTCGCCGTCGCTGACAATGGTATAGTTGTTGAAAGTATTCAGGTCTGTCACTAGAATTCCTGCAACTTCTGCGATCGCACTTCCATCCTCAACTTTTACCAGTTTAACTTTCCTGGTAATCAGCATATTGATGGTAGCGGTATTTTGATTGATCGCAAATGAACCCATGCGCGCGTATTCGCCGCCATCTAAGAATTCTGTTTTCAGCCAAGGCTTGACAAGGTTGCCGTTTTCGTCTCGCTTTCCTTCAACTCGCTTCAAACCTTTGCGCTGATAGTTTTCTTGCAAGTGTTTCAAGTTGATGATGATGCTGTTGCTGTTTTCCTCCAATATCTCGATCAACTCCAGCAGGGAAATTTTGTCGCTGACTTTTACCCGATCGCCAATTTGATGATTTTGCAACCCATCAGGCGCAAACACAGCCCGTTCCAAATCCTCCGTAAACTCGGCTATTTGAGCATTTGTCAAGGCTTTAGCGTGTTTTTCCGTCAAAGTAGCGTTGAAGGTGCTCGCCAGCGCGTACTTCGCCGTATTCAAATTGCCGTCAGCGAGGTTAGCTTTCGCAAAAGCAAACACCGACTCATCAGTTTGAGCAACCAGAACCTCTAATTTGTCATACTCATCTTTGGTGACTTGCTGATACTTGTAAAACAGTCCCGCATCGTCTGCTTTCAGCCCGCAGATTTTCAGCGTGCTCGATGAACCGCTGATTTTCTTGCCTGTTTTGGAAACAAAAACTTGATAATCGTATTCCTTAATTAACGGTTCTTCCAGCGCAGGCGCAACGGAATCACCTAACAGTTTTGTGCTGTCGTACAGAGCATCATAAACCATTTTGACTTCGCCAGCGCGGATGCAATTTCCCGATAAAGTGTTGGCGATTTTCGAGAGCAGTTTGAAGTCAGCAGAAGCATAGGATATCGTGTTTGCAAACACATCCATGTCCTTAAGTTCGTTGCAAATTTCCGCTAGTTTCGCCGCTTCGGCATTAGGACTCGGGTCATTTGCATAGCCGTCTGTGTGCAAGTTAATTGCTGTCACTTCTCCCGCTTTTACCAGAGATTTAGCAAGCTGCATCGACTGGGATATGCAGGTACAGCCAGCGGTTTGGATATTTTTAATTTGTTTGATGTATTGAGAGTCAATCTTCGTCACTTCTTGAATGGAAATTCGCTGAAAGTGACTAATTACGTCTCCGTGGTCAGCGTAGGAAATGAGGCTGACAATTAGTTGGTAATTGTTGTATTCGTCTAAGGTCAAAAGCTTGACTAGGGTTTCTTTCAGCGGTTTTAAGTCATAATACATTGAGCCGGAGCGATCGATAATGATGATGCTGTGGGCGACGGATTTTTCGGGGATATCGCCTGGTGTTCTTTCTAGATTTGTGCGATCGACTAAATAGAATGCCTTTTCATTTCCGGCAAAATTGTAGAGGGTAAATTTGGTGCGATTATTCGAGGCTGCTTGGCTGCTGGAACTTTTGACCTGAGATGATTGTTTTGCGTGCCGTGCCATAGTTTTCACCTATGTTGATTTATTCCTCAACACTATCTTTACACGCGCTTTTGTCCGTGTCAAGGCCTGTCGGGAAAATTCTCTGCTAGGCTAAATAAGCATTAATACTTAGTAACAGTAGGGAAAGTGCGATCGCTCTTGATCCCCCCTAGCCCCCCTTAAGAAGGGGGGAACCGGAAGCACTCAAAGTCCCCCTTCTTAAGGGGGATTTAGGGGGATCTAGACGCTTGCTATCCCCCTTAGCCCCCCTTAAGAAGGGGGGAACCGGAAGCACTCAAAGTCTCCCTTCTTAAGGGGGATTTAGGGGGATCTAGACGCTTGCTATAAGCGAGATTTATCAAGCGCGTCAAACCACTTTTTGCGCCAGTCCTAAAATATTGAATCAATAATGCTTAATTCAGCAAATCCGCTGCTCAAACTCTATTTAAATTTAATCGGATGGGTAGCGTTTGGATTCATTCTCGGCCGCCTGCTACCGAGAAGTTATTCTACATATTTAGCCAAGTCTCTGTTCTTTTTTGGCACACCGCTGAGCATTGTTGCTTTTATCCGCCGCGCCAATTTATCTGGCCCTATTTTGATTGCACCGCTGATAGCTTGGGCGGCAATTATAGCAGGTGGCGGAATTGCTTGGATTGCGATACATTTCGGCTTGGCCGAGGAACGTTTCAATACTCTTAATCCAGGCCAAAATACCTCGGAACTTAAAACCGCTTGGGGTTTGCCGGCTCAAGGCAGTTTCTTATTAGCGGCGATGTTTGGCAATACGGGTTTTTTAGGCATTCCCATCACCTTGTCTTTGTTGGGGCCCGAACACTTTGCTTGGGGGTTGTTTTACGACTTGCTGGGCACTGGTACGGCCATCAATTTACTCGGAATTGCGATCGCCTCTGGCTGCGGTAACAGCAATCTACACCAGCATTGGTTAAGTCCCCTGCGGGCAATTTTGCAGAATCCGGCACTGTGGGCTCTCGGTGCGGGATTTGTCTCGCGCAGTTGGCCGCTGCCGGCACCAATGGAAGGATTGTTAACAACTGGTGCTTGGGCTGTAATTAGTTTATCTTTAATTACGATCGGGATGCAGTTGAGCAAGTTGAATTCTTTGCACAATCTCAAACAAGTTTTGAGTTGTCTGGCAATTAAAATGCTGTTAGTTCCTTTGGTATTTGGCACGGGTTTAACGTTTGTTGGCATTACGGGTGCGCCGCGACTTGCGCTAGTGCTGCAAATGGCAATGCCTCCGGCTTTTGGTACTACTTTGCTGGCAGAAGTTTTTAATCTCGATCGCGAATTGACCGTAACTGCGATCGGCATCGGCTGCCTTAGTCTATTGTTCACTATTCCCCTATGGATGAGGCTATTTAGTTTTTAATTACAAGATAATTTGTTCAGTTTGAAAAATGCCTTGTTTGGGTGACATAAATCACAAGTATTGAGCGATCTATGTCATGTTATTTTTCTTAACAATCACTAGAGTTGGAAACTATATTCCCTTCTGTTAAGCTACAGATAGCCCACGGATGAGGCGAATAATAAAAATATGAAAACTCAAAATTTTACATTGACAGGTTATCAAACACTCGATCGCATTTACTTAGGCACTCGCACCCTAGTTTATCGCGCCCGCAGCCTCTCGGACAAACAGCCCGTCGCCATCAAAGTCTTGCGGAGCGAGTATCCCAGCTTCACTGAACTCGTGCAATTTCGCAATCAGTACACGATCGCCAAAAACCTCAATTTACCCGGAATTATCGAAACATACAGCTTAGAAACTTATCAAAACAGCTATGCGCTGGTAATGGAAGACTTCGGGGGAATCTCTCTGAAAGAGTGGACGCAACAAGGGGAAACTGCGCCGAATTTGAGTGAATTGTTGCAAATGGCGATCGACATCAGCAGTACATTAGATATACTCTGCCGCCACCGCATCATTCACAAAGACATTAAACCCGCCAATATTTTAATTAATCCCCAAACAAAACAAGTCAAACTAATTGACTTTAGCATCGCATCTTTGCTGCCGAGAGAAACTCAAATCCTGATGAATCCTAACGTGTTGGAAGGGACACTCGGCTATTTGTCACCCGAACAAACGGGAAGGATGAATCGCGGCATTGACTACCGCACAGACTTTTACTCGCTAGGCGTGACTTTTTACGAATTGCTAGCGGGAGAGTTGCCGTTTCAATCCAACGATGCGATGGAATTGGTACACTGTCATATTGCCAAGCAACCGCCATCGCTGCATGACATCAATCCGCAAATCCCGCAGGTACTTTCCGAGATTGTCAACAAATTGATGGCTAAAAATGCCGAAGATCGCTATCAGAGTGCTTTGGGGCTGAAATTTGATTTAGAATTTTGTTTGCGTCAATTACAAGAAAGTGGTACAATATATGATTTTGAAATAGCCCAGAGGGATTTGTGCGATCGCTTCATTATCCCAGAGAAGCTCTACGGGAGAGAAACCGAAGTAAAAACCCTACTCGAAGCCTTTGAGCGCGTTGCAAGCCCCCTTACCAAGGAGGAACACAGGGGGGTCGAAATGATGCTAGTAGCTGGTTTTTCAGGGATTGGGAAAACAGTTGTAGTTAACGAAGTCCACAAACCAATTGTGCGGCAGCGGGGTTATTTCATCAAAGGCAAATTCGACCAATTTAACCGCAATATTCCGTTTTCAGCATTTGTCCAAGCTTTTCGAGATTTAATGGGACAATTGCTCTCAGAATCAGATAGTCAATTAAACATCTGGAAGACCAAGATTCTGGAAGTAGTGGGCGACAATGGACAAGTTTTAGTGGATGTGATTCCTGAACTGGAACTGATTATTGGCAAGCAACCCCCAGCTACAGAACTATCAGGAACTTCTGCTCAAAATCGCTTCAATTTGTTGATCCAGAACTTTATTAAAGTATTTACTAGCCAAGAACATCCTTTGGTGATGTTTATTGATGATTTGCAGTGGTCTGATTCTGCCTCTCAGAACTTGCTAAAACTGTTGATGCAGGACACCAAATATTTATTGGTTTTGGGGGCTTATCGAGACAATGAAGTTTCCCCAGTCCACCCATTTATATTGACAGTAGATGAAATTATCAAAACTGGAGCAGTAGTGCAGACAATTACTCTGCAACCTTTGAGTCTGGAAGATACAAATCAATTGGTGGCTGATACCCTAAATTGTGAATTATCCCTAGCTCAACCATTGACAAAATTGGTGTACCAAAAAACCAAAGGAAATCCTTTTTTTGCTACCCAATTTTTGAAAGCCTTACACGATGATGAGTTAATTAGTTTTAATTGGGATATTCGACATTGGCAGTGTGATATTGCTAAGGTTAGAGCTTGGGCACTTACTGATGATGTAGTGGAGTTTATGGCGCTGCAATTACAGAAGTTGCCGACTGAGACTCAGGATATGCTCAAACTAGCAGCTTGTATTGGGGCGAAGTTTGATTTGCATACCTTGATGATTGTGAGTGAGAAATCAGCAGGAATGACAGCAACATATTTGTGGAAAGCATTGCAAGAAGAGTTAGTAATTCCTACTACCAAAATCTATAAATTCTTCACTCAAGCTGAGGGTGAAGCAGCTTTTGAAACAGCAGCCAATCCCACTTATTGCTTTTTGCACGATCGCGTCCAACAAGCTGCTTATTCTCTAATTCCCGAAGACCAACAACAGTCAACTCATTTAGCAATGGCTCGCTTGCTGCGGCAAAACACCCCAGATGCAGAACTAGAATCCAATATTTTTGAGATTGTCAACCACTGGAATCGCGCGATCGCCCTTCTAGTCGATCCACTGGAAAAAACCAATCTCGCCCAACTCAATTTAATGGCTGGAAACAGAGCCAAAGCGGCGAATGCCTATGAACCAGCACTGACTTATTGCAGTACAGGTTTAGCACTTCTAGACGATCTGGGCGGCTGGCAGAACCAAACTAGCCTGATGCTGGCATTGCATGAAGGTGCAGCAGCAGCGGCGTATCTCTTCGGTGATTTTGCTCAAATGGAGCAGTGGGTGAGCGCAATCTTAGCTCAAAAACTGGAGACACTCGACCTGGTTAAAACCTATGAAATCCAGATTCAAGCCCATAGCACTCAGAGTCAGTTTTTAGAGGCGATTGCGATCGCACAGAATGCCCTAGAGCAATTCAATATTCATCTACCCAAACAACCAGCACCCGCCGATATCGTCCCAGCGATGCAAGAAGTGGCTGAATTACTCAATGGCAGAACTGCCGATGATTTACTTGATTTGCCCGTAATGACAGACGCAGAAGCTTTGGCAAGTATGCAGTTACTATCGAGTATTATCGCAACGTCTTACGTTTCTGCCCCCTTGCTGTTTCCCTTTGTTGTTTTGGCTCAAGTCAAACTATCGATTCAACTAGGCAATACAGCCCTCTCTGCTTTCACTTACACTACTTATGCTGTTTTATTAAGCAGTATTTTAGAAGACTTAGACCCAGCCTATGAATTTGGACAACTAGGATTAAAACTGGCGGAAAAGTTTAAATTGCCACCTGTTCAGACAAAAGTGAATGTGATTGTCGGAGCTTTTACTATTCATTGTAAATCCCACCTCCAAAATAGTTTGCCTCTATTGACAGAAGCCTTCAAAATAGGACTAGAAGTGGGTGATTTTGAATATACGGGCTACGGTGCTGCCCATATTTGTCAATCTTCCTATGCGGTTGGCAAAGAATTAACGACGCTGTTGACAGAAATAGAAATTTATATCGCCACACTCTTGAAACTAAAAGTTATTGGAATCTCAAACTATAGTTTGGCTATTTTGCAAACTATCCAGCGATTACAAGCGACTCGGAATGAGGCTGCACTGACTGCTCAAAAGGAGTTGCATAATACCTTAACTGTTTCTAATGATTTAAGTGGGTTACATTTTTATTGGGTTTATCGGCTCACAGCTTCCTACTTACTCAATGAAATGGTTGAGGCAAAACAAGATGCGGCCCAAGCACGCCAAACCCTAGCAGCCGGGGCAGGTCTGATTGGCGTACCCATTTTTTACTTCTATGATTCTCTGACTGCATTGGCTGATTTTTTAGAGGTGACAGACAAAACGGCAGTCCTCGATCGCGTTGCTGAAAACCAGACTAAACTGCACCATCGCGCTTACCACGCACCAATGAACTTTCAACATAAATATGATTTGGTGGAGGCAGAAAGATCGCGCGTGTTGGGCAATAAGGTTGAGGCGATCGAATATTACGATCGGGCTATTTCTGGAGCTAAGGAAAATGGTTTTATCCAAGAAGAAGCTCTGGCTAATGAACTAGCTGCTAAATTCTTGCTTGCTTGGGGAAAAATAAAAATTGCTGCTGGCTATATGCAAGAAGCTTATTATTGCTATGCTCGCTGGGGTGCAAAAGCCAAAATTGATGACTTAGAAAAACGCTATCCCCAACTTCTTGCTCCCATATTGCAGGCAAAACAAAACCGTTCAGCCCTCAGCGAAACCAGCCGAAAAACCATCAATAAATCGTCTATTTTAGATCAAACCATCCAAACAACTCAATCTAGCAGCAGCAGTATTTCCGAAGCCCTCGATTTCGACACTATTTTCAAAGCCTCCCAAGCTGTATCGAGTGAAATAGAATTAGAAAAATTGCAGGCGGCATTGATGTCTGTGTTGCTCGAAAATGCCGGGGCCACAAAAGCTGTTCTGCTGTTGGTTAAGGATGGGAATCTCGCAGTCGAAGCTGTAGCATCTCTCAAGGAAAATGTCATCTCAATGTCTGTACCGCTTTCAGCCAGCGAAGAGGTTCCTGCTGCTGCGGTTAACTACGTCAAGCGCACTTTGACAACTGTGGTTTTGGATAATGCAGCAGCACAAAATGACTTTATGGCAGAGCCGTATTTGATGGAGCAAAAGCCCAAAAGTCTGCTGTGCGCGCCGATTTTGCATCAGGGTAAATTAATCGGGTTGCTGTATCTAGAAAATAATTTGACAATTGGTGCATTTACTGGCGATCGCACTCAAGTCATCCAATTGTTATGCGCCCAAGCCGCAATCTCCCTCGAAAATGCCCGCTTGTACCAACAATCTCAAGCTTACGCACGAGATTTAGAACGATCGCTCGTTGACTTGCAGCAAGCACAGTTACAGCTCGTACAGAGCGAAAAAATGTCCGCCTTGGGCAATCTCATCGCGGGTGTCGCCCACGAAATCAACAATCCCGTCGGCTTTATTAGCGGCAATATTGACGAAGCAACGAACACGATCGCAGATGTGATTAACCACTTGAAATTATATCAAGAAAAACTGCCAAATCCCGGCGAAGAAATCGAACAAGATGCTGAGGATATTGATTTGGAGTATGCCTTAGAAGATTTGCCCAAGATGCTGTCGTCGATGAAAGTGGGGTGCGATCGCATTCGCGGCATCAGCACCAGCCTCCGCATTTTCTCCAGAGCCGATAAAGATTACAAAGTTCCTTTTAATATCCATGAAGGGATTGACAGTACGATCTTAATTCTCAAACACCGGCTGAAAGCTAACGAACACCGTCCCGCGATCGAAGTCGTCACTGACTACGGCAATCTGCCTCAAATCGAATGTTTTCCCGGTCAACTCAATCAGGTATTTATGAATCTGCTCAGCAATGCGATCGATGCCTTAGATGAGTCAAGTCAAGGACGGAGTTTTGCCCAAATTGAAGCGAATCCTAACTGTATCGCGGTGCGGAGCGCTTTGGAGAGCGATCGGCACATCCTGATTGCGATCGCCGATAACGGTGCGGGGATGACGGAAACAGTAAAACAGCGGATTTTCGATCATTTATTTACCACAAAAGCTGTGGGGAAAGGTACCGGCTTGGGATTGGCGATCGCCCGTCAAATTATTGTCGAAAAACATGGCGGTAATATCACAGTTAATTCTACTCCAGGACAAAGTACAGAATTTATCATTACCCTTCCCATTTATGCGGGATAATATTTTTGACAAGTTGATGCCTAGAATGTTAAACATCAAGTAAATTACAGCATTTTTCAGGTATGTTCGGGACATACCAGAGGTAGGGACACGGCAATGCCGTGTCCCTACAGGCTATTGAATGTACTTCAGAAACCAGCAATCTACTGCAGATCGCGGATCGAAATGCGTCCTGAAATGTCAAGTCAAAAACCCAGTTTTCCATCGCGTCTGCGTAATTCCCGATCGTTTACAATACCAGCAACCGCAAGTTAAAATATCGATCGAGTTGGGATCTATATAAATTGTTCGGGCGAGGCGATCGAAGATATCGAAGTCGCCGGGGAACTTCAGGATGCAAATGCGACGGCTTTTAGCCGAGAAGTTATCCGCCTTGCTGAAGCTTGCGAACTCAAACAACTGCGGCTCTTCATTACTTGTTATGCTAAAAGTGTCCGTGAAGTTGGCTGAAACCCTTTCTGGTCAATAAGTCTATTCGTTATGGCTATCATTTGAGGTGCTGACTTTCGCGACCATCCACTAGAATCGTTGATTTTACAGGCAATTTATGATGTTTAATTAATAAATTAGCATAAAAGGTAATGAAGAGCCACAACTGCGAACATTTATCCAAAACTACCTCGCTTAATAGAAGCCGAAACCCATGCCATGCCAAACCCAACCGTTTATCTCGATCGTGGATGACAACGCTACTAACTTGTCTGTGTTTTCTGGTGCTTTGAAAACTGCTGGCTATCAAGAACGAAATACCAAATTTTAGAGTATCCTTGAAAAAAATCAAATTAGTAATCCTAGCAACTTGTAAGCGATCGTGACACTCAAAAAGTTAAATTACATTTTTTCTCAAACTTCCAGGCAAGTTTCCCTGCGAACAGTCTTAATTGTGCCTTTTGTACTGCAAATATTTGCTGCTGTAGGATTGGTTAGCTATCTGTCCTTGCGTAACGGGCAGAAAGCTGTTAATGATGTAGCGGCTCAACTGCGAAGCGAAGTTAGCGATCGAGTCAAAATGTATCTGGACAATTATCTAGAGAAACCTTTTCTGATTAACAGGCTGAATGCAGATGCGATTGCTCGCAGGGAATTGAGTTTCGATTTGAAGAAACAGAATCCAAAAGCCGATCGATTACTTTGGCAACAAATGCAGTTTTTTGATTATGTAAGCTGGATTTCTTTGTGTTCGGCGCAAGGAGATTTATTTGGAATTGAGCGGAGGGCTAAAGATAATTCACTGCAATTTTATATGAGTAACAGTAATACAGGCTTTTACCCTTATTTTTCCAAAATAGATGCTCGGGGAAATCGCACGGAAAATCTAGAAAAAAGTACCACAAAATTTAATCCTTATATCCGACCTTGGTTCATTAATGACGAACGGAAAAGAAAGCAGGCTTGGAGTGAAATTTATCCTGAATTTATTAGCCTCCAACCGCAGATAACTGCTATATCGCCTGTTTATAATGATAGCAGAAAAATTCAATATTTTATTGGTACTACTTTTTCGTTAAAAGCTATTAGTCAATTTCTAAATAATCTCAAAATCGGTCGGTCAGGGCAGGTTTTTATTATCGAAAAATCTGGATTTTTAGTAGCAAGTTCAACCAAACAGCAGCTATTTACATTAGAAAATCAAAAGGATGCAAAGCCCCAACGCCTTAAAGCATTAGACAGTAAGGATAAGTTAATTAGCGCAACTGCTCAAAGTTTAACCAAAAAATTTGACAATTTGAGTAATATAAAACAGGAACAACAACTAGAATTCACCATCTCTGGTCAGCTACAATTTATTCAAGTTATGCCCTTCCAAGATGATTTTGGACTTGATTGGTTAGTAATTGTAGTAGTTCCAGAAGCAGATTTCATGGAGCAAATTAACTCCAATACTCAGACAACTATACTGTTGTGCATGGCAGCATTAATAGTAGCAACTGGGGTCTGTTTTGTCACTGCTCGATGGGTGACACAACCAATTCGCCGCCTCAATCAAGCATCTAAAGCTATTGCCCGAGGAGATTTAAGTCAGGCTGTAGATTTAGATCGCGCTGATGAATTAGGAGAATTAGCTATCTCATTCAATCAGATGGCAGGACAACTCAAAACCTCTTTCAATGAACTCGAACACCGAGTAGAAGAAAGAACAGCAGAATTAGTAATAGCTAAAGAAAAAGCCGACGTAGCTAATCAGGCAAAAAGCACATTTATTGCCAACATGAGCCACGAATTGCGCTCTCCCCTCAACGCCATTCTAGGCTTTTCTCAAATCATGACTCGCTCTCAAACTCTGCCTCCCGAACATCAAGAAAGTGTCGGCATCATCTCTCGCAGTGGCGAACACCTGCTCACCCTAATTAACAACGTCCTCGATCTGTCTAAAATCGAAGCAGGCAAAACCACTCTCAACCAAAAAAACTTCGACTTGCATCGGCTACTTGAGGACATACACGATATGTTTGAAATGAAGGCAGAAGAGAAAGGTTTGCAGTTACTCATGGAATCAGCACCCCATCTACCTCGCTACGTCCGTACCGATGACGTGAAATTGCGTCAAGTGCTGATTAACATCATTAACAACGCCATCAAATTTACTCAAGAAGGAGGTATTTTCGTCAGAGTAACCGTTAAAGAAACTGCCGACAAAACCCACACCATACATTTTGAAATCGAAGATTCAGGAGCCGGGATTGGGCCTGAAGAAATTGGGAATTTGTTTGAAGCTTTCACGCAAACAGAAACCGGAAAACAAGCTCAAGAAGGTACGGGTTTGGGCTTGCCTATCAGCAGCCAATTCGTGCGTCTCATGGGGGGAGATATTACAGTAAAAAGTGTAGTAGAACAAGGCACGAATTTCCTGTTTGATATTCAACTTACTGAGGTAGAAGCCAGCGATATTGTCGCCCAGCAACCGACTCGGCGCATCATAGCTCTAGAGCCAAATCAACCGCGATATCGGATTCTGATTGTGGACGACAAACCGACAAACCGTCAGTTATTAATTAAACTGCTATCTCCCTTGGGATTTGAACTTCAGGAAGCCTGTAACGGACAAGAAGCAGTGGCTATTTGGCAGGAGTGGGAGCCACATTTAATTTGGATGGATATGCGGATGCCTGTGATCGATGGTTACACGGCGACTAAAACAATTAAATCTTACACTAAAGGTCAAGCAACGGCAATTATTGCTTTAACTGCTAGCGTATTAGAAGAAGAGAGAGCCGTGGTACTAGCGGCGGGTTGCGATGATTTCTTGAGAAAACCGTTTCGAGAGCAAGAAATATTTATTGCCATGAATAAGCAGATAGGAGTGAAATATGTTTATGAAGATTTAAGTCATGAAAATGAGAAAATAAAAACTCCCAAAGTAATTTTAAATGTAGAGACGCTGGCAGAAATTCCCAGGGATATATTAGCTCAACTACAAGAGGCAGTGATGTTTTCAGATGAGGAGTTGATGGCTGAGTTGGTGCAACAAATAGCTAATCGCGATCGGTTTTTAGCTGAGGAACTCGGGAAGAGTTTGCATAACTTTGAATATGAGAAGATTTTGAACTTAATTGCGGCTGCTATATCCGAACAGGAGTAAAATATGAACGAGAGTCAAGGTCAAATTTTTATTATTGATGATACACCCGCCAATTTACATCTGCTTGTCAATCTTCTCAAGGAAAAGGGCTACCTGACGCGAGCATTTCCCAGCGGCAAGTTAGCTTTAGCAGTTATTGAAAAGTCATCTCCTAGTTTGATTTTGTTAGATATTCAAATGCCCCAAATGAATGGCTATGAAGTTTGTCAACATCTCAAAGCTAACGAATCAACTGCCGATATTCCGGTGATTTTCATCAGTGCTTTGGATGAAATGATGGATAAGGTGAAAGCTTTTAGTGTAGGTGGAGTGGACTACATCACGAAACCATTTCAAGCAGAGGAAGTTTTAGCTCGGATTTCTACTCATTTAGAACTCAGTCGCTTACAAAAACTATTGAAACAGGAAAATTCTCTACAAGCTCAACAACTAGCGGAACAGAATCGCCAACTCCAGTCGATGAATCAGGCATTAGAGCAAGCTAATCAAGAATTGAAACAACAATACGATCGACTTCACTCTGCTCAATTACAATTGGTACAAAGCGAAAAAATGTCAGCTTTGGGTAACTTGGTGGCTGGGGTTGCCCACGAAATTAACAATCCGGTTGGCTTTATTAGCGGCAACATTCAACACGCTTTAGACTACATCAAAGATTTGTTTGGCTTGCTCGATTTAGTCAAGCAAGAATCTGGTAGTTTCAGCGAGGCAATTCAAGAAGAAATAGCAGCGATCGATCTTGAATACATCCGCGAAGATTTACCGAAGTTAATTGATTCAATGCGAGAAGGAGCGCACCGGATTAAAGACATTAGCACGAGCTTGCGGACATTTTCTCGTGCCGATAGCGAGCTCCCCATTCCTTTCAACCTTCCTGAAGGTATTGATAGCACTATTTTAATTTTAAAACATCGCCTCAAAGCGTCGGAAAATCGCCCGGAAATAGCAGTTGTTAAAAAATACGGTAAAATTCCTATGGTAGAATGCTATGCCGGACAGTTAAACCAGGTATTTATGAATATTTTGGCAAATGCGATCGAGGCTCTGGATGAATCAAATTTCGGACGCAGTTATGCCGATATTCAACTGGCTCCCAATCGAATTGTCATTACTACCTCTTTAGAAGATAAGAGCGTCAAAATTACGATCGCCGATAACGGCAAGGGAATGTCGTCCGAGGTAAAAAATCGCATCTTCGACCACCTGTTTACCACTAAGGGAGTGGGTAAAGGGACGGGGTTGGGATTGGCGATCGCCCGTCAAATAGTTGTAGAAAAACACGGCGGTACAATTGAGGTGAATTCTACTCTAGGAGTTGGGACTGAATTTGCGATCGTGCTGCCGATTAGCGAACAAAAGTAAAAAGCATCCGTCATTCGTTATTTGTAATATCCCGTCAATTACCTGTAATAAAAATAGGTTCGTAGTGAGGACTTTAGTCCGCATCCATAGAAGGACTAAAGTCCTCACTACGAACCTGTAGTGAGGACTTTAGTCCGCATCCATCAAAGGACTAAAGTCCTCACTACAAACGTATTTGCCGATCGCCACTCCAGACACTGGCAAAATTTCCCGCGCCCCTTCAGCAAATTGACAAAATCTCAACTATGCTAACGTAGGCAAGCAGCAATCCCTTGTCACGCAGGCGATTGACATACTTTAAAACAATTTATTTTATTGAGGAGCGGTGTATTCCCTATGGCAAACCTGATCGGCATGGACAGCAACGACTTTATTCTAGGTACTCCGCAGAGCGATCGAATTCGCGGCTTAGATGGCGATGACACACTGCTGGGTGCGAATGGAGATGACACCGTAGAAGGCGACGCAGGCAACGATCAGCTTCTCGGAGGCGACGGAGGAGATTCGCTGCTTGGGGGTGAAGGAAATGACGAACTCATTGGCAACCAAGGCCGAGATTTTCTTTCCGGTGGCAATGGGGACGACTCGATTCGCGGCGGTTTGGGCAACGATACCCTTGACGGCAACGATGGGTTAGACAGCTTGTTGGGAGATGCAGGGGACGACTTGCTTCGCGGCAACGGAGGCAATGATGTGATTGCCGGCGGTACTGGCAACGACACCCTCAGAGGGAGTGACGGCGACGATTCGGTGTTCGGAAATAGTGATGACGACTATCTCTACGGGGATTTTGGGAACGATTCTCTCAACGGCGGTAGCGGGCGAGATCAACTGTTTGGCCTTGATGGCAACGACTATTTGGCCGGCAGTGACGGTGACGATACTTTGTATGGCAATGCTGGCAGAGATTCGCTCTTGGGAGAATCCGGCAACGACCAACTATTCGGCGGCAAGGCTGACGATACACTTTCTGGTGGCAGCGGTTTGGATACCATTCGCGGCGATCAAGGTGACGACTGCCTCATGGGAGATGAAGGTAATGATTTCCTATTTGGTGGCAAAGGTAATGATGTTCTCGACGGCGGTTTTGGCGATGATTCTTTGGCCGGAGGTTTGGGCGACGATACAATTTTGGGTAGTTTCGGTAATGACAATTTATTTGGGGCTGAGGGTAATGATTCTCTGGTTGGAGGTGAAGGTTCCGATACTCTAACTGGCGGTAGCGGCAGTGATATTTTTGGATTGGGAGCTGGCCCGGGAAGTTTGGTTTTAATTACTGATTACAATGAGGCTGAGGATTTCTTTGGACTGCCAAGCAGTTTATCTTTCAGTCAATTGCAAGTTCGCCAAGGTAATGGCGCCAATCTCAGAGATACGGTAATTACGATCGACGGCAAGCTGTTAGCAATTTTGGTCAACACTCCGTCGGCGCTGATCGATGCCACTGATTTTATCAGTGTGACTGGGACGTTTTCCCCCAGACCTACGACGACTACGACGACTACGACGACTACGACTACTACGACTACTACGGGAACGGAAACGACTCCAACTCCGACGACTACGACTCCAACTCCGACGACTACGACTCCAACTCCGACGACTACGACTCCAACTCCGACGACCTCCAACTCCGACGACTACGACTCCAACTCCGACGACTACGACTCCAACTCCGACGACTACGACTCCAACTCCGACGACTACGACTCCAACTCCGACGGTTTCGAGGATTCCGACTGCGCCGACTGTTACGGTACCTGATTCAATGGTATCAATTAGTTCGATCGCCCCGACGCCTAGTTCGGGACTTTTGCCAATGCCCGGTCCGACGCCGGTATTTCCTGGGATGCTGCCGAGTCCGATACCCGTACCTCCTACACCTTTCGGGTTCTAGGTGCAACAGCGTCCTTCTGTGATGAGTTTTGAGTTAATGTCAACCTCACCAACTTAAAACTCATCACTCATCACTATTTAAGGTCTTGCTCAGTTCCGGCCGAGTCTGAGAACGACTCGGCCGGATCGTCTTCTAGGGGAGATAATTGTTGGGCGTACCCCAAGAGCGATCGAAGTTTCATACGCTGGATGTAAGGCCAGCCGCCATTGGCTTCAATATTCCTGAGAAGTTTGTAAACTGCTTGGCGGTTGTCGGGAAAAGATGCTTGGAACAAACCGTCCCGAATTTCCTGGTGCGAAGCTTCCAGGGCCCGCAGCAGGGTCAAAAGCAGCACGCTGTCTCCCTGACAACTTTCGGCTAAAGTCCGAATCGCCTCTGTCAGCGATTGCAGTTGAGACTGCAACTTTTCTGACTCTAAATTTTTGCCGTTGTCCATACTGCTGCTTCCTTTGAAATCTACAAGGCGTTTGTCTCCAGCCTTTTGGTGAGCCGACTAATCGAGCTAGTGGCGATCGCCATTCGGGGCCAATAAGCAACGTAACTTAAGTGGGTTGACGATCGCAAGATTTATTTGCAGTCCAAGTCAGGAAAAGAGCACAACCCGTCGTACCATGTGTATTGGGCTGCGATCCGAACATGATTGAGAAATCATCAGTTCTTGCTTATTTTCACTGCACTAGCTCGATTTTTTGAGGAAAAGCCAGTGTGGGTGAAGCGAGCGATCGGGATCTAAATGCTGCTATGGCGCTGGCCTAGCCTGCCGGCGGGCAATTATATTTTGCTCGAACTAGGGCTTTTTCTTAATATAATCCGATGTTGGATATTGAGGTTGGGAATGAAATATCGTGCTTTAATTGTTGCACTTTTAGCATTTTGCATGAGTGCGCTGGTTGCTTGTTCTTCTGCTCCTACTGATACGACGGCGGCGACTACCGAGTTGCTCACCTACGACGAGATTAGAGGTACAGGATTGGCCAATAACTGCCCTAGCTTGGCAGAAACTTCTCGGGGATCGATCCCCATTGAAGCGGGTGGCACCTATAAACTGGCTGGTATGTGTTTGCAGCCCACAACTTACTTTGTGAAGGAAGAAGCAGCAAACAAACGCCAAGAGGCAGAATTTGTTCCTGGTAAATTGTTGACGCGGTTCACGTCGAGCATTGACCAAGTTCAAGGTACGCTCAAGGTTGGTAATGACGGCACTCTGACTTTTACAGAAGAGGATGGCTTGGACTTTCAAGCAATTACAGTGCAGTTACCGGGTGGAGAGCAAGTACCCTTCTTGTTCACCATTAAAGAGTTGGTGGCTACTTCCGATCCGGGAGTCGTTGCTATCAATACTTCTACCGATTTCCAAGGGATTTTCAACGTTCCTTCTTACCGCAGCGCAGGCTTTTTAGACCCTAAAGGTCGCGGTGTATCGACGGGCTACGACAATGCTGTCGCCTTGCCGGCTACTGACAATTCCAAGCTGAATCGATCTAATGTTAAGCTGGCTGACACCCGCACCAAGGCGGGCAAAATTTCTCTCCAAATTGCTAAAGTCAACAGCGCCACTGGCGAAATTGGCGGGATTTTTGAGAGCACGCAGCCTTCTGATACTGATTTGGGAGCTAGACCTGCTCTCGACGTGAAAATTCGCGGTTTGTTTTACGCTCGGATTGAGCCTTCAGTTTCGTAAAATTGTCTTTCTGGATCGATCCTCTGCGAGGGCTTCGCCAACGAACTTGAGCAGTTTTTTGTCCTAAAGCTACTGCTCGCCTTTCATTAGTCAACAGTCTTTAGAAAGATAACTGAAGACTGTTGACTAATGACTAAATCTATGCTTAAAGTGTTATTGAGTTGCCAGTTATTAAATTAGGATTTTTGATTAATTGAAGTATTGCCTTTAAACAAATTTCCGACTACAATATGGTGTGAAAAATAAACATCAGTAAAAATACGGATTTTGCTGAACACTTCTGGGATGACCCCGACCAAAAACGGAAGCCCTGACGATCGCTTAGGGTCGATCGCCAAATTTTAGACCCAAATAGAAGCTCCTAAATTAATCGGTGGAGTAAATTTAAAATCTAAAATTTAAAATTGACTAATTCCCTCAAATCCATGCACAGTCCCAAATTTTGACTGGTGTGTCTGCTGTCACAGATATATAAGTGCTAGGATTACACCACAGCAAGATTAATTTTTTTAGACTAGATTAAAAACTAGGTCTAAAGCAACATCAGTCCCCTGCTCTACCAACCTTTATGCAACCATGTCTACCACAATCCCCAACGAGCTAAAAAGCGAAAATTTGCAATTGTTGCGCGAGTACCAACATTCTGGCTCGAATGAAGTCCGCAATCAGTTAGTTCAACTGAATATTGGACTGGTGCGAAAAGAAGTTTACCACTGGATCAATCAGTGCGGTGAAAGCTACGATGATTTGCAGCAAGTTGGGTGTATTGGGTTGATTAGGGCGATCGAGCGATTTGATATCTCGAAGGGACACGCTTTTAGTTCCTTTGCAATTCCCTACATTCGCGGCGAAATTCAGCACTACTTGCGGGACAAAAGCCCTTCTGTGCGAGTTCCGCGCCACTGGCTGGCCCTGGAACGCAAATCAGTCGCAGCGATCAAGGATTTGCAGGTACAGTTCAACCGCAAACCTACGGATGCTGAAGTAGCAGCAGTGCTTGAGGTTTCTGTGGCAGAATGGCAAGAAATTAAGTTAGCCCATCTCAACCGATCGCCTTTAAGTTTAGATGCGCCGGTGCAGGATGAAGATGAGGGGGCGACTTGTCTGGGAGAATTGGTGCCCGATAGCAAGTATCGGAGTTTTCAGTTGGCCCAAGAAGATCAAATTCGCGTACAGCAAGCTTTGGCGATGTTGGAACAACGGACTCGGGAGATATTGGAGTTTGTTTTTCTGTACGATTTGACGCAGAAGGAAACGGCCGAACGCTTGGGTATCAGCGCGGTGACGGTTTCTCGGCGAGTGAAGAAGGGACTGGATTTGCTGAAGGAAATTATGACGAAACAGCTTTAGTCCGTTGACAGTTGGCTGTTGGCTGTTGACAGTAGTCAGTTACTATCAATGACCAATGACCCATGATATCATGTCCGATCGATTACCATAACAAAAGCGGTTCGTAGTGCGGACTTCAGTCCGCTCTTAGACTGCGAACTGAAGCGGTTCGTAGTGCGGACTTCAGTCCGCTCTTAGACTGCGGACTGAAGCGGTTCGTAGTGCGGACTTCAGTCCGCTCCTAGACTGCGAACTGAAGCGGTTCGTAGTGCGGACTTCAGTCCGCTCTTAGACTGCGGACTGAAGTCCGCACTTAGACTGCGGACTGAAGTCCGCACTACAAACTAATATTATTGACTTCAGTCCGCTCTTAGACTGCGGACTGAAGTCCGCACTACAAACTAATATTATTGTTGTTAATCGATCGGACAGGATATGACTAATTTTTAGATGCTGCGAACAAATTTATCGAGCCTTTCTGCTGCTTTTTTAATTGTGCCTAAATCGGTGGCGTAAGACAAGCGAATGTGGTCGTCTGCACCAAACGCAATCCCTGGAATAACTGCTACTTGATGCTGTTCTAAGAAAGCATCGCAAAATTGCAGAGAAGTCATTCCTGTCTTGCTGATATTGACAAACATATAGAAAGCGCCGTCTGGTTTGATGCAGCTAATTCCGGGGATAGCATCGAGCAATTCAAATATTACCTCACGCCGATCGGCAAAAGCTAAGCGCATTTTTTCCACAGACTCTTGGCTGCTTTCCAAAGCTGCGATCGCGCCGTACTGTGCAAAAGTACACACGTTTGAGGTACTGTGACCTTGAACGGTGCTGGTGGCTTTGATTAATTCGATCTGCCCTGCTAAATAGCCAATCCGCCAGCCTGTCATCGAGTAACCTTTGGCAAAACCGCTGCTAACGATCGTGCGATCGAATATTTCTTGGCCCAGGGAACCGATGCTGACGTGTTGGGCGCCGTCATATATAATTTTTTCGTAAATCTCGTCAGAAACGACTAAAATATCTCGATCGACTATCACCTCGGCCAGCGCTTTAATTTCCGCTGGAGTGTACACCATTCCCGTCGGGTTAGAAGGCGAATTCAGCACAAATAACTTGGTTTTGGGAGTAATCGCCCCACTCAGTTGTTCCGGTGTAATTTTATATCCTGTAGAAGCATCTGTCCGTACAATTACGGGCTTGCCACTGGCGAGTTTGACCATTTCTGGATAGCTCAGCCAGTAGGGAGCCGGAATAATTACTTCATCTCCAGGCTCGATCAGAGCCATCATCAGATTGTAGAGCGAATGCTTGCCGCCGTTGGTGACAAGAATATTTTCCGGTTGATAGTTGAGATTGTTGTCGTCGCGTAGTTTGCGGGCGATCGCAGCTTTTAACTGCGCTTCCCCAGCCACCGGGCCGTACTTAGTCTTCCCCGCGTCTAAAGCTTGCTTTGCCGCTGCTTTAATGTGTTCGGGAGTATCAAAGTCTGGTTCTCCCGTACTCAAACTACAGACATCAATCCCTTCTGCCCTCATGGCTTTAGCCTTAGCTGCGATCGCCAAGGTTATAGAAGGAGGAACCTCACCCACTCGTGCTGCCAACTTGATCATTGGATTTTAGATATTATATTTTTGACTTTAGATCATAGGTTGACAAATCTTGATATTCAACCCTCTCGTTAGGAAATTATGACATTTGTTTACATATAGTGAATCTAAAATCTAAAATTTAAAATCTCAAATCGATTGAGGTTATGATTGTAGCATTTTTGATGACTCGTTACCTTCAACCCCGACCTGCAAGCTTATGGATCTCAAATCTCTGATTCGCGACATTCCTGACTTTCCCAAGCCGGGAATTATGTTTCGAGACATTACAACTTTGCTCTGCAACCCCCAAGGACTGAATTACACTATTGACAGTTTAGCCGAAAAATGCTCTGGAATGTCTGCTGACTATGTGGTGGGCATGGAATCGCGGGGCTTTATCTTTGGCACGCCTTTGGCTTATAAAATGGGAGTGGGCTTTGTTCCTGTCCGAAAACCGGGAAAACTGCCTGGAGAAGTTCTTTTTGCTGAGTACGAGTTGGAGTACGGTGTCGATCGACTGGAGATGCACCGAGATGCCATGAAACCCGGCAGCCGGGTGCTGGTGGTGGACGATTTAATCGCCACTGGCGGAACAGCGGCCGCGACGGCTAATTTGTTGCAGCAAGCGGGCTGCGAGCTTGTCGGTTTTGCTTTTGTCATCGAGTTGCAGGCTTTGGGCGGCAGGCAGAAATTGCCCGATGTGCCGATCGTCACGCTAGTTGAGTATTAGTTCGTTAACTGTTAATTACTTGTTGTGGTAAGGTGCGCAGTGCGCACCCTACAGATTACTCGTTGTGGTAAGGTGCGCAGTGCGCACCCTACAGATAATAGAGGTTATTCTTAAGTCTTGTTAGATTACTCGTTGTGGTAAGGTGCGCAGTGCGCACCCTACAGATAATAGAGGTTATTCTTAAGTCTTGTTCATAACCAATAACTAATAACTAATAACTCATAACTAATGACTTCTATTAAGTCTAATCGAAATTTACGAATGTTCAATTCTCTGTTTGGCAACGAGACATTTAGCTATGTTGTCAAGCGACTGTTGCAGGCCCTGTTAACCCTATTTTTAGCATCGGCTCTTTGTTTTGCAATTATTGAACTCGCACCGGGAAATTACTTGGATACTTTGAGTCAAAATCCGAAGATTTCGCCGGAGACACTCAAGCAACTCGAACAGCAATTCGGCTTGGATAAACCAGCGATTGTGCAATATGGGCTGTGGCTGAAACAAATTCTGACACAGGGAAATTTTGGCACCAGTTTTGTGTATCAGCGATCCGTAGCGTCGCTGCTGTGGGAAAGAGTACCGGCGACGTTGTTGATGGCGATCGCATCTTTGATTGTAACTTGGGCGATCGCGCTTCCTTTGGGAATAGTCGCCGCCGTCAATCAAAATAAAACTGTCGATCGCATTTTGCAAGTAGTCAGCTACACCGGACAAGGATTTCCCAGCTTTATCACAGCCTTGCTGCTGCTATTTTTCGCTCAAAATACTTCGCCTCTTTTCCCAGTCGGAGGAATGACGAGCATCGATCATGCAGACTTACCTTGGTGGGGACAAATCCTCGATTATTGCTGGCACTTAATTTTGCCAACAGTCGCCCTCAGTGTCACGGGTTTTGCTGGTTTGCAAAGATTGATGCGGGGACAATTGTTAGACGTGCTGCGTCAAGATTATATCCGCACAGCACGGGCTAAAGGTTTGCCGGACGATCGAGTAATTTACATTCACGCTCTGCGGAATGCGATTAATCCGTTGGTGACGTTATTGGGTTTTGAGTTTGCTAGTTTGTTGAGCGGTGCGTTTATTGCGGAATTTTTCTTTAATTGGCCTGGTTTGGGTAAGCTGACTTTGGAGGCGGTGAACAATCAAGATTTGTACTTAGTAATGGCGAGTTTGATGATGGGCGCTACGATGTTGATTGTTGGTAATTTGTTTGCGGATTTGTTACTAAAGGCGATCGATCCTCGGATTAAGTTGGAAGATTTGAAATGATCAACTACATTCAGCCTTTTACTGGCGATGAAGATTCACACTTCATTGGGAACCTATTTCAGAAATACCCCAGCCACTTTGAAAGATGCGCCAAACTAGGGACTAACAATTATGCTATTGGAGTTAAGACAATTAAGGATTCAACCAGGTCAGCAATTACTCCTTGAGGAAGTTAGTTGGCAGCAATTGGAAAATATCTTAACCGAATTGGGAGAGCGTCGCAATTCCAGACTTTCCTACAGTAACGGACGGTTAGAAATTATGGTTCCCCTGCCCGAACATGAAAAAGCCAAAGAAATTATTGGCGATATGGTAAAAATTTTATTGAGCGAACGAGGCATTAATTATGAGTCCTTGGGTTCGACAACTTTGAAAAATCAACGCATGACTCAAGCCGTTGAACCCGATACCTGTTTTTACATTCAAAATCAAGCGGCGATTATCGGTAAAAATCGCCTGGATATGAGTGTCGATCCGCCGCCGGATTTAGCCATAGAAATTGACCTCACCTCTCGCACTCAATTGGATAATTATCAAATTCTAGGAGTGCCAGAACTTTGGCGCTACGCACGGCGAGGGCTACAAATTAATGTCTTGCAAGGCGGACAATATGTAGAGTCCGATTCTAGTCCCACTTTTCCAGATATCCCCATTATAGAGTTAGTGAATCGTTACGCTCAGCAAAGTCAAGTTTCCGGTAGCAGCCAAACTATCCAAGCTTTTAGACAGTGGGTACGGGAAAATCTCTAGTTTGAGAAGATATACCCTTTATCAGGTAGATTTAGTCATTCGTCATCACTCTTTATGAATACTTTTTTGCATCGATTAAAGCCCGATCGCGCAAATTTATACCATTTTTTTAAAATCGTGCAACACTCTTCGACCCCCCCTAGCCCCCCCCGCTGTATTGCGGGGGAAGAATACTGTTGCATTCTTTTTTTAAATTGGTATCAGAAGCAGTGTGACAGGGGCTTTAGTCATAGATGAGATCGTGGTGAAAAGTAATTTATCAAGGTACAGATCCAAAATTATAAATTCAGCGTATCTTACTAAGAGACCTCTCTAATAATTATTGTGGTGCAGGCATCCAGTCTGCCCAAAATTTGATTGTTTGGAGATGTCTAGAGTGGGAAAAATATTCTGACAGTGCGAACATTTGATTCTTGCATCGGAGAATCAAGTCGCCTTTATGGGACTGAATTATCAAATTTATAGGGGATTCGATCGTGGCAGAAATTAGAGGTACTGTACAAGCCGACTCGCTCTCAGGCTCTCCTGAAGATGATATTATTTTTGGTTTGATGGGCAATGACATCATTGCTGGGAATGCTGGAAGTGATAGCATTTTTGGTGGAAAAGATAGCGATTTAATTGATGGCAATTCTGGGAGAGATTCTCTTTTCGGAGATTTAGGGAGCGATACTGTTAACGGCGGTGAAGACAACGATTTTGTATTTGGTGGCAAAGATAATGATTTGATTTTTGGCAACTCTGGCAATGATGTTTTGTCGGGGGACAGAGGTGCTGATATCTTGGCAGGCGGAGATGGTGGAGATGTATTTGTTTTGAGTCGCTATGCTGCTGCCGAGCCTTTCCGTACTAGCGGTGGTGCGAGTTTGGGAAATGCTGATACGATCGCAGATTTTGCCGATCGCACAGATGTAATTGGTTTGGCAGGAGGTCTCAATTTTAGCGACTTGAATATTCTGGACGCTGGAAATGATACTGTTATTCAAGACCGGGTAACTGGAGAATTTCTGGCTATCCTCAGAGGTGTTAATCGAAATGCGATCGACCAAACAGATTTCACTACTAATATTAGCAGCATTGTTCCCAATCCTCCGCCTCCAGCACGGACAACGGCTTATGCTTTAACTCCCGACAATCGGATTGTCGGTTTTAGCCTTTCCAATCCGCAAAGCGTCATCACAGATTTCCCGGTGACGGGATTGCAAGCGGGTGAAAGTTTGCTGGGAATTGATTATCGGCCCGCTAACGGCGTACTTTACGGTGTGGGTTCTAGCAATCGCTTGTATACTGTCAATGCGAGAACCGGAGAAGCAAGTCAAGTCGGTAGCGGGCAGTTTGCTGTTCCCCTAACTCCAGGGGCTGTAGGTTTTGATTTCAATCCAACAGTCGATCGCATTCGGTTTGTCAATCAAGCGGGTCAAAACGGTCGCCTCAACCCTGATACGGGAAGCATTGTCGATGCTGACACTTTAGCGGCGGGAGTTCAACTCGACGGGAATTTGGCTTACCGGGCGGGCGATCGCAATTTTGGAAGTTCTCCAGCGGCTGTGGGGGCTGCGTATGTCAATAACTTTGCGGGAGGAACTTCGACAACGCTGTTTGTAATTGACAGCAATTCTGATGTTTTGGTGCGGCAAGATCCGCCGAATAATGGAGTGTTAAATTCGATCGGATCTTTGGGAGTTGATGCTACTAGCGTTCTCGGCTTTGATATCAGGAGTATTGGCGGCCGCGAAGTTGCGGTGGCGGCACTGGAAGTCGGGGGCGTTTCGGGCTTGTACAATATCAATTTAACTACTGGTCAAGCTTCCTTCGCCGGTCAAATTGCCGGCGGAAGACAGATTAACGGTTTGGCTTTGCCTTTGCCTACAGCTTACGCCTTAACTGTCAGAAATGGCGCTGAAACAATTGTCGGTTTTAATGAGGCGGCACCGCGGGCGATTCTCAGCGATACAGCAGTTACGGGATTGCAGCCGGGAGAAAGTTTGCTGGGGATAGATTTTCGCCCCGCTAACGGTTTGCTGTACGGTTTAGGAAGTAGCAATCGATTGTATGCGATCGACCCCGTAACTGGCGCTGCAAGTCAAGTCGGTAGCGGACAATTTGCGGTTCCTTTGACTCCGGGGGCTGTAGGTTTTGATTTCAATCCGACAGTCGATCGCATTCGGTTGGTCAATCAAGCGGGTCAAAACGTCCGCCTCAACCCGGATACCGGTGCAATTGTCGATTCTGACACGCTGACGGGGGGAGTTCAACTCGACGGGAATTTGGCTTACCGGGCGGGCGATCCAAATGTTGGAAATCCGACTGCGGCTGTGGGGGCTGGGTATGTGAATAACTTTGCGGGAGCAACTTCGACAACGCTGTTTGTAATTGACAGCAATTTAGATGTTTTGGTGCGCCAAGATCCGCCGAATAATGGAGTGTTGAATACGATCGGGCCTTTGGGAGTTGATGCTTCTAGCGTTCTCGGCTTTGATATTAGGAGTGTGGGCGGTAACGAGACGGCTTTGGCTGCGATCGATGTTGGGGGAGTTTCGAGCCTGTACAATATTAATTTAACGACCGGTCGGGCTTCGATCGTCGGTCAAATTGGCGACGGGCGATCGTCGATTAAAGGTTTGGCACTGACTTTGATTTAACTGCTAGATTAAGAGCGATTTTAGATTGACTTGCATTGCATTTATTCCCTCTCTTGTCTTGAAATTAGGGAGCATCTCACTTTTGCAAGAAGCATTTTTTATGGTAGTGCGAGCTGTCGCGAGCTCGCACTGTAAATGCAAAACTGAGATGCTCCCTGAAATTATCTGTGTCGATCTGCGTTGATCTACCTTGCATCTGCGGTTGATCGGCTCGCATCAAAAATTTATGGAATGCAAGTCTAATCGTTTAGGCAATTCCCAATTCCCAATTGCCAATTCCCCATTCCCAATTCCCCATTCCCCATTCCCAATTCCCCATTCCCAATTTGAGGTAACATATTATTTTGACAACAAAGATAAGATGTTATCCCAAGTTTTTTACTTGCTACGTTCCCGAGCGGATGGCAAATATCTCTCGGCCAATCCCAATCCAGATTCGGCAGTTAGTTACCTGCTGATGTTTCGCGAAGACTATGACGCTTTGAGTTATCTGAATGCCCACGCTGCTGATGTTGCCGATCGATTCGGGGTAGAATCGATTTCTGGTTCATCGGTGAAAAAGCTGCTAGAACGTTGGGGCTTTAACGGTGTGGGGGTTGTTCAAGACCCGCTGCTGCCGAATATAGAGTTTTTATTGACAAATAATTGACGTTTTACAATAGTTGTGCTTAACCCGGTTTCTAGAATAAATCGGGTTTTTTGCTGAAGTTTTGGGCCGATCGCCCGATCGACCTTCCCGAGTCCGAAGCCCCATATTTAGTGCAAATTGTGAAATTTGTCAAGCTTTTACCCTAAATCTGAATCCTGTTGTATATTCGTAGTTTGATATATTCCGACACGTCAGTACACAACCTATGGTTCGAGAATTAGAGCGATCGAGTGCCAGCGAAAAACGCAACCTGTCCGATTTTCCCGACACAGCACCCGCAGCCAATCCAGTATTTTTCAGGACGTACAGCCGCCGTACCGAGACAGGGCGGGAGACTTGGGCCGATGTGTGCGATCGAACCGTCAAGGGCCTACAAAAGCTGGGAAACCTCACCCCGGAAGAAACACAACTGCTGCACCGGATGCAAAACGAGCTCAAAACCCTCGCTTCAGGCCGCTGGCTGTGGGTAGGCGGCAGCAAATGGATCGAACAACCAGAGAACTTTTCCGGCGCCTATAACTGTTCCTCAACCAATATTCTCGACTGGCGCGCCTTTGGTTTGTTGATGGATTTGGCAATGATGGGCTGCGGCACGGGCGCCGTCTTGGAACCACAATATATCAACCAATTGCCGCCGATCCGCAACCGTTTAACCGTGACAGTCCAAGGAGAAATTGGCTCTACACCAGCTTTAGAACGCCGCCAAGAAACAGAAGTAAAAATAGACGAAAAAACCGCCACTATTTATGTCGGAGATTCCCGCCAAGGTTGGGTGAAATCCTATCAAGCTTTGCTCGAATTATCCACAGATGAAAGATTTGACAAAGAAGTTCAAATCTTCATCGATTTGAGTGACGTTCGCCCGGTGGGAGAGCCTTTAAAAGGCTTTGGCGGAGTAGCAAATCCGGTGAAATTGCCCGACCTTTATCAGCGGTGCGCGGCAATTTTGAATAAAGCTCAAGGGCGGCAGTTGAATTCAGTTGAATGCTGCGTATTGATTGACGAAGCGGCGGTCACGATCGTTGCCGGAAATATTAGGCGCAGCGCGGGGATTCGTCAATTTGATTCTAGTGATGAACTGGGCGCAAATGCTAAAAATAATCTGTGGCAGCAAGATGAAAATGGCAACTGGAAAATCGACCCCGAGCGAGATGCTTTGAGAATGGCAAATCACTCTCGCGTTTTTCATCACAAACCGACGCGGGAAGAATGTATTGATGCCGTTCGCCAACAGTATTACAGCGGAGAAGGTGCGATTCAATGGTCTGGGGAAGCCATAGCAAGATCTAACTGTGATATCTTAACAAGTCCTGAACTCAAGGATGAATTTCTCAAAGCCTACGCTCTTGGCAACAGTAAGCATTGGTTGCAAAAGCATTATCCTCACATTTCTGAAACTGAAATCAATCACCGTTTGGCTCGCTATGGTTTAAACCCTTGTCATTCGGGCGACACATTAGTTTCAACTGACCAAGGATTAGTCCCTATCAAAGATTTAGTTGGCAAGCATTTTAAAGCCTTAGTTGATTTGCGGTCTGTGGGACTAGATGGGTTGAAATTAACTGATGCGATCGCCTTCTCTACTGGTGTACAGAATACCTACTCTATCACACTAGAAAATGGGCTTCAGATGAGATGTACTGCTGACCATCAACATTTTACCGATCTAGGTTGGGTAGCAACCAAAGACTTAACCCCCGATCGCGCTATCTTCATCCAGAGAGGAGAAGGGAGTTTTGGCAAAAGTACGATCGCAGTCACTCAAGCTCAAATGTTAGGTTGGTTGTATGGAGATGGTTCAATTTACCAAGGAGCTAAAGGCTTAGACGCAGTATTCTACATGAATCAAAAGGAATATTCAACTGTATTTCCTGTTCTATTTGAAGCCGTTGAATCTTTGACAGGCTATCGCCACAAGCCCAGTATAGTTAAAGGAGTCTATACTTTTCACAGTGGCTCACCTTTGATGCACTCATTCTTTGAAGAATTAGGGATTGAGTCTAAAGACTGTTTGCCGAATACATTTCTATCTCAATCAAAAGAGGTAATCATTGGTTTCCTTCAGGGATTGTTTTGTTCCGACGGTAGCGTGAGTATTAAAGCAAAGCACATAGAACTTCGCAACCGTTCTCAGGAATTACTGAAACAAGTTCAACTATTGCTGCTCAACTTGGGAATCAAAAGCAGTTTAAAAATCAAGGAAAAACCAGGTGGCAAAGGAGTTCCATATACTTTAAAGGATGGCACTGAGAAAGTCAGTAATAACCGAGGGAGTTGGCGAATCATAATTTACTCAGGAGATGGAGCCAAAAACTTCTGTAAATTGATTGGTTTCCCACTTGTACCAGAAAAACAGCAGCGTTTAGAGCAACTTGCTATCAAACCGCAAACCAGGAATTACAGCGAAGCAGTTGTCAAACAGCGCTATACTTCAAAAGTTAAAAGTGTAGAAGAGTTCGGAGAAGAACCAGTCTATGACCTCCATGTTCCCTTAACTCACTCTTTCATTGCTAATGGTTGTATTACTCACAATTGTGGGGAAATCATCGGCTCGAATTTTCACTGCAACCTTTCGGAGGTTCACCTCAATCAACTTGACCCTTACAATTTCAAAGAACAGGAGGAAGCTTTCAGGGCCGGAGCTCTATCTGTCGCGGTACTTCTCAATCACAAATTTCTTGAACCGCGCTACCAATACAGCCGCGAATTAGACCCGATCGTCGGTGTATCATTTACTGGATTGTTCGATTTCTTCGTTCACGCTTTCGGCGTGGAGTGGCTGCGCTGGTGGGTGGAAGGCCGCCCGCAAACTCCCCAGGGAATCGCGTTTAAACGGCGGGAAGAAGAGTATTTGACTGGTTGGCGGGAGATTGTGAATCGGGTAGTATGGGATTATTGCGATCGCCATTCATTAAAACGCCCAAATCGCTGCACAACCGTCCAACCATCCGGTACCAAATCTCTGCTCACAGGCGCTTCTCCGGGGTGGCATCCGCCGAAAGCCCAGCGTTTTATTCGCCGAATCACTTTCCGCAAGAGCGACCCCGTAGCCCTCGCCTGCATCGATTACGGATACAACGTAATTCCGTCTCAATCTGACAAAGATGAAAACGGCAATTTGCTCAACAATCCCTTCGATGAACGCTGCACGGAATGGCTGGTAGAAATACCCGTTGCTGTCAGTTGGGCTGACTTACCCGGTGCCGATGAAATTGACATTAACAAATTCTCGGCGGCGGCACAAATGGACTTTTATATGCAGGTGCAAAAGTTCTATGTCAGACACAATACTTCAGCCACGATTGAATTGCGGGAAAATGAAGTCGAAAGTTTGGGAACTCGGATTTACGAAGCAATTCGCGATGACGAAGGCTACATTTCCGCAGCACTTTTAGCTCGGTTTGATGCTTTGGAAACCTTCCCGCGCTTGCCCTTTGAACCGATAAACAAGGAAACTTACACCAAGATGGTTGCAGAGGCTTTAGCGCGCCGCGAAAGTGAAGTTTTCCACGTAGCTTTGAGGCGTTATGACATGGGTGAAATGATGGATTCCGGGCCTGCGGGATGCGATTCTGATAAGTGTTTGATGCCGGAGACTAAGTAGATTTAGCGATGGCTTGAATATGAGAAATCCCCTGACTCAGGGGATTTCTTTTTTTGAGAATTAGCGATCGAATGTTCTGTAGCAAGTCTCAGGTTGCTGGGACTCTAGCAAGTCGGGGTTAAATATCACCACGAATTTCGCGCCCGGAACCAAGCGACGGAGAATCTCTAGATGACCGTCAGCATCGGATCGAGTGCGGAACTGACCAACTGTCAACCGCTGCATTTTGGGAAGCAAACGAACCATAACCCAAGGATAAAGTCGTTCTTTGTAAGGCATAATTAACTTGTCTCCATACGTATGGGAGCCAGAGCCAGTGCTGATAGGTTGGTAGCCGGGATGCACTGGCTTTCTGACGAACGCAATGTTCTCCTCTCATACTACGGACAATCTTGGGTTAAGTCAAGTTAACCATAAAAATTCTGAAATCGGTACAGTGAATGAGTAGTGTGGGCGAAAAACTCAAACAGCGACGGCAATCGCTGTCTTTGACGCAGCAGCAAGTTGCCGATCGATTGGGCGTTACTGTAACGACGGTGAAAAATTGGGAAGCGGGCCGACATATTCCAAAGCTGTATCTAGAACAGACGAAAGCATTGTGCGACCTTTTTAAGCTTTCCTTAGATGATTTGGTAGATTAAATATTTTTCAATAATAACAACATGATAAGAGGTGCGCTTCCAGATGATATTCCCACCAATTTACAAGAACAAATACTGCTGCAAGACGCTAAGGCTCAACCTGCCATCATGATTCAAGGTGGCTCTAGGAGACCGCTAGGAGATGCTCCCAGATTGGTTGCCCACTATGGCGGCAAGCCTGAAGATTGGTATAAAATGGCTAGTAACCAAACCGCAATTATCGAGGGATATGTGGCTGAAATCCATTGGTATAGAAATGCCTGCACTCTCCAAAATGTGGAGTACAAAATTAAACGCACATACCCTAAAACAGCACCTAAAAACCAGTGAGGTTAATATAATATGAAAATTCGCTGCATTGCCAACAAAGGAGCAGACTTGCCGGATAATTACCTAAATCCACCGCTAGACATTACCAAAGAAACTGAATTTAAACTGATAGTCGGTAAAGAGTATACTGTCTATGCTATCTCCCAATGGCAAGGAAATTTAGGGTACTATATTTGCGATGAGCGCTATACTTATTATCCTATAGAGAATCCAGCGCCGTTATTTGAGATAATTGATGGCAGATATTCTCGGTACTGGCACGTGCAATTAGCAACTAATGGTTTGTTAGAGATTGCTTTTGAGCATTGGTTTTCGATACCTTATTTTTACGATAAACTAACTGACGGCGAAGCAGAAGCAGTTTTGATTTTTGATAAAATCAAAGAACTCATGGACTCTGAAGCTGCAATTCCTCAACCCCAACCTTTCTCTGTTGAGGAATTGCTGGCGATGCCTCCTTTGTCGCCGGATAAACTAGCAAAAGTCCTTGGTTGAAATTATGTCAGACAATCAAAATGAACCTAGACAATACGATGCAGTCAAGGGCGGTCAAAATTCAATTCCTCTCAATGCTGCGGTACTCGGAGGCATATCCGGCGTTAAAAGTCGCTTGGCTGCGCCCGCGATCGAAGTTAGAATCGCCGCACTCTCTGAAGCGTTGAAATATGGAGAAGCAGGGGTAGATTTGATAATTGGAGCATTGCAGGATAAGTCAATGCAGGTGAAATCTGCTGCTTTTTTACTGCTGAAAGATAGGGATGAGGAGAAGACAAAACAATGTTTACAAAACTATTTTCCTATCTTTGAATTTGATGTCATCACAGTCGATTCGCATGGCAGAGAAAACAGCCGCACTAAGTCATTTGCTCACTTTTTTCCTGAAGACTTAGGTAACTCAATTGTACTAGAAATGGTTTACATTTCCGGCGGCACATTTATGATGGGTTGCCCCAACGACGAAGAGGGAGTAAATTATCAGCAAAGTCACCAGCATCAAGTCACAGTACCGGCTTTTTATGCAGGAAAATACCCCATCACTCAAGCACAGTGGCAAGCAGTCATGGGAAACAACCCATCGGATTTTAAAGGTGAAAAACGTCCTGTAGAAAATGTATCATGGGATGATGCCGTCGAATTCTGTGGCAAACTCTCGATACAAACCGGAAAAAAATATCGCCTATTGAGTGAAGCAGAATGGGAATACGCCTGTCGTGCGGGTACAACAACCCCATTTCATTTTGGGGAAACCATTACCCCGGAATTAGTCAACTATAACGGATACGGGCCCTACGCAAAGGCCCCCACAGGACTTTCCCGTCAACAAACAACCGATGTCGGGAGTTTTCCCTCCAATGCCTTTGGACTGTGCGATATGCACGGCAATGTTTTCGAGTGGTGCAGCGATACGTGGCACCAAGACTGTAACGGTGGACCAACTGACGGAAGTTCCTGGGAAACTGACGGCATAAGGGATGGTCGAGTGGGGCGTGGCAGTTCCTGGTTCAATACTGCGATCTTTTGCCGCAGTGCCTATCGTGCCATGGGTTGGGTGGGCCTTCGCTCCCCGTTCGCCGGTTTTCGCGTAGCTGTGGTTTTCGCGTAATCTCCGTAGCTAGATGACCTACTTATTTAATAATATCTTTCCGCTTTTGCAGCAGCAAAGTTGCAGTTAAATAAACTGCTGCGTGCAATCCTAAAATTCCCCAATTCAAAGCCAAGTTTTGCCAAGTCGGTTCGTAGACGGCGCTTTTCTCGAATAACTGCGGTAAGATTGTTCGATCGGGCAATTCGATCGGCTTCGGAACCATCGCGTTCACGTTAACCAAGCTACCGTAAGCACCCACAGACCAGCGGCTTACCGTCAACCACGAGATATACTGACCGATTTTCTCGATTTTAAACAAGCTTCCCAGACTGAACAGAACTCCCGAAAAAATAATTTGCGGCACCAACAGCAAAGGCAAAGCACTGTTCGCTTGACTGCCATTCTTCACAAATGCCGATACCATCAACCCCAAACTCATGCTAGCCAGCAGCGTTAAAAATACTGTAATTCCTAAACCCAGCGGCCAAGCGATTAGATCCGGTGACGGCTGTTTAAAACCAATTAAAATTACTGCGGTCATTAACAGCGTTTGCAGCAATGCCAATCCCGCCTGGACTAAAAACTTGGAACCGACATAGGGCAGTAAACCTAAATTGACCAATCTTTCTCGCTGGTAAACGGCTGATTCTTTAACAATTTCTTGCAGAGAACTTGACAAACCTACCCAAATAGCTGCCGATGTAAATACAAACAAAATTCGCAGGGCTAAAAAAGCCAGCGCTGGATCGTCTGCTGTTCCAGTAACTAGCGGTTCTATATCTTTGATTCCCGCTAGCAAAATCGGGCAAACGGCGGCAGTTAACAGTCCTAAGCCAACGTTAACTGGGTCGCGTAAAGTTAGCTGGAAATAGCGATGAGCGAGGATGAACAGTTGTTTGATTGGAGAAACTCGGGCTGGTTGGGTAAGTTTGACGGGAGGTGCTTGTTTTTGCGGTGCTTTTGGACTCAGGGGCGCGGTTATGTACCGCTGGTAATAAGCGGAATTGCGGTATGTATTCGCCCATTCTTTGATGACCTTTTCGCCGATTTCTAATTCGTTGTAAATGTTGGCAAAGTCTGCTTGATTCACTCCAAAGAAATTGGCGGCATCTGCGGGCGGCCCGAAGTAGCAAAGGTAGCCGTTGCGGCCGAGGAAAACTAGGCGATCGCACAAACTGACATTTGCCGTAGCGTGGGTCACCAAAACCACCGTCCGACCTTTATCTGCCAAATTCCGCAGCAGTTCCATCATCTTTTTATCCAGCCCCGGATCTAGTCCAGAAGTTGGTTCGTCCAAGAAAAACAACTTCGGATCTGCAAGCAATTCGACGCCGATGCTAACCCGCTTTCTCTGTCCGCCACTAAGGTCTTTTACAAGGGTTTTTCGCTTGTCCAACATCTCAATATCGGTCAGAGTTTTTGTCAAAACTTGCTCGACATCGACATCCGGCGGCAAGCGCAATTTAATTGCGTAAGTTAGGGCTTCTGTAACTGTCAATTCGCCGTGAACGATATCATCTTGCGGCACGTAACCGATTAAAGAACTGTAGCATTCAAAGTTTTTCCGCAGTTCTTCGCCGTTGACGTAAACTATCCCGCGATTTGTGGTTTCAATTCCCAGCAAGGTTCGCATTAATGTAGATTTGCCTGCGCCGCTTCCTCCGACTAACGCCACTAATTGTCCGGGTTCAATTACTAGGGAAATATCGTTGACGAAAGGTCGGTTTAAGTTAATGGCTTCCAAGCCGATCGCATTTCCCGGATCGATAACTGTTATTTCTTCATTTTGATAAATTAGCAGAAAAGGGCCGATGCGAATTTTTGCACCTTCGGTCAATATAGCTTCATTTTTAACTCGTTTGCCGTTAATAAAAACGCCGTTAGCGCTCTTGTCTGTGAGAACGTAGTCTCCGCGTTTGTTGGCGTCGATCGCACAATGGCTGCGGGAGACGATCGGCGAATTTAACTGTAGCGTAGAATTGCGATCGCGCCCCAAGACGACCGATCGATTTCTCAGAGACACAGATTCCCGCGATCGCAAACTCGCCAGCGCCGGACTTCCGGGATTGAAATAAGTCACCCGCACCGGATTCCTCAAATCTTTCCCGACGCGCAACTCGATTCCGTGCCGCAAAATGCAGCCTTGAGTCGGAGTTACAGGAGTTTCATTCGGAAGTACAAATAACCCGCTACTGCTGGCTTTGAGGCCATCGCCGTCATAGATGCGGTAGTCGTCTCCTTCTTGGCGCAAAATTGCTTGACATCTGGACAGCTTTCCCCAATCTTGGGGAACCAGCAAGTCAGCTTTGTCAGGATTCCGCCCCAGTACGTGTTCTGTCTTGGTCAGTTCCAAGCGTACCACTTCGCCTTGATAGTCGATTTCTAAATAGGGGCTGGCGATTAAGTTTGTTTTCTTATGGGTTTGACCTGTCATAGGATTTTAGATTGAAGAATTGAAGAATTTTAGATTGTGCGAGAATTTATTATCCAGCATCCAGCGTGCCAGCTTTTTTAGTGCGATCGTCCGCCATCGCACAGGTGATATAGGGAGCATCTCAGTTTTGCATTTACAGTAGTGCTGTCCCCGCTCGCGTATTGTACAATACGCGAGCGGGGACAGCACTACAATAAAAAAATGCTTTTTACAAAACTCAGATGCTCCCGGTGATATAAGACTCCCGAGCGTCCCAGCTCGCACTCCAACAAAAAAAATGCTTTTTACAAAAATGAGATTCTCTTACTCAGTATTCAAAACATGAGTAATGTTATACCATGTTTAATAATCAATGCTGACAAGCACCCCACTAATCCCAAGCTATTTGCTAATTCAGATAGCTATCATCAAGCTGCTGTGGCACTAGATACTATTTTTACCAAACTAATTTCTCCCTACCATGAGCTACTGCATTAATCCCAACTGCCGGCATCCTGAAAATCCTCAAACTATCAATTTTTGCCAATCTTGCGGATCTGAGTTGCTAATCAACGCACGCTATCGGGTAATTACTGTTTTGGGACAAGGAGGATTTGGTAAAACTTTTGCAGTCAGAGACAGAGACGGTACTCAGAAAGTTTTGAAAGTTCTGATGAACAACGATACTCTGGGCGTGGAACTTTTTCAGAGAGAAGCTAACGTTTTGCAGCGGCTGAAGCATCCGGGACTCCCCACAGTTGAATCTGAGGGCTATTTTACTTTCAGGGTTAAGGGTACTGATAAACCTTTGCACTGTCTGGTAATGGAGAAAATTGAAGGTAAAAATTTGCAGCAGTGGCTGGAAGCTCATAACTATCAACCTATTTCCTCGGAACAGGCTATTGACTGGTTGACACAACTGACGGAAATCTTGAATCTCGTTCACAATCAAAATTACTTTCACCGGGATATTAAGCCGCAAAATGTCATGTGCCGGTCGAATGGGAAATTAGTATTAATTGATTTTGGGGCGGTGCGGGAAGTTACAGAAACTATTCAGAGAGCAACTGGAGAAGTAACTCGCATTTCTTCCATGGGTTACACTCCCGAAGAACAAAAAAAGGGCAAGGCTGAGCCGCGTTCTGATTTTTTTGCGTTGGGCCGGACTTTTGTGTATTTGCTGACGGCTCAAGAACCGAGAAATTTGCAGGAAGATCCGCGATCGGGTAAATTGATTTGGCGGAATGTGGCGACTCAAACATCGAAGCCACTAGCAGATTTGATTGATGATTTGATGGCTTATTTTCCGAAAGACAGGCCGAAGGATACTCAAGTTCTTTTGCAGCGACTTGGTAAACTGAGCGATCGCCCGCCATCGCCATCTCCCGATCGCAGAACTCCTAGATTTGCTTTGGGATGGAAGCCGGCTTTAATGGGACTCGGAGTTGCTGGGGCGATCGCCATTTCCGCCTTCGCAATCCAACATTTCTCTAAAACTCAAGTTGAAAATTTATTAAGTTATCAAAGTTCGGCCCATCAGTTTAAAATCAAATACCCTGAAAAGTGGGAAAAACAAGAGTTACAAAATCCAGTAATTAACGATGTGGTTGTATTCATAGCCCCCAAAAAGAACACCGCTGATGCTTATCAAGAACAAATTACTGTCAGCATAGAAGATTTGCCAAAACCGATGTCTCTCGATGAATACAATCAATCGTCTCTCAAGCAAATTAAAACAAATTTTACTGATGTTAAAATTTTAGAAGAAACTCCTAAAACTATTGCCAATCATCGAGGTTATACAGTTGTTTTTGATGATAAAGACGGACAAACCAATACAAAAAAAATGCAAACTTGGACTTTGATGAATAACAAAGCTTACGTGATTACTTACACTGCGGAGAAATCAGAGTATTCGGAATATTTGAAAACCGCTGAAAATATGATGAATTCCTTTGAGATAAACTAATTCTATTGTTTGTAGTAAGGACTTTAGTCCTTATTTTATCAGAGGAGAGAGGACTGAAGTCCTTACTACGAACCTGGAAAGGACTGAAGTCCTTACTACGAACCTGGAAAGGACTGAAGTCCTTACTACGAACCTGGAAAGGACCTACGAACCTGGAAAGGACTTCAGTCCTTACTACGAACCTGGAAAGGACTTCAGTCCTTACTACGAACCTGGAAAGGACTTCAGTCCTTACTACGAACCGGCTTGATTTTGCCACTTTTTGCCGAAATCTGTCAGCGTTTCCTTGGGAATTTGCTGCTGCAACCATTCCAAAGCCCGATTTTGGTGCGGGTGAAGGCCGGCCCGATCGTACACTTTGCAAACATCGACCAAATTAATCGGCTTGTTACCGACTCTTGCTATTAATTGAGTGCGCCACTCTTCAGCAAATTTCTGCATTGTTGGCGCCGGAATCCGGCCCTGCAACCACTCCAAAGCTCTCTCTTGGTGAGGACTTTGACCGCTGAGGTCGTAAGTATTGCAAACATTAACTAAACTCAAAAACCCGATCGGCCCTGCGGCTCTAGTTTGAGGTGGATTTACTCTGGCTGCGGGAGTAGGTGCAGGCCTTGTCGCAGGTGCAGGCTGGGTAACTACATTTTGCTGCGGCAAACTGCTGACATTTCTGAGCTGCGTACCCACACCGCAAGCTAAATTATTTCTGCCGTAATTCGGATCGGAAGGGCGAACATTGATTGCTGTTGTGGCTTCGCAGACAATCGAGACAGTTGTCGGATTCTTTAAACTGGCGTTTTCTTCCAAGAAAATTGCTCCGACATAAGCTTTCATGTCCGCAGATTTCGGTATTGCGTAGTGAAAAGCGCCTCTGGTAGTGGTGCGAATTGCAAAGTTGTAATCCTGCGGCAATAAAATACTAAAGGTTTTGGCGATCGACGGCACAGAATTGAGAAAATCGCGGTTGCGAACCACATAGGTTTGCTGGCCGCGCACCATTGCACTAATTGCCGACTCCGCAGGTGATAGCGCTTCCCTAGCTGCGATGCGTTCCGGTTCTGGCGATGGTGCTTGGGCCTGTGGTGCAGGGGCTGGTGCTGGTGCGGGGGCTGGTGCTGGTGCTGGTGCGGGGGCTGGTACTGGCGCTGGTGCTGGCGCTGGTACGGGGGCTGGGGCTGGGGCTGGTGCTGGTGGGGGGGCAGAGGTTATAGCAGGTGGCGGTGCTATTGCGACGGGTGGATTCTGGGCTGAGGTCGATCGGGCGTCGCCCCTTATTTGGTTCCGTCTCGCCAGAAATATCTCAAAAGGAACGCCGTAATTCTCTACAGCCTGTTGAAGCCGCACGTCAGCTTTACCGTGAGTTGCTACCACACGGCCGTTGCTGTCGAGAACCGGGCCGCCACTCATACCGGGGAGAGATGCGCCGTCGTAGGATAGTTCGTAACCTTCACGAGAACCGGGTGCTCTACCGTTGACGTTGACAGGATAAAAGCGGTAGCCGCGTTTGGTATCAAATTGTCCGGGACTGGGATAACCTGCTACATAAACTGTTGACCCAGGCTGCAAATTTGCAGAGGTCGCAGTTTGAGCGACTCCATAGTTATTTTTGCTTTGGAACTGCAACACTGCTAAATCTGTTCCCGGCACGTTTATGGCTTCGTAGATTTTGTAACGCATACCGTCGCCAGTTTGAATAAAGCATTCACCAGTAGTTGCTACGACGTGATTGGCAGTAAGGACTGTATAATTTTCACCTTGACGCTCAATGATCGAGCCCGATCCCTGACAGTCGCCAGCGATCATTACTGTAAATTTTTTAGCAATTTCCCCGATTTCGGTTCGTTCTAGTGCTGGTGCTGGCAGAATTTGCACTGAGACGACGATCGCCACCGCCCCTACCAATGTTGTTGGAATTCTGCTATAAAATTTTGTCATCAGAAAAATGGGTTTGAAACCCCGTCCTAGAAGGACGGCTTTACAATGTTTGCAATGCGCCACGAGTTGTAAGCCAAAAACTTACAATCTGGGGGTAATGCGTTTTGAGTTAGACGCTTGCCAGTTTTTAACTCGTGCAAGCTAATTGTTTTTCGGTCTGGTTCTTTCTTTGTAGGAGATTCTTGCCATCCGCCAACATAACAGAACCCATATTTAGGATGTTTAACGATCGAACCACGCTTAAACCCCGCACTTAAAGTGCCACCGTACCGAGAGCGGATATGACCTGTAGAATGCTGCAAACGATGGAGTTGCCTGCGATGAAACTCAAGAGAGATTACTTCTATTAGCTTGGTATTATCAGGTTGAATGTGTCCCCCTGTATACCAATTAGCTAATACCCAAGAATCAATGCAGTGAGCCTCAAACTTCTTCGATAGCTTCTGTTTGGATTTTTTGAGTCCTAAACTTTGACGTAGCTCATAAGTATCGTTTCCCGATCTAATCTCAAGATGGGCAATCTTTCTAATCTCACAGTAAAACCACTTTTTGCCCACTTCTAAAGGACTAAACGATACATTCCACACGGGCGATCCGTTTTTCCTCTTTTGTGCCTTGATGTCCTCTACAACAAATGTCGATATCGGAAACATCAATGTCAACCAGTTAGCTATCCTTAACTTCCACTGCCATCTTGATGCCGTGGATGGGGGGATACGATTTTTGTTAACCAGCCTGTTAGCTCTATTTTGGCGGCACGGCGTGTTCCGAAATCGACGAGATCGTCGCATATTGCGCCTGACCTCTACACGGTCTTTTACCCAATCAATTGCATGAGTTTGGATATTTAAGTAAGTATGCGATTTGGATTTAACGGTAAATCCTTCGCGCTTGCTGCCTGGATCGATGCCAACCGCTATGGGTTGATAGTTGTGATTTGAAGGTTCTGCATTTAGTCGGATGCAAAATACTCCTTTTTTCCAGAATGGTGTTGCCTTGCCTGATTTGATCCAACGCTTAGCACGGGCGTTGGTAGTCGGCATTAACGGTCTATTTTCACTGTTGACAACGGGTACAAACATTTACGGTAAGTCCTATTTCTAGGTGTATATTTCCCTTCGCCACTGACTGCCAGAGCGGTTAAAAACTAGAGAGGCATTCTTAACGTCTTGCAGGATACCACTCCCAGGCAGTTCAGTCTGTCTTTTAAGGACGTAGGCTAGACACTGTTTTAGTCTTGAATCAAGAAGGTGGTGAGTCTTCCTCTTTCAAGCCCCACGCCTTGATAGCTGGGGTTAGTGACTGTCCAATTATTTAGTTTAGTTTAAGGAATAGTAGGGCGGGTTTGTATATATTGTCGATCGCTCAAATCGCCACCAAGCCAAAGCACGAAATATCGCACACTCAATCGCGCCTATTTTTTCACAGAATTGGTTGTCATTTCCAGCCCTGAAGGTGCTAGCTGCTTAAAAGTGTCGATCGGAATTCCCCAACTGTACTTACTCATCTGCTCTCGCAGCGCTGCATTCGGTTCAGTGCCATCTTTATACTGGTATGGGTCTCCCCACAGCGGGTAAGCGTGGACGCCGTTAACCCCCACCACCTCGCCGCGAACATTCAGCAGCGGCCCGCCGCTCATCCCTTTTTCAATCTCATTGGTGTAACCAATTTGATAGCCACCTTCCAAAGCTTTATCTAACACTCGCCAAACTTTGCCAGTTTTGAAGACAAATCCTCGGTCTTTTTGACCTTCTTCTGTCAAAGGAAACCCACCTGCAAATACTGCATCCTCAACTTTTGGTACGGCACCCGGCTTAGCAGTGGTATATTCAACACTGCTAGTAAAGCGCAACAACGCCAAATCATTGCCTTTAAAATTAGCGTCTTTGACGAAGATTGCAGGGTAAATTTTATTATCTGGGGTTTGGATTTGGTAGGGAGCCTTGCCGGCTTTGAGGACGTGTTCGTTTGTCAGTACGGTGTACTGCGAACCCTGCTTGCGAATGGCGATTCCCGTTCCGGCAACTTGTCCAGACGATCGCACCCTAACAGCGATAGACTCAGCTTGTTGCTGCAATTGCTGTTGCGACATTTCGACTGGCATCTGTTTTAAGAAATTTTTGGCACGCGGAAGTTGTGCAGGCAAAATCATTGAGATGCCACTGATACAAGTTGCCAAGATTAGTGAACGCCAATCCATGTTTGTTTAGCTCGCAGTTTCTTTGCTACTTTTACCACAAACGCTCGTTGTCTGGTAGTTCGTTTTCAAACCATTGATTGAGATTGACGTTAGCAAAGCCATTTTCGTATGTTACCAGTTGCTTTTCCCCACTCAGGTAAAGCGGCTGCTTGGAGGCGCGGTTGCGGGTGTTGAGCATTTCTTCGAGAATCTGGTTGGCATTGTTGGGCCGGGGTACTGTCAGCACTATTGCTTCAGCACTCGAACAGTTCCCGCTACCTCTGACTCTATCGACGCACAATACTTGTTGACCATTGAAAGTCCCCGCTCTCATGAATCGGAGTTGACCGTTATCGTTAAACCGTTGAAATCTAGCCGATACGTCTTCGCAGCGCCGTTTGGGAGTCCAACCCGAACCGGAAAAAGCTTCATTGTTCCAAACTATCAGCGGTACGGGGCCTTTAGCGGCCGTGCGGACGATGGTTGCTGGTTTGCCTTCGCTAATCCCGCAGAAAAATTGATTTCTGGTTTGAGCTTGGCTCGGCTGCGAAAAAACACCCGATGTACCTATAACGATCGCTGCCGCGGCGAGCTTGCCAAATAAAGGTTGTCTCATTAGAGTAGCCTATATAGTTTTAATGATTGGAATTTTTTTTACGTTCTCTCCCGTTAAACTCGATCGAGTTCACAGGAGACCCCTTGCCGCACATAGTTTTTAAATCTTGCGACCCTTAACATTTTACTTTACATTATCAAATAATATTAGTCAATCTGCGTCCACCAAATTTTTGATAATTAGCTGCTACCTGTTCTGAGCCTCGCCGCAGCCCGCCCCACAATCATATTCAATCTTTTTTTTGTGGAACAGGCTTCTAGCCTGTTGTTGTGGAACAAGCTTCTAGCCTGTTGTTGTGGAACAAGCTTCTAGCCTGTTGTTGTGGAACAAGCTTCTAGCCTGTTGTTGTGGAACAAGCTTCTAGCCTGTTCGTTCGATCGCACTTCCCAGCATTCCGTCAACCATTTAAGTAATAATCCCGCGTTCCCTTCGCATTCATAGCTTCTCCGAGTCGTTGCAAACCGTACACGTAAGCAGCAGTTCTCATACAAACCGACAATTCCTGAGATTTTGTCCAAATTGCCTCAGTTTCCTCGACCATTTTGTGCTGCAACCGCTGGTTGACTTCCTCCAGCGTCCAATAAAGCCCACTGCGATTTTGCACCCACTCAAAATAACTCACCGTCACGCCCCCGGCATTGACTAAAATATCCGGGAACACCTGAATTCCCCGCGCTTCCAAAATCAAATCAGCAGCAGAATCTATCGGCCCGTTTGCTACTTCAAAAATAAACTTAGCCTTGACATCATTGACATTTTGTGCAGTGATTTGATTCTCCAAAGCTGCTGGAACCAGCACGTCTACATCTAAGGCTAAAAGCTGCTCGTTTGTCAAGATTTCGTGTTCGACAATATTGCAGACAGAACCTTCGCAGTAAATAGCTTTGATACCTTTGTTAGCTTCTTTGAAGCGGCGGATGCTGGGAATATCCAGCCCTTGTTTCGCATGAATTCCCCCTTGGGAATCGCTGACAGCCACAACTTTGTAACCTGCTTTCCAGAGCAATTCTGCTAATTCGGCTCCGGCATTACCAAAACCTTGGACGGCTACCGTTGTCTCCCACGGAGTTCGGTTAAATTTGGGTAGGAGATTTTGAATTACAAAAAAAGCGCCGGTGGCGGTAGCGGTATCTCTGCCTAAACTGCCACCGATTGTCACTGGTTTACCTGTCACAACCGCCGGACTGAGCTGCCGCTTAATAATATTGTACTGATCCATCATCCAACCCATAATCATGGGATTGGTGTAGACATCCGGTGCGGGAATATCGACATCTGGGCCGATAAAATCTGCGATCGCATCTACGTAACCCCGGCTCAATCTTTCCAATTCGAGTTTGGACAATTCTTTGGGATTGACAGTAATTCCGCCCTTGGCTCCTCCAAAGGGTATGTTGAGCACTGCACATTTAAATGTCATCCAAAATGCTAAGGATTGCACTTCATCGAGGGATACTTTCGGATGGTAGCGCACTCCTCCTTTCGACGGGCCTCTGGTATCGTCGTAGCGCACGCGATAACCTTGGAAAATTCGCAGGGAACCGTCGTCCATCCGCACGGGAATTGATACGATTAAACTGGATTTGGGATATTTGAGCCGCTCGATTGTATCCTCGGAAAGGGATACATATTTTAAGGCTCTTTCTAATCGGCGGCTGGCATCGGTAAATAATGATTCAGACATAAGAATAGTTGACAGTTGACAGTTGACAGTTGACAGTTGGTAGGGGCGGTGCCCCCGTGCCCGCCTCTCAGTTGACAGTTGACAGTTGACAGTTGACCGAAGGAAGAAGCTAGAAGGAAGAGGAAAGACGGGAAAAGGAACGATGAAGAATGAAGAAGGAAGAAGAAAGAGGGAAGACAGGAGAAGGAAGAGGGAAGATAGGAGAATAATTTGCCGGAAAGCTCTGGGTTAGCTGGTATTTTAAATTTAATTATTTCAGCTTAACTGCTGGTTTTTCGATACTTTCTAATTTAATCACGATCGCGGTTGGATTCTGGATAACTGCCTTCTACCTTCTACAATAACTGTATAAGTGGCTTCTGTCTGATTGTCGATCGACAATCTGGCAGTCCCAAGCAGCAATTCATCAGATACAGTTAAAATAGAGGGTGATGTTTAAGCTCAAGCAGCAATTTGAGGAGAGATCGCTCAAATCACCGCCAGCCACCAGGGGAATTATATTCTGAAATCATCGACGCTGTAGCAAACGTTATAAACTCAATTATTATTATGGTTGGACTCCTAGCCGCGCTCTCTGCGTCTGCGGCGGGGGGTATGAGAATTGCCCTGCCCCTGCTGTTGATTGGTTTGTTGCGGATTGACAAACTTTGGTCGGAAATACCTTTATTGTCTCGGGTTCACCCCCAAGTGGTGATATCCATCTTGGTGAGTTGGTCGCTGTTAGAGTTATTTGCTTCTAAAACTTTTACGGGACAGCGGGTGCTGCAAGTTGTGCAAATTATTTTCAGTCCTATGGTAGGAGCAATTATGGGAATTGCGATCGCTCAGGTAAGTGCGATCGACGAAATCATTGTTCACCCTGGGATGCTGTGGATTATTGGTATTGTCGGAGGTTTGCTGGCTTTAGTGCTACAACTGGTACAAGCGGGATGGCTTTACCGGCTACAGATTTTACCGATTTGGGTGATTTTTCTGCAAGATGTTCTGTGTATTTCCCTGGTGTTGTTTGCCTTGGACGCCCCGCGACAGGGTGCGTTAATTGCTATGCTGCTGCTGTGGCTTGCTATTCGCAGTTCTAAGGAGTGGTATCGCTGGTACAGGAGTCAGGGAGTACGGGGGGATAGGGGAAATCCCCGCCGCCACAAGCGCAATCCCGATTAATTTAATGATTGGGCATGGGGCATGGGCAAAACAGGGCATCGGGTATTAGTTATTAGTTATTGGTTAATTGCTACCAATGCCCAATGCTATAAAGGCCCCCTCCCGGAGCAACGCTAGAGCCCTAGGCCCAATTCCCTAGGCCCAATTCCCTAGGCCCAATTTAAAGCAAGCCGATCGAGTGTAAGGGGCCTTGACCCGTAATTAACTCGATCACTAATGCTATAAAACCAATCATTGCTACACGACCGTTCCAGACTTCTGCCCCCGTCGTCAAACCCCACTCCCACTGCTCTTGAGGGTACATTTTAACTTTCTTGGAAGGGCGTATCACATCCGAGAATTTAACGCTGGGAGATTCTATTGACTCGATGACTAAATCTGCCAAGGCTTCAATAAATACCGGATGAGTATTCAATGCAGGGACGCGGTAGAAATTTTCTATCCCAGATTCTTCTGCTAATTCTCGATACTCCATGTCAATTTCTTGCAGAGTCTCGATGTGCTCGGAAACAAAACTAATTGGAACTACCAACAAATCTTGAACTCCACTTTCTGCCAATTCGGTAATCGCTTCTTCGGTGTAAGGCTTGAGCCATTCTACCGGGCCAACCCGACTTTGATAAGCTAGCGTATGTTCGTTCGATCGGTTCAAATGTTCCATAATCAGACGAGTACAATCTTGAATCTCCCGCTGATAGGGGTCTCCAGCCTCTTCTACGTAGCTGAGGGGGACGCCGTGGGCGCTGAAAAAGATGTGAACTCGATCGGGATTTGGGCTGTGATCTAATTCTTGGGCGATCAATTCCGACATAGCCTGAATGTAGCCCGGTCGGTGATACCAAGAAGGAATCGCGGTATATTCTATCTGGTTGAGGTCTGGATCTTGGTTCCACATTTCTTCTAGCTGTCGGAAGCTAGAACCGCTGGTGCTGATCGAAAATTGAGGATACAATGGCAAGATTGCCAATTCTTCGATGCGATCGCGCTTAATTTTGGCGATCGCCTCTTCAGTAAAAGGATGCCAGTAGCGCATCCCCACGTATACTTTGGCATCTTGTCCCTTAGACTGCAAAAGTTCTTGCAGCGAAGCGGCTTGTTCTTCAGTAATCCGCCGCAAAGGAGAGCCGCCCCCGATTTGGCGGTAGTTTTCCTGGGATTTTTTAAAGCGCAGAGTCGAAATCAACCAGGCGAGCGGTTTCTGCATCCACGGAAACGGAATGCGAATGATTTCCGGGTCAGCGAACAAGTTGAACAGGAAAGGACGGACATCCTCGATTTGATCGGGCCCGCCCAAGTTTAATAGTAATACTCCTACACGGCCCATAGCGGTTACGGCTCTCCCATCGTCTCAGTTCTCTTACTTATTTTTATCATATAACTTAATAATATCTTAAGTCGATAGCAAGATATACATAATTTTGAATATGGCAACAATTTTGAGAGATTTAAGTTATAGGTATCAATGGCTCTACGATGCGATCGCCCGTCTGGCTGCTTTAAGCGTAGGTGGCGAAACTCGTTTTAGGCAGCTAGCCTTGGAAAATTTGACCCTGGGCGCGGAAACTAAAGTTTTAGACCTTTGTTGCGGTAGCGGTCAAACTACGCAATTTCTCGTGCAATATTCCCAGGATGTCACAGGACTGGACGCTTCGCCGTTATCGCTGCAACGGGCAAGGAAAAATGTGCCATCAGCCAATTATGTAGAAGCTTTTGCCGAATCGATGCCTTTTGGCGACAATCATTTTGATTTAGTACACAGCAGCGTTGCGATGCACGAAATGCAGCCGTTACAGTTGAGGCAAATCTTTCAAGAAGTATACCGCGTGCTCAAGCCCGGTGGTGTATTCACTTTGGTAGATTTTCATCAGCCCACAAATCTGCTATTGTGGCCTGGGTTGGCTGTATTTTTGTGGTTGTTTGAGACTGAAACTGCTTGGCAGTTGATTGAAACTGACTTGGATACTTTGTTGGCCCAAGTGGGATTTCAACCCTACAATTCCGAAGGAAGTGAACAACCTAAACTTTATGCTGGCGGCAGCATTCAAGTTATTCAAGTTCAAAAATAGGTAGTCAGTTGACAGTAGTCATTAGTGAGTGGGCAAGAAACCGGGTTTCTGCGAGTTTTCGGTTGAGTGACGGTAAATCTTGCAAGAAACCCGGTTTCTGAACTCGGTGTGAGTGGGTAAGAAACCGGGTTTCTACGAGTTTTCTGAACTCGGTGTGAGTGGGCAAGAAACCGGGTTTCTGCGAGTTTTCGGTTGAGTGACGGTAAATCTTGCAAGAAACCCGGTTTCTGAACTCGGTGCGGGTGGGCAAGAAACCGGGTTTCTACGATTTTTCGGTTGAGTGACGGTAAATCTCGGCAGAAACCCGGTTTCTGAGTTCGGCGCGCGCATCTTAATATACTTGTCAACTAATGACTAATGACTAATGACTAATGACTAATGACTAATGACTAATGACTAAACAAACTTTTTCGCTTCAGCCAAAGCCGCTTCAAACTTAAGCAATACATCCTTTTCTGTGTGAATAACTTTCTCCTGTTCTAGCAGCGGGCGACCAAACCTAAAAATACCATCTTGTTCTACGTGGTCTACAGCAGGAAGCGTTTCGGGATGCGGCAAAAATTTGCGACCGATCGTGTACGGCGTGTGGTAAGAAAAACTAAAATCGGGAAACTTATCGCTCTTAATTTCCAGATAGTAAAGCGAATAATAATCCTTTGTTTCGCAGTATACGCATTCCCGGCACTTATTTACCAGTTTCCGGTTCTGATAGAAAAAATCCCACTTGTCCCAATAGTAATCATCTTTCATCATGTCCTGGTGGTCGTCGCACAGTTCGAGATATAATTTGTCAGCATCGGCAGGACGGTAAAAGTAAAGCATCGCGTAGGGCATTTCAATCAGTAATTTGACTGCTTGATTTTTGCGCTCGTACCATTCTTGCTGCTGAGTTTCGTAAATTTCGTTAGAATGATTAGATTTAATTGCTTTAAAGTTGTTGAGCTGATTTTCTTTTGCCCACCGCGACGCCCAAACTGTCCAGTAAGCTAACTGGAAAGTTGCTGAAATTTCCGCCGAACCTTGTTCTTTCCAGTCGGAAATAATTTTTTCCCACGCTGCACTAAAAGCTAATCGCGATTGTTCGTTTTGTTCGGAGTTTTCTGTATTGATTGGATCGGCTTTTGGGCGATGATTTTTAATCAGTCCTTTGGGTTCTTTGCGCCAGTTATCAATGTCTGTTGGCGTGAGAGTTAAGATGAATCTTCTGTCGTGAACGGGATATTCTAAATGAATTCCCGATTTGCGGAAAGAGCGGTATTCTAAAATCGGGAGTCTGCCTTGTTCGATCCATTGCTGGCGTTCTGCTGCCGAACACTTGAGCATTTTTTCTAATTCTACCGGATCGACGGCTAATTCACTTTTGAAGGTCTCCCAAAATCTTTCTTGTTCGGCTGCATTTGTTTCTAGCACTGATACAATTGTGCTGACGATGCGATCTGTTTGGTCTTGGGAATTGTCGGGAAGTCCTAAGAAGTCGAGGAGTTGGGCTTTGAGTATTCGTCTGGCAGAAATTAGCTCGGCTAACATGAGAAGCTCCGGTAGAGTCTGAACTTGCAACCTTGAATTGGCAAGATTTGTGCAAGTCTTATATATCTTAATGGATTCTCTTGGGTTGTCGGCAATTGAATTCATATTCGATCGCCCATTGTAACGGATATTGTCTCGCACAGGTCGATTTTACGGGATTTGGGCTTGAAAGTCGTGAAGCGTAGCTATGGGGCTCTTAATCGCCGGCTACCCAGCCATCTCTAAGCAAAAATACTCAAAGCCAGGTGGTAAGGTCGATTCACCCTCGGGATAGCTACGCCGCGCGTGCTTGTGGCGAAACCGGCTAAAGATGACCTACTTATGTCAAATCCGCGTTAGATATCCCCGATAAGACGTGGCGGTTGAAACCGCTTCTCTTCAAACAAAGTCGGCCTCCGCCGACTGAAGAATAAAAGGGGTACCAAACCCTGATTTGGTATTATGTATTTTCAAGCTTCATCTAGTTATCTGAATTTTCTCAAGAGTTTTAGCAGAGAGGAGGGAAACTGATTAATATAGAAACTCTCAAAAAAAACACCGAGCGGTTAACAAAAATCTCAATTCTCAATTTGATTTAAATTCCAATCGTAGGGCAAAAAAACGATCGCCCATTCATCGGTTACACCCACCTCCGGCCCCAAATAACCGCCCACATAGGCAGCTACCGAACCCGCATTCTTGACAAAATCCTCGCCGTACCACTCAAAAATCTTGCTCAAATAAAGCGTGTTTTTCCCAGCATCGTACCGCACTTTATCGGGATTCTTGATAAAACTACTTGCATCCGCCTCCAGTTGAGTCCGCACCGCAGAGGGGAAGTAAGCGCCGCGGCGCAGCAGCGGACATCCGACGGAAGCGCAAACTAAGGCAAAATGGATGCGCGGTTCGGCAAATTCCGGGCGCAAAATAGCGTGTTCGATTTGATTGAGGCTGTACTTTTTGCCGCCAATAATTGAATTTGAACGGGTGAAGAATTCCAGAAAACCCAGCCAGTTGGGGATTCCTAAAATTTTGGGACGGATGGACGCGATCGGGTATACTTCGATTACTTGAGAAATTGCGATCGCATTGTACGCATTCAGCCACAGCGCCAACCGCGCATCTGCATCTGTCATAGCAGCTAAATCTACATCGGCCAAAGTTCCCAGCCAATTGCTCAAAACATCCGCCCCTTCAGCTTTCCAGCGCCGGTAATCCACGCGGCCCCCAGCGTCAACGTAGCGTTTTAGCAACTCGTCCCAAGTCGAAAAGTCGATCGAATTTAGCATTCATTAAGAAGGAAGAAGTTCGGCAACGGATTTTATAACGGATGTAACGGATTTCATGAAGAAGGAACAAGGAGAGAAAAGACATACACAGAAAGCTTTTTAACTATCCGTTTTTTACCTTTAATTCAGTAGATTTACTTACCCTTCACATTTTCAGGCTGACATTGCTTTAGCTTCCGGTTTTATTAATTGTACACTTATTTTCTTTTAACTCTTGTGGGACGTTGCTCTGAGCAGTGCCCAAAAGTTAAATTTAAGCGTACAACAGCTTATTTAATACTACCGTCAACCCAAGTAGCCCCTTTAAGCTTAGCATTTTCCAAATTTGCCCCCGTCAAATCGGCTCCACTCAAATTAGCCTCCGTCAAATCAGCACCTGCTAAATTAGCTTGCCGCAAAGAAGCCCCGCTGAGGGAAGCCCCGCTCAAATTGGCCCCAGCTAAATTAGCTTCTCTGAGATTTGCTCCTCTCAAATCCGCCCCTTGCAAATCGGCATTTGCTAAACTCGCTTGCTGGAGGGGAATGCTTCTCAAATCGCATCCCGGACATTGGTTAGTTTGCAGCAACTGGTTGATTTGCTGGGGGTTCCCTGCAATCACCGCTGTAGCGAGTCCAAATATCAGTCCGAATGAAACTGCTCCCAAAGTTACAGATTTCATGGTCTTTACCTTCTACAATTATAAAAGATTCTTAATTTAAACTTCAACGGCGATCGGTTTATTCCGGCACAACACCAATCCCGCTTTCAGATGCAAATTTGTAATTTTTCGTTACCAAACAAACCAACTATGAGCGATCGCACCAATTTTTTTGATAAACTGTTAGCGGCTGTTGAAATCAATCAAAGTCTGCTTTATTTAGCCCTCGATCCCGACCCAGAAACCTTGCCAGCAATGGTTTCGATGACTGGGGAGGAAACTCGAAGTTTTGTAACTGATTTGTTGAAAAGGCTCAAAAGTGCGATCGACCAAACAGCCGATTTAATCTGCGCCTGCAAAATCACCCTCGGTTTTTATCAATCTCTCGGCATTCCCGGCTGGCAACTGCTGCAACAAATATTAACAATTATTCCCGCTCACCTGCCAGTAATTTTAGATGCCAAACACAGCGATTTAAACACCAGCGCAGTCTTTGCCAAAACTGTATTTCAAGACTGGCAATTTGACGCGATTACTCTAAGTCCCTATGCCGGATTCGACGAAGTAGCGCCATTTTTATTATATCCCGGAAAAACAGTTTTTGTGCTCTGTGCAACTGCCAATCCGTCAGCCGCCGCATTGCAAGAATATCCGACAGCAGAAAACCCTTTGTACTTGCAATTAGTCCGAGTCTCTCAAACTTGGGGAACTCCCGAAAAACTCGGTTTAGAAGTAGGAGTAATGCCGGATATGTTGGCGCGAATCCGCAAAGCAGCTCCGGAACGCCTGATTTTAGTTGAAGGAGACATCGCCGAAGAAAATGACTTGACAGAAGAAAACGACCTCGCACAACTGCTGGCGGCGGGTTTAAGCAAGAATGGTGAGGGTTTATTGCTGCCAGTGCCCCCGAGTTTGTTGGCGGGGAAAGATGCGCGCCGAGAAATTGAGAAATTACGGGATAATATTAACAAAGAGAGGCTGCGCGCGATCGAAGGAAGTCCGACTTGCGAACTGTGGCTACCGGATGTTTGCTTTTTGCAACCGGAACCCAACCGCGATTTAATCTTGCAACTTTATGACATTGGCTGCGTAGTTTTTGGCGACCACGTACAAGCATCGGGCGCCGTATTTCCATATTACATTGATTTGCGTAAAATAATCTCAATTCCGCAAATTTTCCATCAAATTGTCAGCGCCTACGCAGACATTCTCAAAGACTTAAAATTCGATCGCATTGCGGGAATTCCCTACGGTTCTTTACCTACAGCAACGGGTTTAGCGTTGCGGATGGAAAGGCCGATGATTTTCCCGCGCAAGGAAGTGAAAACTTACGGTGCGGGTAAGTTAATTGAGGGGCATTTTCAGCCTGGAGAAACGATTGTCGTAGTCGATGATATTTTGATTAGCGGTAAAAGCGTGATGGAAGGTGCGGGCAAGTTAAAATCTGCTGGGTTGAATGTGGAAGATATTGTAGTTTTGATTGACCACGAACAGGGTGTCAAAGATAAATTGCAGGCTAACGGTTATCGCGCACATTCTGTGCTAGCACTTTCGGAAATCGCTGAGATTTTGTATCAAGCAAACCGCATTGATACCGAGCAATTTAATATGTTGACAGCGGAACATTAAATAGTCTTGGACGCACAGACTCTACTTCCAGGGTGCGCAGTGCGCACCTTACTTAGCGAATCTATTATTTGACAAATATTCTTATATAACACTTACGCACAGACTCTAATTGTAGGGTGTGCAGTGCGCACCTTANNNNCTTATATAACACTTACGCACAGACTCTAATTGTAGGGTGTGCAGTGCGCACCTTACTTAGCTAATCTATTATTTGACAAATATTCTTATATAACACTTATGCACAGACTCTAATTGTAGGGTGTGCACTGCGCACCTTACTACTTGCGAGGCCCGAAGCAATCCCATAATCCTGTCATTGCGAGTTAAGCGGTAAGGTTCGCAATGCGCACCCTACATAATTAGTAGGTGTGCACTGCGCACCTTGCTACTTGCGAGGCCCGAAGCAATCCCATAATCCTGTCATTGCGAGTTAAGCGGTAAGGTGCGCAATGCGCACCCTACATAATTAGTAAGGTGCGCAATGCGCACGCACCCTACATAATTAGGTTCTGGCTAAGTCCTGAAAGCGTGATTTTCTGTCTGAATCGGCTAATTGCTGACGCATCTGACAAGCGAGATTAACCTTGCAAAACTTCAATTAAAGCATCGCCCATTGCCCGACAACCGACAAGTTTCATACCTTCCGACATGATATCACCAGTGCGATAACCTCGATCCAAAACTGCCACAACCGCTTGCTCAATTTTATTAGCAGCTTCCGGCTGATTTAAGGCGTAGCGCAACATCATTGCGGCGCTTAAAACTTGGGCGATGGGATTAGCTTTATCTTGTCCGGCGATATCGGGTGCGGAACCGTGCACTGGTTCAAAAACACCAGGCCCGCTTGCACCCAAACTAGCAGAAGGTAGCATTCCAATACTACCAGTTAGCATCGCCGCCGCATCAGAAAGAATGTCGCCGAATAAGTTACCCGTGACAATTGTGTCGAACTGTTTCGGCCAGCGAATTAACTGCATGGCGGCGTTGTCAACATAAAGGTGAGAAAGTTCCACATCGGGGTATTCTGAAGAAAGGGCAATTATGCGATCGCGCCACAGTTGCGAAACATCCAAAACATTCGCCTTATCAACGGAACACAGCTTTTTTCCGCGCTTCCGGGCAGTCTCAAAAGCCACGCGCCCGATGCGGTCAATTTCTGACTCGGTGTAAGCCATCGTATTCACACCGCGCTTTTCCCCGGTTTCCGTCTCAAAAATGCCTTTCGGTTTGCCAAAATAAATGCCGCCAGTGAGTTCGCGGATGACCATAATATCCACCCCTTCGACAACTTCCCGTTTCAAACTAGAAGCATCAACCAATTGCGGTAAAATAGTCGCAGGACGCAAATTTGCAAACAATCCCAATCCGGCGCGCAGTCCTAACAATCCAGTTTCCGGGCGCTGTTCGCGGGGCAAATTGTCCCACTTGTAACCGCCGATAGCTGCTAATAATATGGCATCGCTGTTGCGGCATTTTTCCAAAGTTTCTTCCGGTAGCGGATTGCCTGTGGCATCAATAGCGGCACCGCCCATTAAAGCTTCTTGAAATTCAAAGCCGATGTCCAATTGTTTGCCGACAAGTTTCAGGACATCTACCGCCACAGCGATAATTTCAGGGCCGATGCCGTCTCCTGGTAAAAGAGTGATGCGGTAGTTTTGAGTCATATCGATTTAGGAGTTTTGATTTGAGATTTGTGATGGAGAATTCTTTGTGCAAAGTAGGTAAACGTATATTACTTGTCCGCCAGACAGATCAGTGGCGTTTATTTCCCTCAATCAGTGTTAACTTAAGCTCAAACAGATTTTTAATCAAATTCAGCTTTTAGTTGAGACTGATGCTTTATACCAATTTTTTATGAGGCTGCTCTCGAATTCGGATCCCCCCTAACCCCCCTTGATAAGGGGGGGACAAGATTCTTCTCTTTCGTCAACCCCTACTCCCCGAATTGAGGGGGATGCGAGGGGGATGGAGATATGTGCAACTTCACATTAAATTGGTATTACGTCCATCTACTAAGGTGAGAAATTCTTGCCAGCCTATAATTGTATCAGCACAAGAGGGCGGGTTTTGCCTCGATTAACTGGTTTCTTTCATAGATTCTTCCCTAAACCCACCCCTAGCAGTATTTCTTTGTTGTGTCTTCTTCTTTTCTCTTCCTTCGCGTCCTTAGCGTCTTCGCGGTTCAATAATCTCCGATTTAGAAACCCAGTTGATGGCTGTGATATTTTTTTTCGATCGCACTTGGGCGCTGAGATTGAAATAAAATAACAAAAGTTCGATCGCACGCACGTACAAAAAATCGGCAAGGAGTCGCGGAGTGACAGACGGCGAAGGCACATCAACATCAGAAAAGATTGACAATCGGGACTATTCATGGCCCTTTTGGCCGATCGTTCCAATGTATCCCTACAGCAGGCGGCGGACAATCCGCAAGGAAATAGTCAAGGACAAAATCTGGACTTTTGACCAACTGCAAGGCATTTTCTACGTAATTGTGCCGATTCGGATGACGGTAATTAAACTCGAATCCGAAGGCCTTCTCGTCTACGCCCCCGTCGCGCCGACTCCTGAGTGCATCCGCTTGGTAAACGAGTTAGTCGCAGAACACGGCGAAGTTAAGTATATCCTGCTGACAACGGTTTCGGGCATCGAACACAAGGTATTTGTCGGCCCGTTTGCGAGGTGTTTTCCCCAAGCACAGGTGTTTGTCGCCCCCAAGCAGTGGAGTTTTCCGCTGAATTTGCCGCTCTCGTGGCTGGGTTTGCCGGCTAAACGCACGTCTGTACTGCCCTCTGACAGCAGCAACACGCCTCTTGCAGGTGAGTTTGATTGGGCAATCTTGGGCCCGATCGACCTCGGTTTAGGCTTTTTTGCGGAAGTTGCGTTATTTCACAGGCGATCGCGCACGCTAATGCTAACAGATTCTGTGGTTTCGATTCCCGAAAACCCGCCCGCGATTCTCCAACTCGACTCGTACCCGCTGCTGTTTCACGCCAAAGACAGCGCCTCGGATGTGGTGGCAGACACCCACGAAAATCGGCGCAAGGGGTGGCAGAGAATCGCCTTATTTGCCATGTATTTTCGCCCCAGCGTGTTGGATGTGCCGCCGTGGTCGGGGGTGTTGGCTAGGGCCCTGAAAGCGCCAGAACGATCGAGAAAAGCTTATTTTGGATTGTATCCGTTTAAGTGGCAAACTGATTGGGTGCGATCGTTCGAGGCTTTGCGGGATGGAGGGCGGTTGTTGGTGGCGCCGGTGTTGCAGACTCTGATTCTCAACCGCGCGCCGAGGGAAACTCTCGATTGGGTGGATAAAGTCGCGAGTTGGGACTTTGATCGGATTGTACCTTGTCATTTCGATCGGGCGATCGACTGCAAGCCCCGCGAATTTCGCCAAGCATTCTCATTTCTGGAAAAACACTCGGTTGTTAATTCTTTACCGGAAGACGATTTTAAATTGCTGAGGGATATTGATGCTGGCTTGAATAAAACTGGTTTGGTTCCGCCTGCAAAAGAGAAGGTTTAATCCGTTATAACTACAACAATTAAATTGGTTTGTAGTGAGGACTTCAGTCCTCAGCATTTTCTGAGGACTGAAGTCCTGACTACAAACATGACTGCACTAAATCACGATTTTTTCAATTTAAACTCATCAAACTTTACTACTTCCGACTTTGGTTTCCTGGTATCAAAATAATAGCTACTAACCGTGCCATTCCCCGTGTCAAATACACTAAAAGCCGTAATATCATTGCTATCAATATACGGCAGTGCCAGCCCATCTTTTCCCAACAAAGGTGCAACTGTTGGCATCACAGGTTCCAGTCCGTTCGGATCTCCAATGGCGCTGTAATCCTCTTGATATCCCGGCGGCACAAATCGGCGCTTTCTCCCCGCAAACGCCCCGTAACTGTTGCCCACATTAGAAGTCTCTAAAAAGTGCATTCCGCTGGAACTCACAAACCGATTCCACAAATGCGAATGTCCGTACAAAACTAACTGCACGCCCGCTGTTTCTAGCAGCGGCACCACATCGCGAATCAGATAATCTTGCTGTTTCGGATACTCGTAACGCACCATCTTAATCTCGCCGTCGGAAGTGCGATCGACTATTTGCACGGGGTCAGTATAAGCAGGTACAATATTGTCGCCCAGAGAATGCGGTGGATGGTGAAACATCACTATTTTATATTTAGCCTGCTGAAATTCCGCACTATATAACTCTTGTTCCAGCCAAGCATATTGAGCGCTGCCCTTGACAATTGGCTCAAAAATATGCTGCCCGTATCCCCATTTTTCGGGACGGTCAAAATCTTCGTCCCGTTCCCGATACCTGCCTTTCGCCCCCGGATCTAAATTGGGAGTCCGCCAGATATTCGTAACATACAATGTCACTAACCGCACGTCTCCAAAAGTCACAGCATAATAATTTTTGTCACTGGGTAAACTAAAGATTTCGTTGTAAGTATCGCTATTAAAACTATTGTTTTTTAACAAAACATCTTGGTCTTTCATCCCATATTTTTTAGTGAGGTATGGATATATTTTTTCCACAGCAGCGCGGGGGAAAGAATCATTAAACTGGTCGTTGAGACTGCTGCTAGTTGAAAACCTACCCATAATCTCATGGTTCCCAATCGTCGGAAATAGAGGCGCGTGTTGGATCAGTTCGCCACCGCTGTACACCGTTTTGATGCCGTTTTTGTCGATTTCGGAGAAGGCGCGGCCTTGGAAACTGGGGAAAAAAGCGCGGCCTCGGTCGTCGTCGAACCATTCGGAAGCGCGATCGGCTATATTAATTAAATCACCAGCCATGAAAACTGCATCAACTTTATCAATTGTTTCTGCAACTTTCTGGAGATTAGCCGCTGTCATTGGCATCAATTGATGGTCGGAAGTGAACAGGATTTTTAGCTTAATTCCCGCTGCTGGTGTCGGAGAAAGACTGAAAACTTTGCTGCTAACAGATTCACCATTCTTCGTTTCGCTAGTCACTAGATAAGGAATGCGAACACCGGGGATTAAATTAGTAACTTCTGCTTCGTGGCGCCAGATGTGACGGACAATTGGATTGTTGTCAATTATGCCCTGTTTCATTTCATCGGAAATGTTGGAGTCTTTGTCTTCGCGAGTCCGGCTTAGCTTGGTAGTATTTGCAGTCGCAATTTTACTCAAATTTTCGCCGTAAGCAACAATATTGCGAGTACCGGGAAACTCAGTAAACCAAACAACTCGCACCGAGTTAGTTGTTGGGAGTTGCAGAAACGGATCGGTTAAAAGTTTGGGTTTGTTGAGGAAAGACTGCATAATCAAACCTAGGAATAGGACAATCAAAATTAAAACAGCAAAAAACCACAGGTTGCGAGAAGAACCTTGGGGTCTTCCTAATTTATCTGGCAATGGTGTTAACATAAGTTATTGTGATTAGTCATTAGTCATTAGTCATTAGTCATTAGTGCTGTCCCCGCTAGTGAACAGCAGTCAGTAGTGAGTAGTCATTAGTATGAAGCAAGAATAGCGATTTCAAATTCTAGACTTAGCAATCTCCATGACAGGTTTGGACGTTTATTTATGTCAAACGTCAACCACTTTTTTACATTTTCTTGTGTCTCCATTTATCTCCATTCTCTTTGTCAGCGCCCTCCGCGCCCTCTGCGGTTCATCAAAACAAAATCTTTTTCAAAAATGATTTAGACTTGCGATATAACAGTCTTAATACCATTAAAGCATCCTTAATTTCAAATAGACATGACCCGTCACCTTCTCAAAGCTAACTGCAAAACCGTACACTTGGGCGGTTTCTCTCCGAAGCTAGAACCTGCTTTAACTGTCGATTCGGGCGATCGCATCGATATCGAAACCTATTCAGGATATTATGTTGCTGACAAGGCCCCGCCGGAATTTTTGACGCCGGAATTTTTAGATATCTGTCAGAATTTACCTGACAACCGCAAAGTCGGCCCGGGCCCGCACTTGCTAACAGGCCCGATTTATGTTAATAATGCCGAACCCGGAGATGTTTTAGAGATTCACATCGAGGCAGTTTACCCGAGTTTACCAGTAGGATTCAATGCAATTCGCGCGGGGTGGGGAGTTTTGTCTGAGTATTTTCCCGCACCTAAATTGCGGTTTATTCCCCTAGATTTAGAGCAAAAATTTGCGGAATTTCCCGCAGGTAGTGGCGCTAAGATTCCGCTGCATCCCTTCTTCGGAATTATCGGCGTTGCTGATTCACAAGTCAACCGTTCTTCTATTCCTCCACAACGCTACGGCGGCAATATGGACAATCAGGAACTGCAACCGGGAACGCGGTTATTTTTACCTGTTTCGGTGCGCGGCGGTTTGCTGTCAATCGGCGACGGACATTCGGCCCAGGGAGACGGCGAAGTTGACGGTACTGCGATTGAAACTTCGATGAATGGGACTATTCAAATCATCTTACGCAAGGATTTATTTCTAATATTTCCGTTTGCTGAAACGCCTACTCATATTGTAATTATGGGTTTCGGTCAAACATTAGATGATGCCTTTGAGATGGCGGTAAAACAGACGGTTTATTGGCTGCAACATTTTGCAGGTTTCAAAGAAGAAGATGCTTATGTTTTGTCTTCGTTAGCGGTAAATTTTCGGATTACGCAGGCTGTCAACAATCCGCAGAAAGGAGTTCACGGAATGGTGCCCAAGTCTGTTTTACCGGAGGTGAAAGCTCTTCGTCGCTGAGTTTTAAAGGGCATGATAACACGTATTGACAAAACAACCTCGATCGCGATCGCACAAATTACACAAATTTATCACTGCGGTTCCTCGATCGCGATCGCACAAGCGTTCAAAATTCAGTTTAAGATTGGGATAGGTTGCAAATTCTATGTAAATGGGTTCTATGAAAAACCAGACTGATGATTCTGCAAAACAAGATTTAGTCGATCGGGCTTTTGGAAGCCCAGCCATCCCGGATCCGACAGCGTGGGTAGACGAACATTATTTTCTGGCTAATTTCGCCAATACTCTCGCCCACATTCAACAAAATCTATCTGATGATAGTTGCGAAATCGGCGAGAGTGCGGACTCTGCCGAGGCGAGATTGTCGATAGAGACTAAAATTAGAGATATGTTGAGAGCTAATTTTAGCGATGACTGCTGGGAGTATGTCGAAAGTTTGTTGTGAGTTTGGTAAAATCGATAAGTATTGCTAGGTTAATAAATCTTGAGTGTAAATTAAGTTGTTGCAGATTGAAATTGTCTATTTCAACCGATGGTTAAAAATCATTAAATTGTCTCCCATCTTCGTCTGGGATATTCCTTGATACATTGTATTCTTTTATACTTTAGGTTTGCCGCAAATTACGATCGCCAGGAATTGCGGTCGATCGCAAAAACTCCGCACTTTCTTCGGGTAAAGCAGTATTGATAAACATCCCGCTACCCAACTCAAACCCAGCCTGCTTGCTCACTCTGGGAATAATTGCGATATACCAGTGAAAGTATTTGGTTGCTTGTTCTGCCGTCGGGACCGATCGAATACTATAGTTATAATCTGGATCGTTCAATCCGTAATAAAGCTTAGCGAGTACCGTTTTTAAAGTATCAGCCAGATCCGTAATTTCCGCATCAGTAATATCATCAAAGGAAGACGAATGTCGGCGCGGAAAAATCCAAATATGAAACGGTGAAAGTGCAGCATAAGGAATAAAAGCCACAAAATATTCGCTTTCAAAAATCACTCTTTCACCGACGCTAATTCATCTTCCAAAGTCCTGCAAAACAGACATTCTCCCGTATCATCAAAATAGCGAACTGCTGCATCTATGCGGCTGCGAAATTGGCTGGAACGGGCGTCGCTGCTATCTGCGAGTGAGGGTGTTCGAGAGAAGTTCCGGCACTTTTCCCGTGATTTTTGAAGATCACAATTGTTTCAACGTGGGGATATTTTCTAATTTCTAAATAGCGGTGACGGTAGACTAAAAGTATGTCAGTTACTTCTTCCACGGTCAACAAAGCAGTCGTCAAATCGTGTCGCGGGTGTTCGACAATTACTTCGTGAAAGCCGATTCCCGACATCATGCGGTGAATTCCCGATGATATCCTGATCCTTTCTGCTGTCGGGGAGAGGGCGGGATATTTGTTACCAATTGCCCTTACTTTCCATGCCGTGCGATCGCCCAAACGGAAAGTTTCTAAGGTTCCGTCTTCCTCATTTCCGACGCAAAACGGGCAATCGGCGCGGTGCGGGGGAACTGCTACCATCAACTTTTTCTTGTTGGCGAATTCGTCCGGTCTTTTTGCCCGTTCCGTGGCGATGATTACCCAATCTCTGGTAATTAGATTTTGTCTAAGTTCAGACATTTGCTTACCTTTGCTTTCAGGATTTAGCTGTTTTTGATTTTAGATAAAATTTTGATTTATGTCACTGCGGGCTTGTATTTTTTAACAAATCTTGATACTTAATAGCTGCGAAATCAAATAGGTCGCAATGGTGAGAAACCGGGTTTTTTACGAAAAGACGCGCTGTAGCCGGGAGATGAGCTAAAAAACCCGGTTTCTTTGGCGGAGTGCCTAAGTCCTGGTATACCAAGTATTAATTATCAATAATTATGATAAAATATATCCATCGCAACAGCTAGGAACTAATCTATGGTTCTCCAAATTAATCCCACAAAACAAGAAATAGTTGTTACCTGGGAAAAACTGCCAGCAGATTTTATATTACCGGACGATCCTGTGGAAAATATTCAACAGCCACCGCTGGCGGCCGCACTGACGGATGCTCTCGGTAGCAACGATCGCATTCAACCGGAAATGTTAATTGCGTCGAATTTTGCGATCGCTACTACGGTGAATCAAAAGACGGTGGTGAAAGCGCCAGACTGGATGTACGTGCCGCGAGTATTGCCGCTAGCCGAAGGAGTAATTCGCCGCAGTTACACGCCGTCTTTGGAGGGAGATCGAGTTGCCATAGCGATGGAATTTCTCTCGGAAACTGACGCAGGGGAATATTCGGTGCGCGCCAAATATCCCTACGGCAAACTGTATTGCTACGAGCAAATTTTGCAGGTTCCTACCTACGTTATTTTCGACCCTTACGCACTCGATTTGGAAGTGCGCTGTCTGCAACAAAATCAATATGTTTTGCAGTCGCCGACAGCGGAGGGACGTTACTGGATACCAGCAATTAATTTGTTTTTGGGTATTTGGTACGGCACGCGATTGGGTACAACTATGCACTGGTTGCGGTGGTGGGATGCAGCGGGAAATTTGCTGCTTTGGAGCTCGGAACAATCGGAATTGGAACGACAAAGGGCCGGACAGGAAAGGCAAAGGGCGGAACAAGAAAGGCAAAGGGCCGAACAGGAAAGAGAAAGGGCCGAAAGTGCGATCGCCCAATTAGAATCCGAACGCCAGCGCAGCGAAGCACTTGCAGCTAAACTTCGGGAATTGGGAATCGATCCGAATGCTTGAAATGGCTATTCCTGCGGGGATAGTTGCGCTTGACGCCCTTTTCTCAATCCATCAAAATTGCGGGAAGGGCGATCGGACTATCTGGTATATCAATAACTTGAAACATTAGACATAAATCTATTCATTACGACCTAAATTACCCGAAGTATCGATGAAAGCAATTAAAGTGATGGCATAGAGTTGATTCTGCTTGGTCAGACTATGAGCGTGCTGGCTTTATTTAATCCTAAATCACACTCATAGTGTGTAGATTTTGGAGTACAGTCACCGATATCTTGCTTATGTGGCAGAAAATCCAGACCTAAAAAAATTTGGAGAGCAAGTTCGCAGGCTAAGGACATCAAAGGGCTTTTCCCAAGAAAAGTTAGCAGAACTAGCCGGACTGCACCGCAACTACATTGGTGGTATTGAGCGGGGTGAGAGGAACATAGCCCTGTTAAACATTTTGCGGTTAGCAAAAGCTCTAGGAGTATCGCCCAGCGAACTATTGCAGGAAATAGAGTAAATGCAATCACCCTATACGGGGCTTCCTGTCCAAGATTGGACAAAAAAGACACGGGAACTCATAGATTGACACCCACTAGATCCACAAGAAATTTATGACGTGGTTATTCAAGTTTGGAGTGAAATTTTTCAATCCAGCATAACCAGCAGAGGCTACAGAATAGGAGTAAATTTATTCCCAACTCCCCAAATTATGGGCTTTTTTTTACATGAACTAATCCCATTAGAATTCGCCAGCAAATACCCCGGAATTTGGCGGCGCGATCGCAGCGCCGTCGAAAAAGATATTGTTCACATCCCGAACAATGACTTCTCAATTGAAATTAAAACTTCTTCAAGTAGTCGTAACACTTACGGCAATCGCAGTTATGCTCAACAAAGCGCCACAGGAGCAAAACCGAAAAAAGACAAGTCCGGCTATTACCTTGTAGTTAATTTCCAGAAATTCAATCCCAAAATGGAAGGCGTACAAACTCTAAATATTAATTTAGTTAGATTTGGATGGATAGATCGAGAAGATTGGCAAGGGCAAACAGCGGCCACTGGTCAGCAAGCTAAATTAAGCCCTGATGTAGAGCGATATAAGCTACTGCAATTGCCTATTCACCAAGATTTACCCTCTTTAAAATAAAGATAATTGAGCTTCACTAATCTGCTTTTGTCTTAGAAAATCATCAATTCGGTTGGCTGCTAAATCGCAGTATTCCTGACAAATCTCAAATCCGATAATAGTGCGCTGCAAATCTAAGGCAACAACCGCCGTAGTTCCTGAACCCAGAAAAGGGTCTAAAATGATTTCATTTGGGTTGGACGAAGCTTTGATTATTCGCTGTATGACAGCACTAGGAAATTGAGCGGGATGAGATGTTCGCTCTTTTGATGCTCTATTTTTACCAGAAGTTACTTTGGGGAATTCCCAAACATCAGTCGGATTTTTGCCTTGGGGATTGACTTTAATTTTGCCATTCTTTTTTTGATTAGGATACTTGACATTTGGATCGCGCACATCATCTAGGTTAAAGGTATAATCTTTATGGTTTTTAACATACCAAAGAAACTTTTCATTGCGCGGTGAAAAGAACTTACTACCAGCAACCCCAGCGCCATAGTGCCAAATAACTTCTTGGATTAGGTAAAAAGGAATTTTGTCCCAAAGTAGATAGGGAATTGGGATAGCTTTAGCTTGATTGGGAATTGATAGATACCCCAAGTTTAGCCAGAAAGCGCCGTTAGGAAGGATTAGCCGATAATTTTCACTTATCCAGCTTTCACACCAGTTTAAATATTTATCAAGTGGTAGTGTTTTTTCGTATTCTTTGCCAATGTTATAGGGGGGACTGGTGACAGTGAGATTTACGCATTCATCAGGGAGCTTTGACATTGCTTCTAAGCAGTCCATTTGATAAATGAGGCAGTTGGAGGCTTGGAAGTAGGGTTTACCTAAAAGATTTACTATGTCAGTTAAAAGCATGATTAAGTTGACGATGGTATAAATCTATATTGGCACGATTGTGCAATTTTTATTGATAAACTTAGGGAGGTAATTAACTCATGTATATTTCCTCAATTTGTCTTCCTGACTTCCCAACCATTACGCCAATTGCAACTGCACGTTCTGCAACTTGCAAATAGCTTTCAACACTTGCGCCAATTCGATCGATCGCCCTTTGTCAATCAAATTCAACTCCGGTAAAATCTGATAAGTGCAAGGATTCCCCCGCGTCAGATGCACAAACTGATAGTTCCGTCCATTTGTCGTCAATCCCCAAACAGACGGTTGCTGCTGCAAACTCTTAAACGCATACGTCAGCAATTGCGGCAAACCGGCCCAGGAGTCGATCGCACTATTTTTCGCCTCGACTACCAAAATCCAAAACTGTGCCGCCGCGAGCTCTGCATCCGGCTGATTTACCGCTAAAATATCCAACCGCCCTTTAATTAAAGTATCCTCATCCTCAACTTCGATCGGTATGCTATCTTCCATTGTCAGCACAACAGGAACTTTAAAAAATCCCGTCAATCTCATCAACGGCGAAAGTGATAAAAACTTAACCAATTCTTCAGAAACCTTTCCCACTTCTAGATAGCGCCAAAAGTCATTGCTGATTTGCAATAATTCCTGCTGTTCAAAATCCGTCAGAGGTTCCAGAGAGAAAAAATCAGTAAAAGAGCCTCCTGTTTGTCTTTCCAGTTTGAGAAGGCGGCGAACGTCATTTAGCGAGAGTTGGCTGGCTTCTAAATTTTGAGTCATGGCTTTTGTGCGATCGGCTTTTCCTGTAAAGTATATTATACAGGCATTACCAGCGGATTTGGCATGATATAATATTAATTTTTCCTCAACTCCACCGTCAACTCTACCTTAAATCTGCTATATTTTATGTGTACCAATTGCCCAGTCTTTTATCGAGGTTAATTAGTATGGATCTCAGTGTCACATTAAATCAAATTACATCTCTCAGTGTTGAAGACCGAATTAGGCTTGTACAAGCAATTTGGGATAGCATCGCAGCAGAGCAAGCTTACCCCAATCTTACAGAAGTACAAAAACAAGAACTCGATCGCCGGATTAGTGATAGCGAAGCTAATCCCGATGATGTAATGACCTGGGAAGAAATTAAAGCTTCGGTAAAAAGACGCTCATGAATTATGTGCTAGTGTTTCGGCCAGAAGTTCGTGAAGAACTCGATGAGGCCTACAGTTGGTACGAAAGTCAGCAACTAGAACTTGGCGACGATTTTTTGGACTGTGTGGACGAGATGTTAAATCGAATTTGTCAGATACCAGAATCATATCCAATTGTGTATCGTGATGTTAGACGGTGTGTGGTGCGACGCTTTCCCTATGCTGTTTACTATCGGATTGTGTCGAGTCGGGTGATTGTGACAGCAATTTTTCACAGTCGGAGAGATCCAAAAACGTGGCAAGTGCGAACATAAACAAATATTTGCAATAGTCTGCGTAGTCTTTGAGTTGTATCATTAAATTAGAGCTGAGGTCGGCACAATGTCTGAAATAACTCAACCCCGAACGACTCAAAGCAATATTGAAAAGTGCGATCGTAGAACTACATTATCAACCCTTCTCCTAACCACCAAGTTATGCAACTAGAAGACTACTTCAACTTCCTGAGACCTGACGATATTCGGCTCAAAGGTTCCCGCATTGGCATCGAAACCATCCTTTATGAATATTTGTTTCGCGCTCGAACTCCCGAAGAAATCGCCAACATTTATACATCGCTCACCCTCGAACAAGTTTATGCGACCATCTTGTATTACCTGCACAACAAAGAAGCAGTCGGTAAGTACATAACTGAATGGGTGGAATGGGGTGATAAAATGCGAGAAGAACAACAGCGCAATCCTTCTCCAGCGGCTAAAAAAATCCGCAAACTGAGAGCAGCAAGAGATGCAATGAGAAAAGCTGATGGCAATCCAGTATCTATTTGATGAAAATGTCGCTCCTGCCTGTGCTAACCAAATTCGCAGGCGCAATCCTGATTTGGTTGTTCTAGCAGTGGGAGAACTAACAGCACCTTCCAAAGGAACTCTCGATCTAGAAATTCTTATTTGGTGCGAAATCCACAACTTCATTCTTGTGACTAACAACCGTCGCTCCATGTTAGTTCATTTAACAGATCGCATAGAGCAAAATCGCCATATCCCAGGAATATTTTTCCTGAACTCCAAGATGAGCATCGGTCAAAATATTGATGAACTGATTTTGATTTATCAAGGATCGTTTGATGATGAGTACCAAGATAAAATTGAGCATTTACCACTGTAATAGTTTATAATATATCCCCAATACTTACAAAATCTTCCAAAGTCTTAAGGAAAATAAACATACTTTTTACCCAATTTATGCACACAATAGCTAAAAAGAGTAACTGAACTACAAACTAACAGCGATGTCACAAGATACCATCGAATCTATTCTGCAAGAAAAACGCCTGTTCCCGCCCACTGCTGAATTCTCCGAAAAAGCTCACGTCAAAAGCTTAGAAGAATACCGCGCCCTCTACGAAAAAGCGAAAGCCGACCCCCAAGCATTCTGGGCCGAACTCGCTACCCAAGAATTAGACTGGTTTCAAAACTGGGATACCGTGCTCGACTGGCAGCCGCCCTTTGCTAAATGGTTTGTTAACGGCAAAATTAACATTTCTTACAATTGTCTCGATCGCCATTTAACCACTTGGCGCAAAAACAAAGCCGCCCTCATTTGGGAAGGCGAACCCGGAGACTCCCGCACCCTGACTTACGCCCAACTCCACCGCGAAGTCTGTCAAATGGCTAACGTCATCAAAGAATTGGGTGTCCAAAAGGGCGATCGCGTCGGCATTTATATGCCCATGATTCCCGAAGCTGCGATCGCCATGTTAGCCTGCGCCAGAATCGGGGCAGTACACAGCGTTGTTTTTGGCGGATTTAGCGCAGAAGCTTTGCGCGATCGCCTCAACGACGGCCAAGCAAAACTCGTCATCACCGCAGACGGAGGCTTCCGCAAAGACGCAGCAGTCGGCCTCAAAGTACAAGTAGACAAAGCATTAGCAAACAACTCCGCACCCAGCGTTACCAACGTTTTAGTCGTCCAGCGTACCAAACAAGAAGTGCAGATGGAACCAGGGCGCGATCGCTGGTGGCACGAATTGCAAAAAAACGCCTCCGCCGACTGCCCCGCCGAACCGATGGATAGCGAAGATATGCTATTTATTCTGTACACTTCAGGAAGTACCGGCAAACCGAAAGGAGTCGTCCACACCACAGGCGGCTACAACCTTTACACCCACATGACAACCAAGTGGATCTTCGACCTCCAAGATACCGATGTCTACTGGTGCACCGCCGACGTAGGCTGGATTACAGGCCACAGTTACATAGTCTACGGCCCCCTTTCCAACGGCGCGACAACCGTCATGTACGAAGGTGCTCCCCGCCCATCGAATCCCGGCTGTTTTTGGGATGTAATCGAAAAATACGGCGTCACCGTTTTCTACACCGCACCCACTGCGATCAGAACATTCATGAAAATGGGCGAAGAATTGCCCAACGCGCGCAATTTATCATCTTTGCGGTTGTTAGGAACCGTCGGCGAACCGATCAATCCCGAAGCTTGGATGTGGTATCAGCGCGTAATTGGTAACTCGAATTGTCCGATCGTTGATACTTGGTGGCAAACAGAAACAGGCGGAATTATGATTACCGCTTTGCCCGGTGCAATTCCGACCAAACCCGGTTCTGCAACCCTTCCTTTCCCCGGGATTGTTGCCGATATCGTTGACCAAGATGGCGAACCAGTAACTAATGAAAGCGGCGGTTATTTAGTAGTCAAACATCCTTGGCCGGGAATGATGCGGACACTTTACAACGATCCCGATCGCTTCCGCCGCACTTATTGGGAATATCTGCACCCGAAAGATGGCAAATTTGTCTACTTTGCAGGGGACGGCGCGCACAAGGATACAGACGGTTATTTTTGGGTAATGGGCCGCGTTGACGACGTGATTAATGTCGCCGGACACCGACTCGGTACGATGGAAGTTGAATCGGCTTTGGTATCGCATCCAGCGGTGGCGGAAGCTGCGGTTGTTGGCAAACCGGATGAGATTAAAGGTGAGGAAATTGTCGCTTTTGTGACGCTGGATAACTCGCAGCAGCCGAGTCCAGAATTGGAGAAGGAGTTGAAGCAGCACGTTGTTAAGGAGATTGGGGCGATCGCCCGTCCCGGCGAAATTCGATTTACCGATGCCTTACCGAAAACGCGCAGCGGTAAAATTATGCGCCGTTTGCTGCGTTCTTTAGCCGCCGGAGAAGAGGTTTCTGGTGATACTTCAACCTTGGAAGATCGGACTGTTTTGGATAAGTTGCGCGGCGGTTCATAATCATAGCAGTAGGGTGCGCCTAGCGCACCTTACTAATTATCTGCGGTTAATAGCTAAAGTCGCTTATTTACCGCGCCACAAATGAACTGCATCGCTGTTAATTTCCGACCTTACTTGCAGCCAATCTTCCAGCAAGTAATCATCATCGACTGCTTCAGAATGCTGTTCGTCTTTGAGAATTGCCAAGACGTGAACTCCAGAGGGATAGTTGACATGACGGATTTCTGGGTTATATCCCAAGTCTTGAATTTTTGCTAAAATGCGATCGACTGCACCGGCAACAGTCAGATCGACGGCCAGAATAATTTGACCTAGTTTAGCTCCTGGTTTTACACATTCGAGAACAGCCATTACTCTTTCTCCTTGTAATTGCAACGGTACATTTGAGGGCGATTTTCCACTTTTCGGGGTAGAGTCACAGATTCTAATTCAACCTGGTAGCGATCGGCTCGTTTTTGGCACTCCTGTTTCGCTTCTCTGGGATTATCAGCAAGGATCGGCTCGTCCCACCTTTCACCCTCTTTTTCTGGATCTTGAATCATAATTAAATTACTCCTTTGTTGGGATGTCAACTTCGGAGAAGTCGTCTTGGCATGGTGCAGCAACATTCTGCCAAGGCGCATTTCTCTGCTATGATTGTACTGCATTTTTCAGTATAATTGCAGTATGAGTCAAAATGTTAAAGTTCTCACCATCCGACTGCCTGAAATAGAAATGCTTCGGCTGGAAGCTTATTGCGCCAACAGCGGTAGAACAAAAACCGATGTGATTCGCGAACAGATTAGGAGTTTAAAAGTTGAAGATAAGTCGCTTTACCCCGATTGATCGCCTTGGTTGATTTACGCGCGATCGCCCGTCCCGGCAAAATTCGATTTACCGATGCTTTGCCGAAAACGCGCAGCGGTAAAATTATGCGGCGGTTGCTGCGTTCTTTAGCCGCCCCAGAAGAGGTTTCTGGGAATACTTCTACCTTGGAAGATCGGACTGTTTTGGATAAGTTGCGCGGCGGTTCATAATCATAGCAGTAGGGTGCGCCATCCGCACCTTACAATAATTTTATGGAGATACGCAGTAATTGGTTTAAATTCACAAATATGAGCTACAATCAAAACAACTTCTGGATTGGAGTTAAGCGCGATGCCACTACTTAGTAAAACCACAGATCGGCGAATTATCCATCATGGAATGTGGGAACGGTTTAAATTTATCGAAAAAGGCTTTGAAGGCTCCGCTGGAGTGCGACTATTTTACTATAACGGGACGATCGAGATTCTGATGCCGGGAGAAGACCGCGAAACTTTTGCTCGTGTCATCGGTTACTTAATAACTACCTTTCTTGTCGAACAAGGAATATTCTTCAAGCCCACAGGCGCAATGACGCAGGAAAGATCGGGAGTTGTCTCTGTGCAAGCAGACGAATCTTACTGCATTGGGAGTGTCAAGCCGATTCCAGATTTGTCGATCGAAGTTGTCTTTACCAGTGGAGGCATCAGTAAGTTAGATCGCTATCAAGCTTTGGGTGTTCCAGAGGTTTGGTTTTGGGAAGATGGATTGCTGAAGATATATCATCTGCAAAACGGTAGCTATCAACGCATCGATCGCAGTCAGCTACCCGGACTCAGCAACCTCAATCTCGATTTGATGAAACGCTGCATTTTGATGGCAGAAACCGATGCAGGGGAAGCTATTAGAGCATTTCGTCGAGAAATGTAGCGGATACTGTAGCAATGAATTATTTAGCTCATCTATTCTTATCAGACGGTACGCCAGCATCGCTGATTGGCAACCTCTTAGGCGATTTTGTCAAGGGTTCCGCAGTCAATCTTTACCCCGATGACATTAGACAGGGCATCGATTTGCACCGAAAAGTGGATAGCTACACGGACTCTCATGCAAGAGTGCGATCGAGCAAAAGCCTTGTTTGCGCCCAGAGACGCAGGTTTGCTGGAGTTTTGGTTGACGTGTTTTACGACCACTTCTTAGCTAAAAATTGGCTGGAATATTCAGAAGTTCCCCTCCGCGATTTTGCGCGCCTAGCCTACAAAGCCCTGCAAGACAACCGCGATATATTGCCAGAATCACTCAAGCGGGTGATGCCGCAAATAATCGCCCGCGACTTGCTCGGATCTTATCAGGATATTGGCGGAATAGACAGTGCTCTGCATCGAATGTCGGCAAGAATCAAGCGCACCAATAACTTAGCAGGCGGAGTGGAAGATTTAACAATTAATTATCAGCAGCTTGAATCAGATTTTCGGGCTTTTTTCCCAGATTTGATAAATTACGCAGCCACTTGCAAAAATCAATATCAAAAATACCCACACTAATCGGTAGGGCGCTTGTGCACCGCTATATATCCGTTAGCGCACTGAGATCCTCACTCCCAACCAATTGCACTCAGCAGCAAACTCATGTACAATCAACCCAATATGTGAATCAAATCTCAAGTCTAACAGGGTGCGAAATATGGCAACCAGAATTCCGAACCTGCAAATAACTCAAGTAGTTGATGGCGATACTGTCAAAGTTGCTCTCAACGGCAAAACCGAGTCTCTGCGGCTGATTTGCGTCGATACAGAAGAAAGTTACTCTAACACTTCAAAGCCTGTAACTGCCGCAGGGAAAGCAGCTTCGGAAATGGCAAAAAAATACTTCGCGACGGCCGATGGTAAACTTCCTCTAATAGACATAGAATTTGATACAGACGATCCGGTTGAAATTGCACTATCAAAACACCGCGACAACTACGGGCGTCTCCTCTGTTACGTACATAAAGATGGAGAAAATTACAATCTAAAACTGATTAAAGAAGGCTGGAGTCCCTACTTTATGAAATACGGGCGATCGCGATTGTATCACCGACAAATGACCGAGGCAGAATCGGCTGCCAAAGCTTACAATCTGATGATTTGGAATCCGATTACCAATGCCAAGATTCCCTCTCGCAACTATGCTAATTTACTGCCTTGGTGGTCGATGCGAGGCTCGATTGTTGAAGAGTTCCGCTTGTCGGAAGCAAGGGGCGGAGCGCTTTCTGTGAGATTGCACTACCCAAAAATCTTAGCAGCTTCCGAGAAAGCTAAATCTATTACTATTTTCTGCGACTTGCAGGCTGGCATTAATAAATGGATCGGCGGCAATGCCCTAATTTATGCGGGTTCAGTTTATCATAAATTAGATTTGTGGATACCGGATGCCGAAACTTATGAAATGGCTCCTTTGAAGCGGTTGATTGAAAAGCGTTATGCAGGTCAAGGACGCGGTTACGTGTATATCAGCGGCCAGGTTGAACAGTACAAAAGCAAGCCTCAAATAATTTTGAAGAATATCAAACAGCTTTCTGACTTTCCCCCAGAAAGTTAATAAAAAATGAAGTTAATTAAGCAAATAAAGAGCGATTCTCAAAAAGCATCGCCCTCTATTGGCCCCCGATCTTCTTTTTTGCCTATATACCCCCATACTTATTGCCGCATGGAAGGAGTATCAAAAAATCGACATCCCAAGGGATTGCTGCGTACAGCTTGATTTTCGGGAGCCGCCGCCGTCGAAGTAGGTTGAGCAGGTACGGTATTGGTCTCTGAAACCGCAAAAGATTTAGAAGTGTTAAGAGCTTTTGGGCGATCGCCAGCAGAAGTCTTAGCACCGTTTTGCGACTCGGCGGTTGTTAAATTGTTCTCTCCCCTTACATTTATATTTGATTCAACAGCCGTTTGTGCTTGACAAGGACAGGCTGTCACAGCCGAAATTGCTGCAAAGCCCAGAGCGAAAAAATAGCCGGTTGAGTTAATCATGTTTTTCTAAACCCTAACTTCAGGAACTCTCGAAGATATGTTAAGATGGTAATTGAATAAAAAATTGATTTCCAGAGTGTTTGTGCGGATTTTTTTTTGAGCAATAACTCCGTACTTTCATGTAGAAAAGACAGATGCAATCAGCAGATTAATCCTACAGATATGAAAATTTAGTAAAGATGATGGGTTTGTACTTAGAAAACAGATTAAGACATCTCCATAGCGGTTTAAATCCGCCTCAGAAACCGCAAACTGGTTGACATTGAAAACTTGCATTTTTTGCAAGTCTTCGGGAAGTTAGCAGCAGTTGAAGTCCTCGCCACATCGGACTGATAAGTAATATTAATTGTTGCAAAATAACCGTTACAAGTTTGTAGTAAGGACTTTAGTCCTCTGACTTTTGGGAGCATCTCAAGGAATGTAAAAGGCGGGTTTTAGGAGTGCTGTCCTCGCTCCTATGTGTTTATATATCGAGCGAGGACAGCACTAATACAACATCAAAACTGAGATACTCCCTGACTTTTATGAGGACTGAAGTCCCAAGGATCGAACCCATAGGAGGACTCAAGTCCTCACTACACTACAAACCCCATTAAAAAGAGAACGAAGTTCTCAACACACCCACCGTAATCGGATCGCTATTGCGACTGTGATCTGGTTGAAAAATCACCATTACTCCAGGAGTAACGCTGATATTATCGCTCACCTGCCAGCGGTAGAATACTTCTACATGAGTAGTAGTTCCGGGTTGGCCGCCTTTGCGCCCTAAACCCGTATCTAAAAAATCAGGAATATTGTTTCCTGTCGGTAAATTGCTGCTGACAATTTTAGGAGGTTGCCCGATATAAATTCCCCCTAAATTCCCTTCGCCAAACAAATCGGGAAAATTCACAAACACCATATAATTTGTAGTTGCCACACTTCCCGATTTTCCCGGAATCCGAGAATTAGTATAACCGGCCCAACCTCCCAAGGCAACTCGCGACGAAACCCGCCAATTCAAACTCGCTCCCACAGCATTTGTTTGCAAGGATGCTGACTTGCTGGTACTAGGATTTACAGCAGTTAATTGGCTGTCTCCCGTGAAACTAATCAAATTGCCGTTAGGCGAATAGTCGTTGACATAATAAACAGTAATATCCACTGGATCTGCGGGAGTCAGAGTTAATTGCAAACCCAGTGTATTGTGTCCGCTAGGCCCGTTAGAACTGACAAAAAATCCGGGTATATTAGTAGAATAAACAGCTTGCAAACTAGCTCGTTTGGCAAATTGCCAGTCAATGCCCGCGCCGCCTAGACCAAAACCAGTATTCAAAATTGGGTTTCTTTGAGCGAAGGCAGAAATCGGCCCGGAAGCTGCACTTTCTGCGCGATTCGGCCCTCGTAAACCGCTAATCATGTTAACTCCCGCTGTTCCTGCAAATACTGCCAATTTATCGCCGACAAGAAAGCGGTAGTTGAGGTCGCTGAGGGTAGCGCCAGATGTTTCGCCGAAATTGTAAGCAAGGTTTACATCTTCGGTTAATTGGGGTGAAGTGCTGCCGTTTTGGTTGAAAAGACCGATTAATAGGTTACTGCGGGGGCTGAATTGAGCGGTGAAGTATAACTGATTTAAATTGATTGTGTTGACATTTGTACCGGGGTCTTTGGTATCTCTTTTGCCGTCTCTGGGAGCGCGATCGGCACCGTTGGGACTGCGGCCTTGTATCCCCACAACTGTGAATCCTGACAGCTTGACTGTGGGCGAAAATTGATTTGCTTGTAGTTCTGTTGTTCGCGCTTCTATTAAGTCGGTGCGACCCCGCAGTACGGCGATATCTGCGGCAAATTCTTCTTGCAATCTTTGCACTGTTAGCAAATCTTCTCGCTTGATTAGGTTCTCATTTCCGGTGCCGATTAATTCGCGAATTTTATCTAAACAAGCATTGACTCCCGCCGCGAATTCATATCTTGTTAAAGCACGGTTTCCGCGAAAAGTTCCGTCGGGATATCCAGCTATGCAGCCGTATCTTTCTACTAAGGATTGCAGTGCGCCAAATGCCCAATCAGTTGGTTTTACGTCGCTGAGTTGAGCAACAGATGTGACTTGTTCTGCGCTTTCCTCTGCGACAGTTTCACCAAGGTTTTCAATAGTGGCGGGAGATTCTGGTAAACTGGGATCGGATGCTGGGATGTTGCGATCGACAAGTTGCTGATTTTCGGGTAAAATGGTCTCCGGTGCATCAACCGCAATTTCTGTAATTGCGGTAGGGGCGGGTTCAGCCTGGTTTTCAATCGCAGCGGGAGATTCGGGTAAACTTGGTTGTGCTAATGCTGGAAGGCTAAATAGTCCTTGCAATCCCCATCCGAGGATTAAGCCTGTGAGAATTTGTCGGTTTGGGCGATCGGATTTTTGATTTGAATTTTTCATTTTCAGTTGTTATACTTGGTGCTTGTTCATTGAAGATATGTGAGATCATTCCCTCCGATAACTCCCCTTATAAAATTGGTTGGTAGTGAGGACTTTAGTCCGCATCCATCTGAGGACTAAAGTCCTCACTACCAACCGTTTTTACTAGGGTAAATGACAGGAAATAATATGAAAACGGGACGAGATGATAAAAATTGATGCTGTGAAATTAAAAATATTAGTAGTGAACAGCGCCGGAGCCACCTGAAAAATACTGGGGAAGTGTAGTTAATGTAGCCAACATTAAACAACTGCTACTTGTAGTCGCCCAAACTAACGCACCATCTCGTCATATTTGGGTGGCTTAGCAGTCCTAATTAGATCGCATTGGCATTAATCTGATTGATTTGATTGGAAATTACGAGATAGGCATCGATGTGCTGTAAATGTGATAACTGATACCAGTTTAAAAAATAATGTAACTGTCGTCAAGCTCCCAACCAGATAAAATAAGTTATTTCCAACTCTTGAATCTCAAATCTAAAATCACCTGACTTTTTGTGCCAACTGAATCGCCAGTTTGTTGATAGTTGTTTTACCATTGTGCAGGGATAGATACCCCGCCAGCCCACATCAGCAAAGATTTGCAACACAAACGGAACAATCAAGACTGCTCTCCGGGATAGGCCACTGAATTTTAGCGCCTCGCATTTTTCTATGATTTAAGTATGATTACGGTTGACAAAGCAAATTAATTATGTTTTTTATGACCCTCTATCAATTCATACTATAATGGTATCATCAAAAATCTGTAGCTGCCCATAGCTGCGGCATCCATCCAAACTCCAGAGATTTAAAAGCTATGTGCCAATTACTGGGAATGAACTGCAATGTTCCAACAGATATTTGCTTCTCTTTTGAAGGTTTTTCTGCAAGAGGTGGTCGAACAGACATTCATCAAGACGGTTGGGGAATTGCTTTTTTTGAAGGTTTGGGATGTCGCCTGTTTATAGACTCGAAACCTGCGATAGCTTCTCCGCTTGCTGAAGTAGTGCGTCGCTATCCCATTCACTCAACTAACGTCATTGCTCATATTCGTAAAGCTACTCAAGGGGAAATTGCTTTAGAAAACTGCCACCCTTTTATTCGGGAACTTTGGGGGCGGTATTGGGTATTTGCTCACAATGGAAATCTGGAAAACTTGAATCCTGAAACTACCGGAATTTACAAACCAGTAGGCAACACTGATAGCGAAAAAGCTTTTTGTTGGATATTAGAAAACCTGCGAGAAAGTTTCCCTCAAAATAAGCCTACTGTGACGGAAATTTACGTGGTTCTCAACGAAATCACTAAAAATCTTGCCGTTCAAGGAATTTTTAACTATTTACTTTCTGATGGAGAACACTTGTTTGCACACTGTTCTACTAATCTGCATTATATTGTGCGACAAGCACCTTTTGCCAGCGCGCATTCTATCGATGAAGATGTAACTGTGGATTTCCGGGAATTGACCAAAGAGGACGATCGCGTGGCGGTGCTTGCCACTTTTCCGCTGACTGATAACGAAGTATGGACGCAAATAAAACCGGGAGAATTGCTGGTATTTCAGGATGGTTTGCCTGTTATTTGAAAGCCTAATTTAGAAAAAATTAATGAAATTAAACCTTGCTGTATATTAGCTTTCCAAGTGTATAGTTTGACTTGCTATGGTTCCAAAATTATTGATTCATATTCAACTACTGCTCTTTGAGGACTCTAGGAAAATCGATATTATTTCAGATGGCAATTCGCGGAGATAGTATAGCCTGTTGATTTTTCTCTAAATTTTTACATAGCAACAAAGTTACATTGAACATTCTGTAAGGAGGAAGGTTATGTATATTTTCTTTGATGGTAACTGTGACCAACCCGAAATAGAAATATCTGATTCATGTGGTGATAAACAAACCGCATATCCTTGACTCCGAGGGCATCACAGAATCGCGAACAGTTGTGTCTGATACCGTATCCACCATAAACCCAGGAGAGCCACTTTTACCACCTCGATCAAATTCTCCAACTTTGACTGCTGCCTTGGCATCAATGGAGATTCGGAGAGTATTAGGGTCACGATCGGATTCAGTATTAATTTGTGTTACCTGTTTAAAAATGGCTTCTGTTTCGGGGATTTTCTTGATGGGTTTAGTTTTAATAACTCGTTTTAAGCTATAACCCAAATCATTCAATTTTCGCCCTTATTGTTTCTACGGTCGGTAGTTCTTCATCACTATAACCCAATACGGTTTACTTAAGGTCGAACAAGTGGTACACTAGGGCGTCGGTTCAGTATTAGGAGTTGACAAAAAAAGGACTTTATGAAATTAGCCAGTGCATGAGTTCGACTCTAGGCCTGGTGTAATTGGTCGAAC
>RDYN01000204.1 GCA_004293365.1 Oscillatoriales cyanobacterium | reverse complement strand
AAAAAGCCTCAAATGATTGCAGAGCAATTATTTGAGGTTTTGAGAATTCTGAATTCTTTTGAAATTAAATCCGATCGAATATCTGCGGAATGTGGGTTTCAATTCAAGCCTGAGCGATTCATCGTTGCCATCGCTCAGGCTCTCAATTTTCCCAGCCGTTCCTCAATAGCGGCCATGCGTTCCATCACGGGGTCAAGACTTGAGTTCACAGCCTTGTCTACGATGTCTACAACATCTGTAGACACGAAACTATCATTGCCTCGTGTAGACAAATCCGCAGATATTGTAGACACAACATCGTTCCTTGTTGTAGACAGTGTAGACGTGCCTGAAATTTCCTTGAGAATGCGTTGTGCAGCTTGACTTACCGACTCACCATCTAGCCTCTGAGCTTCTATCCAGTTGAGGAAGTGGCCGGAAGCTCTGAACGATACGACTTGACTTTGACTCATTGTAGACACCTGTAAACAGTATCTGTCTACAATAACTCATTCTGTCTACAGTGTCAACAAATTGTCTACAGAACTTGTAGACATGAAAATCCCCCAATTAAGGGGGATGAGAGTGGGCCGTCAGTTGTGAGGCAGAGGCTCTAAATTTTCCGCAAGTTACAGAAGAGCATTGAAATTACCCGTCCGCCCCTCATGCCTTCTCGCTCTTGCCAGTCAACCTTGCAACTGATGCTCGTGTGAATCTCAACGATGCGACCGTGCCAGTTGTAGCTAGAGTCCTCTGGTCTGTTGCCAGCCACTTTGTCTCCAATTCTGAAAGCTTTGAGCGGGTCGGAGCAAGGGACGCCGGTGAGTAGTTCTACCAGTTTTTGTTTGTCAGAGAGGGTGAGTTTTGCTATTCCATTGCACAATTCCAAAATAGTTGGGTTTAGTGCTCCAGCATCTCCAGCAGCGCTCTGTGTAAGGATTGTTTGCTCCAGCAGTGCTCCAGCAGAAATTTTTTGCTGGAGCACTGCTGGAGCAGATATCCTTGCTGTGTCTACTGCTGGAGATGCTGGAGCACTTTCTCCACTTTTTTCAGACTTTTGTTTCCTGATACCGAGATAGTAAAAATCACCCATTGTCCGCTGAGACTCGAAGCCCCGTTCTGTATGCCGATGTTTCTCCAGCTTAGGGAAAATCTCACAAAGCCGAGCGTACAACTGGTTTATAGCCTTCACGGGCTTATCCCACTGGTTAGGTAGCTCGTTCCAGATTAATTTCTCCTTGCCCTTCTCGTTCCACTCAAGCTCAAGTATC
>RDYN01000060.1:46017-51424 GCA_004293365.1 Oscillatoriales cyanobacterium | reverse complement strand
GTAAGGCTAACACTGCATAATTTCAGCCCAAAAGCGTTTGGCTTCCAAGTTTTCACAACTGATAAAAAAATCCGACCCACATCTGCGGAATGTGGGTTCGATCGCGCGTTCAATTTGTGCGGCCGCTTCTGCTTCTCTTCCCTGCTGCGACAGCGGAGTTTGTCCGGCCCCTCCCAAACCAAAAATCGGGACTTTGATGCCTGTTTTGCCTAACAGTCGTTCTGGCATTTTTACTGTGGTGGCGGCCTGGTTGTTGGGTGCGGCTGCGATTTCTCGATCGTGCTGGTCGATCGCGTTAGCGGCTGCAATGCCGCCGGCAACCGCTATACTGCTCAATATAAAATTGCGGCGAGTCTTTTTGCCGGTCATAGTTTCCGTCCCCTCAGAATCTTTGAGTAGAAATTAACCGCTTTTTTGTTCGGACAATACATAAATTTTTACTGCCAACCGGATGATTTTCCCCCTCTCCGAGGGAGGAGATAGCCTGGAAAATTATCCGATTTGCCGATCGACTATTGGTCAATTACCCACGCACGAATCAGTTCGTTTACCTGTTCTGGTACTTCGTCGTGGGGACAGTGACCGGCTTTGATAAAGTGTTCTGCCAACTGCGGATAATGTTGGCGGAATTTGGCGCTTCTGTTGCTGGAATTCATCCACGGATCGCCTTCTCCCCACAACATTAGCAGCCGGCACTTTAATTGACTCAACAATACGTCGATTTTTTCACCTTGGGGTGTTCGGAATACCGAGGCGAATACTTTCGGTGCACCGGGATCGCAGGATGGTTGGTAAATTTCTTCTACTAATTGGTCTGTGACGGCGCTTTGGTCGAGATAAACTTTTTGTAGGGTTTTCCGAATGGTCGATCGCTGGCGCACGTATTGGAACAGCAGAAAACTTGCCCAATCTTGCTGAAATAAGGTCTTAGCTACCCCAGATATAGCTTTTTGCAAGGGCGGGGCTTCGGGTGCGGGCTGAGGTTCGCTGAAGGGGCCGGCGCTGTTGATTAAGATGAGTCCGGCGGCTGATTCGGGACGCCCTGCTGCTACGCACAAGGCGGCGTAGCCTCCGAGGGAGTTGCCGGCTAGTACGGCGGGCCGGCCGATGATGTTGGTGATGAAGTCGTGGAGTTGGTCGCGCCAGAGATCCCCACTGTATTGGATTTCGGGTTTTGCCGATCGCCCGAATCCGATCAGGTCGATCGCCCACACTTCAAAGTCTTTGCTCAGCCCGCTGATATTTTTGCGCCAGTGGTCTGTGGATGCTCCAAAACCGTGAATTAACAGCAGGGGAGGGCGTTCTGGATGTCGATCGCCCGAGCGAACATAGTAAACTGAATGGCCCCGCCATTGCCAGTAGGTGCCTGGAATGGGGGCTGCGGTGATGGCTGTGGTGATTTGCATAATGTAAAGAAATAAGTATTTACTTTAACTATTGTATCGTGAGGTTCAGATTTATAAAGTTTTGCCAACGGGCTGGGGCTTTGCCAGTAAGGGATACGTCAAGTTGGTCGAGTTTGGCTAGTGCGGGCGATCGCACTCACAATCAATAAGTTTTGTAACAAATATTGATTTGGTAAAGGCCGCAGCAGTCGGATTTCGGTGTGCGATCGGCATTTGGGAAATATATCTGGTTTCGACTGCAACACACCTAGGTACGATAATTGCGATCTTTGGCACAAGTAGGAGTTGTGGGCGATCGGGCCTCATCTGGGGCGGCGAGAGCCGATCCCCATGGGCGAGGAGTCAAGGGATCGACTTTTTTGGACGGATTTCCGATCTTTTCAAGGTGGGGATCGTTTGGTAAGCGAGCTGTTGACGGCTGGGATGCAGCGGGTTCAGCTTCAGTGCCCCGGCAAAAGCAGACCTCAAAAATCAGGCTGCGGGTAGAAGTTATAAGTAAAATTACTGGTGGTTCTTGGCAAAAGTTTCTGAGAATCGCAGAATATTTTGTGATGTTCTTTGCTTTTCTTAACGGCTTTGATACTCTAAGATAGAAATAGAGCTGCGCCGCTCAATTAATGAGTATTTTGAATACTAGGGAGCCAACTATGCAGGGTGTGAAGTTTATCCACCTGAAAGTTAGGGAGTTTTCTGAGTGATTGCTATCTCAGCCCGTCCGGTCGTCGGACGCAATTGGATTACGATTAGCTTCGCTTCTACCCTATACCTTTGTCCTATTTTGGATCTGCTCCTAGCAGAGATTCCGCCTCACTGGCAAGCGGAATTACGGTTGGGGCTTCAAGAAGCTTTGGTAAATGCTGCTAAGCATGGAAATAAGTTAGACCCCAGTAAAACTGTTGGAGTCCGTTTTTCGATCGTCCAAAACGAATATTGGTGGGTCATATCGGACGAAGGTTGTGGCTTTAAAGCACCTTGCGGTTGCGACCTTTATACCGATACTTGCGACAGTCTCATAGCAGAGGATGTTGCAGATAATTCTGCACTCCCCAATGTTGAACAAGAATGTGGTAGGGGCCTGTTTATCCTTTACCAAATATTCGATCGGGTTGAGTGGAATTCTCAAGGCACAGAGTTACGGCTGTGCAAAGAACTTCCCAGTCGCTACCGGCTGCCTCGCTTGCGCTAGAACTGATATTTGGCATCATTTTTCAGCTCAGCTCGACCTGCAATTTTTTCGTTTCCCCGCTGAACCGGGGATGGAGAATTTTGAGTGTCAAGCTATTGATAGTAGATGATAATGCAAAATGTGAGTTTTGAGTGAGAAAAGTATAAATCTTTTTTAGCTCGCAATCGCGCTGCTCGATCGAGCGGCGCGATTGTTTGAGTTGTGAGCGACTTATCAAATCTTTAATATCATCTTCGCTGGCTCCACAACAGGTTTGTAGTGAGGACTTTAGTCCTTCTTTCCGAGGACTAAAGTCCTCACTACAAACTAATTTTATGGGGGGTTACTGGCTGGAATTGATATAACTCATCCACGGCTTGGGCATTGGAAGCTTATTTGCCGTGAGTCGGGCACGGAGGTGCGGAGATCGATCGATCCAGCCATCCTGCTGCTTGGTTTAAGCGCGGGAGAGCTTCTTCGGGCTGATTTTTCAGCAAAAAGACCAAAGCGGCCGCGGCTTGCTCTCCGGCCCGCGCGGAACGGTTGGCTTTGAGGCGGTGCCAATCTCTTTCGGAGATGGCGAGGCGCGCTGCTAGGACTTGAGCCAGTTCTACTGTACTCAGCTCGTTGAGGTTGACAGTTTGGGTTGTTTGTGTAGTTTCAAGCATAGATGGGAATTATAGCTATTTGGCTGCGGTTTGTGAATTGCAAAAATATACTGCATATAATAACAAGTTAATTGGGAATTGTTTTTTAAGTATTGTCAGGTTTGCCGATCGAAATGCCTCAACAGCCGTCAGAGTTAAATCGGGAAGATTCAGAAAATGAGTTTGTCCAGGCGATCGCAGCAGTGGAGCGATCGCTCGCAGCAGTCAAAGAGCGTTACACTCAGATTCAGCGCGATCGCCAGCGCCAAGCCGAACTCGGCAACCGGCGCGAAGATGTCCGCCAATCTCTGCGCCAAAATCCATTGCCGCAACTCAAGAAAGAATTGCGGCAAATTGAGCAAGAATTGGAAACGATCGAGTTAAATTTAGAAAGCAGCCTGTTTTCTTGGGGAAGCATAAAACAACCTTTTTGGCAAGCAGTTCGCTTTGGTGGACTCGGCATTTTGATTGGTTGGATTTTGAAATCCTATGCGGGATAGTTTTTGATTTTTTTTACCGCAGAGGGCGCAGAGGGCGCAGAGGAAGAGAAAAGAGAGAATTATGGTGCAAAATATTAAATAAACAGGATTGGATATGACAAATCAACGAATTGCAGCAATTTTGCGCGCCGGCGAACCAGACGAAACTGTAACCATTCAAGGCTGGGTGCGTACCAAACGCGAGTTAAAAGAATTTGCCTTTGTCGAAGTCAACGACGGTTCAGCGATGGCTAATTTGCAAGTAGTCATCAATGCCGATTTGCCAGACTTTAAAAATGTAATCAAACAAATTAATACAGGTGCCTCTGTAGAAGTTTCCGGAGTGCTGGTAGCGTCTCCGGCGAAGGGACAGCGAATTGAGTTAAAAGCCTCACAAGTACAAGTTTATGGCGAAGCAGACCCGCAAACTTATCCGCTGCAAAAAAAGCGGCATTCCTTGGAATTTTTGCGGACAATCGCGCATTTGCGGCCCCGCACCAACACCCACGGCGCTGTTTTTCGAGTCCGCAATGCTTGTTCGGCGGCGGTACACCAATTTTTTCAAGAACGCGGTTTTTTGTGGGTGCACACTCCGATTCTTGCTGCTAGCGATTGCGAAGGTGCAGGGGAAATGTTCGCCGTTACTAACTTCGATCTAAAGAATGTGCCGCGCACTGATTCGCAAGAAGTTGATTATGCGAAAGACTTTTTTGGTAAACGCGCTTATTTAACAGTTAGCGGCCAGTTGGAAGCGGAAGTTATGGCGCTGGCTTTCGGCAATGTTTACACTTTTGGCCCGACTTTTCGAGCGGAAAATTCTAATACTTCGCGACATTTGGCTGAGTTTTGGATGATTGAACCGGAGATGGCTTTCTGCGATTTGCAGGGAGATATGGATTTGGCTGAGGCGTTTTTGAAGTACATTTTTAACTTTGTTTTGGAGCATTGCCCGGAGGATATGGAGTTTTTCAACGAGCGGATTGATAAGACGGTTTTGGCGACTGCTGAAAATATTATTAACAATCAGTTCGAGCGGATTACTTACACGGAGGCGATCGCACTTTTGGAAAAAGCCGACAAAAAGTTTGACTTCCCGGTAAGCTGGGGCTTGGATTTGCAGTCGGAACACGAGCGCTATTTGGCTGAGGACTTGTTTAAAAAGCCGACAATTGTCAGCGATTATCCCGTCGGGATTAAAGCGTTTTATATGCGTTTAAACGAGGACGAGAAAACTGTGCGAGCCATGGATGTTTTGGCTCCGAATATTGGGGAAATTATCGGCGGTTCGCAGCGGGAAGAACGGCTGGATGTGTTGGAGCGCCGCATGGAAGCTCAGGGTATGAATAAGGAGGAATTGTGGTGGTATTTGGATTTGCGCCGCTACGGTACTGTACCTCATGCTGGTTTTGGTTTGGGGTTTGAACGCTTGGTGCAGTTTATGACGGGAATGGGGAATATTCGGGATGTGATTCCGTTTCCGAGAGCACCTTTGACTATTGATTTTTAATTAAGGTTCGTAGTGAGGACTTTAGTCCGCAAAAAGAAGGACTAAAGTCCTCACTACGAACATCTTCTTTTCCCATCTAAAATCTGGTTTGTAGTGAGGACTTTAGTCCGCAAAAAGAAGGACTAAAGTCCTCACTACGAACATCTTCTTTTCCCATCTAAAATCTGGTTTGTAGTGAGGACTTGAGTCCGCAAAAAGAAGGA
>RDYN01000060.1:0-46011 GCA_004293365.1 Oscillatoriales cyanobacterium | reverse complement strand
TTTTCCCATCTAAAATCTGGTTTGTAGTGAGGACTTGAGTCCGCAAAAAGAAGGACTAAAGTCCTCACTACGAACCTCTTCTTTTCCTATCTAAAATCTCAAATGGTATAAGCTCATGGTTCTTCAAATCCCATCAAGTTCCAAAACACCAACTGTCACCTGGGAAGCCCTACCAGCAGACTTTGTATTACCGGACGATCCCGTGGAAAATATTCAACAAACGCCCCTTGCTGCCTCTCTCACCGATGCTCTGGGGGCTGCTGGACGCATTGGACTCGCCCTAATTGGTTCCAATTTTGGACTGGTAGCGACTATCAATCAGAAAACTGTAGTTAAAGCACCCGATTGGTTTTACGTGCCGCAAGTGCATCCAGTCGCAGAGGGCACCATTCGCCGCAGCTACACGCCGAATCTGGAGGGTGCGCCGGTATCGGTGGTGATGGAGTTTTTGTCTAATGAAGATTACAGCGAACTGTCCGTGCGATCGACTCCTCCCTACGGTAAGCTCTACTTCTACGAACAGATTCTGCAAGTTCCTACCTATGTTACTTACGACCCCTACGATCCCAAGTTGGAAGTGCGGTATCTGCAAAATGGGAGCTATGTAACCCAGACTGCTGATGCACAGGGACGGGTGCGGATTCCAGAGTTAGATTTATGGCTGGGGATTTGGCGGGGGGAACGTTTGGGACAAACTATGAATTGGCTGCGCTGGTGGGATGAAGCTGGAAATTTGCTGCTGTGGAGTTCGGAACAAGCCGAACAGGAACGTCTGCGGGCCCAACAGGAACGCCAGCGGGCAGAACAGGAACGTCAGCGGGCGGATTTATTGGCGGCAAAGTTGCGGGAGTTGGGTGTCGATCCCGATCGGCTGACGTGAAAGGGCGGGATGTCTGTTAGTCGAGTGTTTCCAGGCGGGCGATCGAAATTGAGAGATATTGAACAAGTGTGGGATACAGCAAGCATATTGTGTAAAACAATCGCAATATCATACACACAATTGAAAATACTTGCTAACATTGATAAAAAAACTTCCAGTACCTGCTCTAGCTCATTACTTGGGTGGAACAGAAAATTTAGCGTTGAGTCAGCGCGGGGTGGAGTTAAAGCTGTGGATAATAGGGCTAGCAATTCAACTGAAAGTTGAAAAACATCGATTGAAACCGTCCGAACTACTCAAAAAACGAGGAAGGAATAATGAGTGATCGCCAAAGACTAGCAGATATTAAGGAGATTCTGGAACTGCTCGAGGAAAAACTGGGAGAGTTTGAAAAGGAGCTGGCTACTAGCGCTAGCATTCCGGCTAAGTTTGAGCTAAAACACAAGATTAAGCGAGAGATTCTCCCCGACATTCGCCGCTACGAAGCTGAGTATTGGGAACTGTACCCGATCGAAACCATTATCATCTCCAATGAAGAAGCAGAAACTCAACTAGCTAAAGTAGAACAGGCTGTTGAATCTATGCAGCGCATTCCACAAACTGCTGAGTATCCTCCCGAACTGATTCGGCTACTGCAAGACATCCGAGCCAAGTTGGACGAAGGGGATAAAGCAGCTTCTGCTAAGTTGAAAGTAACTTTGCCACTGATTCCCCTCCTTGCCTCTTACGAGCTGGAGATGGATACAGAAGGGGTTATGCACAAAACCTGGAAGACAATCAAGCGTTTAGTTCGGAGATAAGTTGTGTCGAAGGAAAGGCTAGAACAAGCGCTTGTGAATTGGCAACGTAAACAAGCTGAGTACGAGTATGAATTATCAGTAACTAGCAGCACAGAAAAAAAGTTTGAGCTACGAATAAAAATTGAGGAATGCCAGAGGGAAAGTAAGAGACTTAAAGAAAGTAGTAATAACCCCGATGCCAATTTTGATGAAAAGAGCATCAGCGCGAGCGAGAAATCAGAAAATTTGAGCTATACCCTTATGAATCCTACACCAAATAATCCCGATCCGAAGCTAAATCCTTTACATATTACTCTTGGTATTTTGGCTTTACTAGGAGGCTTAGGACTTGGATATTTCACTGTTACAATTTCAAGTAACCCCCCTAAACCACCTATAAGTTCTACGGAAAATTTAACCACACCGATAAAAGTCGATCTGACTGTCATAGATATAGAGACAAAACAAGCAATATCAGATATTAAAGTTTACTTTTTATCTAAAGGAGCGCCAACAACAAAGATGACGGATGATAATGGATATACTTCTATAGAAATTCCAGAGCGAGGAGATATTCAAGTTACTCTGAGCAAATCTGGCTACAAAACTAAAAATTTTACAATCAATCTAGAAACTGACAAAAATCGAACCAGATCCGAGTATATGGAAAAAGAGTCTTTGACAAAAGACACTGGAAAAGTCCCAGACGTACCGCTAGCTCCCTCCAATTCATCTTCAAAACCTGACGCAAATACAGACAGTTCAACTAATCGTATTATTTCAGAAAGTCCAAGAGCTAATCCAGAAAAAATAGGAGAATTAGAAGGCTCGAAATTATTTGAGCATAGCATAAGTGCTAATTTACCAGAGCAAACGTATCACTTCAAATTAGCAAATACCAGCGATATTAGCTTGTATCTTGATGGAGTAAGCAGTGAGGCACAAATTGTTCTCTATAAAGCTAATCAAGCAGGAGTTGTCACAAGCTACATGACGATGAAAACAGCTTCTAATGCCAAGTCTGGAGTAATCCAAGAGAAGTTAGAGACTGGAGATTACGTCGTTTTCGTCAAGTTGAAATCTCGCGGAACTAAATATTTTTTACGTTTATTTAATAATACAAATCTAGCTGAAAATGTTGACTACCTCCAAACTGAGAAAAAATATACAAATCAAACTATTAGTTCCCAGTATCCCGAAAAATACTATCATTTTAAATTAGCTAATCCCACTAATGTTAGCTTACGTCTAGAGGGAGTAAATAGTGATACACAAATTTTTCTTAATAAAGCTGACGAAGCAGGAGTTATAAGAAGTTACATAACTATGAGTTCCGCTTCTAAGGCCAAGTCTGGAGTAATCCAAAAGAAGTTAGAGACTGGAGATTATGTCGTTGTCATTCGCTTTCAAGCTAGAGACACTAACTACAACCTTACCATGTCGGCTCAATAAAAATTATAGTCAGGTGTGTCGCCATCGCATATTTACAAATTCGATCGCATTTTCAGCAGCGACGCACCACACAATAGTTAGGTGCCTCACACGAATCATCGTTAAGTCGCCGACGCAATTGTGATATCAACACATTGCACTTTTACAGAAGTTCCCATATTACAAAATCAGAAAATATGGACTACGGCGAGGGAGCATCTCTGTTTTGCAAGAAGCATTTTTTAAAGAGCGGACTGAAGTCCGTACTACGAACCTTTTTTGAGCGGAACACTGTAAATGCAAAACTGAGATGCTCCCCTACGGCGAATTAAAGCTAACCCTAAGTTATAGGGCGATCGCCTACCGACTCAGTATTAATTATAGTAGCTAGATCGGGGGAAAGAAAGACATCAGGAAACAGTAAAGTTTCTAAATAGTGAAACTTTATTCCATAAATCTTTTTGATTTCTTGGATTTGTCCAATAATCTGCTCCTTGTTGATACTCTGATTGCTTTTGATTCCCACAATCATTATATTCTTACTCGTATGTTCAGCCGCTATAAACTCAAAAACCTTTGTTTTGTAGCCAGACAATTCAAGTAAAAGCGCTCTTAATCCATCAGTCACTATTTCCGATTGCCTCTCTAGCAAAATGCCAGACTTCAGCAGATCCTTCAACACCGTATTCGGATGAATTTGTTTCCTAACTTGCTTGTGACAGCATGGTGCTAGGATAATCAAAGAAGAATCAGATTGTATCCCTTTATAAATTGCATCATCTGTTGCAGTATCACACGCATGAAGTGCGATGGTTATGTCTGATTTCTCGGCGCTATAGTTACTGATATTGCCTTGTTTGAAATGTAAATCTTTGAAGTCAACTGATTGGGCGACAGAGTTACAAAACTGCACTAAATGGATTCTGCTTTCTATACCAATAACTGATGCTTCTTTGTCTAAAATATTGTTCAAAAAATCATAGATTGCGAAGGTTAAGTATCCTTTACCTGAACCCATGTCAACTACAGAGATATGACTCTTCGCTGCCAATCTTGATGATTCAATTAAGCCATTTATAATTTCTACAAACTTATTTATCTGTCTAAACTTATCTTCCATCGTTTTTACGATATTACCTTGACTGTTGGTAATACCTAACGCTGTGAGATATATATTATTTTCGGATGCAATATACCGTTTTTTCTTGCGATCGTGTTCCTGGGGAGCCGTATCGACGGGATTGGTGAAAGTAGGCTTAATAAATTTAAGTTTGGGATTCTGAGCTTTGCCATATTCAAGTTGGACATCTTGCGTGAGCGAAAATAATCTAATACTCAAAAAATCACTTCCAGCTAGGGTTTTTATTAAATCTATTCCTTCTGAGATTAGGTGGTTTTTTACTATTTCTTTGGTTTTGTAGCTATAGGTAAAAGAAAGTTTTATGCTGGATTTTAATTTTACGGTTCTCACAATAATTTTAGTTAAGCCGTCTTCTTTTCCTCGATATTTTCCTAAAGTTAATCTGATAAATTCTTGATTTTCTATACTAGAACCTAGAATTAACTCGAATTGCTCTTGCGTGTTGATATTCATTATATTATTTAGTAGCGGTAGCGTGCGTCGAAGAAAGAAAATTTACAAATTAAAGTCAAAATATCACAGTGACGCACCACAATAGTCTGATGCGTCACACGAATTATTGATTAAGTCGCCGAGGGAATTGTGATATCAACAGATTGCACTTTTACCGAAGTTCCCAAACTCGATAACGGTGGTTGAATAGCCGCAGTATTTCCGACTACTAATGTTACCAGATTCTCCGGTTTCAAGTAAGTTTTGGCTACACGCTGCACGTCAGCAATTGTGGCTGCTTCGACGCTGCGGCGGTACCGAAAAATGAAATCTTCGGGATAACCGTAGTATTCGTAGCGCATTAGTCGCGACAATGTTTGACTGGGATTTTCAAATTTGAAGATGAAAGAATTGAGGGTGGAATCTTTCGCAAAAGCTAATTCTTCGGCGGTAATTGGTTCGGTGCGGATGCGATCGATCTCAGCGCGAATTGCCTTGATAAACGGTACTGTCGCGTCCGATCGCGTTTGGCCTCCAGCCACAAACACCCCCGGATAGTCAAATCTCGGACTCCAAGCCGCGTAAACACTGTAGGCTAAGCCTTGGCGCGATCGCACATTATTGAACAAACGCCCGCCAAAACCGTTCATAACCCCATTCATCACGTCCAAAGCACCGTAATCTGGGCTGTTCAACATCCCGCCCAAATGCCCCATCTGCACGTAACTTTGGCTCAATTGCGGCTGATTTACCAAAAATACGCCGCCGCCTTGATTGGCCGGCGTTACCGCTGGTAGTGCAGGCATTTCTGCGCTTTTAGTCGGTGTCCAATTGCCGAATTTTTGCTCGACGAGCGATCGCATTTTAGCAGTATCAAAGTCACCAGAAATACCCAAAATCATATTTTTGGGGTGGAAATATTTCTGGTAAAAACCCACCAAATCGTCGCGGGAAATATTGGCGAGAGTCTTGTATTCTACCGTGCGCGCGTAAGGACTGCGATCGCCATAAATCAACTTTTGAAACTCGCGGCCCGTAATATCGTTAGGATCGTCATTGCGGCGGGCAATTCCACCTTGCTCTTGATTCTTAGCTAAATCCAACTTTTCCTTAGCAAAAATAGGCTCCCGAATTACTTCTGCAAACAAGTCAAAAACGGGTTCCACATCCTCAGCTAAAGCACTAAAATTAGCGCTCCCAGAAACACCATCAATCCCCGTTTCTACCGAAGCTGCTCGCTGTTCTAGCAACTGATTTAGCTCATCAGCCGTATGCCGGCTCGTGCCGCCAGTTCGCATCACTTCTCCCGTCAAACCTCCCAATCCAATTTTATCGGCAGGTTCAAAACGATCGCCCGTGCGAAATAGCGCCGTCCCCCCGATTAGCGGCAGTTCTCTATCTTCCATTAAATACACGCGGATGCCATTTTTCAGTTCAAAGCGAGTGTATTTAGGCAGTTTAATTTCTGGCACCGGCGGGAATGTTAATTCATCATAGTGCTTCGGCCCAGCGGCTAGGGAAGGCAATAAATTAAACGTGCCAAGTGAAACAGTAAAAAAGCAAAGCGACAGCAGAAATAACTTCACTTTTTTCAGTCTCAATTTAGTTTTTTTCATTCTTGCTCCTAATTTTCATGTGTTGACAATTCAACGAGGCAGAGCCTCGGGATCTGCGTTTTCAGGCAGAGCCTGGAAACGAGTGTTTCTCCCTTTTTTCTTTATTCTGTCCTCTTCCCATTGGTGTTAACTTAAGCCCGAAAAACCGCCAGGGACTGAAGTCCCTGTCTAATAGCTAAAGTCCTCGGTCGAGGACTGATGAGTTGATTAGTCCTCTTTAGAGGACTTTCGCTATGAGGCAGGGGTTTAAACCCCTGCCGGACTGAGGGTTTGACCTTAAGTTAACACTTCTTCCCTCTTCCTTCTTCCTTCTTCTTACAGCGACAAAAGCTTACCAATCGTGCGATTTTCCGGGCGGAAAGTGGCCTTAGCTACTCGCTGAATGTCAGCGGGAGCAACAGCAGCGATCGCATCCAATTGCTTAAACAGATTTTTCCACGAACCAGTTTTTACTTGATAGTCCAGCAGCGAAAAAGCCATGCCCATATTAGAATTGAGCGATCGCAACAAACCAGCCCTCGCTTGAGTCTTCACCCGTTCCAACTCTGCATCAGACACCGGATCGGTTTTTAGGCGATCGATTTCCTTGCTCAAAGCCACCGCCACCTCATCAACCGTCTTACCCGGAGCAGTTTGAGCGTAAAACAACATCAAATTCGGGTACTTTTCCCCCGGATAACCGCTGAAACCTTGAGCCGCTAGCGCCAATTGCTGCTGCTCTACCAAGGATTTGTAAAGCCGAGAAGTGCGGCCGCTGCTGAGCAAAGAACCAATGATTTCATAAACCGCATTGTCGGGATGATTCATCGCCGGTCTGTGGTATCCTTCCAAATACCAAGGTTGAGTTTTTAGCTTCAGCGTCACTTCCTTAGTTTGTGTTTGCGGAGGCTCCACAATTTGCAATTCAGGAGGCGCGGGTTTCGCCTTGTAGCGACCGAAATAAATTTGAGCGAGTCGCTTCACCTCGGCAGCTTTCACGTCTCCTACCACCGCCACAGTCAGCTTGCTGGGGATGTAGTGAGTATCGAAAAAATTCTGCACCTGGCTGCGCGTCAGGTTCTGAATGTCTTCAGTGTAGCCAATCACGGGGCGGCGGTAAGGATGAACAGAGAAAGCTTTGTCAGCAAAAACTTCGACCATTTGCCCGATCGCCGAATTCTCAGTTCGCAGCCTCCGTTCTTCTAAAATTACCTGTTTTTCCTTATAAAATTCCCGAAATACAGGTTCTAAAAAACGCTCGGATTCCAGCGACATCCACAATTCTAACTTGTTAGCTGGGAGACTGTAAAAATACATGGTCGAGTCGATAGAAGTAGCGGCATTTAGTCCTACTCCGCCTGCTTGTTCTACGATTTTACCGAATTCGTTGCGCTTGACAAATTGCAAAGATTCGGCTTCAACCTTGTCAAATTCTGCTTTTAATTTGGCGATTTCTTCAGTTTTGCCGCTTTTCTTCGCTGCTTGCATTTGCTCGAAGAGTTTATCTTGTTTTTCTAGCAGCGGCTTTTCGGCTTTGTAGTCGGTAGTGCCGATTTTTGGCGTGCCTTTAAAAGCTAAATGTTCGAGATAGTGGGCGACTCCGGTTTGGCCCTCTGGTTCGTTGGCCCCTCCCACGTCGGCGTGAATTAGAAACGATGCTACGGGGGATCTGGGCCTTTCGAGCACCACGAATGTCATGCCATTGTCGAGCTTAAATTCGGTGACTTGCTTGATTACGCGATCGAGCGACGGTTGCACAGACACTAATTGCGAGCCGCTAGCGGGGTTCTCGCGGGCGAGGGCGATTTCGGGGGAAACTCCCCACCACAGCACTACAGCGGCGAGCAGGGAGGCGATGAATCGAGTTTTGCGAGGCGATTCCCTACGGGGTAGCTTCGCCTCACGGGGTTTTTGGAACTGCGGGATCATTCGATTTTAGATTTTAGATTTTGGATTTTAGATTGTCAAACCTGAGGTTTGTGCCGAATACAAGAGATTCTTGTTCAAGGATAAAGATTTTTTGAGGCATAAGCGATCTGTTGCGCCCCAGATGTTAGGCTGATACAGCAAATCTCAAAAAGGGTCATTCGATTTTAGATTTTAGATTTTGGATTTTGGATTGTCAAACGGCAAGAAGTTTATGCCGAATAACAAGAGATGCTTTTTAAGCATAAAGATTTTTGGGGGCATAAGCGATCTGTTGCGCCACTTCCAGTTTAAGATTAAAGTCGCGCACTACTTAAAACTTAACATTATTTTGCCCGCCCGCCCCAAACCCGCAGTTCCAAGTGCATGAACCTAATTAAACGTAAAATACGGCTCGCTTAAAAGCTTGCTGTGTATGTCTTCCTCCTTCTTCCTTCTTTCTTCTTTCTTCTTCCTTCTACTTAAATCGCCAATTACCGATTCCAAAGCCATGCGAATTTTTAATCAGTCTCCTCCTTCAGAAACAGAAACCAAGAAGCGAATTTTACAAGCAGCTCAGCGTTTATTTGCCCGCAGCGGATACGACGGTACGACAACTCGGGATTTAGCCGCGGCGGCGGGAGTGGCGGAGGGTACGCTATTTCGGCATTTTGATAATAAAAAAGCGATTTTGATTGAGGTGGCGACGGAAGGATGGGTGGAAATACTGACAGATTTGCTGACGGAATTGAGCGAGATGGGCAGTTACAAAGCAGTGGCTCAAGTGATGCGGAGGCGGATGCTAAATATCCGCGAAAATAGCGATATGATGCGGGTGTGTTTTTTGGAAGCGCAGTTTCACCCGGATTTGCGCGATCGCATTCAGTTAGAAGTCATCGGAAAAATGAGCGCTGTGGCTGAGGCTTTTTTTGAAACGGCGATGGAAAAAGGAGTTTATCGCAAGATGAATCCGAAGATTGTCGCTCAGGTATTTTTGGGAATGTTTGCCGTTGCCGGTTTCAGTCAAAATACGATTATGGAGCCGAATGCTTCCCCCCAGGAAATGCAGGAAATGGCGGAAGGATTAGCCGATATTTTTCTGAATGGGGTTTTGGTTAAGGATTAGTCATGAGTTTGTAGGGTGTGCACCGCGCACCGACTGATATTATATAGTCCTATGAGAGCGCACCGAAAAAGTGAACCGCTGGGGGAGTGGGCATCTAAGTCAACCGATGCGCCGTGCACACCCTACTTCCTTCTTCTGTTTCCCTTCTTCCTTCTTCTTATGACCAAAGTTTTAGACTATTCTATTCGGCAGCTAACGCAGGAAGACGAGCCTTTTTTGTGGCAGATGCTGTACGAAGCGGCGCACATGGCAGAAGAAGGTGAATCAACGGTGCAAGCTGTTGTGAATCATCCTTTAATTGCGAAATATGTCAAGGATTGGGGACGTGCAGGCGATAGGGGCTTCGCAGCAATTGAATTGAACAGCAGCCAGCCAGTAGGAGCGGCGTGGCTGCGTTTGTTTGCAGGGGATGACAAGGGATTTGGCTGGGTTGACGATACTATCCCGGAATTGGCGATCGCAGTTCTTCCAGAATACACAAATCAGGGTGTAGGAACTCAATTGCTGGCTCGTTTGTTGCCAGCAGCCAAAGCATTTTATCCATCGGTATCCCTGAGTGTCAGAAGCTCAAATCGGGCCCTGAGTTTGTACGAGCGATCGGGATTTAAAGTAATTGAGGGAAGCGAGACAATCAACCGCACAGGCGGGACATCATTCACGATGAAAATAGATTTTGATTGAGGGAATTATTACTCATCGTTAAACTCGTACATTTGCCGTACCCAATTCTCCCGATTTTCCTGCCATTCATCCGTTACTACTTCCCAAGTTGTATTGCTTTCTAGTTCCAGCAATAAACTTGATACTTCTTCAAGAGTCGATGCTGCTTGGCATTCTTCTACCCAACTTTCCCGGCGCCGTTTCCATTGATTTTGCACCGCTTCCCACTCGATGTCTGATTCCAATTCAACTAGAAATTCTGCTAACTGTGACGGCTCAACTGCTGCTTCCACGTCACTCACCCAACTGTCGCGACGTTCTTTCCATTCTTGCGTCACTGCTTCCCATGTGAGGTTGCTTTCAAACTCTAACAGTAACTGGTTCAGTTCTACCATATTAAATGTTTTCTTGTTGGCAGTTTGTGCTACAATTATACATTTTTTTTTATTTATGGTCTTAAAAAACAATTAAGATTGCGGTCTCAGTGAAACTACGGAATAGATAATTGAATAATGAGCGATGAATTTACGTTAGATAGGCTAGATATTCCCAGCAGTTGGAATCGGGGGGAAGGCGATTGGACGGGAGTAGGCGCAGCTATGAAGCGAGGAGAAACTGTAGAAGTAATTCAAGAAGTTGGTTCTATTTTGTGGCGAAACAGTTTGCCTGAAAAACATTCTTTGTATTGGGAGGGGGAAAATCTATCACCTATTAAAGGGCGAATTTGGATTAGTTTTACTCAGAGAAGATTTGCGCCGGAATCTGCTTTGCCGAAGGTTCAGTGGCATCCGAGGGTGTTGTGGGTGGGGATAGGTTGCAATGCTGGAACTTCGCGAGAATTAATCGAAACTGCGATTCAAAGTGTCTGTCGCGCTTATCATTTAGCTGAAGGTGCGATCGCAGGTATTGCTACAATAGACACTAAAGCATCCGAAATCGGCTTGCTGGAACTTTGTCAAGCCCGAAACTGGCCGTTAAAAACCTTTGCGGCTGATGTTTTAAGTTCCGTAGAAGTCCCCAATTCTTCAAATATTGTAGCGCAAGAAGTTGGAACTCCTAGTGTAGCAGAAGCCGGTGCACTTTGTGCGATCGCCCAAATTGTCACCGCACATCAACAGCAAAAAACGCAGATATCTATCAATCATCCGCGTTTATTTGCGTTTATCTGCGGTTCACATCCGCTCTTAGTTCCGAAAAAAGTCTTTCGATCGGAAAAAATGCTAGGCTCTGTTACAGTAGCGGTTGCAGTTTGCCCGATCGACTATCTAGGATAATATCTTATTCAGTCAAAGTGCGATCGAAATTCACAAATCGACCAATCAGCCCAGAAACAAACGACAGCACAATCGAACCGAACAAAGCAGGCCAAAAACCGTTAACCGCAAAGCCGATACTGAAAGCACCCGCCAACCACGAAGCCAGGGAAAGCGAAATCGCATTCACCACAAACAAAAACAAACCTAAAGTCAGAATGCTCAAAGGCAGCGTCAGCAATGTAATAATCGGTCTGACAACCGCATTCACAAATCCGATAACCACAGCAGCCACCATCGCCGCCGAAAAGCTCGTCACCGCAATACCTGGTACAATCTTAGCGGTAATCACCAGCGAAACGGCCGCTACTATCCAAGTTAAGAAAAAACTTAGCATATCGTTTTTTTCATCTCCATCACTATTAATTTAGATTGTAACTGTTTAGGCGATCGACCAAAGTTCGGGATACACTACGAAATACCCACCTTGCGAGAACCTCAGATTTATGAAACTCCGGCAACTAGCAGCATTCCTCTTGGCGCTAACCATCTTCATCCTGCCGCGCGCAGCCCGAGCTCAATCTAAATATTACCCACCGCCGCTGTCCTTTAGCAACGCCGAACTCACCAGACGCGATTTTTCCGGCCAAACGCTGCGGGCTGCTGAGTTTTCCAACGCTAATATGGATTTAACTAATTTTTCTAATGCCGATTTGCGGGGAGCAATTATGAGCGCTTCGGTGATGACTGAGGCGAATTTGCACGGTGCAAATTTAACTAATGCCATGATAGATCAAATTAAATTTACTAAGGCTGATTTAAGCGATGCAATTTTAGTGGAAACAATTTTGTTGCGTTCTACTTTTGATGAAGCTGATATTACTGGTGCTGATTTTACTGATGCAATTATGGATGGCGCACAAGTTAAAGAATTGTGCAGCAAAGCCAGCGGGATTAATTCTCAGACTGGCATTTCTACTCGCGATTCTTTGGGATGCCGCTGATTTATTTTAATCTCATAATCTCATTTTGTGGAACAGAAGGTACGTAGTTGGGCTTTAGCCCTCTTTAGGCGTATATATTAAAGAGGGCTGAAGCCCAACTACGTACCTATTTTTATGATAATAAAACCACTCTGGGGAAAGCTTGTTCCGGGCGATGCTCAAAGCCCACCCTACAAGCAATAAACAGACAAAATTAATGTGATTGTGGAACAGGCATCTTGCCTGTTCCGGACAACTTAAACCAGATTTACTAAGGCTTGGCTTTTTTCTGAGCAGCCTCATAATGCTCGCTCATCAACTGATTAACTTCTGGATTGTAAATCCGCAGATAATTCCAGTAATTCTCAAACACCGATTTCACGTATCCTTTCGTTTCAGGAAACGGAATTTTTTCTGCAAAAGCATCCGGATCGCTAAAGCTAAACCTCTTCAACCAATCTGCTACTGCATTCGGCCCCGCATTGTAACTAGCTACAGCTAACATCGAATTATTCTTGTACTCGTCGTGAGTGTGATCTAAATACCAAGTTCCGAGTTTAATATTGTCGTCCACATTCTCCAGTGAATACTTTTTGAGGTTGATTTTCGCCGCTACCCAGCTACCAGTTTCTGGCATTACCTGCATTAAACCAGTGGCGCCAACTGCTGATTTGATTCCCGGCATAAACCGCGATTCTTGCCGGATTAAGGCTGTCACTAAAACAGGATTTATTTTCCGTTCTTCTGACCATTTGGTAATGTTTTCTAAGTAAGGAAAAGGATAAAGTGCTTGCCAATAAGCCGGCTGCTGTCTGAGAGCGAGGTATTGGGTTTTATCATCTGGTTTGTCGCGCTGGCGCAAACTCCCAACCATCCACAAACCGTCTAAATTGTCTCCGACTCCAATTCGCATTAAACCGTCGGTAAACTGTTCGGCTATACTTGGTTCGACGCGGTTGGTAAATTCTATTTGCCACAACGTCCAAGCATCTCTATCTTGACCTAATTGATACAGTTCTTTTAAGGCAGGAGATCCGGCGGTTGGTTCGGGGCGCTGAGGCTGTTGTACTACTTTGGGAGATAAGTCTCGGACTGTGGTAAAGTCGCCTACTGGCCAGCCGAGAAATACTGCCGATCGCCATGCGAAATATGATTCTGGATAGCGTACAATGGTGTACTCAAATGCAGTCTTGGCATCCTGTTCGCGGCCGAGCTGCTTTGCCCATTTGCCGACCCAAAATGCTGCTTCTGGTGCTTGTTCGCTGTCGGGATTGTGGGTGGTTAATTCCCTCGCCCACTGCCAAGCTGATTTTAAATCTCCGCCTTTGGCATACTGTTGGGCGATCGCCCAACGCAATTCGGCTGCTTTATCAGAATTGTTGTATTTTGTCAATAGCAACTTGCGGGTTTGTGAGGCGGATTCACCGCTGCCTGCTTTGTCGAGAAGTTTGGATTTATCTAGCAAAGCTTCGGGGGCACGCTCGGGGAATTTGCTAATGGCGCGATCGAGATACACGATCGCATCCTTGGGATCGCTCAGCCGCGACAGCCGAATTAAACCCAAACCAGTATCTTCGGAATCGGGGAAATCCCGCACTAATTCTTGATAGGCAATTCTCGATTCCGGGATTTTGCCGTCGAGCCACAAACCGCGAGCTTTGCGGTAAACATTTTTGGCGGTGCGGGGAGCTTTCCCGTAAGCAATCGCTCCTTTGCCGTAATCCTGTTTTTCCCAATAGCCAAAGGCAATTGCTTCCCAATCTTCCGGTTTCAAAGTCGCGCTGTTTTGCTGCGCCAGTTGTTCTAATAATGTACCGTAATCTTTGACATAATGACCGTGCTTTGCTATTATCAGCATTAACTCGGGCTGATTGGGATTTTCTTTTAACTTTTTCCGGGCTATTTCTACACTGCGCGGATGTGCGGGAAATTCAGTAATTGCTTGCTTCCAATATTCGGGTTTCGACTTGCCTAAAACATACAAAGCTTCGGCTGCTACCGGATCGCTCGCATAGTTTTTAAGGAGTTCTTCCCAAGCTTTTTGTGCTTTGCCTTTGTCGCCGCTCAATTGGTAAGCTTGGGCGCGTTTGAGAGCAATTTGAGCACCTAAAACAGGATATTCTCGCTCTAAATTGTCCAGTAATTTTAGTGCTTTGGTGGCATTTCCTTGCTGGATTAAATCGCTGGCAAGCAAGTAGCGGGCGCGGCTTTGAGGGGAGATTTCCTGCTGCGGGTTTGTAGTTGCAGACTGACTTGCGGCGAGTTCAACCAATTTCGCCGATCGCTCATTCGGTGACAGCGATACCAGCATTTTGACCGACGAGGCGGAATTCGCTGCATCCACGGATTGCTGAGCCTTCTGGAAGGGCCCTACACCCATCCATTTCGCCGCCGCCAGCCCTGAGCCGATCGCCATTATGGAAACTGAAACGCCCATTAAAACAGAAACTCGGGTTTTGCGTCGCTTTAGCATGGGAAAATTTAAGAAAATAACAATAGAAAATCGATCGCCAGCGGACTTGGCTGATATCGTACCAGAATTTATTTTGATGTGTAGCAGAGAATTTAGGCGGTCGATTTATTTCATTGAATGAAGGAAAAACGACAAACCAGCAAGGACAAAGTACAATCAAAAATCTAAAATCTAAACTGTAAATCAAAACATGGAATTTCTAGTCACCGATACGCTCGCCTCTGCTTGGACGGGAGATGCCCTGGCAATTGGTCTATTTGAGGACGCTTTGGAGATCGCCGGCGACTTGGCACAATTAGATGAAAAGCTTGCGGGCACTTTGAAAGAGCTGATGCAGGAAGTAGATTTTAAGGGCAAAGCGGGCCAGAGTGCGATCGCCCGCGTCGGCGGCAACAATCCCATCCGCAAAATTGCGATCGTCGGTTTGGGAAAAACAGACGACTTAAAATTAGACACAGTGCGGCAAGCTGCGGGCGTTTGCGCCAAGTTAGCCAAAAAGGAGAAATGCAAAACCCTCGGAATTAGCCTTCCGGTGTGGCAAAGCGCGCCGGATGCTACAGCAAGTGCGATCGCCGAAGGTGTAGAACTCTCCCTGAATCAAGACAACCGTTTCAAATCGGAACCCGACGAGAAAAGCCCGCAAGTAGAACAAATTCATTTGCTCGGTTTTGCCGGTACCGAAAGTGCGATCGCCCGCGCCCGCCAAATCACAGCCGGAGTCATTTTAGCACGGGAATTAGTCGCAGCGCCGGCCAATTATGTCACCCCGATTACCATGGCCGAAACCGCTCAAAGTCTAGCGGCAGAATGCGGTTTAGAATTAGAAATATTAGAGCAAGAAGAGTGCGAAAAACTAGGCATGGGAGCATTTCTCGGCGTTGCCAAAGCATCCGACTTGCCGCCGAAATTCATCCACCTGACTTACAAACCCGCAGGCACACCGCGCCGCAAAATTGCGATCGTCGGCAAAGGATTGACCTTTGATTCCGGCGGTTTGAACATCAAAGGTGCGGGCAGCGGCATTGAAATGATGAAAATAGATATGGGCGGCGCTGCGGCTACTTTGGGAGCGGCAAAGGCGATCGGACACATCAAACCAGATGTCGAAGTTCACTTTATCAGCGCCGTCACCGAAAACATGATTAGCGGCCGCGCCATGCGCCCTGGAGACATCCTCACAGCTTCCAACGGCAAAACAATTGAAGTCAACAATACCGACGCCGAAGGCCGTTTAACCCTCGCTGACGCTTTAGTATTTGCTGATAAATTGGGAGTTGATGTAATTGTCGATTTAGCAACTTTAACTGGCGCCTGCGTCATTGCTTTGGGCGAAGATATCGCCGGTTTGTGGAGTCCTGAAGATAGCGTCGCCGCCGAAATCGTCGCAGCCTCAGAAAAAGCAGGCGAAAAGTTTTGGCGGATGCCGATGGAAGAAAAGTATTTTGATGGCTTGAAAGCTTTGCACGCTGACATGAAAAACACAGGGCCCCGCTACGGCGGTTCGATTACGGCGGCGCTATTTTTGAAGCAGTTTGTCAAGGATACTCCTTGGGCACATTTAGATATTGCCGGCCCGGTTTGGAGCGACAAGGAAAACGGCTACAACGGCGCTGGAGCCACGGGTTTTGGAGTTCGGACTCTGGTGCATTTGGCCCTGGGCGGCGCTTAATTAATTGTGGATTTTTCCGCTCAAAAATTGAGATTTTTGCTGCTTTAAATGTCGGCTAGTTCATCAGTCTGTCAGGGGTAAAAAACCCCTGGCTCGCAGCTTAATATTATGTTCTCCGAGAACTCCCCCAGTTAAATTGGTTGGTAGTGAGGACTTCAGTCCTCATGAAATTATGAGGACTGAATTCCTCACTACAAACAGATCGCGGTTATTTGATCCGACATGGTATAAGTCCTGTAAAAGAAAAGTCAATAATCATAATTAAAAATTTAAATGTTTCATAAATAATAACTACCCGCACCTATAGCGGTTCTCAAGCGTAGTGAGGTATGCTTGCGTGCCCGTACAGCGGCCTATGCCCTATGCCCGGTTTGGCCTATGCCCAGTCATACCTCCTATGAGAGCTTGAAAGGCTATATGTATTCCCTCACCGCGAGGAACGCAAGCGTTGTGAGCCGCGACGGTCGCAATCGCTCGTACTTGGGGAAAGCTTCGCTCCCTGGCGCTGAACCTACACATTTTTGACATTTCCTGAAAAAATAGCTGTTTCATAAAAAATGAAAAAAGTATATAATTATGTAAATATTTCAACCACCGAAATCAAATAATTATATTTGATGGATTTGGATTGCTACAAATAACTTTTTTCTTGAACTTTATGCAAGAATTATTAACATTTTTTTATGCAACACTGCCTGCATCTTCCCCACTCGGCTGCGAGGGGCTGCGGGAGTTGCGGCTGTACGCTGTTTTTGACTCGCTGACGGCACTCGCTTATTGCTCTCTGGCGCTATCTTTGGTTTATTTTACCCGCCAAAGTTCTCACAGCAAGATTGGACGGCTATTTGCTGTCGGTTTTTTTGCCTGCGGTGCTGCTCAATTAACGCAAGTTTGGACGATGAGGCATTCCATTTATTGGCTGTCGGTAGATCTCAAAGCTGCAAGTAATGTGATTTCTTTGCTCTTAGCCGCATTCGCGATCGCTCTGATGCCGAAATCACTTGCCAATTCTAATTTAAATCCAACAGAAAATCTTCAACAATTGCCGTTAAAACAGCTAGCAGAAAATCAGCAGCAAGATGATATCCAGACAGCAGAATTGGCAAAACCACCGACAGACGATATTGTCGATCGCTCTTTAGCTCTCAGTTCGTTAAGCGAACTGTTACAAAAAGAAATTGCCGATCGCCACCGGATTGAGGAAAAGTTGCAATTGGCTCAATTTGCGCTCGACCGATCGGCAGATGCGGTATTCTGGATGGGATCGGACGGTAAATTTTTGTACGTCAACGACGCCGCTTGCTGTTCGTTGGGATATTCGGCCGCAGAATTGCTCGATATGACTGTGCACGACATCAATCCCGATTTTCCCCAAACTGCTTGGAATTTGCACTGGAAAGTCTTAAAAAGGTGCGGTTCCGTTAATATTGAAGTTCACCACATCACTAAGTACGGGCGCATTTTTCCGGTAGAAATTACGATCGACCATTGGCAATTTAACGGCCAAGAATATCAGTGCGCCTTTGCTCGCGACATTAGCGATCGCAAGCGGATTGAGGCAGCTTTGCGGGAAAGGGAACAAGAATTTAGGTCATTAGTTTCCAATATTCCCGGCGCAGTTTACCGTTGCAGCGCTGCGGGGCGATCGAGCTTAACTTTTATCAGCAGCGGCATAGAAGCTATTTCCGGCTATCGGGCAGATAACTTTATGCAAAAACCCGTGCAAGCTTTTCCTAGCATAGTTCATCGCGATGACGTGGAGCAGATCGATAAAATTGTCGATCGGGCTGTCAAGACAAAACAACCTTACGCGATCGAATATCGCCTGATTCACAGCAACGGAAACGTGCGGTGGGTTGCAGAAAAAGGTCAAGCTATTTTCAATCCAGACGGTCAAATTTTATCCCTCAACGGCGCCATTTTTGACGTGACAGAGCGCAAAGCAGCGGAGGATGCTTTGCGGCTCTCCGAGGCGATCGCCAACAACAGAGCCCAGCAGCTAGAAATAGCTCTCAAAGAACTCCGAGAAACTCAAGCTCACCTAATTCATACCGAAAAAATGTCAAGTCTCGGTCAAATGGTAGCAGGAGTCGCCCACGAAATCAACAATCCCGTGAGTTTTATCTACGGCAATATTTCCTACGCCAGCCAATATATGAGAGACTTATTGCAGCTTGTGGAACTGTACCAAACACACTATCCTCAACCACAAGTAGAAGTTCAAGAATATATTGAAAACATAGATTTAGAATTCCTGAAAGAAGACTTATTAAAAATATTCTCTTCGATGAAAATGGGAGCAGATCGCATTCGCGAAATAGTTCTGAGTTTGCGAAACTTCTCGCGTTTAGACGACTCGGTAAAGCAGCCTGCCAATCTTCATGAAGGCATAGACAACACACTGCTAATTTTGCACAACAAACTGCGAGCTAGATCCGAATATCCCGAAATTAAAGTCATCAAAGATTATGGAAAAGTACCCTTAATTGAATGTTATCCAGGCCAGCTAAATCAGGTATTTATGAATCTGCTAAGCAACAGTATTGATGCCTTGGAAGATGCTTGCAATCAAAAAAGGCGCTCCGGCGGCGGCGACTGGAAACCAACTATTAGCATTCGCACAGAAGCCCTTAACGAAAATAGTATTTGCATCCGCATTGCCGATAATGCGATCGGCATGACAGAAGACGTGCGCCGCCAATTATTTGACCCATTTTTCACCACAAAACCGATGGGGAAAGGCACCGGTTTGGGGTTAGCCATCAGTTACCGAATTGTCGCGGAAAAACACGGCGGAACCTTGATATGCCGTTCGGTTTTGGGCGAAGGAACGGAATTTGCGATCGAACTTCCCTTATAATTTGGTACTGGGTAATGCGTCATGGGTAATAAGTACAGTCCTGGACGCATCGATCCCCCCAACCCCCCTTAAAAAGGGGGACTTTCAGGTTCCCCCCTTTTTAAGGGGGGTTAGGGGGGATCGGCATTTGAGCCACTTCGTGCGTAAGTTTTAAGGTAATAGGTAATAGGTAATGGGTAATAGGTAAAAAAATAAAGGGATAAAATCTAAAATCTAAAATCTAAAATCCAAAATTATATTACGATCGCACTCCCTGCTGTCGCAGCAAATTATCTGCCCACTCCCTATCTGCTGCTTTCAAAGGCGGGCGGGGTTCTTGACAGTAATCTATAGCTAAATCAAATCTAGCTTGATTGTAGACACCCATTAATACAGCCTGTAAATCGAGTTCCGGTTCTGTATCTAGCGGTTGCAAAGGTACTCGCAAAGCAGGAATCTGGTCTCGCACGCTAAAAGCATATAATTGAGCTTGGGGGAGTTGAGAACCGCGACAGATTAAAATCCGATAATCAGTGCGCTGCGTGACACCTAAAATCTGCATTGGTTTGCCACTTCTGAGCAGGTCAATTTCGACTAAATTGGTGCGGCTTTCCAATAATTGCTGCCGTTTAGTTTCATAAGCATTCCGTCCTTCTCCTGCGCTTTTATTCTTGGGACAAAGCAGTTCGATAACGGTAATAACTCTACCGCTGGGCATTTCTCTAATTTCTAAATAGCTTTCTTCCACAGTTTCCGGTAGCGGCACTAGAACAGGAATCGGTTCGGTGCGAGTGAGGGTAGCAGTGCCAGAAACTGGTAGAGTTAGATTTGACTGTTTGGAGACGAGGGAAATGTCTGGAATTCCTACTAATTCAGCAGATGCGCTGAGATATATCCGCTTTTCCATCGCAACTCGGTAGTTCGGATTTAATTCAGGTTCGATCGCGATTGCGGCTGCTACAATCGCGCGGCTGTGAACTTCCGACCACAATTCTGGTTGTTCTAAATAGGGATTCATCCCCGGAAATGGAGAGGGCATTCGATCGCCTCACTGCTTAACTTTGCTTGACCCAATACTTATTATATAACTGATGCAGATATTAAAGATAGCCCTGCAGGTAGAAACTGGGTTTTTTACGAAAATACTGGTTAACAGCCTTTAATAAGGGTAAAAAACCCGGTTTCTTTGGTCGAAGTGTATAATTCCTCAAGAGTTTCTGCGATCGTCCCAACTTCAATCAACCGTGAAACGGCACACTTAACAAAGGCAAAAGCGTTAAAATCAACCAAGCCAACAACCATTTATTTACCTTGCAAACTGGTTCAGGTTCTGCCAACAGCGCCTCTATTCTCTCTCCCAATCTATTTGGTGAACCGACAACACCAACAACGCAACCTACATCAAAATTTCGGTGCGGATAACTCGCTACCAACAGCAAAGCTTCTGCTAACAATAAACCATCAACTACCGCTGCCGCTTTAGCATCAGCCCGCAATTCCCGCAGTGTTAATAACTCCTCCCACAAAGCTTGCGTATTCGGCAGCCAAACAGTAATTTTCCGCAGCCATCCCAGCCAGAAAAACCAGAAGGTATCCCGATAATAGTAGTGCGCTTGTTCGTGGGCAATTACTGCTTGTAAGTGAGCTGAGTCTAGGGTTTTTAACAATCCCGTACTGACTGCAAATTCTGAATGCCAGAAACCAATTATCGCAGAAAATAGAGCAGGAGTTTCCAGAACTCTGACATTTATTCCGGCTATGTTTTTCTGAGAATAAGTGCGAATTTGTTTAAGAAATAGATAGCCATCTGTCGCTAACTTGACACACAAAATTTCTGCTGCTATTATAAAAAATACAGCTAACAAATAGCTAAACCATCCGTCCCAAAATCTTACCATTTGCCCCTGAGTTCCCATAAAAATCACTGCGATAGCTGTCGCGAGTAACAGCAGCGGGGGAAACAAGAAAAATAAGAGCGATCGCTCCCAGCGGCGGGCCCAATTCCCTGAAGGAACAGACCATTTCAGTCTCACGCAGCAAGCCGCAGCCAACGCGGTAACAATCAGGATTAAGTGCATTATTTTTGCTCCTCCCGGGCTTGGCGGACAGCTTGAATGCGAAGGGAAATTTCTTCTAATTGTTCGACGGTTGCTTGGTCGAGACTGTCAGCAAATGCTGCTACAATATCGGGATTGCCAACTGCTAAAAACTTCTGCAAGCGATCGTAAGCAAACAGTGCTTGGGCTTCAGGCTGAGAAACTAAAGGTTGCCAAGTGAATGTCCGTTCGCTTTTGTCGCACGCCAGCCAACCCTTGTCTGTCAAGCGGCGCAGCACCGTTGTTACTGAAGCATAGGCCAATTCGCGATCGGGATCGGATAAAATGCGATCGTGCACCTCTTTCACTGTAGCAACTTCTAGCTCCCAAACTATATTTAAAATCTCCGCCTCCAAAGGGCCGAGGGATAACTGTTTGGGGCGGTAATTCGGCAGAGGGTTCATACAATTTTAGCTTTTAGATTTTAGGGATATAAGTAATTATTTAGAAACAATACATCATCAAGTATTTCGATCGACTGTTTCTTTATAAACACTTAATCATACAATTTGTCTTTTCCTTCTTGCCTCTTCCTTTTGCCTTGCAAGTTTGACAGGTCGTCATTTGACAATGCAAGCAAACAAGTGTAAAAATTATCCCGAAATTATCCAACTCAGTATTTTAAGTATTTCTCAATGAAAAAACAACTAATCCTAGCCTCAACTGCCGCAGGCATCGCTATGCTGTGCAGCTATTCGGCAATTGACAGGCATCAAGCCACAGCAACAGAAACTCAAGAAGTAGAGATTAAATTTAGCGCGATGGTAGGCGAAAAACCATTTAACTGCGGCGAAAGCTACAGCAATTTAGGTACGCCGGCTGCTACTGTTACCGCTACAGATTTCCGTTTTTATGTATCGGATATTGCATTAATTGATGCCAGCGGTAAAGCTGTAGCGCTGAGTTTAAAACAAGACGGCAAATGGCAGCATCAAAACGTGGCTTTGCTAGATTTTGAAGATAAATCCGGTGCTTGTGCTAACGGAACAGTCGAAATTCGCGATCGGCTAATTGGCACAATACCCAAAGGCAACTACAAAGGTCTACAATTCACCCTCGGTGTGCCTTCTAACCTCAATCACGAAGACGCAACTCTAGCACCTTCTCCCCTGAATTTAACATCCCTGTGGTGGAACTGGCGCGGCGGCTACAAATTTCTGAGAATTGACTTAAAAAATTCAATGGTTGACAAAAAGCATGATGGTAAATCAGGCAGACAAAGCAGCAATATTGCCCACGGAGAAGGCAATCAAGGAAATCACGGCGGATTGCCAGGTTTTGCTATTCATTTAGGCAGCACAGGATGCAAAGCTGAAGACAAAAATCAAAAGCCGACTGTTTGCACTAATTCCAATACCTCAAAAGTTATTTTTAGTAACTTCGATGCCACAAAAAATACAGTGATTGCCGACCTAAAATCCCTAGTTTCTCAAACTAATTTAGCAGTCAATCAAGCAAATACTCCGCCTGGGTGTATGTCAGAAGCGAATGACGGCGACTGCGCCGGAATCATGAAAAATTTAGGTTTACCCTTTGGAGACAAAGCTGCGGCGGGACAGACTTTCTTTAAAGTTAACTAAAAAGGTTTTTAATTGTTTGTATGAACGGGAAACGATTATCAGCTTTTACTATTATCTGCATTTTCTCATGCTTCCTAGCAATTAATTTGAGTGCAGTATTCTACTCCAAAAATTCCAGTTTAGCAACTCCAATACCTCCAACTTACAATTGGAATATTCCCGCTGGAATGCCAAAACCAATTGTACCCCCCGACAACCCAATCAGCCCAGAAAAAGTCGAATTGGGAAGGCATCTTTTCTACGAAAAACGCCTATCAGTCACGGGCGAATTTTCCTGTGCTTCCTGTCACATTCAAGCGAAAGCTTTCACTGACGGCAAAACAGTAGGAGTCGGCGCAACGGTCGAAAAACACCCGCGCAATCCTATGAGTTTAGCCAACATTGGCTACAATTCCGTCCTGACTTGGGCAAACCCTCTACAAAATAAACTAGAATCTCAACTATTAGTACCTTTGTTTGGCGAACACCCGGTAGAAATGGGAATGGTAGGCAAAGAAGAGGAACTTTTGGCAATGTTGCGATCGGATATACAGTACCAAAAAATGTTTGCAGCAGCTTTTAGTCAAGAACCAAATCCTATTAATATTAGCAACTTAGCAAAGGCGATCGCCTCCTTTGAACGCACTTTAATTTCCCTCAGTTCTCCCTACGATCGCTACCGCTACAGCGGCGACTACAGCGCGATTTCAGCCTCAGCAAAGCGGGGCGAAGAATTATTTAACAGCGAACGCTTAGAATGCTTTCACTGTCACGGCGGGCTAAACTTCTCAGATTCTATCATGCACGATCGCCTAGCTTTCAAAGAAATAGCTTTTCACAATACAGGCTTGTACAATATTGACGGCAAAGGCGCTTATCCGCCCAATAATACTGGGGTTTACGAAATCACCAACGAACCCTCAGACATGGGCAAATTCAAAGCACCAACCCTGCGAAATATTGCTTTGACCGCACCTTATATGCACGACGGGAGTATCAAAACTTTGGAAGAAGTTATCGGTCACTATAAAGCGGGAGGCCGCACTATTAAGAAAGGAGAATTGGCGGGAAGAGGTAGCGAAAATCCGCTCAAAAGCAATTTTGTTTCCGGGTTTAAATTGACTGTGCAAGAACAGCGAGATTTATTGGCTTTCCTGCAAAGTTTAACCGATGAAGATTTTATCAAAAATCCCGCTTTCAGCGACCCATTGGTTCGATCGTTCGGACTTTAGTCCTTAGATTTTTATGAGGACTTTAGTCCTTAGATTTGTTTTATGAGGACTGAAGTCCGAACGATCGAACCTATTTTATTCGCCGTGATATCCGCCAGCAACCTTACCCCGAAACACAACATAATTGTAGATGTTGTAAAAAATCATAATCGGGATGAGAAAGCCGATGAACACAATCATAAACACCAGCGCGCTGGGCGAAGCAGCGGCTTTGTAAATCGTGATTTGCGTGGGGATAATGTAGGGAAACACAATCAATCCCAAGCCGATAAAACTGAGCAAGAAAATCAAAATCGTCCACACAAAAGGCGTCCGTTCTTCTTTGCTCGCGAGACTTTTTAGCAGCATTCCCACAAACAGCACTCCCAGCAAAGGAATCGCCACAAACACATAAACCAGCGGTTTATCGAACAACCTCGCCCTCGTACTTTCGTAAAAAACCGGAGTGGCGATCGTAATTAAAACCGCTCCGATTAACGTCGTCACCGCCGCAATTTTAGCAGTGCGGTAGTGAGTTGTTTGCAGTTCCCCGTCGGTTTTCATAATTAGATAGGTGGAACCGATCAAAACGTAGCCTTGAACCAGCGTCAAAGCCACCAAGATCGATCGCCAATCCAGCCAATCCCAAGTAGTGCCGACAAAATGACCCGCCTCATCAACCGCAATGCCTTCCAGTACCGCACCGAGGGCGAATCCTTGAGCTAAAGACGCCAGGAAACTGCCAGCACCAAAAGCATAATTCCAGAATTTTTTCCGGTTAGAATGCTCCCGAAACTCAAACGCTACAGCCCGAAAGATTAACCCAAAAAGCATCATGCAAATCGGGATGTACAAAGCAGTTAAAATCGTGCCGTAAGCGAGGGGAAAAGCACCAAATAAAGCACCTCCCATCAACACCAGCCAAGTTTCGTTAGCATCCCAAACATTGCCCAGACTGGTCATTAAAATGCCCCGGCGTTCCTCGTCATCCGCAGTCAGAGACAAGATTCCTACTCCCAAGTCAAAACCGTCTAACATGACATAGAGCAACAGAAAAATGCCTAAAATTACGAACCAAACTTGCGGGAGAAAATGCTCCAAAGCTTGCATAAAATCTCCTATTGTTGTGCTTCTACTGGACGTCGATCGGGAATGTGTTCTGCGGGTTGAGTTTCGATTGCCGGTTCATTGTCCAATCCCGGTACAGGCAGATTTAAATTCGGGCCTTTGCGGATAATTCTGCTGCCGAAATACATGGCACAAACAAACAAAAAGCTGTAGACAACAGCAAAGAAGCTGAGGGAAACTAAAACATTGCTAGCGGGGATTGTCGATACAGCGTCAGCAGTGCGAAGTTGACCGTACAAAGCCCACGGTTGTCTGCCGACACAGCGCACTATCCAACCCGATTCTACCGCAATATATCCGAGGGGAGCTGCTAAAATCCAAGCGCGCATCAGCCAATTTTGTCCGGCAATATTTTCAGCCGAAAGTTTGCCCCGCAGCCACTGAATTGTACTGAAAACCATCAGCGCTGCTAAGTAAAATCCGATCGCAATCATGGTGCGGAAGGAGTAGTAGATTAAACCCACCATCCGGGGTCTATCTTCGGGTTTCCATTCCTTTAAACCGAGTACCGGTGCGGAAAGTTTTTCTTTGAATTCCAGAATGTATCCCAAAGCATTGGGAACTACAATTTCCCAGCTATTTTTCTGTGCTTTTTCGTCGGGAATTGCTACCAAACTCCAATTAGCAGCTTGTCCCGCCGCAGTTGTTTCCCACTGAGCTTCCATTGCTGCTAATTTTGCCGGCTGATAGTGATAGACTTGTTCGGCGCTCAAATGTCCGATGTATATCTGCAAAGGTGCAACGGCGATGGCTGTGGCGATCGCAATTTTTAACGACTTGGAAAAAAACGCTTGATTGCGCTTGTTGAGAATGTACCAAGCGCTAATACCGCCAATCACAAACAGCGAAGTTTCTAGCGTCGCAAAAAACATATGAAGAATGCTGTTTAATGCGAAGGGGTTGAGAATTGCTTGAAAGTAATCGCTGACAATAAACTTGCCATTGACCATTTCTCCGCCCGCCGGAGTTTGCAGCCAAGAGTTAGCGACTAAAATCCATACTGTTGATAGGTTGGCGCCGAAGGCTACCATGACTGTAGCGAACAAATGAACGAGCGGGTGCACGCGCTCCCAACCGAACAGCATAATTCCTAAAAAGCCAGCTTCTAGCATAAATGCCATGGAAGCTTCAAATCCTAAAATGCTGCCAAAAAAGTCGCCTGTAACTTCGGCAAACGGTGCCCAGTTTGTGCCGAATTGAAATTCCATCGGAATGCCAGTTGCGACTCCGATTCCGAAGTTTAAGACATAAAGTTTAGACCAAAAACGAGCGTGGTGGTAGTAGTCGGGATTGCGGGTTTTTAGCCACATTCCTTCGACAATTACCAGATAAATCCCCATTCCAGTAGTCAGAACCGGCCACAGCATATGGAATATTGCCGTTAGCGCAAATTGCATCCGCGATAGCGCCACGGTGTTAGATAAGATATCCATTGTTATCTCCTTTGGTCAGTTCCAGATAGGTTTGTTTCCACGACTTCAAGAATGGACACTGGTTATACTGTAGTGTAAAAAATTGTGACCTTTTGTAGAGCGGGCAATTTTTAAGGTTTTATACAGATTTGATCGGAATGATTTAACCGCAGAGAGCGCAGAGAACGCAGAGAAAGATAGGAGAGAGACGAATAGTTCTGATGCTAACGTATCTGATATTACCGAACGTTGGGTGGGGGCGGGTTTGGGAGATTGTGGATTTTAGGCAATTGTTGTCGGTGAACCCGCCCGTACAAGATTGATGTTTGTTGATGGAGATGATGTTACCTAACAGTGACAGTGTAACTTAGTTCAAAGGGTTTAAAATTAGCTCCTGTTTTTGCTGTGCCGCTCAATTCAAGTTCGTAAATACCAGCTTTTGGAAATACGATGTCGGCTCCGGGAATGCCTTGATATTTTTCGGCAGATATGGCTTTGAGAGGGGGCTGCATCAGCGGTTTATCCCCCTTTTTGTGATTTTTGGGGTAAACCGCTAATTTGCAATTGCACTGCTCTAACGGAATGATTTGACCGCCCCTGCGAGTCAGGGCAAACCACACTTTTGCAGGTTCTCCGGCGCGGGGATTGTGGTTGGGTTCTAGGTGAAAGGTGGCGGCTACATCTCCGGAGACTTCGACTTCATGGGCGAAAACTGCGATTGAGTTAATTTGCGGCGCTGTCGGAATTGTGGCTTCGACTAGCAATCCGCAAAAAACTAATAATCCTAAAATTTTACTTTTGTTTGACAGGCGAAACATAGAAATTATCCAGTGATAAGATTGACCAAAATAAGCGCGATCGCACAAACAAGACACTCAAGGCAATTATTCCCAACAGCAGCGCCCGCAATTGATTAACCGCCGTCGATTCAAAACCGCCGAGATAGTGGGAACCGATGAGTATTGCGTGTAGGGCGCACAGCAAGAAAGCTGGAACGCTTAACAGGTGAATTGGCCGCCACAGTTTGCCTAAATGATGTTGAATGCGATCGCAACTTGTAACAGCCGCCGGCAGCATCAACAGCAGCGACAGCATCCCAGCCACCATCCCCAACTGATGCTGCGGCACCATGAAAGATACAGCATCAAAATTCCATTGCAGGGTATGATCTAGCATATGAAATGTGTGGGCGACTGCGAGGATAAACGCGCCCACACCCAAGGCGCGGCGGTAGCGCAGCAGTTGCGGGAAAAACTGACTAATTGGACGGGCAATCAGTGCTAGGATTAAGCAGAGTAGGGATGCGTGACCAGTCACATCAACCATTGCATCGGTTCGCAGCAGAGTAATTATGCCGATCGCCACTGTCACCCAACCGCCCGCACGAAAAAGTTGACTGCGTTTGTGGGCGCTGAATCTACCAGCAAAAAAACCCACTCCCAGCATAGTTGGCAGCGTGCCCATTCCGAATGCAAACATCGTTGCCGCACCGAAAATTGGGTTTCCGGTTTCCGCTGCTTTGATTTGCGCGGAGTATAGGAAACCGCAGGGAATTAAACCCCAAAGCAAACCCAAAGCTAATGGTATCCACCAGCTTTTTTGAGTTGAAATCTCGGTCATTGCATTGCTGATGCGATCGTGCTTCATTGGGTGTAACAGCGGTAATCTCGGCAAAAAATCTGGTTTAATTTGCACTACACCGAACCAAATTAGCATTGTACCTGTCAAAAGTGCGATCGCGCGCCGCAATTCGCTACCTGTACCGGCCATTTGTCCGCCAGCAATTAATACCGAACCCAGCCCGCCAATTGCAGCGCCAACCAAAGCATAAGCAGCAATTCTCCCCAAATTCAGCAGCAGGTGAAAGCGGAAAGCAGCTAATTTATCGTTGCGGGAACTAGACAGCGAAAATGCCACTGTCAGCGGGCCGCACATCCCCGCGCAGTGACCGAAACTGCCGAGAAATCCTAAAGCGCTTATTAGCAGGAGGTCTAGCATTTGGCTGTTTTTTCCTAAAATATTTGCTTTTGCTATTACCCGCTGGTTTCTTAACTTTAGTATAAATATTGAGCTGAGTCGATCGCTTTTGTCAAAAGACAGGCTGTCAAACTTTTTATAATCTCACCCAGATTAAAGTTCTTTATTCGCTAACTAATGACTAATAGACCTCTTGCAAAAATAGCTAGGACGGGCGGGACGCCCATCCCACAAAAAGTTTTTTCTTGTCGAATGGGCCGGAGATCCCGTTCCAAAATTTGATTAAAAGGACTGAGGCAAGAGGTCTAATAACTAATAACTAATAACTAATAACTAATGACTAATGACTACTGACTACTTTTGTTCTGGATGAGCTGCGGCCGGCGAAGCTGCACCCATTTGATTAATAGCAGCAATTAGCTGATAAAGCCGCCCCGCATCCCGCTGGTTAAAGTGCAAAACTAGGCGCGGTAAAGCGAAGGTTTCATCTGCGGCTTCGGCGGGCAGAGCTTTACTTTTTTCAATTTTTCCCGTAACCACAATATCGCTAAAATCAGTATTTAATCGATCGACATTCTCGTCAGAAAGTTCAGTTTTCAAACGAAGTACCAGTTTTCCATCCACGTAGCGGCAGGAGTGATAAACTAGATAAAAACTCCCGATCGCCTCACAAGCGACATTTATATCGTCTGTAATCGTATACAGGCTGCGATCGTCAGCAGAAATCAAACCCCTGCCCCGCAATTGTTTTTGCACAAAATAATTCCAATCAAGCCAATAATCTCCTCCGGGTCGATCGAGCAAAACCAAAGGAGCCGGCCCAAACTTGCCCGTTTGAGTCAAAGTCAGACACTCAAAAGCCTCATCCAGAGTGCCGAAACCGCCGGGAAACAAAGCCAAAGCATCGCTTTCCCGCAGAAAGAATAACTTGCGCGTGAAAAAATATTTAAAATTGAGCAATTTCGAGTCGCCCGCAATGAAAGGATTAGAACTCTGCTCGAAAGGTAACTGAATGTTCAGCCCAAAAGAACGTTCAGCAGTCGCCCCCTCGTTCCCCGCCTGCATGATCCCCCCGCCGCCCCCAGTAATCACCATAAACCCCTGCTGGGCGATCGCCCGCGCAAAATCTCTGGCAAGCAAATATTCCGGCGATGTCGGCGACACCCTCGCGGAACCAAAAATCACAATTTTGCGAACGTGGCGGTAAGGATAAAACATGGAAAAAGCCTTTTCCATATCCCGCAGAGACGACGAGATAATTTTCCAATCCAGGCGATCGAGATCCTCTCCGGCCATTTGCACTATCGTCGAGAGCGATCGTTCGATCCACTCAGAGTTCTTTAACTTTGGCAGGCGATCGATCAAATCGAGCGCATCAGCTTGGAGGGACTCAAAACCTTGACCAGAAGGAATCATGAATTTTTCCGAAACGGTAACAATTTGTCGGATCGTGAAAATTAAGGGGCAAGCCACATTTATCAGCCAATAGCCACCAGCAAATTGCGCTGCTAGCAACTAATAACTTTTCTAGTAGCTTTGCCCCGGTTGTGAAGGGAGTTGGCTTTCGCAGCAAAAAAAACAGCGCGAAGCCCCTCGCAGTTCGGTTAAATGTACTTTTCCAGAGTGTTGGCCAGAGTAGTTTTCGGAACTGCCCCAACCACCATATCAACCCGCTGACCGCCCTTAAATATCATCAGCGTCGGAATGCTGCGGATACCGTATTGACTTGCCACGTTAGGATTCTCGTCGGTATTAACTTTTACTACCTTCACCTGCCCTTCATATTGCTGGGCAATTTCCTCTACGACGGGCGCCACCATCCGACAGGGCCCGCACCAGGGAGCCCAAAAATCCACTAGAACTGGAACTTCGCTATCGAGCACTTCCTGCTTAAAGGTAGAGTCGGTTACTTGCGCGGCTGCTGACATCCCTAGCCATCCTTGTAAATACTATTTCTCGGATAACAAGTTTAGCAAAAAGTGTCACCACTTGCGTCAGTCAATTTTACGATTTGAGATTTGAGATTTGAGATTTCTAGCATTTCTCAGAAAGATGAGGTACTATCCGGCATAGGGCATAGGGCATAGGGCATAGGCCGGAGCCGGGCATAGGCCGGAGCCGGGCACGCGGGCACGCAAGCATACCTGATTTTTTTGAGAACGGCTCTAGTTGCAGCGTTGAATCTGCCAGTTCAAACAAAAGTCTAAAATTCTGAGTTGTCGGGGGCTGGTATCGCTTTTTGGGTAGGAGCGACGATTGTAAGAGCAGGCTTCTGAAGGAATTCGAGACATGGAAGTTAGAATTCGGCAAACGGCAGCCAAAAAATTCTCTGTCATACCAAATCCGGGTTAGATATCCCCGATCGGACGGGCGCGGTTGAAACCGCGTCTATACAAACAAAGTGTCCTCGGCCGACTGAAGAATAAAGGGAGTCGGAAACGCGGATTTAGTATCACCCCCCTCTCCCCCTCTCCCCCTCTCCCCACTCTCCGGATCGAACAGCCTTAACCCCGTACCTAGTCAGTAAAGGGGAGCGCTTGGGGTCAAAAAGGAACCGCCCGAACAGTAGTCCGGGCGGAGTGTGGTGTGAGGAGTGAACGGAAACATGCGTCTCCGCTTCTTATATTGTGACACCTCCTTCTCGATAATTCCACAACATTCTGTAAATTTCGAGACGATCGCACAAATTTTGTCAAGGTACTATGGTATTCGATCGGTAAATCTACTTACCCATACCCAACTGCTGAGCTTTTTGATAGACTTTACCCTCCGTCAGCAGAGAAGGAGCAATGACTACTTCCACTTGCTGCATCTCCTTAATATCCTTAGCGCCCAGAGTGCCCATGCTCGTTTTCAGAGCTCCGAGGAAGTTGTGCGTGCCGTCATCTAGCAGTGCTGGGCCCCGCAAAATTTGCTCCACAGTGCCCGTCGTCCCGACGCGAATCCGAGTGCCGCGCGGCAAAACCGGGCTCGGAGTCGCCATCCCCCAGTGAAAGCCGCGGCCCGGAGCTTCCGCAGCCCTAGCAAAGGGCGAACCAATCATCACTCCATCAGCGCCGCAGGCAATGCACTTGCAGATATCGCCGCCAGTAATTAAACCGCCGTCAGCAATCACCGACACGTATTTACCAGTTTCGCGATAGTAGTCGTCCCGCGCGGCGGCGCAGTCTGCTACCGCTGTGGCTTGGGGAACGCCGACACCCAATACGCCCCTGGACGTGCAAGCAGCCCCCGGCCCGATGCCCACGAGAATGCCTGCGGCGCCAGTTTTCATTAAATTGATGGCGACTTCGTAGGTCACGCAGTTGCCCAAAATTACGGGTATTGGCATCTCTTGACAGAATTGGGTCAAGTCTAAAGATGCGATCGACTCTGGAGAAAGAAAAGCAGTAGAGACTACAGTTGCTTGCACAAAAAATATATCGGCTCCAGATTCAGCAACTTTTAAGCCGTATTTGCTCGCAGCGGCCGGGGTACCGCTGACGGCAGCAATCCCTCCTCCAGCTTTAATTTCTTTAATTCTGAGTTCGATTAATTCTGGCTTGATGGGCTCGGCATATAGTTGCTGCATCAGGGACACAAATTCGTGGTTCCCAACAGAAGCAATGCGCTCTAATATTGGCTGGGGATCGGCATAGCGGGTTTGAATTCCTTCAAGGTTGAGCACGCCCATTGCTCCCAATTCCGACAGCAAAATGGCCATCCGCACATCGACTACTCCGTCCATGGCGCTGGCGATAATCGGGATTTCTCGATCGATCCCACCAATCTGCCACTTAGTATCTGCCAAACTCGGATCGAGGGTACGCTGTCCCGGTACGAGGGCGATTTCATCTATGCCGTAAGCTCTGCGAGCACTTTTGCCCCGCCCAATTTCAATATTCACGCTGTTTCACTTCCACAATGTATTTAAATTAGACTAACAAAAAGTTCGCCGACCTGCGGGTAGCGATCGCCCGGCTGTGTTTAAAATAATCTCGCCACTAAATTCTGATTTTGTCAGGAACCTCAGCCCCGACGGCATGAGGCTTGGAAGAGAAATCAGACAAGCCATTCTGACGGGCCTAAGTCTTAACTGACTAGGTTTTTTGAGTCACGACACCCACCGGATGCGTGCTAGTCCCCCGCTCTGTCGCTGGTAGTTAAACAGTTTTAAGGTAACAGAAACAGTGCTGCTAGCCTAACAAGCTCAGAAAACATTGACCGACAAGCTAACATTACCCCGAAAGGGAGGCTCAATTGAGCGAATTACTATGCGTACAGGATTGGAAGATTTGAGGCGGTAATTGTCCCGTTGAAAGTGCAGTACAAAAGTACACTCCCGTCAACCAATCCCAAGTTGCTCAAGTAAATTCAAAATGCAAAGCCGTCCTAAAAGGACGGGGTTTCTACCCATAATTTTTATGAAATCCAAGGAAATACTTTTCCTCAGCAACGGCCACGGGGAAGACACGATTAACTGTCAAATTGTCAATGCTTTGAGAACATCTGCGCCAAATATTCAGGTTTCAGCAATGCCCATTGTAGGTGACGGGGCTGCTTACGCGCGATCGAGCGTACCAATTATTGGGCCCACCAGTCCCATGCCATCTGGGGGAGTTTTTTACATGAATCCCCTATTTTTCCTCAAAGATGTGAGGGCGGGGCTAATTCGTTTGACTTTGCAGCAATTGCAGGCTACCCGAGCCCATTCTGGGCGCTGCGATTTGGTGGTGACGACTGGGGATATTGTCGCGGCGGGGTTCGCCCATGCCACAGGCCGCCCGTATATAATTTTTCTGTCAGCTCATTCTACTTATTACGAAGGGCTAGCCGATTTGGGTTTCCTCTTAAATTATTTGCTTTCCTCCGAGCAATGTCTGGCTATTTTCACTAGGGACGCTTTGACTGCTGCGGACTTAAACCGACAGGGTTTCGAGAAAGCCAAGTTTGTCGGCAATCCTGTCATGGACAACCTCATTCCTACAGGCAAAGATTTGCAGTTAAAGCCTGGAGTCAGCACGATCGCCCTTCTGCCCGGTTCGCGCCTCCCCGAAGCCACGGAAAACCTGATTTTGCTGCTAAAATTGGTCAAAGAAATTGCCGCCAACTCTACCTTACCAGTGCAGTTTCGGGCAGCCTTAGTTCCCAGTTTAATGCTGGAATTAGATGATATTGCAGCGCGATCCGGATGGCTGCACCGAGACGGAAAGTTAGTTTGTCAAGAAATCAAACAGCAGGGTAATGAAAAAGCAGCAACCGTGGAAGTAATTTGCTATTCTGATGCTTTCGCCGACATTTTGCAGCAATCCAATTTAGTAATCGGGATGACGGGAAGTGCGATCGAACAAGCTGTCGGCTTAGGAAAACCAGTAATTACCATCCCCGGTAAAGGCCCGTCATTTACCTATCGGTTTGCCGAAGCTCAAAATCGGCTGTTAGGTAATTCAGTACAAGTTATTGGCACAGAACCAGCAAACCCTGAGATTATCAAACAAGCTGCCGCTTCAGTCGATCGCACCTTGCAAGACCAAAAATATTTAGAAACTTGCGTTAAAAATGGCTTAGAAAGAATGGGCAAAGCTGGTGGTAGCAGTAAGATTGCTAATTGCGTAAAAAACTATATCTAAAAAACATTACAAAAAAAGGTTCGTAGTGAGGACTTCAGTCCTCAAAAAAAAGGTTCGTAGTGAGGACGTAGTGAGGACTTCAGTCCTCAAAAAAAGGTTCGTAGTGAGGACTTCAGTCCTCAAAAAAAGGTTCGTAGTGAGGACTTCAGTCCTCAAAAAAAGGTTAGTAGTGAGGACTTCAGTCCTCAAAAAAAGGTTCGTAGTGAGGACTTCAGTCCTCAAAAAAAGGTTCGTAGTGAGGACTTCAGTCAAGAGTCAAACTAGAAAGGACTAAAGTCCTAGAAAGGACTAAAGTCCTCACTACGAACCTACTAGAAAGGACTAAAGTCCTCACTACGAACCTACTAGAAAGGACTAAAGTCCTCACTACGAACCTATAGAGCGTATTTTACAGAACAGGATAATATAAGTCCTCAGAACTTTATTGATTTTTCAACAACTCAGAAACAGTTTTAAAATCATAACCTTTTGACTGCAAAGACTTGACAATTATCTCAGTTGCTGCTACGGTTTTCGAGCGATCGCCCCCGCCGTCGTGCATCACCACAATCGAACCCGATCGCACATTATCAATCACCCGATTTGCGATATCCTCTACCGTGTGAGTTTTCTCATAATCTTGAGAATCCACATCCCACATAATCAATTTTTTGTGCATTTGGGAAACCAAATAAGACAAACCTACAAATCTCCGCCCCCAAGGCGGGCGAAAACTGATCGTGTCCTGCTTCACCCCAAATTTCAGCAAAAGTCGATCCGTTTTTTCAATCTCAGACAGCAAATATTCTCGGGGTTTAAACATCATATCTTTGTGAGAATAGGAATGGTTTGCCAACTCATCACCCCTCGCCACAATCATTTTCACAATTTCGGGATGTTTCTCAATATTGCGGCCGATTTCAAAAAAAGTCGCTTTAACTCCATAGCGGTCTAAGATATTTAAAAGCTGATTTGTATAGGGAGGATACGGGCCATCGTCGTAGGTAAGCGCCACAACTTTTGCTTCCGTATCGGCGCGGTTGATGCCAAAATAATTGTGGAATTTAGTAACGTTAATCAGCAGCGATGCTGCAAAAAACAATGCTATTGTGAACAGCAGAAACTTTTGTAAATTTTTACCGATTCGCATAGCTGGATGAAAGCTCGATCGAGCATTAAAGTGGATTGCTGTCAGATTACCACAATTTGTGGCTGATTGCATAAGATCGATCGCCCTTGTCAAATGTGCAAAAAAACACCGGCAATAGTGCCGGCGCATACCTGTTGTTGAGGTTCAACGCTAAAAGATGGAAGAGAATACAGGTGAAAAGAGCGATCGCGCCTGAAGAGATTTGAAGAGAGATCCGCCTAGGCGGCAGCGCGATCGCAAATTCCCGCATTTCAAGCTATACCCTCCACCAATAAAGTAATCTTGTCAATTCCTACCACATAAACCAGTTCCCCGGGTTTAAAAGTTTTGCCTTTATTGCACTTAGCGGGCCACCAACTGCATTGAAAGCGGACGCGGCCGCATTTGCCCGGTCGAATTTCTTCTGCAACGATTGCTTCTTCAAAATAGTCAAAAAACATGATTGCTGCTCCTAAAAATATGTGGGAATTGTTTTGAAGACGAACAGTTTATGAAATATTCACTAATTAATAAACAATTCATCAATCTCCCAATCCCCAAATCCTCCAATCTAAAATCTAAAATCTAAAATCTAAAATCGCAAGATGCTTTGCAATTACCCTTCAACAATCAGAGTCACATTGTCAATGGCGATGACTCGAACCGCTTCTCCGGGTTTAAAAGTAATTTCTTGGTCAGATGTTGCAGGCCACCAACTGCTTTGAAAGCGGACGCGACCTGATTCGCCCGGACGAATTTCTTCTTCAACGATCGCTTTTTGGTCTGGATCTATCACCTTTGGTGCTACATGAGTATGGACTGTTTCTGCATCGCCGACAGCGGGTTTTTCCTCAGCGGCAGCCGTCTCTTCTGCTGCATCGGTGCTGGACTTGTCCGCACCGGAGACGGCTGCTTTTGTTTGATTAACACCGCCGACTTTTTCCTCATCAGCGAAGGCTAAGATTCCTTCTTCTTCAATAAAGCTTGCTTCTTCGACATAGTTAGTAGACATGGCGGATTGCTCCTGAAGATAGGTTGTGTTTGACTTTTGGATGCAAAAAGCTCGCGCTTTTCCAGTTTGATTAAAGGATCGGATTTCTCATCCCAACAATTGCGAGCTGGAACTTAAATTCTGCCTCCTACAAACCAATATAAATCCTCAACTTTAGTCTGGCAGATTCCAAATTTTAGACTGACTTTCAAACTCTCAGCTTTAATGAGAGTGTAAATCTAAAATCTAAAATCTAAAATCTAAAATCTAAAATCGACTGACCACTCCCCACCTCAGAGTTTTTCCGAACTAAGCTTCAACTATTAGAGTAATGTTGTCAAGTCTCAGGACTCGAACCACTGCACCGGGTTTCAAAGTTATTTCTCGCTCGCACTTCGCCGGCCACCAACTACTTTGGAATCGGACGCGACCGCATTGGTCGGGTCGAATTTCTTCTTCTACGATCGCTCTTTCCAAATGGCTGACAGTCATATTTTTTGCTCCCAATATCAAGTTTTTCGTAACCCTCAGAGCTGATAAACTTATAATCAGACTCGCTAAATTCTTAATGCCCAACTACGCTTCAACTATCAGAGTCACGTTCTCAAGTGCCAAGACACGAACCACTTCACCGGGTTTCAAAGTTATGTCTCGATCGCACTTCGCAGGCCACCAAGTGCTTTGAAAGCGGACGCGACCGGATTGGCCTGGACGGATTTCTTCTTCTACCACCGCTTTTTTCAAATGGTTGAGACTCATAACTTTAGGACTCCTGAGTGCTGATTTGTCGGATTCTTGAGAGGTAAAAACTTGCAGGGCTCGATTAGCTTGGTCGATCGGCAGTTAGGCTGCCACAATCAGAGTAATGTTGTCAATTCCGATGACGCGAACCACGTCACCCGGTTGAAAAGTCATCTCTTGCTCGCACTTGGCTGGCCACCAACTGTTTTGGAAGCGCACGCGGCCGGATTCTTGAGGGCGGATTGCTTCATCGACGATCGCTTTTTCGGAATTGTCAAAAGTCATGATTGCTGGCTCCCGATTATAAGTTTGGCTGAACTTTGAGATGCGAAAAACTGATGGCTAGGGTCGTTACTCCATCGCCAGTTAGGCTGCGACAATCAAGGTAATGTTGTCAATTCCGACAACGCGAACCACGTCACCCGGCACAAAAGTTATGTCTCGATCGCATTTTGCAGGCCACCAAGTGCTTTGAAAGCGCACCCGGCCGCATTCTTGAGGACGGATTACTTCATCGACGATCGCCTTTTCATCAGTGTTAATAGACATAGCTGCTTGCTCCTGAATGTATGCTCGACTTGATTTGTGCGGATGTCGGAAGCTTGTCTGTCAACTTCCCCTCCACACTCAACAGTCTCGCAGGTCAATGCAGGCTGTGTCAGTCGGCAAAAGTCCTTATAAGTCGGCTGTTTGAGCGTGTAAGCGAGTCGGAAAAAGTCTGTTAGAGTTGTTTCATATAGGTAACGCTAAAGCTGGTGACTCAATGGAAGCGGATCAAGCACTGGATTTTACTAACTCGTTACTTGTGGCTCGAAACCTGAAAACTCTCGACAACCTTGACAGCGCGATCTTTCGCGAAGCATGGATCGGGGTACAAGGCAGGACGTACCAACAGGTTGCAGAAGGTGAGGGATATGGACTAGGGACTGTTAAAGATGCTGCCTCTAATTTGTGGAAGCGGCTTTCAGCCTTGTTTGGAGAAGGCGAAAAAGTTAAAAGAGACAACCTGCAAGCGGTAGTAGATCGATATTGGCGCAGCTACTCGAAACTAGAACCGCAGTCGGGACAAATTGTTCCAGCCCGAGTTTCTCAGGGGCTAGATTCGGACTTGGAAATCGAAAATCCGAACTTTTTGGGCCGGTTTGGGGCGATCGAGGATCTCAATACTCTGGTCGCCCAAGGCGCTAAAGTGATTGTGATCCAAGCTGCCGGGGGTATGGGCAAAACGACTTTAGCCAGACAGTACCTCAAATCTCAAGGGTTCGATCGCGTGATTGAGCTGCTGATGGCAAAAGAGACAGAAAACCTCACAGCCCTGGAAAGTGCGATCGAAGAATGGCTCAAGCAAGACTTCCAAGAAGAACCAGGGCCAGACTTTGGCGTCACCCTCGGGCGGCTGAAGCGGCAACTTCAGACTCTCAAAGTCGGCGTATTGATCGACAACTTGGAAGCCGCCCTCGACGGACAAGGTAAGTTTATTGAACCCCACCGGCTGTACGTCGAGCTCTTGCGAGTTTTGGCTGATGCGGCGGTGCAGTCGGTAACGCTGATTACCAGTCGCGATCGACTTTGCGATTCTGACGTAACCGTCGAACACTACCTGCTTCCGGGATTGGATGTGGAAACTTGGCAGCAATATTTTAGCGATCGCAACATCAACATAGATGCGATCGCCCTCCAGGAAATGCACAAAGTTTACGGCGGAAATGCCAAAGCAATGGGCATTCTTTGGGGGACAATGCGAGAAGATTTTGATGGAGACATGGCTGCCTACTGGCTGGAAAACAGCGACGATCCGCTAGTGGAAACCGACTTAAAAAATTTAGTTACCAGTCAATTCAACCGCCTGCAAGAACTCGATCCCGAAGCCTATCAACTCCTCTGCCGTTTGGGCTGTTACCGCTATCAAGACGTACCGACAGTACCTAGTGACGGACTTTTGTGTTTGCTTTGGGACGTGCCCGAAGCGGGGCGCAGACAAATCATTAAATCGCTGTTGCACCGATCGCTAGTCGAGTCTCAGAAAGGCGAATACTGGGTGCATCCGGCCATTCGGGAAGAAGCAGTCGATCGGCTCTCGCCCGCAGACTGGGAGACGGCCAACCGCAAAGCAGCCGAGTTTTGGACTGAAAGCGTAGAAACTATCGAGACAGTAGAAGATGCCCTGAAAGCTTTTGAAGCGTACTATCACTACGTAGCAATTAGCTCTTTCGAGCAGGCCGCTAGCGTCATACTCAAAAAAATCAACATCCAGTTTGCCAAAGATTACAAACTCGGACGGGCGCTCTACAAACTAGGTTTCTTGCAACCAATAATTTCAGCAACTACTCGCATCGTCAACAATGTGACTTCTGACTATTATTTGAGCGGTCTTTACAGTATTTTAGGCGTTTCCTACCGAATATTGGGCGACATCAATCAAGCCATAGAATGTCACCAAATATCCGAAATAAAAGCAACTAAATGTCTGCAAACTATAGCAAAAAGTAGCGAGCCGGAAAACGGCAAACAAGCCAATCTAGAATTTTGGAAACTTAACGCAGCGATCAATATAGGGTTTTGCCAAATAGAAATGCTGGAATTAGAATCAGCTCTAGAGATATTTGTCAAGATGAAAAATTCGCGGGATGAAATCGGGATTATCGGGATTAACAGTTATTCGATCGAGGTCGGCTTAGCTTTTCTCAACTCCTGTGTGGGAGTCAAAAAAGCTGCCAAGGAACTCGCCGACAAACTGTATGCCGATCGCGAAGAGAGTCAGTTGGTGGGTACGGGATACAAGTTAGTGTTTCTAGCCAGCACCTATAAAAACCTCGGAGATCCAGAAAAAGCTTTGAGCTTGTACCGCCAGGCGATCGCCCAGGCCGACGAAAACCAGTACAGCACCGTCAAAGCCAAAGGACTCAGCGGTATAGCCGCCCTGTACCGAGAACGGGGAGAATTTGACCAAGCACTTTTGCAGCACGCAGAAGCAATACAAATACTCGATCTACCCAGCGCTAAATTAGACCGAGCCGAAGCTTATTATCAACTAGCTCTGACAGAACAAACACTTGGTAACATCGAGCCAGCCCAAGAAAATTTTGACCGCGCCATTCAACTGTTCAGCGAAATGGACGCCAGCAAACAAGTAGAAAAAGTACAGTTTTCTGCCACCAAAAATCCCGAAAAAATCCCTAATTAACCGAGAAACAAAGGAAAAAAGATACAATAAAGTAAACCACAACAATAAATTTTGTAAAGATGAAACTAAAACGATTGGGACACGTAGCCGTCTGCGTGCAAGACATAGAGAAATCTGCTCAGTTCTACCTCAATTTGGGCATGGAGTTAGTCTGGAAAGATGCAGACTGGGCTTATTTGAAAGCAGGAGATGACGGACTGGCGCTGTTGAGTCCGACTTACGACCAAGCAGGGCCGCATTTTGGGTTTGTATTTGACGATCGCACCGAAATGGAATCCGCCTACCAACAACTCAAAACAGAAGGTGTTTCCGTCACCCAGATTCACGAACACCGCGACGGTACAGCCTCTTTTTACGGCAGAGACCCCGACGGTAACGGTTTTGAGTACCTTTATGAACCGGCGTGAGGATGATTAGTCGAGTTTTGGACGCATGAGAGCCAGAGAAACCGGGTTTTTTATCTAATTTGTGACTATAACCAAGGATTTTGGTAAAAAAACTCGGTTTCTGACTACCCGTGCGTCCAGGACTATCAGATTTGTCGATCGTGCGAGTACCTAAGGAATGAGAATTAAATAACTTACAATTTTATATGGTTCTTGTGGGATGGGCGGGAGAGCCCGTCCAGAAAGCACGGGCTCTCCCGCCCATCCCACAAATATGTGTAAATTATTCACTTCACGATCCTAAGCTGTTGACATCCACCCCGACCGTCGCGGACGGGGATTCCCAAACCTCACGATTTGAATTTCTGCTTCTTGGCAACTGCCTCCATCCTAAAAGAGATTTTGGTCTTATGTTCGCTCCACAGACTAACCCCGCAAGAGAAAGCGGTTTTTATGTGTCGAATACCAAACGGAATTCTTCTCCTGTTTTGATTCTAGGGATGTTTACCATTGCCCCATCCTATGCATCCCGGTCTACCGATTTTGCGGTCGGTCGCCAGCACCTGGCTGAACTTCGCTCGCAAGTGGCTGTTTGATCCATCGTCTCGGGTGGGTCGTTGACCAATTATATTGTAATATAAAGCCGTCCTAAAAGGACGGGGTTTCTACCCATTTTTTTGATGATACCTGCGGGCACTGCGATCCCCTACCAGACTGCCCGGAACCTCCGTACAAGTGGCAGAATAAAGTGACATACTGACACCAACACTCCCACAGTACGGTGCAGGCTCAGAATCCAAAATATATCCACAACTTCCGAAAATCGGCTCGATAATCTAAAATCTAAAATCTAAAATCTAAAATCCTCATGTTCCAAAGAGTACAAGTCAGAAACCGCTGGACATCAATCTTCAAACCATGGGAAGAAGCAGATCCTTGGCTGTTTGCAGCCTGCATTGGCCTCACCATCTTCGGGGGAGTCATGATCCGCAGCGTCGAAATCAACCAGGGCTCGATCGACTGGTGGCGGCACTGGGTAACTGGCGCCGTCGGTTTGTTTCTCGCCATCATCATTTCCCGCTGTCGCTACCAAATACTGATTGAGTGGAAATGGCCGATTTACGTATTAATTAATTTGTCGCTGATCGCAGTGCGGTTTATTGGTACTACAGGGCTCGGTGCCCAGCGGTGGATCAATATCGGCGGCTTCTACCTGCAACCCTCAGAATTTGCCAAAATAGGGATGATTATCACCTTAGCAGCTCTCTTGCACGAGAAGACAGTCCCTACTGTCCGCGATATGTTGAGGATGCTGGCGATTATGGCCGTACCCTGGGGATTGATTTTTGCTGAACCAAATTTAGGTACTTCGCTGGTGTTTGGCGCGATCACAATGGGGATGTTTTACTGGGGAAATGTCAATCCCGGCTGGCTGATATTGCTGTTCTCTCCTCTATTCTCAGTTCTCCTCAATAACCTGTCCACACCGATTTGGATAGCCTGGGTAGTCGTTGCGGGTATTATTGCTTGGCGAAGCCTACCTTGGCCGTGGTTGGGGACTTTCGGTGCTGTGCTGGTGAATGTGGTTTCTGGACACGTCGGACACGTATTTTGGGGCGTGCTGAAGGATTATCAAAAAATGCGCCTGACAGGGTTTTTGAACCCCGAGAAAGACCCTTTAGGCAGCGGATATCACTTGATTCAATCTCGGATTGCGATCGGGGCCGGGGAACTCAAAGGCAGGGGTTTGTTTCACGGAACCCAAACTCAGCTTAACTTTATTCCCGAACAGCATACGGACTTTATCTTTTCGGCGATCGGCGAAGAATTGGGATTTATTGGCTGTATTTGCGTGCTGGTGGTATTTTGGATCATTTGTTTCCGCTTGGTGACGATCGCACAAACCGCAAACGACAATTTTGGTTCCTTGCTGGCGATCGGCGTACTGTCAATGTTAATTTTTCAAGTATTCGTAAATATTGGGATGAACATCGGCTTGGCACCAGTTACGGGGATTCCGCTACCTTTCCTCAGTTACGGGAATGCGTCGCTGCTGAGTAATTTTCTCGGATTGGGACTGGTGGAGGCGGTGGCGAACCAGCGACAACGCAAGAAGCGTTGGAATTAGGTGATTGGTAATTGGCAATTGCAAATTCAAGCCCTTTAAGTCTTATAAAATAACCCTAGTTTATAGGGTTTGCAGTGCCAGACAGGTCAAGGTGTATGTCAAGCGATGTACACCACACCAGGGCTATTTGATTCTACAGATGTCTTTAAGTATGTTAAAACTCAAGCCAGCCAGACCTTGAGCTTGAGCCATGTTTTGAAAGCCACGATCGCGATACAAATTTAGGGAAAAATTGCGATCGATTGTCCAACATTGAACGAGTCCAACAGTGCGAATGCGACAAGCATCTTCTACGCCGGGTGACATCACGGACATAATGAACCTTGTTTTCGACTCCCCAATAGCCTCGAATTCTTTGAGCAAGGGAAGCGGCTGTTTCGGTTAATGATGTGACGTAGTACCGAGTTTCGGTGGAGGATTCAATAGACCTCTTGCGAAAGTCTCAGGCGATTGCTAATTTGTCTTTAAAGAAAGTTCATAATTATAAATACCAGCTATTAAATTAAATCTTAATCCAAAGCGTCTTCTTCGATTCCGATATCTAGATGAAAGTATTCTAAATATCTTTAAACTTCGATGTATATTTTCCATGATAATTCTGGATTTTGCCAGTTGTCGATTGAATTGTTTTTCGGCTTGACTCAGTTTTTTGTTTTTGTTTTTTTTGAACGGTGTTCTACTATTAGTATGAATCTTTGTGATTCCTTGATAACCTTTATCACCTAGCAATTCAAGGTTTTGATTTATCCCGATCTTGCTTTTTTTAAACAAACTAAAATCATGCGTCTTCCCGTCACCAAAAGCTGTACATATTATTTCAGCACTTTTTGGGTTGGCTAGAACTTGCGATTTTATTGTATGATATTTTTGCTTGCCGCTATAATATTTCTTTTGCTTTTTTTGGGGACGTTCTATTTCATGCTCTGACACATCCAATACTACAGTTTTTATCTCATTGTTACTTTGATAAAGAATCTTTTTGCCAGGTAAATTAAATAAACCTGACCTTATTAAAGCTTTCTCAGTTCTAATTACAATTCGATCAGCATTTGATTCACTGATACCCCATTTAATTCCTAAATGAAAAAAAGTAGGATATTCACGCAAATAGGATAATGTCATTAAGATTTGGTCTTCTGAGCACAATTTGCTTGGTCTTCCAGATTTTTTTTGAAATATTTTTTCCGCTTTGACTATTTTTACCATTTCCTTGAATGTTTCTTGATGTACTCCACAGTAGCGTTTGAAGTCCTTGGGGGTAGACTTTTGTAATTGTTCGTAATTCATATTATTCAGCTAATTTTTTCTTTTATTTTACTAGAGCGTTCGCACTTTTGCCAGAGGTCTAATGCTAACTTGAGCGAGGCTCACTTGGATGGTGCACAGTTGATTAATGCTAATTTTAGTGGTGCTAACTTGAGAGAAGCTTGGTTGGAAGGGGCTGACTTGAGTGGAGCCAATCTAAGTAATGCCTGCGAGAGAAAACGCAACTTTGGACTCTGCTGACGTGACTGATGCCAACCGAGCGTGGAGCTAATTTGAAAAATGGTTTTTTATCTAGACTCAACTGCCAAAATACAAACCTCACTGGAGCCGACCTCAGCGATGCAGACCTCGGTGAAGCTGGTTTTCATAAAGCAACTCTAATTGGCGCGAATCTAAGTAATACCAAACTACATCAAACAGGGTTTTGGAATTCCGATCTTACTGGAGCTAACTTTAGTGGTGCAATTATGGATGAAACATCATTTGATGGTTCAAATCTGTGCCACGCTAATCTGATGGGAGCTAGACCCGATCCTGAATATGACGACTCAAATACAATCAATCTTTGCGGAAAATGGGAAGACGCTACCTTGTGCAATACTGTCATGCCAGATGGAACCATCCGAAATGATAATTGTACAGCTTGATGAATGCTAAACATTGCTGAAAACAGATATTCATCTGATTTCTGTTTCAATAGGCGTCAGATAAATTAATACAAATCCGCGTTCAATATCCCCTTGATAATTAACCGCACCAGCGCGACTAGGAGGTGGAGTGCGATCGTATTGGACTAGCAAAACATAGGATAATTATACTATAATTCAAAAGTTAAAATAATTGACTAGATAATTTATGAACGCTGAAGAATTGCTCGAACGGTATACCAGTGGAGAAAGAGACTTTGCTGGGGTTGACTTGAGCGGTGTCGATTTGAACAAGGCAAAGCTCATTGATATCAATCTCGCCAATGCTATTTTGATTAATGCTAACTTGACGAGTACTCATTTGAGTGGTGCTGACTTGAGTGGTGCTAACTTAAGCGGTGCTAACATGGATTGTATTGACTTGAGCGACGCTAACTTGAGCAATGCTAACTTGAGCGAGGCTAACTTGGAGGGTGCTCAGTTGATTAATGCTAACTTCAGTGGCGCAAACTTGAGAGAAGCTTTCTTTCGAGGGGCTGACTTGACTGGAGCTAATCTAAGTAGTGCCTGCTTACAAAACGCAAATTTGGACTCCGCTGACTTAACTGATGCCAACCTCAGTGGAGCTAATTTGAAAAATGGTTGTTTATGTGGGATCCACTGTGAAAACACTAACCTCAACGGAGCCGACCTCAGTAATTCAGATATCACTGAAGCCTACTTTGAAAAAGCGACTCTAATTGGCACGAATCTAAGTAATACCAAGTTGCATCAAACTGGGTTTGAAAATTCCGATCTTACTGGAGCTAACTTTAGTGGTGCAATTATGGATGAAACATCGTTTGATGGTTCAAATCTCAGTCACGCTAATCTGATGGGGGTTCAGCCAGAACCTAGTCTGATGGCAAAGAAGGTTAGGCTCATGGGAAAAGGGTTTGAAGAAGCTATCTTATGTAAGACTATCATGCCCGATGGAACGATCCGAAATGATAATTGTACAGCTTGATGAATGCTAAACCTTACTGAAAACATATCTACCTTCCATTTAAAAAATTGTAATGTCGCAAGTAGGTTAATTTCGTAAAACTTTCAGGTCAGGATTCATAATTTCCTGTTTTATACCTGTAGATTATGGATTTTTCTGTAGGCACATAAACAATTGTGTTTCTCTGATTTGGTAAAGGCTTAATATGTTTGATTTGACCGGAAACAATTTCTATGGGAATTAAGCCAGGATCAAAGGCTGGATAGGTTCCCTCTGGTCGAAAATATCGGCAGTAGTTACATCCTTTGTAATCAATCTTTTTTTTTACGATTCAATCACTACTACTTGTTCAGGAGGATATAGTATAAAGTATTGCAAGGCCGTAATTTCTACGATATCAATACCTAAATTATTGGG
>RDYN01000009.1 GCA_004293365.1 Oscillatoriales cyanobacterium | reverse complement strand
CAATCAGGACTAAAGTCCTGACTACGAACCCATTTTATGGTTTGTAGTCAGGACTTTAGTTTTCTTCTTGTCTATGAGTCAATCAGGACTAAAGTCCTTACTACGAACCAATTTTATTGTGGATAATATCAAAGTGGTTAATCTAACAAGTCTGGTTCTCGGCGCACAATCATGTCATAAAGCGGTTGAAAGCTAAACCATCCCATGGGGTGGGATCCGACTTGTTGCTGTGTCAAACGCGCACATTCTGGCTTGATGAGAATGGGTTTTCCGGCTGCTTCCGCCATTAACTGCGCTTGACAAGAACGTTCCATTGCAATAAACCACCATGCTGCTTCATCTACTGTTTGACCTACTGTTAACAGTCCGTGATTTTGTAAAATAATCGCTTTTTTCTCACCTAAAGTTTTGGCGATGCGTTTAGCTTCTTCGATTTCCAAAACAACTCCGGTGTAATCGTCAAATAAAGCTTGGTCTTCATAAAATGAACAAGAATCTTGCGTCAGCGGGTCAAGAATCCGGCCGAGTGTTGACCAACTTTTGCCGTAGGGTGAATGGGCGTGGGCTGCTGCAATTACGTCGGGGCGGGCACTGTGCACTTGCGAATGAATGGCAAATGCTGCTTCGTTTACAGGTTTATTTCCTTCAACAACTTCGCCTTTGTGGTTGACTAAAATTAGGTCGCTGACTCGAATTAAACTAAAGTGCATTCCAAAGGAATTGACCCAGAAATGGTCTAGGTATTCGGGGTCTCGGACGGTGATGTGTCCGGCAATTCCTTCACTGAAACCAAAGCGACCAAATAATCTGAGCGCGGCGGCTAAACGCTGTTTGCGGTGGCGGCGTTCTTCTTCAATTGAGTTGAATGTTGGGGGTTGAAAAGTAACTTTTGGAACTTTTACTGCAATCATAAGCTGTTTGGTAATTAGTCAGTAGTCAGTAGTCAGTAGTCAGTAGTCAGTAGTCAGTAGTCAGTAGTCAGTAGTCATTAGTCATTAGTCATTAGTCAGTAGTCATTAGTCATTAGTCATTAGTCATTAGTCATTAGTCATTAGTCAGTAGTCATTAGTCATTAGTCATTAGTCATTACTTCTTGTTTTGATATTCACTCAGGCGAAGACCTGCGATGTTTTTGCAGTCGAAAGTTGCGTTGTTGCCGGGACGCCGTTCGATTAATTCGATGATTTGTCCTGCTGGATTTTTCAGAAACCACTGAGTTAATGAACCGTAGTTTAAAGGTTTATCTGAGAGGGGCTTGCAGTCTGTGTTTTGCCATATTGTAGCAGCATTCTGCACGTTTTCGACTCGAATTGCGACGTGGTGAACTGCTGCTAATCCTCTTTCTTGCTGGAAGCGGTTTTTTTGGTCGCCGGCTGCGTGGGGCGCATCTAATACTACTAAGCCGCCGGCTGGCATTAATAAGGTCATTAAATGCAGCCACAAATCCGAGGGAACATTGATGTTTTCCGAACAAAAGTTGATCGGGAATAAGTCGGGGCCTTCAACGGTTTTGGCGCCGAAGGGGCGAAAAGATTCGGCGTAGTTTTCGAGGGCGGTGCGGTTGGGAAATGTGATGACAAAGTGGTCTATGGATACTAATTCTCCGTACAGCTTTGTCTCAAAGGTCCAGGTTGTTAAAAATTCGGGAGTGATAAATTTGGGGTTGAATTCTAGCAAGCCATTGTTTTCGATGAAAGGTGAGTCAAGATGGCTGTCTAGGTTGTTGTCTAATTTTAGGGTTGGTAGATTCAAGTTTTTCATGTCTCTCACCCGATGTTAACTTTGCAAAATTGCGAATTTTGTCTGCCTGCTGAAGTTGACGCATATTTGGTGCGCCTAACTTCAAAAATAACACAAAATTTAATACTGGCAAGCCGATCGCCCGATCGCAAGTCCCAAACCTCGATCGATCGAAAATCGGCTTATTTGCCGATCGCAATTCCAGCCAACCACGCCGTAGTCCACGCACTTTGGAAGTTGAAACCGCCCGTCACGCCGTCGATATCCAAGATTTCGCCAGCAAAGAAAAGTCCGGGACAGCGGCGGCTTTCCATTGTCTTAAAATCCACTTCTTTGAGGCTGACACCGCCGCAGGTGACGAATTCTTCCTTAAATGCGCCTTTTCCTGAAATCTGATATTCGCCTTGGACGAGTTCAAGGAGGAGTTTATCGAGAATTTTGTTAGATAAGTCAGCCCAGCGTTTTTGCTCGTCAATGCCGATCGAACTTGTCAAACGTTCCCAGAGGCGGCGCGGCATCGGAAACGGACAGCTAGAGACGATTAATCGGTGCGACAACTGCGATTTGACACCCAGCAGTTGCTGCCGCAAAACCTCTGCATTGTACTGGGGAAGCCAATTAATCAGCACAGATGTTCGATAATGGCGATCGTGCAAAAATCTCGCACCCCAAGCCGAAAGTTTGAGTACAGCAGGCCCGCTGACACCCCAGTGAGTAATTAACAAAGGCCCGCTTTGTTCTAATTTTGCTCCCGCCAATTTCACCTTAGCATTCGGAACCGAAACTCCCGCTAAATCTTTGATTCTGCTGTCAGAAATATTAAAAGTAAATAGAGAAGGAACAGGAACTTCTACAGTATTACCTAACTCTTTTGCCCACTTAAAACCGGAGGGATTGCTGCCTGTCGCGAGCAAAATGCGATCCGACTGCAATTTTTCCCCGGATTTCAACTCTATTTCAAAGGCAGAATTTGGGGAATAAATAGATAATTTATCTGCTGCATTTGTGACTGTCGGGGCAGAGTTTCTAGAACTGCATTCCCCGGTGGAACCTGGGAACGAGTTTGACGAATCCTTCGATGCGGCTGCTAATTCTGTGGTTAATTTCTTGACTGAAACGACTGCATCGCCCGTGCGAATTTTTACGCCTGCATCCTCAGCAGCCCGGATCAAACAGTTAACAATTGTCTCCGAATCGTCTGTAATCGGAAACATTCGCCCGTCTGCTTCTGTTTTCAATTTCACGCCGTGACTGGCGAACCAGTCAACAGTATCGCGGGGTTGAAATCGAGTAAAAGCACCGCGCAGAGCTTTCCCTCCTCTGGGGTAATTCTGCACTAAAACACCGGGGTCAAAACAAGCATGAGTGACGTTGCAGCGCCCGCCGCCAGAGATGCGAACTTTTGCCAGGACTTGGCGGCCTGCTTCTAGTAAAGTGACGCGGGCTTGCGGGTAGGTTTTGGCGCAAGTAATTGCACTAAAAAAACCCGCTGCACCGCCGCCTATGACTGTAATTTTTAGCATTCGATCGGACAAATTTTTTCTCGCTTATTCTGGTTCAAAATCGGATTTTGCGACCCCGCAAGTGGGACAAACCCAATCGTCGGGGATATCTTCAAAGGCTGTACCGGGCGGTATGTCTCCGTCGGGGTCGCCTACTTCTGGATCGTAGACGTAATTGCAAACTGTACAAATGTATTTTTGCATTTGCTTTCCCAATTTTAGATTGTCAGCCTGTTGATTGTACTTGACAGGGCAACTTTGTGCAATACCAGAGGAATTAAATCTTTCACAATTCACAATGCACAATTATAAAATAGACAAGATTGTAACAATAAATAGGACGATGCTCAAAGCCATCCCACAATTTTTTTTTCTTGTGGGATGGCTTTGAGCATCGTCCCAAAATTTGATTAATATCATGTCCGGTCGATTACCATAACAAAAATGGATCGGGCGTGTGTAGGAAAGTCGGCAGCCGTATAGCGGACTGAAGTCCGCACTACGAACGAAGAGTTTAAGAGCGGACTGAAGTCCGCACTACGAACCTTACAGCCGTATAGCGGACTGAAGTCCGCACTACGAACCTTACTTATTGCGGTCACTCGACCGGACATGATATCAAAGGAATTTGGCAATTTTGTCTATTTTATAATCTAAACTCTCAAATATTACAAGCCTCTAAAACTTCGGTTTTAGAGGCTGCATTCTATCTTTTATTAGTTTACCACTGTCAGGGGACTAGACTTTTGCTAAAGGCTTAGTCCAAACGCCACTTTCATCTTCTTCGTACTCCTTGTGAATGGCGTCCCAAGCGGTGTGTTCTGCTTGGATCGAGTCGTTGCTTTCGTCAAATGCGCTGTTGTAGGATTCCATAAAGGTTTTTTGTGCTGCTTCCGACAGGTGCGATCGCACTTCGGGAGACAAGTCAGCCGGACTGTTGCAGCGACCTTTTACAGCGCGCGGTAGGGTCATTTCGCTAACTGAAACTTCTTCGCCGCCTGCGCTTTCTAGCAAGAGTTGAAATTCGCCCGATTTATCTGCGGGAACTTCGGCCATCACGAGAAATTCGCCTGCTTCGACGCGGGTTTGATAGATAGTTGCTTTGTCTTCGGGCATTCCCAAAGCGACTAATGCCGAAACTAAGCCCGCACCGGCCGAACCTGCGATCGCGCCGCTAGCTGCACCCAACAGTACAGCACCCAGCGGACCTGCGGATACTACTGCACCGACAAAGGGGATAAACAGCACGCCGACGCCGGTTAGCAAGCCCAAAAAAGAACCGAATAAGGAACCAAAAATCGCGCCGCTTCTCAGGCCTCCTAAAATCACATCTTTTTTAGTCAGAAAGCCGGCAATTTTAGTTTTGGACTGAAAGTTTTTGCCCATGACTGAGATGTGGTCGCGGGAGACTCCGCGATCGAGCAACCGCCGAATTACGCCGTCTAATTGTTCTTCTTCTTTAAATACGGCTGAAACTGTGCGTTCTGCTAGATATTCCTCTGCCATTGTTCCTCCTTGATGGTTTGTCAATTATTTATGCTTGTTTTTAGTATATGAGGACACTGTAGGGCGATCGCATCGATCTTGAGATAGAGGTCGAGCGACTGCTGGTAGATGGAGTCTATATCAAAGGGGTTAAAGAGGCTGGTAGTTTCCGGTGCGAGCGGTTATTTTAGGCTTTTATTCAGATCTAATGTACTCGGCTAGAAATACCAATTGATCGATCATTTCTTCGGCTGACTTAGCAGCAATCAAGTTGAAAAAACCCCGCAACTGCTCGCCAATCGAGTACCGCTGTTGAACACCCATAATAATTCCAGCATGACCGATATCTTCGGAAATAAAGGTACTGTGCAAACGACAAAAATCTTTAGTGTTGAAACTGTATATGGCACGCCCTTGCTCTGCTGCCCAGATGAGTTGTTCCTCATCTGAACAGCTAAGCTTGTTAGCGTCCGAGGTAGTTATCACGTCTACACCAGAAGTTCGCAGAGCGAGTATCAGCGAGCGTTGGAGAATATCCTCATCCATGTATAAACAAATTCGGCTCACGATAGCTTACCTGCCATATATTCTGCTTCCAAACGGTCATACTCTTCATAGTAAGCTGCTATGGATGCGTCCGTTGCTTCCTTGTTCGCGTAATAGTAAGTGAGCGCTGCATAAATTTGTGCTAAAGTCAAGTGCGGTATTTCATCAATGATTTGTTGTGGAGTCATCCCGGCATTAAAATCAATAGCAATGTTTTCTACTGTAATTCTAGTTCCTGCAATTCGCGGGCGGCCGCCGCAAGTTCCCGGCGTGCGGACAATTAACGTTCCTATCTCAACAGCAGTTGTCATATTTACCTCGATTGAGTTAACTTTATTGTATTGTAGCGCAGCTTCATTTCTACCCGATCGCACTTTCGCAACATTAACCAATGCCACTAGCACCTTTGTTTCCTGTCGTTCATCCCATTCTCAAAACAGCTTTTCCCAGATGCCTGTGGACGGGAGATATCAACAGCCGAGAAATTGCCCTAACATTTGACGACGGGCCGCACCGGCACCACACACCTCAACTGCTAAAAGTTTTAGATAAATACGACATCAAAGCGAGTTTTTTCTGGCTGGGATTTTGCGTTGACAGGCATCCAGAAACGGCTAAAGAAGTGTGCGATCGCGGACACTGGATCGGCCTCCACGGCTACCAGCACGTATCCTTTGCCAAACTCAAAACCCACGAACTAAAACAAAGTTTAGCAGACACGCAAAAAGCCATTAGCAAAGCTTGCGATTTAGACCCAAAATTAATCCGCGACGTGCGCCCGCCAAACGGCATTTTTACGCCGCGAACATTAGAGTTATTGCAACAGTGGGAATATCGCCCCGTAATGTGGAGTGTTGTCCCGGAAGATTGGGTGCGGCCTGGGGTGAAAAAAGTTATGAATCGTGTCGTGCAGCAAACAGAAAACGGTTCAATTATTGTACTGCACGACGGTTATTGCGGCGGCGAAGATGTGGCGACTTCTGCTGATAAAATTATTCCATTGCTGTTGTATAAAGGTTACAAGTTTGTAACAATCGATCGCCTGTGGCAACAAATTTCTGCCTGATTGCTTAGCGTGCGATCGCAAGCATTGCAATCGCCAAGGTTTAAAATTGCTTCGCTTCGACTCGGGATCGCGGCGCGGCTGTGAATGCAGAAATCCTGAGCATGTTAACAGAAACAGGGTAGAATACCTGATATTGTATAAGATTTGCTTCGGTTTCGATCGCAAACAAAGCAAGTAGAGGAGGCTGTGGTATGGTTCGATCGCACAAACGTCAAGCTGTCATCGCTTTAGTGGTAGCCCTGGGGATAATCATCGGCAATTTAGTATTTCCAGACCTGAATGTAGCGCCGGCATTTGCGGAAGCCAAATTTAAAGATGTTAAAGACCATTGGGCCCAAGCCTGCATAGAAGAATTAGCCGAGAAAAAAATCATCAGCGGCTACTACGAAGACGGCACTTTTCGCCCGAACCGCCCCGTCAGCCGCGCTGAGTTTGCGGCGATGCTGCGGAGGGCTTTTCCCGATGCAAAAACCGTCCGCAATCCGATCGACTTTGCAGATATTCCCACGAACTACTGGGGTTATAAACCAATTCGAGAAGCTTATCAGACGGGTTTTTTATCCGGATACAGCGGCAGTATTTTTAACGCGACTTTGAACATTCCCCGCTGGCAGGTTTTGGTAGCCCTAAGCAGCGGCTTGAAATATACGCCTGCTGGTTCAGCGCCTGAGATTTTGAATGCGACTTTTGAAGATGCGCGAGACATTCCCGAATTGGCCAGAAATGCGATCGCCGCCGCCGCCGAAAAACAACTTGTGGTCAACTATCCCGCCGTCAAACAGCTAGAACCGACACGCAATGCTACTCGCGCCGAAGTAGCAACTTTTCTGTGTCAGGCGATCGCCAAACCCGGCAAAACAGCCTTAGTTCCCTCGCAATACATCGCGCAAGTTCCCCCGGATATCGGCCCGCCGAGAACCACAGAAATCTCGGAGTCGGAGAAAGTTCTGGCAGAAGTTTCTTTTGTCAAAGAAGCAGAAAATGCTAAAAATATCCGCATCAAAATCATCCGCAACGGTCAAAGTTTATTAGAAGAACCAGTGCTGATTCCGACTCGTTCTCTAGCAGACAATCCCGACAAAAAAGCCAGCGAGGAAGTATCGGAAGGGCGTTTGTTATCGGTGCGAATCCGCGATTTGGACGGCGACAAGGAACCGGAAGTGCTGGCAGATTTAGTCTCAATTAACAGCGGCGTCCGCTGCTGCAATTATTCGTTTATTTACCGCTACGACTCAGCCGCGAAGAAATACACTCACATCAAGCATTTCTGGGGCAATGTGAGCTACGAAATTGTCGATTTTGGCAAAAATGATATCCCGGAGTTCAAGAGTCTAGACGGGCGATTTGCGGAGGCTTTTACAAATTATGCGGATTCTCGGTTGCCGCTGCAAATTTGGCAGTACCGCCCAGGTAAAATGGAAGATGTTACCAAGCAGTATCTCGTGGAAGTATACACGAATGGTGCTGAGTTGTGGCTGGAATCTCGGAAGCGATCGAGCGAAGATGCAGAGGTGAAAGGGGTGTTGGCGGCTTTCATGGCGAGCAAGTATGTGGCGGGCCAGGAGGCGGAAGGTTGGCGGTTATTGGAGGGGGTTTATCAAGGGCGCGATCGCACTCAATTCTTTGGGAAGTTGCGCGAGTTTTTGGTGAGCACGGGTTATGCGAGTAAGTAGGTTTGGATTTTTTTAACCGCAGATGAACGCGGATAGTCCGGCAGGGGTTGAAACCCCTGCCTCAAAGCTAAAGTCCTCGCTATGAGGACTGAGAAGAAGAATTGTCAACTGATTAGTCCTCTTTAGAGGACTTTAGCTATTAGCCAGGGGTTTAAACCCCTGGCGGACTGGACTGAAGTGAAGTGATTTGATATAATTCCTCTAGTTTTTACCAGCTAAATTCCCTGTTCAAATATTCGGCTAATTCTAGATTGTGCGGCTGAAAATACTGGCGCAGTCGCTGACAGACAACATCATCCGCAGGCTGATAATTTCCACTGTTATATTGTTTGTAATCGCTGAGTTGATAATCTGGCAAATCTAAAAAATCAAAAACTTGTTTTAGTGTCGCCGCCGGATTTGTATAAAATTCTTCACTCTGCAATATTAAAAACTGTTCCCTGGGAAAAAGATTCATCCACTGTTTGAGGCTGCAAGCATAAAGACTTTTGTAAATGTAGTGACAATCTTTCCAATAACTTTTATCTGCTAAACTTGTTTCGGTAGCACCTGCGAGCAATTGCAACTCGGCACCGATCGCCTTTTCAAACGTCCTGCATTCCGTACCGCGCCTCACCAGCATTTGATAGTGCGAAAAAGCGCGAACGACAGGATTTCGCAAAATCGCAATCAGCTTGATTTTTGGCAAACATCCGTGCAATCTTGACGCAGCTAGGGGGTGAGTCAGATAAGTCGGAGTTGCTTCTCCTGTCAAAAAATGGTGCGCGTCTATTGGCGGGGGAAAGTGCGCTTGATACCAAGCTAATCCTTTGTTGAAATGTTCGGAAAAGAAACAGATTTCTTTATTGGCTGCGGGTAAAATCTGAGGGTGTGCAGTGATATATTTGTACAGAGAAGTTGTGCCGCACCTCGGAGAACCGATGATGATGAAATCGGGTTCGCGCAATTGGGTTGAATTCCATTCTACTTGAGACAATTCCGGGCGAGATGCTACAGTTTGCAAGCGGACTGCGGTTTGAAAAAGGGATCTCGACTCCTGGATTTTTCCCTGCTTGCTGAGCGCCACAGCCAAGTTAATGTAGGCTAAGGGGAAATTTGGCAAAATCTCGATAACTTCGCGGTAAAGAGCCACCAAACCGTCAATGAGAGGAGAATCTTTGGGGAGGGGCGCGTACATTAATGGGAAGTAAGCGGCGGTAAAGTTTGGTTGCAGGAGAATGGCTTTTTGGTGACAGGCGACGGCTGCGGCAATTTGCCCGTTTTGTTGCAGGGCTTTTCCTAAATCGTGGTAAGCTGAGGGCGAATTGGGATTTTGGACGATCGCATTTTCGTAAAGCGCGATCGACTGTTGCAATTTTTCGCGATCGTTGAAGCTATTCTGCATTTAAATTGTATTTTAATAAACAATCAAATTATTGTGGGGTAGGCTTTGAGCATCTCCCGAAATATGCAATTTTCCCCCATTGTTTTGGGTAGGTGTAAAATTGGGGCAAAACTCATGCTGGAATCCTGTAATAACCGCGCATCATCACCTTAACATCCAAATGCTTCATATCTGCCGTAGAAGCATCGTGAATCATATTTTCAGTCGGTGCAATATAAGCCTCGCCCGGTGCAATTCTCAGCTTCACCACCGGATATTCCCCATAGCGCTGCATAAACTCATAAGTTAACTGTCGCGTCCAAGGTTTCCCAACATCGGAATCAGAACCTCCCAGCATTTCAAAAATGTCCATCTCAGTCAAATTGACAAACAAAAAATAACGGCTATCCCGCCCTAAATTCACGCAAATCCGATTAGTAGCCTCTTGCTTTTTAGCCAGCGGCAGATTGTCCCAACTATCAGTATGCAAACCGTTGCGACAACCGCGTTTGTTATCAATTGTCGCCGTACTCAATCCCGGCTGTCGGCCTCCCATACCGCTGATAACTGGCGGCGAATCCGACAGACAAAAAGGCTTAAAATAGTCAATTAGTCGATCGAGTATCTGTCCGCATTTTTCCTGAGATTTAAACTCAGCCACCTGTAGGGGAGTGGTTAGCGAAGGGATACCGGAAGCAGCCAACAAAGCCAAAACATCCGCAGGTAAACGCACAATTCCGACACCCGAATAGCGGGGCGGCGGTTCATCAGCCCAAAGCAGGGTTGACTCTGCGGGCGTCGGTTCCCTCCAAGGTTCTTTCGGCATAAAAGCACCTTCACAATACTGAAGGCGATCGGGCGAAGTGTCAACAGCTAGCTGCGTACCCGAACTCAGCCACACTCGGGGAATTGTGCACTCTTTTGTAGTTTCTAACTCCCGATTTTGACAGCGATAAATTACTATACTTTGACGGAGATTGCACATTATTTAATATTGCTCAATCGCACTTACTAAAAACCCGTTCGTAGTAAGGAATTTAGTCCTTTCTTCTCTGTTTGAGGACTTAGGCAAAAAGTAGTTTGACTTGCTACTTATAGCGGTAAGGTGCGCAGTGCGCACCCTACATATATACTAATTTTTACACTTTAGCAATCTTGCCTAATGAGTGCAATGCGTGCAGTGAGTGCAGTGAGAACACATCGCCCCAACCTCAAACCCTTCAGCATTGGGAAACTGCCAGAGAGTTTGTGTTAAAGTTGTGCGATCGACATTTTGGCGAGGAACCGAAGAAAGAGTCAAGACACGGGCTTCGTCGTCTGTACTTTCCACCAAAATTTCGCCCTCAGCAACCTTAATTGCATCTCGGTGCAAAATGCTGATTCCGAACATTCCAGTCATTCCCAATTCTGACAGTTTACCCGCAATTTCATTCAGGAATTCCGAGTTATTGACAACAGCTTCTGACCGTTCAACTGCTGCCGACACAGCTTCAGTAACGCGGACAAATTCTAAGGGAAACCAAACCCATTCGCCTGATGCTTGATTTTGTTCCACCTTCCACATATAAGGAATAGCATCGCCGTATTCTGCGGTTGGCTTAACATAAGCATTGTTGCCATCAAACTCTTCAACCAACCTCTCGTTATCCGAGAGGTCAAAGTGTTTGTGAAGCAAGCAGATACCAACCTGTTTTTGCAAGCCGTGACTGCGGATGATAGCACCGAGTTCGGTCATGTTGTCTTGGGCTTGTTCCAGTAGGTCTCTTGCCGTAAAAAAATGCTCTAAAGTATCGAAAACATCTGGCTTGTAAGATGTCAGCATACAGGTTTAGGTTCCTTCTAAATATTCACTAAGTAGACGATATTTAACTTTTGCTCAAATGTCAACTAATTGCTCGCTATTCGCAGATTAATCTTTCTTATGCGTGAATATACTAGGATGTTATGAAAAAATACCAAAACCTGTTGCTGTTTTAGAGCCTAAGCTAAAATAAATATAAAATATCAGATCTAAAATCACTTAAAATGGTATATTCACCTGCTCCTTGGCGCCTGCAAGGTTATGCTGTTCAGACTTTGCAATTGGTAGATGTAGCACGAGTGCGCCCCTTGGTTCCCTCTGAGTTAGAAATTGTCTGTTTATTGCCAGGAAAAACGCTAGGTGGCATTTATATATCCTCCTACGGGCTGGGTTCCGTGATGGAGTACAATGAGTTAATTGTAGTTAGCGCGATCGCCAGTAATGCAGGAAAATGGGGCGCTTGGATTTCGCACATCTACGTAGACAACCCTAACTCAGTAGCTGGCGGGCGCGAAATTTGGGGACTTCCTAAAGAATTAGCTCAATTTAGTTGGGAAGGCAGCGATTCACTAAAAGCCTCACCGCTAGGCTACCGCGTCACAGTTAGCCAAGGAAATCTGCAACTGTGCAGTCTCAATTACAGCAAACAAAGTTTTGGATTTCCCCTACCTTTGAGCGGAAATGTTTTTAGCGCCGATCGCAGCAATTTGCTAATGTTTAAAGGAGAGTTCCAGTCTCGCATCGGCTTGATTAAAGGCGAAGTAGAAATACCTGAAGAGAGTCATTTTGCCAGTTTAAACTTAGGTCAACCATTGCTCACAGTTGGCTGCGAAGATATGCGTTTAATTGCAGGTGCGCCGGAAGTTGTGGGGAACATAGCTGCTGAATTCAGTTATTAGCTAGAATTTGTAGGTGCGCACTGCGCACCTTACTCAACTCAAATTAAATGCCAGCGCCCGGAGCGGCCCCGGCACCCATTTCTAAAACTGTACCGCGCAGGAAATCAATTTGCTGTTGAAAGTCCATGCCCTGAATCTTTCCTAATAAAGCTTTTCCAGCTTCGGGAAGTTGATAGTCGGGAGGGACGGGAATAATTGTTCCTTCATCCATTCCTACTGCCAGGAAATACCAAAAAGCCAGCTTGGTTTCCGGGCTCATCGAGCCGTACATCCGGCTGATTTCAGTATTGGCTTTTGAGGCAATGTCGCGCATTACTTGCAGTTGTTCCTCGTGGGGCAGCGGCTTGACTTGATCGAACAAACCCTGAGCAATTTCGGAACCGGAAGCACCGGGAGCCGCTGGCGTGATTGACTTGCCCATTTCGGTGTAAACAAACCACAGCAAACCTAATTGGTCGTCTACACTCAAGCTCTGAATATCTACTTTTCCTTGGTCGTAAGCACCGGCAGTAGTAAATGTCATTGAAGCCTCCAAAATAATATCTATTGCTCAGTTTTCTTAGGGCGAAAACTTGTTTTGCGACTTAATGAAAGTTAGCGAATAAATACCTAGGCTAGAATCTTGCTTAAGGTAGAGATGATCCCCGACCGTAATTAAAGATTGATGTGAGGAATCTGCTAGAAAAGTTACAACTAAAGGAGGATGCGATATGTCTCAGGTCAATTACTTTGAAATCGTAAGGTTTGTAGTGAGGACTTCAGTCCTTCTTAATTTTTGCGGACTGAAGTCAGGTTTGTAGTGAGGACTTCAGTCCTTCTTAATTTTTGCGGACTAAAGTCCTCACTACAAACCTTAGTTGTAATCAAGGTTCGTAGTATTTGTAGGGTGTGTCGCTTGCGAACAATCCCTTGCATTCAATCGATAATATCGTGGGGACGCACCTTTTATCAAAATAGTGGTACACAACAATTGTTGGACGAGATTTTTACGCAAGGCTGTTTCCACGATGCGGCCCATGTTTAAGGTGCGTCGCCCTAATATTGTCGATTGAATGCAAGGGCTTTTTCGAGCGACGCACCCTACGAATACTGCTTAATTTTTGCGGACTAAAGTCCTCACTACGAACCTTTTTTTCCGTTGGAACCGAGAGCGTAGGATTTCAAAGAAAATAGGCTGGCACACAGCCAGCCTAGAATCAGGAGAACTTTAATTGAAACTTGTGGAAATTCTAGCTAAACAAACCCGAAATACCGCCGACTGCTATTGCTCCAGCCAAAGCCGAAACCACTACAGAAGTTAGAGCCGTACCGAACAGCCACCAAGCAGCAGTTGCGGCGGCTTCCCGCGCATCTTCTGCTTGCTGCTTGGTCTTGTTCTTGAGCTCTTTAATGCGTTTTTTGGCTTCATCTTGCAGGCGTTCGGCGCGCAATATAACGCTGTCCCGGGCTCCTTCCATTTGGTCAACAATTCGGTGAGCGTCTGTCTCGGAAATGTCGGAACGAGAACTCAGCAGCGCTACTAAGGTACCGCGATCGAATTCACCCAAACGCTGTTTAATCGCGTCAAATCCGGCCTGTGGATCGTCAAATACTTTGCGGAAGTCGCGCTTGATTCCTTCGTAGTTGAGCTCTGGCCGATCGAGCGAATTGAGGTAATCCCGGATTTTTGAGAAAATACCGTCAATTGTTGACTGGAACTTGTCTTGTACCATTTGAATTTGTTCGACAAACTCGTTGCGGACAGATTCAATACGATCGGCAATTTGGTTCGCTTCCTCTTCGGAGATGTCTTCCCGCTGGGACAGCAAGGCTACCAAAGTACCGCGATCGAAGTGCTTCAGCCGATCGCCCAAACTTTGCATCCCCGCTCCCGGCTCGCTAAACAGCAACTGCAAATCGCGCTTGATACCGTCAGGATTGAGTTCTTCCTTGTCGGTATTCCGCAAGTAATTTTCCAAACTTCCTTGGAAATCCTGGACAGTTTTTTGAGCGCGAGATGCCAAGCGGCGGGGCGATTTCACGATGCTGCGAATTGAATCTTGCACGCGATCGATCGTCCGCTCGATCTGTTCTTCGCTCAAATCTTCCCGCTGCGAAAGCAACTTGACCAAGGTTTCGCGATCGACCTGAGACAGTCTTTCCCGCAGCGCCAAGGCACCTTCTTTCGGATTTTCAAACAATTTGGTCAAATCCCGATTGATGCCTTCAGGATCCAGTTCTTCCAGGTTAGTATTCCGCAGGTACTCGCCAATTTTTGCAGTAATTTCTTCGTACTGCTGCTTAGCTTTATCCGCAACAATTTGCGGCGCGTGGATAATGTTGTCGCGCACGGATTCGATTTTGTCGATCGCCCCATTTACCTGTTCTTCGCTGAGATCTTGGCGCTGCGACAGCAGTTGCACCAGCGTATCGCGATCGAATTGAGACAAGCGTTCTCTCAGCGCTTTCAAGCCTGCTTGCGGGTCGCTTAACAGCGTTTGAAACTCGCGCTCGATCGCTTCAGGATTGAGTTCTTCCTTGTTAGTATTGCGGAGATACTCTTCTACCCTTTGGCGTACTTCTTGCGCTTTCGATTTCGCTTGCTCTTGCAATTCTTGAGCTTTGGAAATTACGCGATCGCGCGAACTTTCGAGCCGCCCGATTAACTGATCCGCTTCCTCGGGGCTAAAATCCTCGCGCTGGCCGAGCAATTGTACCAGAGTATCGCGATCGAATTGTGACAGGCGATCGCGCAACGCCTCAAAACCAGCATCGCGATCTTCCAACAGCGCTTGGAAGTCCTTCTCGATACCTTCAGGATTCAATTCTTCCTTACCAGTCGATCGCAAATAATTCTCAATCCGGCTCCGCAAATCCTGAGACTGTTCCTCACCAGCAGCAGCTTGCACAATTTCCAAAACTTCTTGGCGCACGCTTTCAAGCTGTTCGGCAATTTCCCTCGCCTGTTCCTGACTGAAGCCCTCGCGGCGGCCCAGAATCCCTACAAAATAATCGGGATTAAACATCTCTAACTGGCGCAAAACTGCTCCCGGAGAAGCTTCGGGATCGTAAATAACATCCCTAAATTCCTGCTTGATAGTTTCTCGGTTGAGATGCCAAGGTTGAGTATTCAGCAAGTAATTTTCCACATCAGCCTTAGCTGTATTGAAAGGCAGCGCAGGCACTTTATCGCCCACCTTAGAAGCCAAAGACTTAGCTTGTTCCGTCCCTTTTGCAGTCAGTTGCTGCAACTGACCAGAGATTTTTTCCACATCCAAATCCGACAAATCCGTCCGCGACAAAACAGTGCCGACAAGAGCTTCCACACCCAACTGCATCGCGCGCTTCATGTCGCTGCTGGATTCTGATTTGTTTTCCCGAGTTTCCAGAATTTGAGATAGCTTGGCGTTGAGTTCATCAGACTTCAGCAAATCTGGAGCCGCAAATTTAAGAAAATCAATCAATTCTAAATTCGGGTCTTTCTTGTCTTGCTGCTTCCCGAAGGTTTGCTTCCAAACACCTTCGAGTTGGTCGGCAACTTGATTTACTTCCTGTTGAGAAAAGTCTGTGCGGCTGCTAATTAAATCCACAAAAGTTTGGCGGTTAACATTCTTCAGAACGTCGCTTCCCGCAAGAGATTTGATATCAGTATCGCCCAGCAACTTTTCAAATTGACCGCGAATTTCCTTAACATCCAGCTTCGGTAACTGCAAAGAACCGACATAATCTTGGATGGTTTCGCGAATGCTGTCCGGGTCTACAGCCGAGCTCAATTCGCGGCGGACAGCAGCCACAGATGCCTCTACAGTGTTGACCATTTGGTCGCTGGCCATCTTGCCGCCGATCGCGGAACCAGCAGTACCCATGACACCTTGAATGCCGGAAAAAGCAGTTTTGATCAAGGAACCGATCGTGGAACTGACGGCGCTAGAACCCAGCCATACCAGCGTTAAAAAGTACGCCGACCAAATGACCACACCAATAATTGCCGCGCCGTCTACCGAGGCAATTGAAGTTAGTTTGACTGCCAGAAAACAAGCTAAAAATAAAGCTATGTTAACTGTGACTAAAATCCAACCGCCGACTAAGCCTTCGATCTTGCGAACTTTAGTGCCAAAAGTTTCGGACTCATCATCGTCATCGTCGGGCAAAGCCTCGTCCCAGTTGGAGATTTTGGCGGCGATCGAGAAATTTGTTAACAGGAATTGGAAGCCAAAAGCCATGATGACTCCGGCGATTAATGCCACAAAGAACTGAGGGCTCAGAAACATCAGCCCTCCGAGATCGGGGTGGTCAAACGGGACATCTATTTCTATTGGCATTTGAGCAATATTGAATTGGGGACTGTACAGCGACATGAATAACTCGCTTTCAAACATAAATTACCTCCTAAAGTTTGATGCCGAATTAGGCATATTGAAATCAGCCCCTAACTGTTAAGTAGGGGAATTGGGACTTTTTAGATCGTGGTTTGTTTCGTCAGGCTTTATCTTACAGAAGCCTTGATTCGTGCAATCCGGATGAGTAGTAAATCTGTTCTCTAGTTATGTCATCCTTACTGCTGATTATGGCTCTTGAAGCTGAAGAATAAATCCGTCTAAAGTCAGAAATGGGTTTTTTTGCGAGTGGTAGCAGCAGAGTTCGCCCAAAAAAGGCAAGTTTGAGGCGGGGGCGATGGCTACCCATTATCAATACGAATAAAGTGCGATGCGGTGTACCTTAGAATGGTGAATTAAATAATTTACATAAACCTGTGGGATGGGCGTCTCGCCCGTCCCTTATAGACGGGCGAGACGCCCATCCCACAAGAACAATCAAAATTGCAGGTTATTTAATTCTCATTCCTCAGATATCGTAAAGTGCGCTACCGAGTTAGGATTCCGTTTGATTTTCCGGCAGAAAACTAGCTAGTAATTCGGGGCGATCGAGCTGCATACTCAGTCGTATCATTTCAAGAGGTTCTAGTTGAATCAAAGGCTCAATTATTTGGGCTAATTCTTCATCGATTTCGCCAAATCTTACTTGTAATATACCCTCAAGAGTCTCGCGTTTAATTTGCTGAATACCTTGCTCGATACCTTGCTGAATACCTTGCTGAATACCTTGGTCGATACCTTGCTGAATAACTTGCTGAATACCTTGGTCGATACCTTGCTGAATACCTTGCTCGATACCTCGCTGAGTTGCTTCTTCAAGTCGTTGCAAATAGAGCGGTGACAGTTCCATAATTAACTCCGGATTTTCTCGACAATAAATAATAAAATGATTTAGCGCACCCTACAGATTGTAAAGTGCGCTGCTGAGTCATGATTGCGATTGATTTTTTTGTTCAAAATGAGCTAGCAATTCAGAGCGATCGAGCTGCATCATCAGCCGCGCAATCTCGATGGGTTCTAGTTGAATCAAAGGCTCGATTATTTGGGCTAATTCTTCATCAATCTCACTAAATTTTGCTTGTAGCAGATTCTCAACCATCAGGCGTTGAGCGCGCTGCATACCTTGCTGCATACCTTGCTGAATACCTTGCTGCATACCTTGCTGCATACCGCGCTGAGTTGCATCTTCAATTCGTTGCAAATAGAGGGGTGACAGTTCCATAATTAACTCCCGATCTTCTCGATCTGTGTCTTGGCGGACTTCTAAAATCGTTCGCAAGTTGTACAACAATTCTAGCGCGTTCAACCGAAAGACATTATCAGACGGTAATTCTCTCAATTCGGCAATAGCTTGCTTTTGGACGTTTCCCTTCCCCAAAACCCTCAGCCACAGCGTTTCGGGAGTGCGGGGGAGTTGGTGAATAGCAACGATCGCTGCTTTCAGAGACACATTCAAAAAATAAACTCCGCTTACCCAATTTTCAGGTTCAGAAGTCGCCCCAAATCCAGCTAGCATCGCGTCGGAAACAGTCGGCGACAGTATCCAGAGTTGGGGTAAATCAGCCTCTGCAATCCGGGTATTATCTCTAGTGGCGACTCGTTCATATTCGGCGTGGACATCAAAGAGTTTTCCCAGACAACTGCGAATTTCTCCGGTTTGTACTGGACTGCGGAATGGTTCAATTACAGCGGGTTTTGCTGCGATTTGACCCAGAATGCCGAGGGCTGTTGGTTCGACATCAGGTTCGGCTTTCGGGGCAAAGAAAACGTCAATCTGCCTCACTTCTCCAGCAATGTCATGGCTGGTTTCGACTTTGCCGAGAGGCGTTAATAGTTCTTTGAGATATTGTTTTGCGAATTGATCGTGAATAAATCTGGTCATGATAATTATCAGCTATAAACTGTTTAAAAACCTCGCTACCAACTGTCAAGTGTCAACTATCAACTATCAACTATCAACTGTCAACTGTCAACTGTTTGCAGCATTTACCCTCACAGTTGCGCCGGCTGCGAATGCAGCCGTACTCCTCAAAACGTTCGCTGTGTTTGCGAACAGTAGGATAGGCTACCAAATGTAAAGGAATTCCGATTAGTTTGTACAGCAATCTACCAGCAGCATGAAGAATATCCCAAATTTCGCTCAAATTAGGCTCTCGAACAAATTCTCCTATTTCATCTTTTAGGGCTACCCACTGAGATTGCAGAGTAGGATTGTGACAATTATCAAATGCTGTCATACCTTTTTGATAATTTTTCCAAATTTTATTCATAGATTTAATCAAATCAGGCTGAGTTCTGATAATATCAGAAGTTAATCTGAGATGACAATTATCCGGTATTTTAAGGAAATCAGCCAATGCGACTCTCTCAAATGCTTTTCGTCACCCTGCGGGAAGACCCCGCAGAAGCAGAAATTCCCAGCCACAAACTATTACTCCGTGCTGGATACATCCGGCGCATCGGTAGCGGCATTTACGCTTATCTGCCTTTGATGTGGCGAGTTCTCAAAAAAGTCTCTCAAATTGTGCGGGAAGAAATGGACGCTACCGGCGCTCAAGAATGCCTCCTCCCGCAACTGCAACCTGCCGATTTGTGGCGGGAATCGGGCCGCTGGGATACCTACACTCAAGCTGAAGGTATTATGTTTGCTATGACTGACAGGCAGCAGCGAGAAGTGGGACTGGGGCCGACTCACGAAGAGGTAATTACTACAATTGCTAAGGATATGATTCGTTCCTATCGGCAATTGCCCGTACATCTCTATCAAATTCAAACTAAGTTTCGCGATGAAATTCGCCCGCGTTTTGGGTTGATGCGCGGTCGCGAATTTATTATGAAAGATGGCTATTCTTTCCACACTAGCGAAGAAAGCTTGAAGAAAACTTATCAGGATATGGCTCAAGCTTACAGCAATATGCTGCGCCGCTCGGGCTTGGAATTCCGAGCGGTAGATGCTGATTCTGGTGCGATTGGCGGCTCTGGTTCTCAAGAGTTTATGGTGCTGGCAGAAGCGGGGGAGGATGAAGTTCTCTATACTGAAGATGGTCAGTATGCTGCTAATGTGGAGAAGGCTGTGTCGATGCCTGCTGATGCCCAAGTTTCGCCTTTTGCAAGTTTTGAAAAGCGGGAAACGCCGGGGACTGAAACAATTGATAAACTTTGCAAATTTTTGAAGTGTTCTCCGACCCAAGTTGTTAAAAATGTGCTTTATCAGGCTGTTTATGATAATGGCACGACTGTCTTGGTGTTGGTAAGCATTCGCGGCGACCAAGATGTGAATCAGGTAAAGTTGTTGAATGAGTTGACAAAGTTAGCTGGCAATTATCAAGCTAAAACTGTTTTGTTTTTGACGGTTCCTGATGCGGAAGCTCAGCAAAAATGGGCGGCTAAATCTTTGCCTCTGGGTTATATGGCTCCGGATCTTGGTGATGATTATATCGCCTCTAACCCCCCCCAACCCCCCCTTACCAAGGGGGGGCAACAAGATTCAAATCCCCCCCTTACCAAGGGGGGGCAAGGGGGGGTATCTCCCAAGTTTTTGCGTTTGGTCGATCGCACCGCTGTCGATCTAACAAACTTTGTCACTGGTTCTAACGAGTCAGGATACCACGTTGTCGGCGCTAACTGGGATAAAGAATTTTCCCTACCTGCAATGGTTGTGGGCGTTAGAACTGCTAAAAAGGGCGATCGGGCGGTGCACAACCCCGAACAAACCTTGCAAAGTGCCCGAGGAATTGAAGTCGGCCACATCTTCCAATTAGGCACCAAATACTCGCAAGCAATGGGCGCCACCTACACCAGCGAACAAGGCGAAGAAATGCCCTTTATCATGGGCTGCTACGGCGTCGGCGTGTCGCGGCTGGCTCAATCTGCCGTAGAACAATCCTACGACAAAGATGGGATAATTTGGCCGGTGGCGATCGCCCCGTATCACGCCATCATTAGCATCCCCAATATTTCCGACGCCCAACAAGTAGAAGTCGCCGAAAAACTCTATACAGAACTCAATCAATCTGGCATTGAAACCCTGTTAGATGACCGCGAAGAACGAGCCGGAGTTAAATTCAAAGATGCAGATTTAATCGGCATTCCCTATCGAATTGTAACTGGTCGTTCCCTGAAATTAGGGAAAGTTGAAGTTGTGGAAAGAGCAACTCACAAATCCCATGAAATTCTGATTGATGAAGTCAATTATACTTTAAAACAGTGGATTGATGCCGCCATCAAATAAGTTTTTGTAACGGTAAGGTGCGCGCTGCACCTACATTGAGGCTAGCAAGGTGCGCGACGCGCACCCTACATAAACTTCTATAAAACTTAAAACTCGATATGAATCTGAACCTAAATCAGTTTCTTCGATTCCCTCAATCCAGAATTTGGCGGTACTTAGCCCAAGTAACTGTCGTGGCGATCGCTTTCGCCGTGGGGGCGAGGCTAGCATTTGCAATTCAAGGTGTCAATCCCTTTGCTTCCTCAGTGTGGCTGCCCGCAGGAATTGCACAAGCCGGACTTTTATTGTTTGGCCCAAAAGCTTGGCCTGCGATTGTTTTGGGTATATTTTTCCTCAATTTAGTTAACCCAAGCGAACAGATATTTGCAATTTGGGTGGGAGGCAACGTAGGAGCAGTTTTGCAAGCTGTTTTTGCAGCCACTGTGCTGCGCTGGCTGGGGTTTCGTCCGTCTCTAGAACGTTTGAAAGATGTAGTTAATTTAATTTTATTGGGCGGTTTAGTTTCTACTCAGATTAGTTGCACTATTGGCGCGTTTTCCATATATTTAGCTGGCAAAGTAGATTGGGCAGAATACTGGTCGCTCCGGTGGAATTGGTGGCTGGGAGATGCAATGGGAGTTTTAATTTTAACTCCTTTGATTTTAATATTTTTGCGTCCTAAGGCAACCGCCGATCGCTTAAAAAGACAAACCGAACTCCCTAAAAATTATTTAATTTGGCGGGGAGTATGGTTAATATTATTAATTGGGGTAAGCTGGCTTGTCTTTGAGTCAAAAAATGAAGCTTCTATTTCTCGCTATCCCCTGGAATATTTGCCGTTTCCTTTGATAATTTGGGCGTCGCTCCAATTCGGTCAGCGGGCCGCTGTCCTAGCATCGTTCATTGTCTCAAGTATCGCAATTTTTGGCAGTTCTAATGGAGGTGGGCCATTTATAGCCAAAGCCGACAATATCAATCAGGCTATCTTGTTTTTGCAATCTTTTATGGCGGTAGTTACGATTACCTCGCTGTTATTGGCTGCGACGGTAGCCGAACGCGCGGAGGCAGAAAATTCTCTGCGAGTAAGCGAAATTAAATATCGAGAATTGGTGGAAAATGCTAACAGTATTATTGTCAAACTAGCTCCGGACGGCACGATTACTTTTTTTAATGAATTTGCAGAAATATTCTTTGGCTACAATCAGGAAGAAATCATTGGCAAAAATGCAGTGGGAACAATTATTCCTGTGAGTGACATCGCAGGAAATAAATTAGAGTTGGTTTATAATGAAATTTTACAAAATCCCGATCGCTTTACTAGCTATGAAAATGAAAATATCCGGCGTAACGGATCTCGCGTTTGGGTATCTTGGGCAAATAAACCGCTGTTTGATGCAGCGGGAGAACTCTTGGGAATCCTCTGCATCGGCACAGATATCACCGATCGCCGAAAAGCTGAAATAGAGCTGCTTCATCTGAACGAAAAGCTGGAAATCCGAGTGGCAGAGCGGACAAATGCCCTCAAACAAAGCGAACTTCAGCTACAGAAACAGAAATCGGCATTAATTGATTTAGCCAAAAATAAAGCGCTGAATCAAGGCGATTTAACCAAAGCGCTTCAAGAAATCACTGAAACTGCTAGCCGTACTCTGGAAGTTGCGCGATCGAGCGTCTGGTTGTACGATCGCCCTAAATCCAAGATGGAGTGCCTGGATTTGTTCGATCGCGCCCTCAACCAGCACTCAGAGGGTATGGAATTAGCAGAAGCAGACTATCCTGTCTATTTTCAAGCACTGCGAGAAGAACGCGCAATTGCTGCCTTTGACGCGCAAAAAGATTTTAGAACTAGAGAATTTGTGGAATCTTACCTAATTCCGTTCGGCATCACTTCCATGCTAGATACACCGATTCAAATAGGCGGAGAAACAGCAGGAGTTCTCTGTTTGGAACACGTAGGAATGCCGCGCTATTGGACTATCGAAGAACAAAGTTTCGCTGTTTCTCTAACAGATTCTGTAACTTTTGCAGTGGAAGCGCGAGAACGCCAGCGCGCCGAATCAGCCCTGCGGCAAGCTGAGGCCAAATACCGCAGCATTTTTGAGAATGCGATCGTCGGCATTTTTCAAACTACTCCAGATGGCGAATATCTCAGCGTCAATCCTGCTTTAATTCGCCTTTACGGTTACAGTTCCTGCGAGGAGTTGATGGGAAATTTAACTGATATCAACCGCCAGCTATATGTATACCCGGAACGCCGCGCCGAAGTCATCCACTTAATGCGAACAAACGGCAAAGTATCGGATTTTGAATCTCAAGTTTACCGCCAAGATGGCAGTATAATTTGGATTTCCGAAAATGCTTATACTGTCTGCGACATACATGGAAATTTGCTTTATTACGAAGGTACTGTCGAAGATATCACAACTCGCAAAGAAGCTGAAGCAGCTTTGCGCTTAGAACAAGAAAAATCTGACCGTCTCCTCCTCAACGTTTTGCCGCAAGCGATCGCCGAAAGACTCAAACAAGACCAAAGCATCATCGCCGATACTTTTGCCGAAGTCACAGTATTGTTTGCAGATATAGTCGGTTTTACTCAAATTAGCTCCCAAATTTCTCCGCCGGAATTAGTTTCCTTGCTTAACGAGATTTTTTCGACATTCGATCGCCTAGCCGAAAAGCACGGATTGGAAAAAATTAAGACGATTGGCGACGCTTACATGGTAGTTGGAGGGCTGCCGATGCCCCGCAGCGATCACGCAGAGGCGATCGCCCAAATGGCCCTGGATATGCAGCAGGCAATTATTGACTTCAGCAATACCAACAATCAAGATTTCAGCATCAGAATCGGCATCAACAGCGGCCCGGTTGTCGCCGGAGTCATCGGCATAAAAAAATTCATTTACGATTTGTGGGGAGACACCGTTAACACCGCTTCCCGCATGGAATCCCACGGCTTACCCGGTCAAATTCAAGTTACATCTGCAACTTACGAGCGATTGCAGGACAAGTATTTATTAGAAAGTCGCGGCACCATTGAAGTCAAAGGCAAAGGCGAGATGAACACTTATTTTGTCACAGGAATCAAGTTATAAAATAAGGAAGATGAAAGAGGCAAAAAGGAAGAAGTAATAGTAGTTGTAGGGTGTGTCGCTAGTGAAAAAACCTCAATTTAAATCAATTTTTTGAGTAGCAACGCACCTGTGCTTAGCCCGTACAAACAAAGCCAAAGATTCTATTTAAATAATTAAAAATCTCCTAATAGTTTTGACGGTTGGTATAGTTAGTTAAAAATATAAAAGTCACTATGAACCAAAACAAAAATCAATTTATGCGATTTATTCAATCTATAAATTGGCAATATTTAGGAAAAATAGCTGTCATTGCCTTTGCTTACGCTTTAGGAGCTAAAATAGCATCTTCAATCCCCGGCGTGAATAAATTAGCTACCTGCGTCTGGCCGCCCGCAGGAATTGCCCAAGCAGCAGTTTTATTATTTGGTCGGCGCCTTTGGCCGGGAATAGCTTTAGGCGTATTTTTTTACGAGACTCTCAACCTCAAAATATCCTTAATAAATGCAACAATTAGTGCTTTTTGCGGTTGTTTGCAAGCTTTATGTGCATTTACTTTGCTGCAACAGTTCAAGTTTCGTCCCTCACTCGATCGGCTGAGTGATGTAGTCAATTTAATATTTTGCGGTGCTGTAGTTGCCACTCAAATTAACTGCTCTCTCGGTACGCTGCGTCTGTGTTTGACTGGTCTAGTTCAGTGGAGCGAATATTGGACAATTCGGTGGAATTGGTATCTCGGAGATACATTAGGAGTTTTGATTTTTACTCCACTGCTGCTGATTGCATACCAAAAAATAACGGCACGTCATTCACCAAATACACGCCGTAAGACACTTGCAAGTCTAATTTGGCGTGGCATCTGCTTGCTGTCATTGGTAACAGTCAGTTGGCTAGTATACAACTCAAAAAGTGATAGCCATCTTTCCGGTTATCCCCTTGAATACTTGCCATTTCCGTTGGTTATTTGGGCGACCATTCAATTCGGACAGCGCGGGGCTGTTTTAGCATCTTTCCTTGTATCCAGTATCGCCATTTGGGGCGGTTCTCAGGGAGGCGGCCCCTTTATTGCAAAAGCCATAACTATCAATCAATCAATTTTATTTTTGCAGGCTTTTATGAGCGTAATAGTAGTTACTTCGCTGCTATTGGCCGCCACAATTAGCGAACGTGCATCAGCAGAGTATTCGTTACGGGAAAGCGAAATCAAGTATCGGGAATTGGTAGAGAATGCTAACAGCATTATTTTAAAAATAGATACGGAAGGGAATATTACTTTTTTTAATGAATTTGCACAGAAGTTTTTTGGTTACAGGGAAGAAGAAATACTGGGAAAAAACGCTGTTGGCACAATTGTCCCCCTGACAGATACAGCGGGAAACGACCTGAAAGTATTATTGAACAATATTTTAAAGAACCCGGAAGAATATACGACAAATGAAAATGAAAGCATCCAGCGTAACGGAACTCGCGTTTGGGTATCGTGGGCAAATAAACCGCTGTTTGATGCGGCAGGAAATTTCGCGGGACTGCTGGCAATCGGTACGGATATCACAGACCGCAGGCGGGCTGAAATTGCGCTTTACAAGCTGAATGAAGAGTTAGAATCTAGAGTTGAAGAACGAACTAATGCTCTGCATGAAACTCTCAAAGCGCTGCGCTATCAGCAGGAACAATCCGAGCGCTTGCTATTGAATATTTTGCCTGAAGAAATAGCAAATCGGTTGAAGCGGGGAGATAGCACGATCGCAGATACTTTTGCTGATGTTACTGTCTTGTTTGCGGACATCGTAGGTTTTACTCAATTGAGTGCGCGAGTTTCTCCTACAGAATTAGTTGCGTTGCTGAATGACATTTTTTCGACATTTGACAACCTAGCAGAAAGGCACGGTTTAGAAAAAATTAAGACGATTGGCGATGCTTACATGGTTGTTGGAGGGCTGCCAATTACTCGCCCCGATCATGCAGAGGCGATCGCAGAAATGGCACTGGATATGCAGGAGGCAATAATTGATTTCAGCAATACCCACAATCAATATCTTAGCATCCGAATCGGCATCAACACCGGCCCGGTTGTCGCCGGAGTCATCGGCATTAAAAAATTTATTTACGATTTGTGGGGAGACACCGTTAATACTGCTTCCCGCATGGAATCTCACGGCAAGCCCGGGAGCATTCACGTCACATCTACAACTTATCATAAATTGCAGAAAAAGTATGTATTTGAGAGTCGCGGTGCGATCGAAGTTAAAGGTAAAGGGATGATGACTACTTATTTACTGCAATGCAGAAAATTTATTTAATTCAGGTTTGTAGTGAGGACTTCAGTCCTTTCTTTTCTTACTTAGGAAGAAGGACTAAAGTCAGGTTTGTAGTGAGGACTTCAGTCCTTTCTTTTCTTACTTAGGAAGAAGGACTAAAGTCCTCACTACGAACAGGTTTTTTCGTAAAAGTAAGGGCGATCGCAGAGGTTTGTTTTGTAGTCGGGACTTCAGTCCTTTGTTTTCTTACTTAGGAAGAAGGACTAAAGTCCTCACTACGAACAGGTTTTTTCGTAAAAGTAAGGGCGATCGCACTTTTAATTTACACGATCGCCCTTTGCTCAACTAACAAGGTTATTTAAAGCTTGTAAAGATTAATTCCAGCTTCCTTAGCCATAATTTCCAAACCCTTGTGCTCCAAGGTTTTAATCGCCTTCGTAGAAAGGTGTAACTTTACCCAACGCTTCTCCTGGGGCCACCAAATCCGTTTCCACTGCAAATTAGCGCCTTGCAACTTATGAGTGCGGTGGTGCGAGTGAGAAACCGCAAAACCGTTGTTCGCCTTCTTGCCCGTTAGCTGACATTTCCGTGACATATTGCCCTCCAGACTACTTGTTTTTGATGCAGCCTTTCATTATAGCTGAAGGAAGAAGGAAGAAGGAAGAAGGAAGAAGGAAGAGGGCTTGAGTTATTAGTCCAGGACGCAGAAACTGGGTTTTTTGGAAAAACCCGGTTTCTAAAACCCGGAAATCAACTCTGACTCCCCCCCTGGTTCAAGGGGGGGTTGGGGGGGGGTTCTTACATTGCACGCTCAGTCAATTTTGTCAAGACGTGGTTCGATCGCTCAACAAAATCCTTCATCCCTTCAGCATCGAAACCCTTCTGGGCCATCAAAGCCAAGTCATAAACGTGATGACAAATCATGCTGGCCAACTGCGCCGACGGAGACTCGCCACCGCCTTGAATAATCGCACCCTGACTCAAACTCGCCAGATTTTGAATCAGCGGGTGAGACGTATTCACCAGCAAAACGTGTTCTTCGGGGAATTCGGCCGCTTGCTGTTGCAATAGCGCCGTCATATCGCGCATCCGGCGCAAAGCTTCGGGTAACAGGACGATCGCAGGTGGCGCCCCCTCCGCAGAGTCAGATTTCAACGCTTCAGTGCGGATATTTACTTTCGGCTTATTGAGAGCAGTTTGGAACATTTCTTTAACTTGTTCGCTGCGAGTTTTGTTCGTCGCCGGATCGACAATTTCCGCTTCTTTTTCTTTGTCAATTAGCGTGTCGTCGATGTCGGAATCCACCCGCGAGAATTTGACATCTGAATATTCGCGTTCCAAGAAACTGATAAAGTGCGTGTCGATGAAAGAATCCATAAACAGCACTTCTAAACCCTGGCTTTTGTGCAGGGCGACATAAGTTGCTTGCGACGCTGGTTCAGTGCAGTAAAACACCCGATTTTCGTGGCGTTTTTGGTTGCGTTCCAAATACTCTTTCAGCGTCGTGTAAGGTTGCGTCGAAGTAGAACTGTCCGATTTCGGAGTTACATCTTGCCACAAATCTCCGTCCTCAGTTTGCACTTGCACTTCGGGCGTTGCACTTTCTGGCTTTTCTGCTGTTGGTTCGTAGGTGCTGCGGTAGATTAAGATATCTTCGACTTGCTTTTTGAACTTGTCATCGTTGAGAGTTCCAAACTTGACAAAAGTGCCGATATCTTGCCAGCAGCGGATGTACTCGTTGCGGTCATCGCGGTAGAGTTCTTTCAGGCGATCGCCCACTTTTTTCGCAATATAATCAGCGATTCTCCGCACGGTCCGATTGCTTTGCAAAGAACTGCGAGAAACGTTCAGCGGAATATCGGTACTGTCAATGACTCCCCGCAGCGGCATCAAGAATTTCGGGATGATTTCTTCGCAGTGATCGCTGACAAAAACCTGATTGCAGAACAGCTTAATATTGCCTTGGGTGACATCGACATCCGGCCGCAGTTTGGGAAAGAAAAGAATGCCGTTGACAATAAAAGGATAATCTGTATTCAGGTGTACCCACAGCAGCGGCTCATCTTGGAACGGGTAAAGATAGCGGTACAGTTCTAAGTAATCTTCTTTTTGCAAATTGCTGGCTGATTCCCGCCAAATTGCTTTGTGCTTGTTGAGTTGCTCTCCCTCAAATTTGATGGGAACCGGCATGAAATCGCAGTAGGTTTTAATTAACTGCTTGATGCGGCTGGGTTCTACATATTCCTGTTCTTCATCTTGAAGTGTCAGAGTAATTGTAGTTCCGCGTTCAGTCCGAGCGGATTCTGATAGTTCAAAAGCGGGGGAACCGTCGCAAGACCAATGTACTGCTTGGGAACCTTCTTTGTAAGAAAGGGTTTCAATATCTACTTGCTTTGCTACCATGAAAGATGAGTAGAAACCGAGACCGAAGTGACCGATAATTGCGTCGTCGCCGCTGCCTTGATATTTTTGAATAAATTCTTCGGCGCTGGAGAAAGCGACTTGGTTGATGTATTTTTTTACCTCGTCGGCGGTCATGCCGATGCCGTTATCGGAAATTGAGAGGGTTTTGTTTTCTTTGTCGATCGCAATGTTGATTTGGGGTTCGCCCATATCGCCGCTGTATTCGCCGGAACGGGAAACCATTTTGAGTTTGGCAATGGCATCGACGGCGTTAGAAATTAGTTCCCGCAAGAAAACTTCGTGGTCGGTGTATAGCGACTTCTTGATAATCGGGAAAATATTCTCGGTATGGATTGAGATTGTTCCCTGTTCTAAAACTGTCATAATTCTTCGGTGATAATTGTGAGAAATTAACTGTCAACTGTCAACTAAGAGGGCGGGCACGGGGGCACCGCCCCTACAATTGTCAACGGTCAACTGTCAACTGACTATTTAATGATTTTGGGCGATCGCGCTATCTTCTGCAAAAGGGATTACCCTAAAAAGACGATTCGGTTTCCCTCACATAGTAGCTCACAAAGGCAACCGCAGGAGAAATGTGCTACCAGAACCCAATTCGCTGCGGGCGCTGAGGCTGCCGCGGTGCGCCGTGGCGATCGCGCGGGCGATCGCCAATCCGAGTCCCGAACCGCCTGTATGGCGCGATCGATCGCTGTTGACTCGGTAAAATCGATCGAATATGCGCGCTAAATCAGCCGCCGCTATCCCAATCCCGGTATCTTGTACCTGAATTATCGCCTCTTGGTGAGTGCAATCTAAGATTACTGTGACTTTTCCAACCGCCGGAGTGTATTGAATGGCGTTGACAATTAAGTTAGTAACGAGGCGGTAAAGTCGATCGGCATCTCCGACAACATTCAATGGCTGCTGTACGCGGATTTCGGATGTTAGCGCTACCTGGGAGGCGATCGCCAAAGCCGCCAATTCCTCGACTAAATCGCCCACCAAGTCGTTCAAACAACAAAGCTGAGGGCGATCCTCTTCGAGGGCTTCGCTAACGGATTTTGCTTGATAGTCCATCCGCGCCAAGAGTAACAAATCAGTCACTAACTGAGTCAATCGTCGGTTTTGGCGATCGACAGTCCGCAAAATTTCCCGCGCTTCTTTCTCATCCAATTGTGGCATCAACAGCGCCGATTCTACAGTTGCTTGGGATGCCGCTAAAGGAGTCCGCAATTCGTGGGCAGCATCCGCTGTAAACTGTTGGATTTGTCGGTAAGAAGAATAAATCGGTTTCATCGCCAATCCTGCCAGCCACCAACTAGAAAAACCAACCAAAATTAATGCTGTCGGCAATCCCAATTTCAAAATTAATCTCACTGTACTGAGATAATTATTGAAGTCTTGCAAACTCCGCCCTACTTGAAAATATCCCCAATCTTCCAGGGTGTTAGTGTGCAGAGATACAGAGATTTGATGATAAATATTGCCTTTGCTGTCAGCGATTGTTTGCCAGTATTGAGAGTTAAATTTTGGAGGCAATGTTTCGGGATAAGCGCCTGCTGTTGCAATCAATTTCCCTGAATTGTTAAATAAACTAATATAGTAATAGCTTTGGTTGAGCGCGCTTAAACTATGGCGATCGGCTAACTGTTCTTTAACGCCGTTAACTCCAATTACGCGGAGGTTTGGCAAAAGTTCATTGACGATTGGTTCTAGGCGTCCGGGCTGCTGTAGCTTGATTTCGAGGCTATCGTGGAGTGTCCCCGCTACCGATTCTAGTTCGCGATCGATGGCGATCCAGTGCGCGTGGGCGATCGCCTTATATACTCCAAATCCCAGCAAGCTTAAAATCAAACCCATTACGGCCGCATAGGAAAGGGCTAATTGCCAGCGAGTTCGGTTAAATAGTTTATTTTGATTCATTTAAACTTACATTTTATCTAATTATCAAAAACAGGCAAGATGCCTGTTCCACAAAACTTTAACTTATTTATAGACAGAGTTTAAGAACCAGTCAAAGAACCAGTTAACTGGTTATTTCTTAGTCCGCGGAGGCGGACATTGTTTGTGTAGCGGTTTCAACCGCCGAGTCTAAAAGGAATTTTGAACGCAGAATTTAACTTCTCATCCGGTATCCGACGCCGTGGACAGTTTCAATTAAATTCGCGCAGCCAACGGATTCGAGTTTGCGCCGCAGCAAGCGCACTTGAGCGGCGACTACATTGCTAAAGGTATCTGCGCTGGCTTCCCATATCTGATTCCGAATTTGGTCGGTGGTGACAATTTGGTTCGGATGTTTCATCAAATATTCTAACAGTTGAAATTCTTTGTTAGTCAGCGAAATTGTTTGGTTTGTGCCGCTTTGATTGAGATGATAAGCCGTGCGACTACCGCAATCTAAGGCGAGATTGCGGATTTGTAGCTGTTGGGGCTGTATTTGGGGCGATCGCCTTTGCAACGCCCGCAACCTTGCTAACAGTTCCGCCATCCCGAAGGGCTTGACTAAATAATCGTCAGCCCCTGCATCCAATCCCGCCACTTTATCTTCCATCCTGTCTTTGGCTGTCAGCATCAAAACTGGCAAAAAACTGTGTTTGGCGCGCAATCTTCGCAGCAATTCTATTCCCGACAATCCTGGAAGCAACCAGTCAAAAATGGCTAGGGTGTATTGCGTCCAATGACTATCTAGATATTCCCAAGCTTCATTTCCGTCCTGGGCCCAGTCAACTATGTACTTTTCTTGCTTCAAAGTGCGATCGATCGCCTTTCCCAAATCTGGCTCATCTTCAACTAGCAAAATTCTCATAAAAAGTAACCTTATGCCGCGCTAGGTATGTAGTTGCGCTGTCTTCGCTCAAGCGCAACTACGTACCTTTTGAAAAGTACCAATTGCTCAGTAAGTTTGAATCCCAACTCTACCGAGGGGAATCTCTGCGTTTATTCCCACCATTTTACCAGATATTGCATAGGCCCAGTTGTACCTGTAACCGCGTGTCTGAATGCCGCGCATATAAATTGAGATTGTGGTGTCAGGCGCGACTGGTTGAGCAAAAACTACGGTGGCTTTCTGGTTGTTGAGAGATACTTGAGTCTCTATTTTTTGATTGGATTGATTTTTTACCTCGATTCCTCCACGGATGCTCAGAGCGTCTGGAAGGGCGATCGCAATTTCCGAAAGCGCTCTTCCCTCAACCTGAATATCAAAACGATGGGTAGCACCCTGAAAACCCGCTCTATTAGGAGTTGCAGCGCTACCAAGCAGGTGAGGAACATTAGCTTTTTGCATGGCTCCTCCCGCAATAGTAGCAGGGGCATTAGATGCAAGGATGAGGGTAAATGCAGCAGCATAAATTAACTTTTTCATCGCGGTAATCCCTGACAACTTAACTAATTGGTGTTCTTATTTATTAGTTTTGCTGTCAAAAATGAAATATAGATGAAATTCTAGATACTTAAAAGTTAATTATCAATACTTCGGACAGTTTTTTAACGGCCCTGTAAGCCTTGCGGAGGAAGCCCTGCCACTTTTTACGCATTTTTTGAAACGAGTGCGCGCTTGCTCAAACGAAAGAAAAAATAGTCCAGCATATAGCCAGTAAGGGTTTCGGAGACTTAACTATATCTAAAACTGTCCGAAGTATTGATTATTGGATTATAACTTAACAAGATTTAAGCAGGGGTGGCTAGAAACCCGGTTTCTACGAAAATCTTGCGTTTAGTAACGATAAATTTACGAAGAAACCGGGTTTCTGAGATCGTTGTGCGTCCAGGACTATTAACAAAAACCCGATGGAACAAACCGAGTATCCACAAATAAATTTAACTCAAATTACTGAGTGAATGTAAAACGACCGTCCACTTTTTCTCCGTTAATATCCGCATTCATTTTCACAGGATATTGTCCGGCCTCTTTAACTGGAAATACAACAGTATAATGTTTGCCTTCAGGATCGTATTTGAGAGCTAGGGTTTGCTGCTTTCCATTCGGCAACTGCACTTGAGCAGAAACTTTTGCGTTAGGGACTGGTGCGTGTGCGTCGCCTTTTTGCAGATAAAAATCTAAGTGAGTTCCAGTAGATTCTTTCTCAGCTACAAACTCTAAATGGTAAGCTCCAGACTCGACAACTTGACCCCCTTTACTTGCTTGAGGATGAGCCGTTTTATCAGTTGCACCAGGAGCAGCGGCGGGAGCGGAAGAGGCAGGTTTTGAAGCAGCAGGAGGGGGTGTTGAAGTGATTTTTGTATCGCTTGCTTCGTCGCCTTTACCGCAAGCTCCTAAAAACAGCAATCCGACACTGGCTAGAATAATTAAACTTGATTTTAGCGGTTTCATGTGGTTTATTATTTGCGAACAATGATTTGTAAATTATGGCACTTTTAGACAGCAAGTCAAGGAAAATCATCAGAAAATTATTCATAGATTAGCCAGAATCGTTGCTAAAAAGCAGTGAGACCAGCTTTTTCATCTTCAACAGGTTCAGGTTCTTGAGGTCGTAAAAATCTCCCAAATTGAGCATACAAAGCTGGCAAAACTAGCAGAGTTAACGCCGTAGAAGTAAACAATCCTCCTAAAACTACGATCGACAAAGGTTGCAAAATTTCTTTTCCGGGCCCGCCCTCTAAGACTAAAGGTGCTAAACCCAAAGCAGAAGTTGAAGCGGTCATCAGGATGGCGTTGAGCCGTTCCATCGAGCCTTTGACGATAGCTTCTTTAAACGGCATTCCTTCAGCAAATTTAGAGTTATAGTTGTCTACTAACAGCAAGCCGTTGCGGGTAGCTACGCCGAATAATGTGACGAAGCCAACCAGGGAAGCGACGGAAATTATACCGCCAGTCAAAGCTACAGCAATTACTCCTCCGACTAATCCGAGCGGTAAATTAATCATAATCATCGCAGTTGAAGGAATTGACTTAACAGAAATGTACATTAATACTGTAATTACCAAAAAGGCGATCGCACTAAACACCATAATATTCTGTGAAGCCCTTTCTTCCGCCTCAAATTGACCGCCGTACTGGATAAAATAGCCAAAAGGTAACTGCACCTCCCGTTTGACTTTAGCTTGAATTTCATTCACAACCGATCGCAAATCCCTACCTTTGGCATTAGCCGCCGCCACAATCAACCGAGAAACATTCTCGCGATTAATCGTATTTGGGCCCGTACCGTACTTAACAGTCGCAACTTGCGCCAGGGGAATTTTATTACCGCTGGGAGTATCAACCAACAAATTCTGAATAGTTGCGAGGTTGTTTCTGGCTGACGGCTGCAACCAAACAACTAAATCAAAAGTTTGCTGTAGTTCCAAAACTTGCGATACAACTTGGCCATTTAAAGCAGTCTCAATTAGTTCTGAAAGCTCACCAATTTTCAAACCGTATCTCCCCGCAGCTTGGCGGTTAAACTTAATTTGAATTTGTGGCACGGGTACCTGCGGTTCGAGTTGCAAATCCACAATTCCCTGAACAGTTTTCATTTGCGCTTCAACTTGAGCACCGATAGTGCGAAGTTGATCCAAATCCGGGCCGAAAATTTTGACAGCAATTTGACTCCTGACACCGGACAAAACCTCATCCATGCGGTGAGAAATAAAACCGCCGATATTTGGTGCAACTCCCGGTAATTTCCCAAATTCCTGCCGCAAAGACTCCAAAGTTTTCGACCGATTTTTCATTCCTTCTTCGCTCAAACCGATATCAATGTGAGCTAAATTCACACCCGCAGCATCAGCATCGCCCGGAGCTCTGCCCGATCGCACTTGCACGTATTCAAATCTGCGATCGTCCTTAAGTGCATCTTCCAAAGCAAAAGCCGCGCTATCCGTTGTCTCCAAAGACACCCCCGGATAAAGCTGAATAGTATTGACCAAAGTTTGCTCCTGAAACTCCGGCAAAAATACCCGCCCAAAGGAAGGCAAAATAACTAATGCAGCCACCATACTAGCAGCAGCAAAAGCTAAAATAATTGCCGAATAGCGCATTGACAATTCAATAAAAAAGTGATATATTTTCTTGCAAAATCTTGGCAGCCAAGGTTCTTTGGCACTCATCCGTTTGGTCGGCAACAAAATAGCACAAAGAGCCGGAGAAATGAACAGCGATTCTAGACTAGAAATCACTACAACTATCAAATAACTAATTCCCATCGGCGTAAAAATCCGACCTTCAATACCGGGCAAACTAAAAATTGGCGAAAACACCACAATCCCAATTACCGTCGCTCCAATTAACGAATCGCGCACTTCTTGACTGCCGTCAAAAATCACATCCATCACCGGGCGCGGATGTACAGAAGCCGTGTTTTCTCGCAAATTGCGGTAGGTATTTTCGGCATAGACGATCGCATCGTCGATCGCAGTTCCGATCGCCACCGACAACCCACCCAAAGTCATCGTATTCAATCCCAATCCCAGCCAATACATCGCCAGCAGCCCGAAGAGCCAAGTTAGGAAGAAATCGAGCAAAACCACCGTCAGAGTGCGCCAATTCATCAAAAATGGGATGAGAATGATGGTGACAATGATACTGCCTTCCACTAAAGCCGATCGCACATTCTCCACCGAAGAATTGATATACTCTCCCTGCCGGAAAGTCACAGTAACTTTAATATCCTTGGGCAGAGCTTGCTGTACCTCAGCCATTGCCGCCTCAATCGCTTTCGTTACCGTCGGAGTATCAGCAATCGGCTGTCTGTTTACCAACACAATCACAGCTTTTTTACCGTTAAAACTGCCGTCGCCCCGCTTGATTGCAGCCCCAATCTTGACATCGGCGACATCACCAATTCTGACGGGCGTTCCTTGGCGAGAGGCGATCGCAGATTGCTGCAAATCTGCCACAGACTCAATCCGCCCCACGCCCCGAATTAACGTTTCGCGATCGGGCGTAATTAAATAGCCTCCCGGCGCGTTAACATTCGCAGCCTTCGCCGCTTCTGCCACTTGCTGCAAGGACACATTAAAAGCTTTCAACTTTGCAGGTTCTACTAATACTTGATACTGCCTTTGTTCGCCGCCGTAAGCCACGACTTGAGCAACGCCGGTAACTGCTAAAAGGCGATTTGTGACTTGCCAATCAACCAGACGGCGCACTTCCATCAGCGGAGTAGTTTCTGATGTAAAAGCATAGGTAATTACCAGCCCAACCGGAGAAGTAGTCGGAGAAATTTGTGGTGTTTTTACGCCAGCCGGGAGTTTGCTTTGAGCTTGCTGCAACCTTTCGGTTATTAACTGGCGCGCTTTATAAATTTCCGTTTCCCAATCGAAGATAACTTTAACAGCAGAAATGCCTACAGCCGAAGCCGATCGCACTGCTGTTACTCCGGGAGTTCCGTTAATTGCACTTTCGATCGGGAGTGTTACTAAAGACTCGATTTCTTCAGGTGCGAGGCCCGGTGCTTCCGTCTGAATTTCGACTTGCGGGGGTGCAAAAGGCGGGAAGACATCAAGGGACATTTTGGGGATGATATATAATGTCCAAAGACTAATAATAATGGTGGCGAGAACGACTAGCCAGCGGCGGTTGATTACCCATCTCAGAATTGTGCTGAACATTTTATTAGCCTAGAGTTTAGATATTTTTTAAGCAACCGCAAATAAAGATAAAAATTCGGTTTGTAGTGAGGACTTCAGTCCTCTAATAAAGGTTTTAGGGAATAAGGACTAAAGTCCTTACTACAAACCTGATTATGGTAATTAACCAGAAAAAACTCAAGCTCTTATTACAAATCTGATTGTGGGTAATTAACTACATCCGATATTGTTGCGATATCCAAGCATTTTTTTACTTCAAACTCTTGACTTCTGCCTCCTGAGTTTTAACGTGATGGTTGTCATTATGTAACAGCAATTTATCGTTCAACACTGGTTCAGATGTGGAAAAACCATTATTTGCAGAATCTGCTGTTATTGCTGGCAATTTGCGCCGTTTTCCCCAAAATACCCCTGCTGCAAAAAAAGTCACGGAGGCGATCGCAATTCCTCCCCCAATTCCCGCCCACAAAGACACGGGCAAATTATTCAAATTCACCTCTGTTACCTTGGGAGTTGCCTCTTTCTTTTCCTCGCTTGTTGATTGTTTGCTACCGCCCCGCAGAGATTGGGCGTAAAGTTGAGGCGCGCGCTGGGTTACAATCAAATCTCCATCGAATAAACCGCTCTTAACTTCAACTAAATCCCCAGCAGTTTGACCGACTTCAATGTCAACAGCTTGATAAGCATCGCCATTTTGGACGTAAACAGTCTTTTTACCGCTAACATCCACTACCGCCGCACTCGGAATTGCTAAAACATTTGTGGCAGTTTTGTCGGTTAAAATTTCCAACTCAGCAAACAGTCCGGGCTTTAATTCGCCGTTACTATTATCTAGTTCTGCTTTCACCGGTACAACTCGCGTTTCTCCTTCGACGGATGAGCCAATTAAGGTGATTTTTCCTTTGAAAATCCGATCGCCCAAATGAGCAACTTTTACCCTAACTTCCTGGCCTTGTTTTACCTGATTCAAGTCTTTTTCGTAGATGTTAGCGGTGGCAAAAACGCGGCTGTCATTTAAGAGGCTCATCAACGGTTTTTCAGCGCTTACAGACTCTCCTGGAGTGATGGCGCGATCGGCTACCGTGCCAGAAATCGGAGCAATTACGGTGACAAGTCCTCGATCGTTCGCAACAGTCCCTAATTGTTGCAGCCGCGCTTGATAGGCTGCGTCGGCTAAGCGAATGCGCGATCGAGCGACTTGCACGGCAGTTTTGCCGCGTTTGACCTGATTCTGGGCTTCCAACACTTCCCGGCGGCTCTGAGCCTTGGTGAGTTGAGCTTTTGCCTCTGCCACCTTGCCTTGGGAATCGCGCAATTCCCGCATCGGGAGGTCTACTTCAGCTTGTTTAATTTCGGTTTCGGCTCTGATAACTTCGGGACGGCTTTTTGCCTTCGCAACACTGGCTTTGGCTTCGGCGAAGCGGGCTTGCGACTCTAGCATTGTACGCCGCGCGATCGCACCTGATGCAACTAACTCTCGATCGCGATCGAACTGTTCTTTAGCCACAGTCAGTTCAGTTTCCGCCCGCGCTATTTCTGCTTGCGCTATTGCAACTTGACGCTGATAATTTTCCTTAGCAACTTTCACAACAGAGCGCTTATTTACTAATTCTTTCTCTCGCTGGTACTGTTGAGTTGTTGCTGCTAATTGAGTTCGGGCTTGTATTATTTCTGCTGCTGATATTTGCAATTGGCGATCGTAATTTTCGGTAGCTAGTTTCAAATCGCCTTGTGCTTGCTGCAAATCTGCCTCAGCTTCCGCTCGTTTCGAGAGAGATTCAACCCGCCACTGTCCTAATTCAGAACTCGACAAAACTGCAACGGATTGACCTTTTGATACTCGATCCCCAGGCTTAACTAACAACTCTACCACTTTACCAGCCACCGGAGCCGTCACTTCCACTTTTTGGTTGGGCAAAGTTTCAATTTGTCCTGTGGTTTTGATGCCGATATCTAATTGCTGGCGGGTAGCCGGGGAGACTTTAATTCCCAACCGTTTTGCTGTTTCGGCACCGACAGAAATAGCCGCCGGAGTTTGAGTTGTTTCGCCGCTTTGGTGAAATTCATTGCCGTGTCCCGCGTGGGCGAAAACTGCCACAGGAGAACTCAATAAAATTAGGCTAATAAAAGTTACCGAAAAGCTGCTAATAATTGCCGGAAATTGAGAATATTTGTGAAATATCATCCTTGGCATTTTCCTGGAAATGAGGTTGAGTGCCACAGGCTTAGCGGTTGGTATTTTGCCCAAATAAGTAAGTTAACCGAATTAACCGCAGTTACTTATGAGCATTTTTCAAGAAACGACTGCTAAGCAATGACCAAGAGCTAAAATTTATCTCCTCAACCTAGTCTTTCACTGCCAAATGAAATTAGGATGAAATTTCGGCTCAGCAGCCCAGATGCCCTCCGGCTTCTAAAATACGAATATAAGTTCTGCCTAATGCCAAGGGATTGCCCTGTAGATTTTTTGCTCGTTTCGCGAGTTCTTTCGCTTCAATTTCCTTTGTCAAAACGCTCACTAGCTCGTCCCGGGCTACATTTGATTGATAAGTTGTGTTTGATTCCAAGCTGTTCAACATCATTGACTACCCCTGTATCTAGCTGTGTTGTGATTCTCCTACTTTAGAGGTAGTGCTTCTAATTTGTCTACAGTATTTTTACGTAAAAACTGAAATGATGTGAATTCAGACAACTGCTGATAGCCGTGTTCGAGCTGGATGACTGTTATACCAAGGTTTTTGCCACTCTTTTATTAGCAGCAATATTTCTAGCTTGTGTGAAGCAAGTATTTCCTGAATAAGTGACACTCTGTGATTAATATCACTCATTTTGTGCCTTTGTGTCACAGCTTGCTTTGTAGAGCTAATACCATTTAGATAAAAGATTGCTAGACAATCCATCATGTTGTGTTTGTTGATAAAACCATTGCCATCGGGTGCGGATCTGTTAAATTGTCGATATGGAATGACAATTAAATAACTTACAATTTTAATTATTGTGGGATGGGCGTCTCGCCCGTCCTTTATAGACGGGCGGGACGCCCATCCCACAAGCTTGTGTAAATTATTTACAGGAGCGATCCTATGTATCTAGGGATTGTTGGTAGCGACACACCCTACGACTACTACCAATTACTAATTGCCAAACACACATCATCTTTTTGACGAAGGCTATAATTTTTTTATTTCCTGCTGTTTCGACTTTTGAAAAGTATCTTCAGCCATCACTAAAGTTCGTTCGTGCTGGGGAATTATCGCACTATTTCAAGATACAAGGGGCGGGTTAAGCAAGTCAACTTCCAGACAACAGATAATTCCTGTACAAAACCCGCCTTCCTAAATTAGCCTCCCCAAACTTTCTTCAAAACCTCTTGCGGAGAAATGTCAGCCATTTTACCAGTAGGAGATTTAATTCCCAAAAAGCGATCGCTCTTTGGAAGCAATTTTGCAGGTTCAGTCGGGCCGAACAAAGCTATTGTATAAGTTTGAACCGCTACAGCCAAGTGCATCGGCGCGCTGTCGGTACACATCATCAAATTAGCAGCAGCAATGGTGGCCGCCAACTTGCCTACATCATCGGGCGAGATAACTTTTACACTCGGACAGAGTTCGACTAACTTTTTCACGAAGGCTCCATCTTCGGGCCCTTTCACCACCACAACGGGTAAATTCGGCTGCCGCTGCTGGCAGTCTTGGATGATTTGCTGCCAGTTGTCTATCGGGTAAATTTTGTCAATACCTTTAGACAGCGCTAGCTGACTCGAACCGCCGTGAATTAGAATGTAACCGCTTTCTTTGATTCCCAACCGCTGCTGTTCGGCTTCCGCCCACTGAATGTCCTGTTTTGGTACACTAATTGCGATCGCAGGACTTGGATTGTTAATGTTGAATCCTTGCAGCAAATCGTGGTACATTGAAGCCGCGTACTGGTCTGTTTTCAGAGGTACCGAATCGGTGAGAAATCGAGCGCCGTTGGTTCCAGAATACCCAACTCTCTGGGGAATGCCGGTCAGCCACAGCAGAAGTCCTACAGTCCAGCGCTGGCCTAGGGAAACAACTGCTTCGTATTCGCGATCGCGAATTACGCCCAGTAAATTTCCCAAATCAGCCATCGCATTGCGGTCTTTGAAATTGTACGTCAAGACTTCTTTGACGGACTTGCAGACTCGGTAAGCGCCCTTCGCCCTCGGTTCCACGATGACATCAATTTGAGCCTCTGGATAAGACTGCTTGAGGTCATCAAGGGTAGGGAAAAATAAAATTTGGTCGCCAATCCCGCCTGGGACAAGTGCTAGTATTCGCATCATAAACGATCGGGCTATTATCTATCGAGGTAGCTCTCAGCGATCGGCATTCAGATATCAGCTTATAGTATTTTTAGACATTAAAAGCTACGGGCTGACAGCTAAACAACTGACTGAAAAGTACAGAACGCTTTTAATATATACCTAGTTGGGTGAAGAAGGGTTAGTGAATGCACTTATTAATTCCTGCGGCGGGTTCGGGGCGACGGATGGGTAGTCAGCGGAACAAACTGCTGCTGACTTTGCTCTCAAAACCTTTGCTGAGTTGGACTTTGGCCGCCGCTGAAGCTTCGCAGCAGATTAGCTGGATCGGCATTATGGGCCAGCCTGAAGATTTTCCTGATTTTAAGGCAATTATCAGCGATTTAGCTTTGGTCAAGCCCGTGGAACTGATTCAAGGAGGCGCTACCAGGCAAGAGTCAGTTTACAACGGTTTGCAGGCTTTACCGCCAAATGCCGATCGAGTGTTGATTCACGACGGCGCCAGGTGTTTGGCAACTCCTGAATTGTTCGATCGATCTTCAGCAGCTCTCTTAAGCTGTCCGGGCTTGATTGTCGCCGTCCCGGTCAAGGATACGATTAAGGTGGTGGACGAGTCTAGAATCGTGCGAGACACGCCGGACAGAAGCAATTTATGGGCAGCCCAGACTCCCCAAGGATTTGAAGTGAAATTGTTAAAGCAGTGTCACCAACAAGGGCGGGAGAAAGGTTGGGAAGTTACAGACGATGCAGCTTTGTTTGAAAAATGCGGTTTACCAGTGCAAATTGTGGAGGGAGAAGAAACGAATTTGAAAGTTACAACGCCCGTTGATTTGAGTGTAGCTGAATTCATTTTGCGGCAGAGAACAGATAAGAGCAAATAGAATTTGTTGACTCTTTTTAAGAACGGCAAGATCCCCGTTCCACCATCAATAATTTGTTAGTTGTGGAACAGGCATCTTGCCTGTTCCTTATGTTATCTTAGAAATATCATAGCTGGAAGTAAAAAATATGATTTCTGTTGCGCCGATCGCACCACCGTTACTCATAGGCGAAAAGCGAGTAGTGTTGAGAAATATTACTTGGCAGGGCTACCAACAACTGCTCCAGATTTTGGGCGATAAACGAGCGGCTACATTGATATTCGATCGAGGGACTTTAGAAATTACCATGCCTTTAGAAGAACACGAATTTTCAGCACGCTTAATCGAGCTTTTGATTCGGATTTTTGCTGTAGAGCTAGGTTTGAAGATTAAAACAATGGGTTCGACAACCCTCGATCGATCGGACTTAGAGCGCGGTGCAGAACCAGATAATGCCTATTACATCCAAAATCAGCCCCTCGTAGCCGGTCGTACAGTAGATTTAGCCACAGATCCACCACCCGATTTAGTCGTAGAAATAGATATCACCCATACCGATATTAACAAGCCTGCTCTCTATGCCAGTATGGGAGTACCGGAGTTTTGGCGTTACAATGGTAGAGAATGGCGAATTTATAAGCTAGAGAATGATGAATATTTGGAAGTATCTGTCAGCCCCACTTTTTCGATACTACCAAAGTCCAAGCTCTACGAATTTTTGGCAGCAGCACAGCTAGATGAGGTAGAAGCGGAGGTAAATTTACGGAACTGGGTGAGAGAGAATACTGACCGTTGATTGATATTATTAGTTCTTCGTAATTATGGAGCGAGATTTTTTGAAACCGCAGATATCAGCGGTTGCCAAAATCGTACTCTAACCAATAACCAATAGACATCTCCCATAATTTTTGTGGAACAGGCATCCTGTCTGTTCAAAATCTGCTTTTTAGGAGATATCTAATAACAACTGACTTAGGTTTCTCAAGAAGGATTAATCGGAAACTCGCCGTCACTATCAATCTCTGTCGCAGTTTTAACTAAATCCAAAAACGCAAACACGGCCGGAATTAACAGCGCATCCCTCAAAACAGCCACCCCAATTACCCTCTCAAAATCTGCGGGTAAACTGCAAACTTTCACCTCAGCAGGTATCGGTTCCGCCGCCAAACGCGGCATAATTGCTGCACCCAAACCTTGCATTACCATACTGACAATAGTTGAATCTTCGCTGAGTTCGTAAGCGATATTTAAGGGAAAATCCGAAGTTGCTAAATATTTACGTAGCGGTATAGAACAAGCTGTTTCCGGCGGCTGCAAAATCAGCGGATGATTTGCTAACTCTTCCCAGGTAATCTTAGCACTTGATAATTTGGCAGTTGGCGGCAACAACACAACGTATTTATCTCGCAAAATTTCTCTAGTTTCAAATTCGTCGGAGATGGGAAGAGAGACAAAGCCGATATCTGCTTTGCCCGATCGCAAAGCTTCCTCCACAGCCTGGGTATAATACACTTCGGTAATGCTGACGGCAATCTTGGGAAAGCGATCGCGAAATTGAGCAATAATACCCGGTAGGATATGGGTTGCGACACTGCGAAAACTCACTATCCGCACCTGGCCTCCCTGCAAACCCTTGTCTAAATCAGCTTCTTTGACCATCATTTCTAACGATCGCACAATTTGACGCCCGTGAAGCACCACTCTTTCCCCCACCGGCGTCAGTTGAGCACCGTGTCGCCCCCGGTGGAACAATTGCACGCCCAATTCTGCTTCTAAAGAGGCGATGGCGTGGCTGACTGCGGATTGCGACAGTTCCATTTGTAAAGCCGCTTCGCTAAAGTTTGCATACTCTGCTACTGCTATCAAAGCCTGAATCTGAGAGAGTTTCATCCGCCGCGTGTTGATGAAGTTCATAGAAGAAGGAAGAAGGAAGAAGGAAGAAGGAAGAGGGAAGAGGGAAGAATGGAGAGGGAAGAGGGAAGAGGGAAGAAGGAATCCAACGCAATGGTTTCAGCAATTAATAACATCCTACTAACTGTTGGGTGCGGTTGGTATATTTATCTATCGATTTTATTCATACAACCTATGCAAGTAATGACTTGATTGTTGTTTTGCCCAGAGTTAGGGTTGATTTATCAGGTAACAGATTTAGTTTTACAGGAATTGCAGAGACATCAAAAGTGCTGTAATTGCGAGCAAGTTATTGCTTCCTTTTAGTTGCGATTTTTGATTGTGCAATTTGTGTTTAATTGAGGATTTGAAGGTGTTTGTTATGTCTACTTACGAAAATCGGCGGTATCCCGAAAAAACAAGCGTTGTTTCGATGGGCGATCGAGCTAAATATACCAAAAAGCCAAAAAGGCGATCGCTCTTTTCAGCTATGAATCAACTTTGGCAAGGTTTGCTCGCCGCCGCTGCTGGCGAAAACGAGGTCAGAATTTGGCAAACGCGCGATCGCAATGGTAACACTTGCTGGCACGGTTGCGATCGGGCGACAGGTCGCTCTATCAGCGCGGCGACGGATGACGAAATGCGCGCGATTATCGATCGGCGTTATTGTCAATAGTAAATTGTTGGTTGTGTGGGGGCGGGTTTTTAGAGATTATTTGAGGTTTCCAAAGATTTTTGGTTAACCCGCCCCTAGGATATTTGGGGACAATTTGTGGATTTTTGATTCTTAATTTCCAAGGAGATGCTATGCTTCAAAGATATTCCGAATGTGCAGCGCCCGAACGCATAATTATCATGAAAAATGAGGTGTACAAATTGCCTCAAACTAATCGAGAAATTCAAGTTTTGTCAGGAATTGCTTGGATTACGCTTGACAAACAGGACATCATCTTGCACAGCCCAGAAAAAGCATCGCTTTCACCCAGCAAAAACTTTGCAGTCATATCCGCTCTCAGCAATATGCCGCTGATTGTGGCAGTCTGGTAAGACAAAAGCGCGCGCCAGAACCTAGCAATTAAAAAAAATCGGCAGGAACACCCCAAAGAGCTCTATCTTAATAGTTATAACTTGGCTCTTGGAGGACTCGATCGGTGTACTGCCGCTCTTACCACTTTAGCTATCTCGCAGCTATAAGTATTTTGTTATCGCCCGCACTCAGCTTGCTAGCAATTTCAGATGCTCGGGCATTTGCCCCTATGATAAATGCCAGAACGGCCCGATCGAGCGATCGCGCCCAAGCAACAGATCCCAAAACCGAAGCAGACAAACTCTTTGAAACAGGAGTCAAACAGCACCGCGAGGGTTTGTTTCGAGAAGCAATCCAGACTTTCGAGCAAGTTTTGGCAATTCGCAAGCAACTAGGCGACAAACAGGGAATCGGAGAAACACTCAACAATATCGGGGAAGTTTACGCCGAAATGGGTTCGCGGCCCAAAGCTTTGGAAGTTTTGCGGCAAGCTTTAGCCATTCACCGAGAAATCGGCGAAGGGCCCCGCATCGCGCGCACTCTCAATCTCATCGGTTTCGTCAACCGGCTTGCGGACAATTTTGACGAAGCGATGAAACTGCACCAAGAAGCTTTGGAACTTGCCAAAACTGCCAACGACCAAATTGAAATAGCAGAATCTTTTCACAACATCGCGGCAGTGTACGCAGAACAGGTAAATTACGCAAAGGCGATCGAATTTTACCAACAAGCGCGGACGATTCGCACCACAGAGGGCGATCGGCGCGATTTAGGCCGTACCCTCAATAACATGGGCGGCGTCTATTACAACATCGGCGACTTTAACAGAGCGATGGAATTTTACCATCAAGCCTTAGCAATTCGCCGGGAAATCGGAGACAGAGCTGGCGTCGCCCGCCTCCTCAACAACATGGCACTTACCTGTCGCAAACAAGGCAAAGATACTCAAGCGCTGATCTATTTTCAGCAAGCAATACCGATGTTTGAAGCCATCGGCGACAATACAAGCATCGGACGCTTGTTCAATAATATGGGCGCGATTTATGAAAGTCTCCGTCAATATCCTAAAGCTCTCAATTCCTACGAGCGAGCTTTAAAAATTGCCCGCGAGGGCAGCGATAAAGCTGGAGAAACTACGGCGATGGAAGGCATTAAACGATTGTCATCCGGTCAGTCTTTGCCACAATAATCGCTGGATATAATTATCACAGCTATAAGCTGTTGAGCATTTAAATTGTATATTCGGGACGCTGCTGGGAGCAACATCCCACTCATTGTTTAATTGATTGTTGACACACAAGTTAAATGCCGCAACAGCTTATCTCAATACAGTTCAGTTAGCGCTGTTTATTCCCCGGAGATCCTGGCAGCATATCCCCGATAGCCGGAGGACTTTGAGAATACTCTTGTCCCCCCCTTTTTAAGGGGGGTTAGGGGGGATCTAGCTTAACAATCGCCTATTGAATTATAACCTAACCAACCAGCCCGATCGCCCTTTTCGTCAAAGCATCAGCAGTCAACCCATTAAACGCCATCAACTCACCAGCACTAGCAGTCGTTTCCCCCCGCTTCCAAGCAAAAGTATCGCGCGGGCAATTGCTGCGGAGCATCACCGGCTCCAACATCCCAGAAGCACCGCCTGTCACGCCAATCAAGGCATCACCACCAAACATTTCGGCAAATTTCTCATCGCTCAAAAAGCCGCCGTCAGCTTCCGAACAAGTATTCCAAGCGACATCGCTGGAACGGTACAAACGTCGGGGATTGACAATAGAAACAATCCGCACTCCCAAGCCTGCTTTTTCCAAAGATGCCGCCGCTTCAAACACCGGCATTAAAGTCATATCGCCCACAATAGCAAACACAACTTTCTTACTTCCCGTTGTTTCGTGCAGCACAATTCCACCATCTTCTAAACCTTGGCGAGTCTGTGCAAAAGTAGTGCGAATTGGCAGCGGCGACTTGCTCGCAGTAATCACAACTCCCTTATTTCTGGCATTCAAAGCCCACTCGTAACAAGCTTGAATGCTGTTAGCATCCGGTGGAAACAAAGGAAACACATTGCCGTTACGCATCATCGCCGCAAAATAAGCCTCAATTTCCGGCCGCTGGTGCGTCCAACCGTTGCGGCCTTGCTCCAATGCACCCGCTGTAAATAAGGTGACAGTTGCCGGAGTTGCACGGCGCAATTCTGCCATTGCTTGCGTTACAGTTTGCCAAATTGGTAAACCGTTGATGGCAAAAGATTCGTAGGAACACCACAAACTCCGCGCTCCAAATAGCGACAATCCTACTGCCAAACCCGCGCAAGCATCTTCGCTCAAAGGTTCGTAAACTTGACCGTTGGGCGATTGATTGTACAAGTCATCCGTCGTCGGGTGAATGATTTTCAGAGCTTGGTTGATATTGGCAATTGCTGATGCTTCGTTGCCGTCTGCATTGGTGACAAGAAAAGTGCGATCGCGCTCGCCGACACTTCCCACCATACGTCCCATTGCAGTTGTCGAAATCTTCGCTTCTCCACCAACCGCAAATTCTTCTAAAGGCAACTCGCCCAAATCTGCCAGCGGCAATGTAAACTCAGTAACAACGGTTTTTGCCGCAGGCCCGCCGCCCGCGCGCTCGCAATTTGTCCGCACCAACTGCCAAGCCTCAGCAGTCAAAGCGCGTTCTTTTAAAGCGCTAACAATGTGCGGAGCATCGAGGGTATCTTTGGGATAAAGGTTGTGAGATTTTGCGCCGCGCGCGTGGACGCCCGCACCTTTCAACTGTTTGATAATAAACGCAGTTAATTTGCCGCCGAGAGCAGATTTTGCCGCTTTGTCAACTCCTTGTAAAACAGCTTTGGTAAATGCCATCCGCTGTTCGAGGGAAAAAGCCGTGCTGTCAACATAAGCTTCCGGTTGATTTTTGTCGTCAAATTCCTTAGCGTCAACTAAAATGACTTCTTCAAAACCGTTTCCTTGCCAATAAGCAATCATTTCAGCATTAGTTTTAGTCGAAACCATACTGTGATGTTCTTGGGAATATCCGTTCCAAACTAACACGGGTAAAAAGTTAGTAGCCTTCGGATAAGCAGTATGGAAATGCGCCATGCTGCTCATCGGATAGGGTTCGCCCATCCCACCGTCGCCCATGGTGAAAGGAAACAGTTTGTCGGGGTGCAAAAGCGCGCCCGCCATTGCGAAATGCTGTCCTTGTCCGAGGGGGCCTGCTGGTGCTAAAAGCCCGGGAATGAAGCCGGAAAGATGTCCTAATAAACCGTCTTTTTCGCGGAATTTATCGCGCGCTTCCTGCACTTTGGTAATTCCCATGTCTTCCAAAGATCGATCGAGAAACATGGCACTATAAAATCCTGGCGCGTGGTGCCCGACTTCGGTAACAATGTTCTTGTGTCCCAACATCACCAACGCAGCGTAGGCCTCAGCTTGGCTGGCAAAACCCCCCGGATGTCCCGATGCCTTGCTGGCTGTGATTTGCAGCGTCAGGTAGCGCAGGGCGTCTGCTCCGAGCATCGTTTGAAAGACGGCGGCTGGATCTGCTGGATCGGCGATCGAATTGCTTCCTTGGGCGATCGCAGGTGTTTTCCCGTAAGTCTCAAAACCCGGCACATTCTCCGAGAAATACTGGATTCCTTCACAAAAACTAGGAATTGCTGACGTTGCCTTCGGCGTAGTTGCAGTCATGCTTCTTTATACCTGAAAAATTTGACTTGGATTAAGTAACAGTAATTTTATAGCTTTTGTGTTGCAAAAAATCATCACTTCTGCTAAGTCGAATCATAAATCAGTCAAATCTTTCAAATTTTTATAGGAATCCCCAAAGCGGTGACAACATTGTTGATTGCTGAAACCATTAATTTTATTCCCTCTTCCTTCTTCCGTCTTCCTTCTTTTTACCTTAAGCGAAGCCGAAAGGCCCTCTTCTTTTTTTCCCCTGAGCGTAACCTTTTATATCATGTCCGATCGATTGACCCCAATAAGTAAGGTTTGTAGTGCGGACTTCAGTCCGCAGCATAAAGCGGACTGAAGTCCGCACTACAAACTGTTTCTTTAGGGCTCGGCAATATCTACATCTAGTCGTTCCCCAAGATTAATATAAATCGGAGCGCCACTTTCAAAAAGAGACGGTCTAGCCTTTTGATTCGCCAGCCAAACAAAGAAAGTGCTAAGTGCAGGAGCCGGATCTTGATCGCGGCGCAACGTGTAGATCAAACCTTCGCACGGCCCGTTAATCCGGCTGGTCGTGCAAATCGCTTTTTGATTGTTTACCAGACCGACAGTGACATAATTAAGCTGTTTGTTGCGGTTATAATTATCGAGGCGTTGAGTCACTTGTTGACAGCGAGTCAGAGGATCGTAGCCAGCACTAGAAAAGAAATTAGAATTCCAGCGAATCCAAGGTTCCCTAAACCCTTGGGGATTTTGATATACAGTCACTGGTTCTCCCGTGGAGGTATCGCACACAAATCCCCCCCGCTGGAGATTCGGTTGGCTTGGGCGAGAGCTGCGGCTGATGGCAATATTGCTGAGAATATCAAACCCGTTAGGTAAGGTTTGCGATCGCAACGCCGTAAAAGAGTCGATCGGGATTGCCGCATTCAACCCGGTTTTAATCTCCTCAGTCTGACCGTTCCACTGGCTCTGCACCGTACCAACAGTATCACCCTGGCCGTGAATTCCCACAACCCTGCCATCAGCATCAAATACAGGCCCGCCACTCATCCCGCGCCTTGTCACAGCTTGATAGCGCAATCCGTACCCGGATGATGCGCGACCGACGCGAGAAGAGATAATACCAGCAGTAAATTCGAGTTTTCTTTCAGATCCAGAGGCGACTGGTAGCGGATAGCCAGCAACGTAAATAGTAGAACCGACAACAGCACGTTGCGATTCGCCGATCGGTGCTACTGGATACCGATCTCGGCTCTGAAACTGGATCAAAGCTAAGTCTATATCGCGATCGTTCTTCGGGAGTCGCTGTATTCTGATTGCTGTATAGCTTTTTTCCAAATGAGTGCGAATGCTGTATTCTTGGGCGAGACTTGCCACTACGTGATTCGCCGTCAGAACAGTGTAAATATTTCCCTGTTTTGCAATAATTACTCCTGAGCCACCAGCCGCCAAACCCAGCGTGTTGTTCACTTCTACAGTTGTGAACATCGCTAGCTCGGCAATTTCTTGGGCTGTTTTAGCACAAGCAGCATATTGTGGACCGACAATTGCTGCCGCCGTTACTGCACCGGTCAAGATGACGGTCAACACATCAAACCGCAAACCCCACGAATTCATCGCTAACTCCCTGGATGAGACGAGACGAACTGCAAATATGTACTGATAGGAATTCCCCAACTAGATTTAACCATCTTTTCCAATAATTCCGGCGTCGGTTCACTTCCATCTTCAAAAGCATAGACGCCAAAACCGGGATCTCGATACTTACCTCGACCGTTAATTCCCACCAAGAAACCTTTGGCATTAAAAATCGGGCCACCGCTCATGCCAATTTTAACCTCATTGGTATAGCCCAAGCTATAGCCTTGAGGTAAAGATTTTGGCAGCAACAATTCTACGAACCCCTGGGCTACGGCCAACGCCCCAGTCTCCGCAGGGAATCCGGCAGCCAGCAGCGGCTCTCCCACCGCTGGCTGCTGCGCGCCAATCGGCGCTACTTTATACTCGATCGCGCTGCGAAATTTGGCGATCGCCAGATCCGCATCGCCCAGCCGCTGCGGAACTCCCAACAGTTGGTGGATCAGGCCGTCACTCGTAACGATGGTGCGATCGCCCTTGTCGAAAGCCACAACGTGCCAGCTAGTCAGCACTGTATAGGTTTGTCCCTGGCGCTGGACGATCGCCCCAGAACCAGAGGATTTCGAGGTTTTGATGCGTATCGTCGCCTGTCGCGCCAAGTTTTCCACGTCACCCCCGGGAATTGGCAATGAGATTGGCAATTTTCCAGTCTTTACGGCAGTTCCGAGGGCCGAGAAAAAGGGGGCAGTTGCGCTCGATCGCCCATCTTTGCCCCTGGTTTTTCCCCTAGCTTTTCACTCACATCAATGTAAGGAATTTGGCTGCTTTCCTCCGTAGAGGGCATCCCCACCTGTCCTTGACGCCAAGCTAACAAATTATACAAAGAGCCGATCGGGTCTTGGCCGGGTCTGAGGGTATAAATCAAATTTTGACAGATGCCATTGACTTGATTCGCCGTGCAGATGACGTTCTGCCCGTTCATCTGGCCAACGGTAATGTACCTGAGCATTCGGTTGCGGCGATAGCTTTCGAGGCGCTTGCTGACCAATTGACAGCGAGTTGCCGGATCGTAGCCCGAACCGGAAAAATAATCAGAAGTCCACTCAATCCAAGGCTCTACGGCACCTTGAGGGTTTTGATACAACGTCACCGGCGCACCTGTCGAGGTGCTGCACCAAAATCCGCTTTCCCCGACGTTTGGCCGGGCATAACTGGGCGCAGAAGCCACCGTCAGAGCGCATAGGGCGATCGCGGTTGTTGCCAAAACTTTCGTTAATTGCTGTTCGATCATGTTTTTGCTCGATTTTTAGTAGATTTGTTACAAAAAGCACCTAATTCTGCGATAATACTCTTGATACGCAAGTTAATTAGAGATCCGGATCACAGCAAATTTCAGCTCGATCGACTGCACACCAGAAACTCGGAATCATGACCGAATCTCACAGGTGCAGCCCTAGGGAAACCAGTTTTTTTTGTACTTCAGTTTGCTGAAATCTTCTGTATGTTGTTCGCTACTTGCATATTCCTTATCGCGGTGCTTTCGGCGCGGTTGTTAAACCATGCCGCAATACGTGCCCAAGTCTAAATTCAGTCGTCATTACTACTATCAAACTCAAGCTTTCGCAACCGGAAAGAGGCTGTTACCTCAGACCTTGGAATAGCTAAATTTGCATGGGGTACATCACACCACTGACAAGGTATTTGATCTAACTTGCGATTTAAATCGCAAGGTTTATCTGCGGAGATACGGAAACGGCAGGGTTGCACCAGTGAGGGGAGACACCCCTCTTATGTTATTTAACACTAAAACACAGGTATTAGCAAGCAACATTTCGGACTTTTTTGATAGCTCACCGTAGAATCAGGGTTTCATGGCGATCCTCTGCGAGGGCTATGCTAACGAGGCACGCGATATGCTTTCGGGTAAATCAAGGGTTTCAGGCTGCGATCCAAAAATAGTCCGGACGATTAAACAATAACTCTGAACTTATTTTCGTCTTCGTAATGCGGAAATATTTCTAAGTGAGTGTAATTAGGGATTAAGTGCTTGCTACCACCAAAATTCTGCCCGACCTACACTGACGTTTAGTTGAGTATTAAAAAGTTATGAACCTTATCTGCAAACAGTTCGGGTATTTAGCGACTGGATTAATTTTGATCGGGAGTAGCAGTTGTTCTAGCTACGATGCAGCAGCTAAATCAGCCGAAAACCAGAGCCAACCCTCAGCAAGCACCCATCAGTTCCCACACCTACAGCTAACCGGCAATCAACTTGATAGTCGATCGGCTCCAGCACCGCAGCCCTCTAACTCTGGGAACTCAGTTTTAGCGAGTACCAAAGTACCAAACAGTACAGCGAAAGTGACGGTTTATGAGGTAGACAATCTTTGTCAAAGTCTCAAGCCGGCAACAGTTACAGGCCCAGACAACCAGTTAATGCCATCGGCCGTTAATGAAGTATTAAAGCAGGAGATTTTCGCTAGTCTGGGTTTAGTTGGTTATCGGGTTACGATCGATCGCGAACTCGGAATCGCTACCGTAGATTTACGGGCCTCGGGGAATTCGCGCCAGAAATTGCAAAATCTGTCAAGTTGTCAGATGTTAGGTTTGTTTGGGGGCGTGCGCCAAACCTTAACCAGTTATGCTCCTTGGCAAATTAAAACTGTGCGTTTTACAGAGCTCGGACAGGACATTGTGAGTACCGTTCGAGAATAAGGTCTTAAAATTATGGGAGAGCGTACAACCAGTTTCTGCGTAATTCCTATGGATGTTGCCCGAGTCCTGTAACACCAACACAATTTTTATGACCCTACCTGACGGCCCCAAAACCCCCCGCTTCTTGCAGCTAATTCAATGGATTGGCGATCCGCTGACATACATGGACGCCAACGCCAAAAAGTACGGGGAGATTTTCACGACTCGATGGGGCAATCTTGAACCCTTCGTGATGATCCACAACCCGCAAGCGATCCAGGAAATGCTCAACAGCAAGGCGCTTGATGCTCCAGGGGATATCAACGGTATTCTCAAACCACTCCTGGGCGAACAATCAATGATTGTAATCTCCGGAGAAAAACACAAACGGCAGCGTCAATTATTGATGCCACCCTTTCACGGGGAACGGATGCGGAATTACGGCCAACAAATTTGCGATATTACCCAAGATATTGCTAGCAAGTGGAATGTCGATCGACCTTTTGTCGCCCGCACCGCCATGCAGGAAATCACCATGCGAGTAATTTTGCAAGTAGTCTTCGGATTGAATGAAGGGCCGCGGTTGCAGCAACTTTCCCCCCTGCTGGCTTCAATTATCGATATGACAGGTTCTCCGCTGCGATCGAGCATTTTATTTCTGCCCTGGTTGCAGCAAGATTGGGGCCATTGGAGTCCTTGGGGACGCATGAAACAGCAGCGCCAAAAAATTCAGGAACTGATGGACGCGGAAATAGCCGATCGCAAACAGCAACCAGACGCCGATCGCACCGACATTCTCAGCTTAATGATGGCCGCCCGCGACGAAAACGGCGAACCAATGAGCAATGAAGAATTGCGCGACGAATTAATGACGCTGTTGTTTGCCGGCCACGAAACCACAGCAACAGCCCTAGCTTGGGCTTGTTACTGGATTCACAGTTTGCCCTCGGTACGCCAGAAACTGCTGCAAGAATTGGACAGTCTGGGCGAAAATCCAGACCCCATGGAGATTTCCCGCTTGCCTTACCTGAGTGCAGTTTGTCAAGAGACACTGCGAATTTACCCAGTGGGAATGCTGACATTTCCGCGAGTAGTGCGGGAACCCCTGGAACTAATGGGGCATCAACTCGAACCGGGTACGGTGGTTTTCGGCTCAATTTATTTAACCCACCGCCGGGAAGATTTGTATCCAGAACCGCTGCAATTTAAGCCAGAACGGTTTTTGGAGAGACAATTCTCGCCTTACGAGTATTTGCCCTTTGGGGGCGGTAGTCGCCGCTGTATCGGCTTAGCGCTGGCGCAGTTAGAAATGAAGCTGGTGCTGGCAACCATTTTGCGCGATTTCGACTTAACCTTGGCCGAGAAAGGGCCCGTACAAGCGAAACGCCGAGGGGTGACTTTAGGGCCAGCGGGCGGTGTGCGGATGGCCTTGGTGGGGCGGCGGATGCGGCAGCAGATGCCTGAAGCGGTTGCTAGTGGGGTTTGATGTTGTAGCACCCAGGCCGTAGGCCGGGGCCGGGGCGCAGCCATCGCACTTTTGCCCTTTGAATGCAAACAATTTAGGCAGGATGCGCGATCGACCCGCCCCATTTTTGGTAGCACAGGCTACAGAAAAATAGCTAGAATCCTTCACCTGCAACCATCACCCGCCCTCAAATTTCAAAATTCCAGTCTAAAATAGTAGAAGCCTTGCAAACATACCCAAAAAGCAAAAGTGGGTGATTGCAATAGTCCTCTTGATATTTAGAAGACTTGCCTGCCATACTTTAAAAACATATGCATACCCTGTTATTCAGCAAAGGTCGGAAGCGTGTTGGCAATCCCAGCAATCTTTCGGCCTCTTTATTTTTTGGGGTAGTCAAAACCTTCGGCACAACACGCACAAGGCAAGTCAAAAGTATAAATTCTCGCTATCTTCTCATCTGGCATCTCCTCAATTAGAGTGGTTTTGCCTCCAATTGAAAAAGCATCAGGCAGCAAGTTTAAGGAATTACTGTGGGTGATTGCAATAGTCCTCTTGATATTTAGAAGACTTGCCTGCCATACTTTAGAAACATATGCATACCCTGTTATTCAGCAAAGGTCGGAAGCGTGTTGGCAATCCCAGCAATCTTCCGGCCTCTTTATTTTTTGGGGTACTCAAAACCTTCGGCTACAGATGCACAAGGCAAGGCAAAAGTATAAATTCTCCCCCTCTCCTCAATTAGAGTGATTTTGCCTCCAATTGAAAAAGCATCCGGCAGCAAGTTTAAGGAATTACTAAGGAATGATTAATAACTTGTTAAACAATCTCCTTCTGCACCCGATCTCAATCTTCTGTCTTCAGAAATTCCGATACCGAGACAGACTTGGGGAGGCTCTCGATATCTTGAATTTCGCTTTCGTGGGCAAAAAACTCGACTTCTTTGTCGTCAATCTGGATCTGATAGCTAGCGGTAGCAGTCACAATCCGCCGCTTTTTTTTATCCTCTATTAAAACCCAACACACCACAGGTCTTACCCACCTCTCAACGTGCTGGCTTTGCTTCGTACTCCCAAAGGCATACCAGCCTTTAGCTTCAATAATTTGAAGCACCTTAAAATCGTTATTTGCCATAAATATCTCGATCGCGTTAACTTGACTATTATTCTGAGATCGAAGGGCACACTTCCTAAGCGGAGCAAAGCTTTGGACATTATAAGCTGGACTGGACAACCAGATTTTTCGTCGGGAATCAGCCAGTTAGCAGAGCATAGTCTGCCTTGTTACTCGCTAAAGTTAGTTCGATATTTTGCTACTCTCCCGCAATTACGGGGAAGTATGGATATCGCATCCTTAAAAATTAGTCTTGTCGTCAGCTCAACACCAGCCAACTCAATCTTCGCTAGCTACATTTAAGTGAATGCCAACTGCTTATAACGCCTGGTTGGTGAGACCGCTCGGCATACAAGGCTGTTCGGATTTTATGCTGCAATCAACTCTCATGTTTACTAGATAGGGTAAAACTTAACTAAAGATTGCCGCTTTCAATTCTAAGCCTCGGCGCGCGCAATTCTCAATTAATTGTATGGTGTAGTTGATAATTGCCAAACTGTCGATCGCACAAAACAGCCGTGTCTAACTCTTCGATTACCATCACCGTTAAACTATTCGCCGCCTTCAGTGAAGCCTACGGCGTTTCGGAACTTACACTAGAACTTCCTCCCGAAACCCCAGTATCTGAAGTGCTAGAAAGATCGATCGCCCAATACCCTCAATTAGAACAGTGGCGCGATCGTACCCGCTTCGGCGTCAACCTAGAATTCGTCTCCCCCGACACCATCCTCACTGACGGCGACGAAGTTGTACTCATCCCTCCCGTCAGCGGTGGATAATACGATTTTGGATTTGCGATTGCAGAATTGAAAAATTGGGAACGATCGCGCCCAAGGTGAGTTCAGAAACCGGGTTTCTTGCTATATTCTGGTGAATCAACCCAAAATCTCCTAGAAACCCGGTTTCTCGCCCCCAAGGTGAGATTCAGAAACCGGGTTTCTTGCTATATTCTGGTGAATCAACCCAAAATCTCCTAGAAACCCGGTTTCTCGCCCCCAAGGTGAGTTCAGAAACCGGGTTTCTTGCTATATTCTCGCGAATCCACCCAAAATCTCGTAGAAACCCGGTTTCTCGCCCCCTGTGTCAACCCTGTAGTTTTGACTGTTGAGTTACCCAGCAAAAAAAATTTTATAAAGTTTTGAAATTAGTTTTGCCACCAAATGATTCTTGAGTTCGGTTGATCGAGATAATTTTCCTCTCAACCAGCATTCTCTGACAGAGATTGAAACCCATTCTGAGAAAGAGATTGAGGGCGATCGAGCTACCGCCGGTTTTTGGCCAGATCTTGCCCCACAATCAATCCCGACTAAAAAAATCGGGTATGGTTGACGGGGTAGATCGAGCGTGCTAATCTTGCACAAGAATTAGAAAACATCGCAAAACTAGAGAGTTGAGCTATGACCCAGGCAACCAGAACACAATCCACAGCAGCAACCTTCACAGCCCTCAAGTGTAAAGAATGCGGCGAAGAGTACGAACTCCAAGCCAAGCACGTCTGCGATTGCTGTTTTGGCCCGCTAGAAGTCAAGTACGACTACGAAGCTATCCGCCGCCGCGTCACTCGCCAAACCATCCAAGCCGGCCCCAACTCAATCTGGCGCTACCGCGAATTTTTACCAGTCGCTACAGAAAACGTCATCGATGTCGGCACGGGGATGACTCCTTTAGTAAAATCCCACCGCTTGGCGCGCCGCCTCGGTCTCAAAAATCTTTATATTAAAAACGATGCCGTCAATATGCCCACTCTGAGCTTTAAGGACAGAGTGGTGTCAGTCGCCCTCAGCCGAGCGAGAGAATTGGGTTTCACCACGGTATCCTGTGCCAGCACTGGCAACTTAGCTAACTCCACCGCTGCGATCGCAGCCCACGCCGGACTCGACTGCGTAGTCTTCATCCCTTCAGACTTAGAAGCTGGCAAAGTCCTCGGCACTCTGATTTACAATCCAACTGTCATGGCAGTTCACGGCAACTACGACCAAGTTAACCGCCTCTGCTGCGAAGTCGCCAATACACACGGCTGGGGATTTGTCAACATCAACTTGCGCCCCTACTACTCCGAAGGCTCGAAAACCCTCGGCTACGAAGTTGCCGAACAGCTAGGCTGGCAATTGCCCGATCATATCGTCGCCCCGCTTGCCTCCGGCTCTCTGTTCACAAAAATCTACAAAGGATTTAATGAATTCATCGAAGTCGGTTTAGTTGATGAGAAGAAAGTTCGATTCAGCGGCGCTCAAGCTGACGGTTGTTCCCCGATCGCCAGCGCATACCGCGAAGGCCGCGATTTCGTGACACCGGTCAAACCGAATACCATTGCTAAGTCGATCGCGATCGGCAATCCAGCAGACGGTATGTACGCCTTAGAAATCGCCCGCAAAACCAACGGAAACATCGAATCCGTCAGCGATACCGAAATCATCGAAGGCATGAAACTGCTAGCAGAAACTGAAGGCATCTTCACCGAAACCGCAGGCGGCACGACGATCGCAGTCTTGAAGAAACTCGTAGAAGCAGGTAAAATCAATCCCGACGAAACCACCGTCGCCTACATCACCGGCAACGGCTTGAAAACACAGGAAGCAGTTCAAGGCTACATCGGCGAACCCATCACCCTCGAACCAAAACTGGAAGCCTTCGAGCGTGCCCTCGAACGCGCCCGCACCCTCGAACGCTTAGAATGGCAACAAGCTTCGGTTTAATAGTTATTCGTCATCAGTCATTAGTTGTTAATCTATTGACTAATGACTGCTGACTAATGACTGCTGACCAATGACTGCTGACCAATGACTGCTGACTAATGACTGCTGACTAATGACTAAGGACTAAAAAAATGACCGTCAAAGTTTTAATTCCCACTCCGCTGCAAAAATTCACCAAAAATCAAGCAACGATCGAATGCGGCGGCGCCAATATTTCCGAACTGATTGAATCCCTAGAAACAAATTGTCCCGGCATTAAAAAAAGCCTGTGCGACGACAAAGGAGAACCCCGCAGATTTCTCAACTTCTACGTCAACAGCGAAGACATCCGCTTTTTGGATGGTACAGGAACAGTCCTCAACGATGGTGATGAAGTTAGCATTGTTCCAGCAGTTGCTGGCGGCTGATGAGAGCAACCGCAGATGGTGGCAGATAAACACAGACAAACGCAGATAGAATTAATTACTATCTGCGTTTATTGGCGTTTTGCGGTCGATCGACTTTATTCTACGAAACGACGGAAGCAACTTTGGCTGCTGTCCGGGGGCGACGACGACCTGTTACTTTATTAGCAGGAACGGGTGCTGGTGTTGGAGCCGGTGTGGATGATTGGCCGCCTAATAGCTTAGGTGCTTCCAGGGAACCAGGAGTCACTGCTGGTGTTTCCCATTTCACAAATGATGCTCCTTCGGGAATTTGCATCAGGAATACTAGCATGGGATTGCTTTGAAGTTCCCGGCGCAGCACCCGCCCAATTGCTCGTTCTATCTGGGTTTGTACTCCTACCCAGTCTACGTCAACTCCTGATTCGGAAGTTGAAGAAGGTCTGACAAACTCCGACCAACGATCGCTCAACACGGTGTCAATTGTTTGAGCGATCGATTGTTGTAACAGCGCGCGATCGGCTGATGTTACCACACCTTTCAAGTGAATTTGCGGCGCAGCAACCAATTTGCCTTCTGCATTCAACGCCGCAGCTACTGTCACCGCGCCGTCTCCAGCTAACTGCTGGCGTTCTTTGAGGACGTTTGCTTTGACAACGCCCGATCGAGAAGCATCTACTAATTCAATTCCTGAAGGTACTTTAGTACCGAGTCGCATCGAATTTTCCGTCAATTCTACGACATCGCCGTTGTCAATAATTACCATATTGCTCGCGGGAATGCCCATGCTTTGAGCCGTCTTGGAGTGCTGAACCAGCATTCGGTGTTCCCCGTGTACGGGTAAGAAGAACTTGGGACGAGTCATGTTAATCATTAACTTTTGGTCTTCCTGACAGCCGTGCCCGGAAACGTGAATGCCTTTATCGCGGCCGTAAACCACGTTTGCTCCCAACATCATCAGTTTATCGATCGTATTTACCACTGCGATCGTATTTCCAGGAATCGGATTAGCCGAGAAAATGACTGTATCGCCGTTTCTAATTTTCACTTCGTGATGTTCGCCGTTAGCAATGCGAGTCATCGCCGCCATCGGTTCGCCTTGGGAACCCGTAGTTAAAATCAAAACCTTGTCATCTGCCAAATTGCGGATTTCTTTGAGCGGTTTGAAAAGACTGTCTTCGCATTTAATGTAGCCGAGATTGCGACAGTGAGCGATGACGTTCAGCATTGAGCGGCCCACCACTCCGACATACCGATTGTTTTTCTTAGCCAACTCCAAAACAATTTGCAATCGGTGTACCGACGAAGCAAAAGTCGTCACCATCACTCTTCCCGTTGCTTGAGCGATAATTCTGTCTAAATTCGGAGCGACAGAACGTTCTGAAGCGGTAAAACCGGGAACTTCCGAGTTAGTAGAATCGCTGATCAAGCACAGCACGCCTCTTTCGCCGTACTCCGCCAGCTTTTGCAAATCAAAATGCTCGCCGTCTACGGGAGTGTGGTCAATTTTAAAGTCTCCAGTGTGAATAATAATTCCAACGGGAGTGTGAATTGCCACAGTGAAACTGTCGGCCATCGAGTGAGTGTTGCGAATGTATTCGACTAAGAAATTCTTGCCAATTCTTACCGTATCCCGGGGGCGAACAGTTCTCAATTCAGTGCGGTGAGACACTCCGGCTTCTTCCAATTTTCCGGCGAGCAAAGCCATCGCCAAACGCGGGCCGTAGATGACGGGAATTTCAAATTGTTTGAGGTGATAGGGGATGCCACCGATGTGATCTTCGTGACCGTGAGTTACGATCATACCTTTAATTTTGTGGCTGTTTTCCCGCAGGTAAGTCATGTCTGGGAGGACAATATTTACACCGTGCATTCCATCTGTGGGGAAAGCTAAACCTGCATCTAAAAGAATTATTTCGTCGCCGTACTCGAACACGCAAGTGTTTTTACCGATTTCGTGCAGCCCGCCGAGGGGAATAACTTTTAGAGCTGATGCAGTTGTATTTTTGATCATGCGTATCCTTTGTTAGTTATTTTGTTATGAGTCTGTTGACTGTTGTCTGTTGACTGTTGTCTGTTGACTGTTGTCTGTTGACTGTTGACTGTCGCCTACTGTCTACTGTCTACTGTCTACTGTCTGTTGTTCGTTGATGGGGGCGATTTTTTCCAAGATATTTGTGGAAAAATCCCCTACGGGGTTTTACTCTCCCGTACAGTCAGTTGTCTCCAATCCTCAAGCAGCAATTCTTAATTATCAGCTAATAACTCATAGCTCATAACTAATGACTGATGACTGATGATTGATGACAACCAATATTCAGTTGTCTGAAAACTCGTTCTCGCCTATCTAGCTAGCAGATACTGCGGCTAGCTGACTCAGTACGTCCTTTAACTTTTGAGTTACCTCAACGGGCGGAGCGCACAGGGGCCCACGGGTGGAACCTACATCCCAGCCTTGAAGATTAAGAGCTGCCTTAACGGGAATGGGATTTGTGGTGAGAAAAAGAGCTTTAAACAGGTCAAAAAGTTGCAAGTGAATCTGGGTAGCGACTTGAACTTGACCGGCCTCGAAAGCTTTAATCATCTGTTGCAGTTGCTCTCCTACCAGATGGCTGGCTACGCTAACTACGCCAGATCCTCCTACCGCCAACATTGGCAAAGTTAGGGAATCATCTCCAGAATAGATCGCAAATTCCGGTGATGTCAAGCACCGAATTTGACTTGCTTGATCTAGGTTGCCGCTTGCTTCTTTGACTGCCACAATGTTGGGGATTTCTGCCAATCGAGCTACTGTTTCGGGCAACATATTTTGGCCTGTGCGACCGGGGATGTTATATAACATTATAGGCAATTCTGGAGTAGATTGCGCGATCGCCCGAAAATGATTGTACAAACCTTCTTGCGGCGGCTTGTTGTAATAAGGAACCACCTGCAAACAGCCGTCTAACCCGAGTTTAGCTGCTTTTTGCGTAGCTTCGATGGCTTCTGAAGTTGAATTCGATCCGGCTCCTGCGAGTACCAAAGCTTTACCGGCTACTGCCTTTTGTACCACCTGAAATAATTGGTACTCTTCATCCCAGCTCATAGTAGGAGATTCGCCCGTAGTTCCGCACAATACTAAGCTATCTGTGCCGCGATCGGCTAAATGAATTGCCAATTGTTCTGCTACCGCATAGTTAACGCTGCCGTCTTCCTTAAACGGCGTAATCATTGCAGTCAGAACCCGTCCAAACTTTACCACACTTTCTCCGATTTTAGACTGTTGATTTTTGATTTTAAATTTTTGATTTCAGATGAAAGGTTTATCTAAAATCTTCATTTTCCTTACTGACTTGCCAACTTCAGTCGATTTTAGATTGCAGAATTTTAGATTTGAGATTTACTCCACAGATGCAATCTGGGATTTGGAACTCTTCGTCTAAAATTTTGGGTTCTCCACTCCTGGCGTTGGGGACTTGTCTCCGTTTTTTGGGTAGAGTCACCCCTAAATAGAAGCAGCCGCTGCTGGGACTCGCAGCAAATCTTTATCGGCGAGCAACTCGGCTATTTGCACCGCATTTAAAGCAGCCCCTTTGCGAATTTGATCGCCGCTCAGCCACATCTCCAACCCGCAGGGGTGAGAAATATCTTGGCGAATCCTGCCGACTAGCACTTCATCCTTACCGCTGGCCTCGACGGGCATCGGGAAATAATTAGCTTGCCAGTCTTCTACTAGCTTAACGCCGATCGCCTCCTTTAAGATTTCCCTAGCGTCGATCGGGCTAAAAGGCTCTGCAAACTCCAGATTAATCGCCTCCGAATGGGCGCGGAGTACGGGAACCCGGACGCAAGTCGCACTAATTCTAATCTCGTCAGTACCAAAAATCTTCCGAGTTTCGTTGACCATTTTCATCTCTTCCTCACAATACCCTAAATCGTTAATTGGTGTATTGTGCGGAAACAAGTTAAAAGCCAAGGGGTAGGGAAAAATATCGGTTTTGGGAATTTCCCCTGCCAAAATTGCTCTGGCTTGATCTTTCATTTCCTCCATTGCCCTGGCGCCCGCGCCGCTGGCAGACTGGTAAGTCGCTACAACTATGCGCTTGACTGGTTTAACTTTGTGCAGCGGCCAAACGGCAACTGCCATCAAAATCGTGGTGCAGTTGGGATTAGCAATGATACCTCGGTGAGTTGCCGCAGCTTGGGGATTGACTTCGGGAACAACTAGAGGTGCCGTCGCATCCATACGGAAAGCGCTGGAATTGTCGATTACCACGGCTCCGGCTGCCACTGCTTTCGGAGCCCACAGTTTAGAGATAGAACCGCCGGCGGAGGCGAGCACTAGATCTACATTATCGAACGATCGCTCGGATACAGCTTCGACCGCCAACATCTCGCCGCCAAAGGACAAAGTTGTGCCGGCTGAACGTTCCGAAGCCAGCAGCTTCAAGTCTGAAATGGGAAAACTCCGGCTGTGCAGGAGTTCTAGTAACTCGGCACCGACTGCGCCGGTGGCTCCTAAAATGGCAACTCGATAGGATTGAGACAAATTAGTTTCCTCCACAAATTAGAGTCTAAACGATCGAAATCTAAAATTTTAATAACTGCAATACTGAACAAGCTTTTGTGCGTCTAGCTAGATTGTTTATAGTGATTGAGGGGGAGAGGGGGGAGAGGATTTTTGAGCCGCCTGGGAAATATACAATTTATTAAATGCACAATAGCCGATCGAACTCAATTAATTTTATGCGACATCAGGGCGCGAGCAGATGACAAGGGTGCAAGTAACCGAGGTGGTCGATCTTACTCAATCTTAGTTTAGCATCTTTTGCCATCTGCTCGCGCCCAATCCACATCAAGTTGGTTTTGGGATACCTGCATTTGAGCAAACGCATCCATTCAATCCGATCGCCCGCTCATGCCGGTCGGATTGACATCCGAGGGCGATATATGCTATGGTGCATCGGCTATTAGCTCGACAGACGGAAATCCCCACAGTATAGTAATACTCCACTTACTGTGGGATGAAAGGCGAGCGAGATGACGATTCCACCCGCCTGCCAACAAGCGCAGGTCTTGGGAGTGGGCGGGTGAATCAGGAGACGAGCAAATAGAACCAAAACTTTCCCCAGTAAGGGTTTGAGTGCTACGATTGTAGTTATTGGGCAGCCGAAAATGCTACCAATATACTGAACCTTGACAACTGAAGATAGGGGGTTTCGTAGGGAAGTGACACATTTAATTGTGGCGGCCTCCTGCGAGTAAAATTTTCAAGGCACGAAGGTGCTTGGAATTTCATTTTTGAAACCAAGAGTGGGGCGGGACGTGTTCCTCACTATAAAATGCCGTAGAGGGAAACAATAGGAGTACCTTGAAGGAAGATCTGGATATCCTTAACAGGACTCAGATGCCTACACCATAACGCTTGCAATTGGTGTAGGAGCGTCACTGGACTTAACCTCCACATTCCTAGCAGCAAAACCTAGTATCCTCAAACCAAAACTATTTGGCAAGAGCGAAAAAAGTAGCCGGAAACGACTTACAGTCTCATCCGGTAGAGGTGTTGGTAGTTATGTCGCTACAAGTCAAAGCGTACAAACTTAAAATGCAAGCAAAGTCAGATTTGTATGTATTTTATCAAAATTGTTAAATATCACAAAAGCCGATGAAAGTAACCCAGGAAAAACTTCCAGCCAGTCAAATTGGTTTGGAAATCGAAGTGCCATCAGAAAAATCAAAACAAGCTTACGAGCAGGTAATTAAACAATTCGCTCGCGAGGTCAATATTCCTGGGTTCCGCAAAGGCAAAGTTCCCCGCCAAGTTTTGCTACAGCGCCTGGGCCAGACTCGCTTGAAAGCTACAGCTTTGGAAAATTTGATTAATGATTCACTGCAAAAAGCTCTCGAACAAGAAAAAATTCCGGCAATTGGCAGTTTTGAACTCCGCACTGAGTTTGAAGAATTGCTAGGAAAGTTCGATCCAGAACAGCCTCTGACTTTTTCGGCTAAGGTTGATGTAGAACCCGAAGTAAAAATGGGTCAGTACACCGGCTTGCAGCTTCAAGCAGAAGAAGTTAAGTATGATGAGGCTCAGGTAGATGAGGTACTGGCAAAATATCGATCGGACAAAGCGACTTTAATCCCCGTAGAAGGCCGGCCAGCTCAATTGGGAGACATGGCTTTGGTTGATTTCGCAGGTAGATTTGCCGAAGCAGCCGAAGGTGAAACTCCCGCAGAAATTCCAGGTGGCGATGCCGAAGACTTTCAAGTAGAATTGTCGGAAAATCAGTTTGTACCGGGCTTTATCCAAGGCATGATCGGGATGAACCCGGGAGAAACTAGAGAAGTTTCCGTCCAGTTCCCTGATGAATATAGCAGTGAAGAATTGGCGGGAAAACCAGCAGTATTTACGATTACTCTGAAAGAACTGAAGGAAAAGGAATTGCCGGAGTTGGACGACGACTTTGCCCAAGAAGTTAGCGAGTTTGAAACTTTAGCACAACTGCGCGAATCCCTCGAAACTCGGTTTAAAACAGAGCAAGAAAACAAGTTATTAGTTAATAAGGAAAAAGCCATATCAGCAGCACTGGTTCAGCTCATAGATGTGGAAATTCCCGCAACAATGGTCGATCGCGAAATCGATTATTTGCTCAACCAACAAGCCATGCAGTTGAAAAATTATGGCATAGATATCAACCAACTGTTTACCGAACAAAATATCGGCCCGATGCGGGAACGCTCTCGTCCGGAAGCAGTAGAAAGGCTCAAACAAACTCTAGCTCTGGCAGAAGTAGCCAAGCTGGAATCCTTATCTGTTGAACCAGCAGAAGTATTAGCAGAAGTAGCAAAAGTCAGAAAGCAGTTTCCCAAAGGGAATTTTGACCCTGAAAAGTTGCGGGAATTTGTAGCAGAAGACTTGCTCAAACAAAAAACCTTGAAATGGTTGGAAGAAAAAGGGACAATTGAACTCGTACCTGAAGGCTCTCTCAATCCCATAGAAGAATCAGACGCTGAAGAGTCTGGGGAAGCAGCCACGAGCGCGATCGACGTGGAAGTCGTAGGCGAAGAGTAAAAGCTTCTAGTTGGGCTTCGAGAAACTACAAGTAGAAGGGTGCGCGGTGTGCACCCTTCTGCTTGCTAAAACAGAACTGAATGCACGGGGGCTAGAAACCCGGTTTCTATTTAGATGTCTCGCGGCCCAACCAAGATTTTGCGAGGAAACCGGGTTTCTGTTGCTAAGCTCTGTACAAGCTTGGCGCGCGGACTAGAAACAGCGTTGATTTGTAACTAGGTGTTTTAACTCATTCACCCTCCGAGCGTTGCGAGTCAAGCCAGCTTTGCGCCAAAAAAGCAATTTGAAGACTCAAAACTCCCCATTCCCCACATCAGGGTTCATTCGAGGCATAATAGTTAAAAGCTGGCGGCTTAATTTCAAGCTTTCATCAGCAGCAAATTGTCTAGAATCCTTGACTGGTGTCTTATGGTGGTATCTCAATCTTCCAATTACCTAATTACAAGCTATAACGATTTTGATGTCAGCTCTAGCCCCAGCAATGTAGTACCGATGGTACTAGAACAGTCGGGGATGGGCGAGCGGGCATTTGACATTTACTCGCGCTTGCTGCGGGAGCGCATTGTGTTTTTAGGAACTCCCGTAACCGACGAAGTGGCTGACTCGATCGTAGCTCAGCTATTGTATCTAGATGCCGAAGATCCAGAAAAAGATGTTCAAATGTACATCAATTCCCCCGGCGGCTCGGTAACGGCGGGTATGGCAATTTATGACACAATGCAGCAAATTCGCCCGGATGTGGTGACGATTTGTTACGGTTTGGCTGCGAGTATGGGCGCATTTCTGCTGACAGCGGGAGCCCACGGGAAACGGATGTCTCTTCCGAGTTCCCGGATTATGATCCACCAGCCATTGGGAGGCGCTCAAGGTCAAGCAGTAGATATTGAGATTCAAGCTAAAGAAATCCTCTATCATAAGCGTAAGCTGAATCAACTGCTAGCACATCACACGGGTCAACCGATCGACAAATTAGAGGCAGATACAGAACGCGACTTTTTTATGTCAGCCGATGAAGCCAAAGATTACGGATTGGTCGATCGAGTGATCGAAAAAGAAAACCTTCCGGCTGCGGGAGAAAACGTCACTGCACTGAATTAAGAGGCTGTTATGTCTAAGTACGACTCCCATCTAAAATGTTCGTTTTGCGGCAAGTCTCAAGAGCAAGTGCGAAAGTTAATCGCAGGCCCCGGGGTTTATATCTGCGATGAATGCGTTGATTTGTGCAATGAAATTTTAGATGAGGAGTTGTTTGATTCGAGTGCTGTGCCCGCAGCAGCAGCGGTTCCGAAGCAGGAAACAACGCAAAAACGGCGCGCTACCTCGGGCAAAAGTATGTCGATGAGCCAAATTCCCAAGCCGAGGGAAATTAAAAATTATCTCGACGAAAATGCGATCGGTCAAGAGGAGGCGAAAAAAGTCCTCTCGGTGGCAGTTTACAACCACTACAAGCGCCTCAGCTTTATCCATGCCAAAAATAGCGGCAAGCACCCCCCGGAAGAAGTAGAACTGCAAAAATCAAATATTTTGTTAATCGGGCCGACGGGCTGCGGCAAAACTCTCCTGGCTCAGACTTTGGCTGATATGCTGGACGTGCCGTTTGCGGTGGCTGACGCGACGACGCTGACGGAAGCGGGCTATGTCGGGGAAGATGTGGAAAATATTTTGCTGCGGCTGCTGCAAGTGGCAGATATGGACGTGGAAGAGGCGCAGCGCGGAATTATTTATATTGATGAAATCGACAAAATAGCCCGCAAGAGCGAAAATCCTTCGATTACGCGGGATGTGTCTGGGGAAGGAGTGCAGCAGGCTTTGCTGAAAATGCTGGAGGGGACGATCGCCAATGTACCACCTCAAGGCGGCCGCAAGCACCCGTATCAAGACTGCATCCAAATTGATACCAGCAATATCATGTTTATTTGCGGTGGCGCTTTTGTCGGTTTGGACAAAGTGATCGATCAGAGAACTGGTAAAAAGTCAATGGGTTTTATTCAGCCGGGAGAAGCTCAACCGAAGGAAAAGCGGGCCGCTGATGTGCTCAGGCAACTGGAACCAGACGATTTGGTAAAATTTGGGATGATTCCGGAGTTTATCGGGCGGGTGCCGGTGGCGGCGGTGTTAGATCCGCTGGATGAGGAAACGCTGATGGCGATTTTGACTGAGCCGCGCAATGCTTTGGTGAAGCAGTATCAAAAGCTGCTAAAAATGGATAATGTACAGTTGGATTTTCAGTCGGATGCGATTCGGGCGATCGCCCAGGAAGCATACCGCCGCAAAACAGGAGCGCGAGCGCTGCGGGGAATTGTCGAAGAATTGATGTTGGATGTGATGTACGAGTTGCCGTCGCGCAAGGATGTGACGCGGTGTACGATTACTAAGGAAATGGTTGAGAAGCGATCGACTGCCGAATTGTTAGTGCTTCCGTCTTCGCTACCAAAACCAGAATCAGCTTAAAAGCTCAATTGGTTCGTAGTGAGGACTTTAGTCCTTCTTCCTGAGGACTAAAGTCCTCACTACAAACGTGCAGCTTAAAAGCTCAATTGGTTCGTAGTGAGGACTTTAGTCCTTCTTCCTGAGGACTAAAGTCCTCACTACAAACGTGCCAATAGGTTCGATCGTGAGGACTTTAGTCCGCTAATTTAGATGCGGACTAAAGTCCTCACGATCAAACATCTTGATTGAACTCCCAAAATCAATCGATTACCAATCGATGAAATCATCCCCATCAACCTCAGAAGATAACTCAGGAAAATCTTCCTCAGTTTCCAAGCTGAAACTCCCCGACTCCCAAATCTCTAAATCATCCGACAAATCGACAACTTGTCCTTCAAACATATCAGCCCATTGCCTGCTAGTATTCGCTACAGATCGAGCATCAGCCCGCACCGCTACAGCCTGAGCATTTAACTCATTCTGAGAGTCTGTAGAACTGTTTATCTGCCGCAGCGGTTCAGAAACATTTGGCACATTGGTGGCAGTATTTTCATCCGCCCAAGAGTGTTTTTGCTCTTCTCCCCCGTTCCCCAAAAAATCATCTGCTATCTCAGAATTCCCCGAGTCCTCAACCTGTTGATTATCATTACTCACAGCAGGTAAATTCCCAGGAATTTCGGCAACACGTCCGTTATAATTTTGTAAATCTTGGGCGCGGGAACTATTAGTTTCAGCGGGATTTGTCAGTCCCACTTTTACTGTTACTTGTCGGTTAAAAACTTGCAAAAAAGCTTCTTCAATATTAGCTACTTTGTCTTTAGCTGTATTGAGCAGCTTCGGCGCTCGAATCTTAACATAGGCAGTATTATTGGTAAAAATTACTAGATTTCCGTGTTGGCGAAGCAGGACTTGAGTGCTGAACGGTCGCACTTTGGCAAGTACCTGTTCCCACACTCTATTTAAATCCATTTCATCGGCTGAATTAGTCGGTGAATAATTTGTTTGATTCGTTTCAGGAGTTGGTATCGCTTCGGGAATCGGTGCAGGAGGCGTGCTTTCTGTGCGATTAACAATAGGTTGCGAAGTTGGGGGAGTATTTTGAGGTTTGGCAGCGGGAGGCTGTTCGATATGAGCTGTGGAACTCCCCCCCGAAGCCTGGGGGGGCTGGGGGGGGTGAATTTGGGATTGACCACTATTTTGACTTGCTTCGCCTGCTGGTTGTGGCTGAGTTCTAATGGCTGAAGGCAACAATCCCAACAGCGTTACTTCCAGCCACAAACGCGGCTGAGTGGTGTTTTTAATTTGCACTTCGTGGGTTTGCAAGTGTTTTTGACTTGCTAAAATTAACTCGGCATCCCAACTGCGGGCAAAATCGCAAAGTTTTTCCCAAGTCGCGGCGGTTAAAGCTACTAAATCAGACCGTTTTGGTGCAGATGAGGCTATGAGCAAATCTCGGTAAAAGCTGGCGAGGCTTTGCAGCACGATTAGCGGTTCCCGTCCGCGATCCATCAGGTGGCGGGTCATGTCTATTAATGCTGTAGCGTTATCGTTTGCGATCGCTTGCAGCAGTTCCATCAAGTCATTTTCGGGGACTGCGCCGACTAAATCCCAAACTTTTTCGACTGTTATTTGACCGGGAAATAAGCTGAGTTGGTCGAGCAAACTTTCTGCATCTCGCAGTCCTCCTTGGGCGATTTGAGCTACCATTTGTACTGCGTCGCTGGCAATATTTATATTTTCTAATTGGGCGATTTTGTGCAAGTGGGCGGTCATTGAATCGAGGGGAATCCGGCGGAAGTCGAATTTTTGGCAGCGAGATATGATGGTTGGTAAGACTCTTTGGGGGTCGGTTGTGGCGAGGACGAATACAACGCGATCGGGCGGTTCTTCTAAGGTTTTTAAAAGGGCGTTGAACGAGGCCACGGTTAACATATGGCAGTTATGTGTACAGAGTCCATTTGCCACAAAGTTGTGATTGTCTTCTACTTCAATATCATAAACCCTCTCGACTCCAGCGACTTTTACAGATGCGACTGTCTCCGAATTTGTAATCCATTGTAGGGATTGAATACTGTTTAAAGTTTGACACCCATTTTCTACTGGTTTCAGCGCCGGTGTGTATAGCGATTTAGAATCAATTGGATGATTTTTGTAGAGGTAATTTTTGGGTGTTAGACTCGTTAGCACCAGGGGGGATACGGGGATATCGGCGCTACATAATGCTGTCGTACCCACATTCACAGGGGATAGTATCTTCACTCCTTCTTTTACGTCTTTGGCTAGTATCCATCCCTGTTCTGTCCTGATTGGATGATTGGCAGTGCATCTAATTTCTCGGTTGGCGGTTTTAATCAACAGTGTTTGTTTTTTACCTTGGTCTAACCACCTCAAAACTTTTTTAAATTCCCAAGTTTCAGAAGTTTCGTTATAGCTGAGAACTTGTTTGCCTTTGATGTTGGGATTGTCGATCCGCATCAGACCTTCGCTAGTTTGTACGTGAGAATCACCGCTCAAACATTCGTCGATTACATATACTTTATAGCGGCACTGTACGGGGGCAAATTGCGCTCGTTCGATCAAGTCCCGAATGTTGTCTACTCCGGTGTTGCTGGCTGCGTCGATTTCGATGACATCCAGTGTGGAACCTCGGGCAATTTCTTGACAAACGTTACATTTGCCGCAGGGTGTCGGGGTAGGGGCGCCGGTAGAAATACAGTTGAGGGATTTGGCGAAAATTCTAGCACTAGAGGTTTTACCGGTGCCTCTGGGGCCGGTGAATAGATATGCTGGTGCTATGCGCTGTTGCAGGATGGCGCTGGTGAGGGTTTGGGCGATCGCCTCTTGGCCGACTAATTCGGCAAATGTCTGAGGGCGGTACTTGTGATGCAGGGGTTCGTAGGTCACGATCGAATATTTGTGGTATTAGCTGTAATCTTAGCTAAGGACACGTTGTTCGATCGCACCAGATATCTACTCTCACAGCCCGCCGCCCGGTGGGCCAGCAGGGCGAGAGCGATCGAACAGTAGTAATTAGCACCCGATAGGAGAGTCCGCTTCTCGATCGGTTGTTCTCCAGAAGTGTTTTTGGCGATCGCTGGAGAGAGTTAGTATTGATTTATGTGTACTTATTTTTCTTTTGCTAGAAACGGAGGCTTGGGAACCAATTTTTTTTTACCTATATTGGTATAATCTATTACAGACAATTCACCATTGCTTTTTGCCGGTGCCAGCGCGGGATTTTCCGATATTTCGGAAACCTGCTTGCAGTTAAAGATAAAGTATTAATTAGAGGGTGCCTGTTCGAGTTCTAGAAATCCAGTTATACCAAGATGGTGGTGGAATGATGTCAACGTTGGTCGATCGAGTTACACTGCCAGCTCTACTCTGGAATCCTGTATAAATATAGCGTCAAAATTTACCCTTTAAAAGCCCATGTCAACCCAAATCATCCTTGTAGAACCAAGGTTGGCAGTAGCCTCTCCCAAACCTAAACAGGCTAAACCCGGATCTCCGTCCCCCGACCAGATATTGATGGGATCGTCGGGATTGCTGTTATTATTGCTGATCGGTTTAGCGGTATTTACCAAGCTAAGACTAGATGATTTGAGTAAGAAGCTCAAATTTGAAGAGTTTAGAAATCGAGAACTCCAGAAAAAATACAAAATGGCTCTGGAAACCATATCAAAGATGGAAAAGAACCCCGACCTCATTCACTCGCGAGACTTTAATTTAGACTACCTGAGAATGCGGATGGCGGAAGAAGTCTTTCACTTTGCCATTGTGAACCAGATTAAAGTAAAAGTCAAAGACAAAATTAGTATTGCCCTGCGCCCGACTCAGAGTGCAGTAGGAGATAAAAATGGGAATGCTGGCAGCGGCAGGCAAGTAGATTCGATGTTTGATATCGAATACGAAACTGGCGATCCAGCCGTAAAAATAGAAAAGCGAGTGCTGTTTCGGATTCAAATTAAGCTGATGAAACTGCCGACTCAGGCAACATCGGCGACAATTAATCAAATCATTGACTGTTTGGAAACTTATCTGAGTCCTTCAGACGACCATGATAGTTGGCAGCCGACTATTCAAGGTCGCATCGTTCACATTGAATGGGATCAAAAAGCGAAGCCGACGCCGATGTTGGTGCTGGAACAGTCGAATGAAGGGGTGAATGTTACCTTTAGGACTACGAGAACGCCTACCGGCAGACCTGCAAATGAGAATGAGAGCCAGTTGGCAGGAGCTAAGGGTCAAAAAAGCGGCAAAAGTAGTTCTAAAAGTGCAGCCAAAGGTGGTACAAAAAGCCCTGCGAAGGTAGGAGCAAAACGTCCAGGCTCTCGGAAATAAGTTGAGGTAAGCAGATTTCAGCTATTTAGGGTAATCAAACAGCACCTCGGTCATGTAATGTTCTGCCCAATCTTGACCGAAAGCTTTTTCGAGTACGCGGCGGGTTTTGTCGTTTTGCTGCTGCTGGGTGCAGTAGTAAATTTGAGCGTCGAGAATTTTTGCTTCTTCGACGACAGAAACTGGTTCCGAAGCGACTGCGAGTTTGCAGTGAATTTCCACGTAGGATTCAACTATGTCGAGAAATCGGCTTTCTTCTTCCTGTGAATCGGGGCGCACAAACAGGCAAAACTCTGAGAATATATCGCCCCATTCGGGAATTTGGCGGGGACAAGAAAATTGGTTTACGGGCAAAGTTTGCAGTCGAGTGCGGTAGGTTTCCGACAAAGTTCGATCGGGATTGAGGGGAGAAAGGTCTGCGATCGCCGCGCTAATTTGACCTTTGCCTGCTACGATATCTGTGCCGAACATCGGCAAAGCATAATTCGGTCTGGGAAACATCACGCAGTGGAGGATATCCAGCAGCGGCCCGACTTTAGCCAGTTCCAGGTGTATTTTGCGGAATTGGGGAGTTTGATAGCAGCGATTTTCGATGATCAGTTTTTCTCCTTCCAGCCGCCCTTCCACGTATCCCAACTCAGCGGGGAGGTGGTAGGGTTCGAGGTCGAGGTACCGACGCCATACTGATTCTATCCGATCGGCTAATTCGCGGATAAGGTAGTGCTGTTGGTCGCGCAGGGAAGGCTTGGATGTTTCTAACATTCTTATTTATCGGGCGATCGCTTAATAAAACTTCATTCTACGGTTGCAGGATGCAATAAACAACGTAGATACTTTTAAGGATATCAGCAGTTCGACGCGCGATCGAGTAAGTTTTACAGAAAAATCTGTCCAAGATAGAAAGCCGTGTGACATTAGTCTAGGTATTGGCAGTCGCACAGAGCAATAAATTGCCATAAAAACCCGAGTAATGAGTAAGATTTGCGGAAACTCTCCGCTAAAATAAATGCACTAGCGGTAATTCGCAGGGAAAAAGCAAAGTAGGTAAGCGCGGAGATTTTGTATGTTTGGTCTGGGATTGCCCGAATTGGGCATTGTTGCGGTAGTCGCCATTCTAATTTTCGGCCCCAAGAAAATTCCTGAGTTGGGAAATGCTTTGGGCAAAACGCTGCGGAGTTTTAAGGAAGGGGTCGGTCAAGCTGATGATGAATCTACCCAGAAGGAGAAGGACAAAGAGGAAGAGCAAACCCTAGGAAAGTAATTTGCTGAACGAACTGCAAGTAGAAGCAGCAACGCTCTGTCATCGTATATGTAGAGAATGTTTCATTTGGCAATGTCTATATTTCCAAATAATAATGTGCTGGCAATCATCGCGATCGCTTTCAAAAATACCCCGATGTGAAATGTATTTCTAGCTAATTTTTGTTGTGTTTTTTTGCGGAAAGTTTGTCAGTTTTTGGCAATTAGTCCGTCTTTTTGGGCGAGGATTCGATAATATTTGGGGGCGTTTTTAGATGCTTGTATTCCTGATTGTCGGTTGCCTAACTGTTTGTTGCGAGGGATATACTGCAATTTCCCTAGCTTGATTTTCGCCTTTTTTAGGGAAACTGGCAGTTGTATTTTTTATCTTGGTAGCACAGGAATGGTGGCGATCGCCCTTGGCGATCGTCCGCGACGAGAGCGTGCGCGTCCGTGCCGATCGCCAAATGCCAATTAAACCGCTATCTAGTAGTGTCTCTGGGAAAAATAAGGAGCTATCGAGAGCGACAAAGCAGCAGAGTCCCTTTAGATGGTGGCTGTTTGAGCGATCGCGTCCGTCAAGTCCTGACGCTGCAAATCTATTCTGGCAAATGCCTCCCGCGAGGGATGCCGCCCGCGCCAAAATCTGCAATTGGATAAATGGCGTACAAGATAGATTTGGTGGTAAAATGAAATATGGTAACTCCCATCGGTGCCAAAGTTTCGGAAAACGTGAAACTGGCCAGTCCATAGGGCTGTGCCTTCCGATGTAAAACCCAAAGTACGTTACTGTAAACAGACCATATTTTAAGTAAGTTACACTGCGCAGGAGAACTGACAAATGCTACAGCGCAAAATCTATCAACTCTGTTGTGATGGTCGTGAGGTTTCTATTTTTCTTCGAGATCAGCAACGTTGGATAGAGCGCGCTCGTATCCTAGATATTGAAGGGGATCTAGTCACGCTGCGCTACGAAACCGACGAAGAAGACGAAATTAGCTCCTGGGAAGAAATGGTGCGTCTAGAAAGTATTGGAGCTGTGTCCCAGAAGTTGGCTTCGGTGTCGAGAACTAACTGCGAACCCCTAGTTTCTGACGATTGTCCCGAAGCCGAGCAAATTCGCAATCACTACCCGGACTCGAATTTAGAATAGTTTCGATCCTTAGCTTGAGGCACAAAGAATAGTTGGGGGAAAAGAAAACGACTTTTCTCCCTTTTTTGTCGATGAATTGGGGAAAAAACCCGGTTTTGCCGAAAAATCTTCTGGGTTGTGACCAAATAAGTTCAATCCTGGACGCATCGATCCCCCCAACCCCCCTTAAAAAGGGGGGCTTTCAGGTTCCCCCCTTTTTAAGGGGGGCTAGGAGTGGGATCGGCATTTGAGCCACTTCGTGCGTAAGTCCTAAAGTTGTTTTGCATTTAATTTTGAGTTCGATCGCGGGCAGGATGCGGGCGCCACAAGAAAGAGCAATCTTGGACGCAGTACCGATGAAAAACAGATGCTGCGATTGCTTCGATCGGAGATCGCGCTCATGCTGTCGCTCACAATGACAGAAATACGCGATCGATGCGTCCAGGAATGAAGAGCTTGCCGCTGCTTAAACCGGGTTTTTTGCCGGAGTGCGTCCACAAGTGTTCTGTTGTTTTGTTTGTCTGCGGGCTGGTTTCGAGGTACCTGACAGCTTATTCGCCCTCTATTTCCTCATCTAGGAAAAATTCAGACTCCGGTATCGCTTCAAACACCGGACAGAAACCGTCGGGAGTGACTTTAAAGCCAAACAAAGCACTGGACTGGTTCCAACAGCGCTGGCCGCGGTAGTGCTGGCAATTGCCACAGCATTCGAGGTTGGCTTGAACGGCGTTGCCTTGAAACAGCAGTTCCCGCTGGGAGATGCCGCGCAGTACGAGTTCTTCTCCTTGCCAGCGGGCTTCTACTAAGCCTGTATCGGCAAAATTTGCCCACCGAGGATCGGCTGTAATCGGATTCGGCAAGCTAATTGCTACCTCTGTCTCCAATTCGCTGAGTTCTCCCTCATAGTTAGTTTCCGGGATTGCGGGCTGCAAAAACATTTCCCCGATCGGCAATTCAACAACAGTCCCTACCGCCGGAGTGTGCAATTGGTAGCGGTTTCGCAGCTCGTCCAAGTTAGCCAAATCAGCCAAATATGCAGGGGAACCGTGCACCAAAATTATGTGCTGGGGACGCAAGTTGTGGATGAGCTGGGTAGTCCCAGGGCCGTCGCAGTGTTCGGCTAGCAGATAAGTTTCAATGAGCCGAACTCCAGATTCCCAACCGTTGGCAAGCCATTCCCTGACGGGATATCCGGGTTTTTGAGGTGCGAGTAATATCCAAGGATTTGTGCGATCGGCAACGTACAAACCCAAATCGGAAATTTGGTCAGTAATTACAATACACGGGGTTTTCCCCAATTCGGAGCGCTGTTCGGCAGACAGCCGGCGCACGCGAGGTTTCACCCTTTCGTCCCAAAACAAAGGTTGGTGGAGAGCAAAGTTTTGAACGGCGGTGGGAAAATGGGGCAGCAGTTCCAGATAAGCGTCGCACCCGTCGGCGACAGTGCCGTCTACCCAAATATCCAAGTCGCGCCCGGTGAAGTAGTGGTGGCTGCGGAGCAGCATCAGCAGTTCTTGACCCAAACCGAGGGCGGGTGCGGGTAGCAGTACCGAGTACCCGTCGGCGATCGCCCGGTGGATGCGATCGGCTAACTGATTCTCCAGTTGTCGGCGGTGAGGGTGGCGCGCCGTGCCGTAACTGCCTTCCAAAATTAACACGTCCGGCTTCATGCCCCGGAGTTCTCCCAGGGGCAAACCTTCCACCAAACGAGAGTTGGACAGAAAAAAGTCGCCGGTGTAAAGCAGGGTGTAGGTGCGGTGGGGGGCTTCATAAGTCAAGAGTACAGTCGCCGCTCCGGGCAAATGGCCCGACGGGAACAACTGCACGCTCAGTCCCCGCCGCAGTTCGACCGACGACTGCCAGGGCAGTGCCTGACAGAACCGGGATTCCGGCTGCTGAGCCTGTTCTGGCCAGTTGAGCGGTAGCAGTCGCGCTGTGACTTCGCTGGCGTAAATTGGCAATTGAGGGAAAGCCTGGTGGAGTGCTAGCAAACCTCTGGCATGATCGGAGTGGGCGTGGGTGCACACTACGAAATCGGCTGGGGGCGATCGATCTAGTGTCGCTGACAGGGGTGCGACATCCTCTATACCGCAGTCGAGTAAAATGCGGTACGGCCCCATTCGTACTAGCAGACAGACCCCTTCCTGGGCGTGGCCTGCGCCGTAAGGTAAACAATCGAGATCCATCACTGCGGTTAGCTCCCTGTACAAGCGCGCAACTTGCAGTATCGCAACATCTAACTAAATGTTTGCTGCGACTGCATTCATTCATTCATTGATTCGATCGAGTTGAGTCTTGGACGCAAAAACCAGGTTTGATGGAGGAAAAGACTGTGTTTCTGTCCTCGTTGTCGGTCAAAAAACCGTCGCTCAAAGTTCTGGTGCGTCAGCTTTGGACTTAAATTTTTCCTCTACACCTGCGGTTCCCGTCGTGCAAACAAAGTAATTGCACTTGAAATTTGATGCGATCGATCGACGAGGAAAGCCATTTTCCGAAGGCACGGACTGAAATTGGTCTGCGGCCTTCAACAAAGTTAATGCTAGTGGTTCTTGCATCAAAAGTTACATTTTTATTGCACCTTGTCAGAGCAGCGAATTCGATCTCACAAGCTGAGTTTTAAACCTTTTTTCATAATTTGCGCCTGCTAAAAGCTAGATCTTTTTTATGAGAAGATTTTAAGCCAGCAGCCCACAGATGTTGACAAAACATTACAAATCTTCATCTTTCGGGTTTTGAGGGCGGTGTAGAGTCCAATAATCCCAACTTAGAGAACCTGACTCATGCTGGCGAAGTGCTTTAGTCACGAAGATGGCGGCTTTATGAGTGCGATCGGTTTTTTTGTAAAAGTTTGATACATTTTTCTAAGCAAACCTTGTGGCGATCCAGGAGAGACATCTTGCAGTGTCGGGCTTTTTTCTTGGGCAAAATATCGAATTTTCAATCTAACTCGCCCCATTGGTGCGCCCTCAATCTTCCAAAATCTCAACTAAATCTTCCATCGTCACGTCGAAGGCGCGGGCAATTTTGTAGACAGCAGACAAATCGACTGTGTTCAAAGCGTCGCGTCTCCCGTAGCTTTTTACGGTGTTGTAGTTGACTCCCGAGCGATCGGCAACTTCTTTGAACGTCCAACCCTTTTGCTCAGCTAGTTCTCGAATCCGCAGCCTCACGTAGCCCATTAGCCCGATCGCCCTTACTATTCCAAAAACTCGACCAAATCTTCAATCATGACATCAAAAGCCATAGCGATTTTCTGAACGGCACTCAGGTCAACTGTATTCATGCCGTCATCCCGTCTAGCGTAACCCTTAACTGTATTGTAATTAACGCCAGAGCGATCGGCCACATCTTGCAGCGTCCAACCCTTTTCTTCTGCCAACTCTCGAATTTTTAGTCTAACTCGCCCCATTTCTGAGCCCTCAATCTTCCAATATCTCAACCAAATCTTCCATCGTCACGTCGAAGGCGCGGGCAATTTTGTAGACAGCAGACAAATCGACTGTGTTTAAGGTATCGCGCTGAACGTAGCTTCTGACAGTGTTGTAGTTGACTCCGGATCGATCGGCAACTTGCTTTAGCGTCCAACCCTTTTGTTCAGCTAGTTCTCGAATCCGCAGTCTAACGTATCCCATGTTTTAACTTGACATTGATGCGTATGCAACATATGATATCTATGTACACTGAAAACGATCGCCCTCCTAGCCTGGAAAACTTGAGGGCGATCGCTTTTCTACCCAACCCCGCAAACGCGGGGCACGATTTTCCTATGATACCAACATCAAAGCCTAAATCACACATTCATCCCTGGTGTATCGTGCGGCAACTGCCGAATATGCAGCGATTGGTTGTGGCGCGCTTCCACCGCCGCGGCGATGCTGAGGGCTATATCCAGATTTTACGGCGGTTAGTACCCGCGACTAAACACGCGATCGTCTTTGATACGACTGGGGCTGAAAAATTGCCAGATGCTCGGACATCTGAGATAGAGCGAATGCTTTAACGGATAAGTGCGATCGCCCTTTTGTGTTTGAATTGGCAAGCAGTAAATCGTGAAGGGCGATCTGCTTTGTTGTCTTAATGCTAACTGAAAAGGCGATCGATCGACCCAACTTAACTTCTGATATTAAAAGTAACTTCACCAATCCAACGAGCGAATTTATACTTGTACTGAAATTTTACAGTTATCATGAAGCTACCTAACGCCGATCGCGCTATAATTGACATCAGGAAGCTGTCAACTTACTGTCTAGATTTAGAGCATTCCGATGGACAACATAAAGCGCGCGTGTTCCGATCGGCTTTAGGCATAGGCTTAGAGGACGTAGACGAACTGCGAAGAGCTTTGTTGAAAGCAATTTTGACTTCAGAAGCAATTCCGACTCAACAAGACCGGCACGGTCAGAGATATGTAGTTGATTTTCTAATGACTCGACTCGACAAACAAGCTATAGTACGGAGTGCTTGGATTATCAGAACTACCGAGAATTTTCCCCGCTTAGTAACTTGTTATATTCCGTGAAAGAGGTATCTAAAAATGAATTTCACAATCAAACTGCTTGATGTCGTTGCATTACTAGAAGACTTACCACACCAGGGCTTGTATCGCGGTCAAGTGGGGACAGTAGTTGATGAATACGATGCAGAATTTGTTGAAGTTGAGTTTAGCGATTTGCACGGTTGTACCTACGCGCTAGAAGCTTTTAGCAAGTCGCAGTTAATGATTTTGCATCACAGTGCGCTTGTAGAAACCCAATGGCTAAAAAGTCAGCCATCAGTACAAAAACCAGTTTTAAAGTGCTAATAATCCCCGTGCAGCTAATAATTAGCCGTTACCAACTAAAAACATAAGCAATTTTTATATTGACTGTTGGCGACTTACTTATTATAATTACCAGGTCAAAAATAACAAAAATCTTACGCCTAACAGTTTTTCTCAAATAACAGGTAAACTATTCTAAGTTTGCGCGTACCAACGCCGCAGACACAACCTATATCTGTTAAGGATTCGTCCTAATTCTTAGGAGCGGGATTTTAAAATATGCATCTCAGCGAACTGACTCATCCAAACCAATTACACGGCCTCTCGATTCATCAACTCGAACAAATTGCCCGACAAATTCGAGAAAAGCATTTAGAAACTGTAGCAGCCAGCGGCGGACACCTCGGCCCGGGATTGGGTGTAGTCGAACTGACCTTAGCACTTTACCAAACACTCGACCTCGATCGCGACAAAGTTACCTGGGATGTCGGCCACCAAGCTTATCCGCACAAATTGATCACTGGCCGCTATAACGAATTCCACACCCTGCGCCAAAAAGACGGCGTTGCAGGCTATCTCAAGCGCTGCGAGAGCAAATTTGACCATTTCGGCGCCGGTCACGCTTCCACGAGCATCTCCGCAGCCTTAGGGATGGCGATGGCGCGCGACCTCAAGGGCGAAAACTTTAAAACCGTAGCAGTCATTGGCGACGGTGCGCTGACAGGGGGTATGGCACTCGAAGCGATCAACCACGCGGGCCATATGCCGAAAACCAATGTGATGGTAGTGCTTAACGACAACGAGATGTCAATCTCGCCCAACGTCGGCGCAATTACCCGCTATTTGAACAAGATGCGACTCTCGCAGCCGGTACAGTTTCTCAAAGATAACTTAGAGGAACAATTCAAACAAATTCCCTTTGTGGGCGAAACTTTTACCCCGGAAATGGAACGCCTCAAAGAAGGCATGAAACGTTTAGCCGTATCGAAAGTAGGGGCTGTAATTGAAGAATTGGGCTTTACCTACATGGGCCCGGTAGACGGACACAATTTGGAAGAGTTAATTGCTACTTTCAAACAAGGTCATACTATCCAAGGGCCTGTGTTGGTTCACGTGGTGACGGTGAAGGGCAAAGGATATGCGATCGCCGAAAAAGACCAAGTAGGATATCACGCCCAAAATCCCTTTAACTTAGCCACGGGCAAAGGTATTCCTTCCACCAAACCCAAACCACCAGCCTACGCAAAAGTATTTGCCCACGCCCTGGTCAAGCTAGCAGAAAATAATCCTAAAATTGTCGGCATTACCGCTGCAATGGCAACCGGAACTTGCCTTGACAAACTTCAGGAAAAACTGCCGAAACAGTACATTGATGTTGGCATTGCCGAACAGCACGCAGTGACTTTATCGGCAGGTTTAGCCTGCGAAGGAATGCGCCCGGTTGTCGCAATTTACTCGACATTTTTGCAGCGGGGATACGACCAAATAGTTCACGATGTCTGCATCCAAAACTTGCCTGTTTTCTTCTGTTTGGATCGCGCTGGAATTGTCGGCGCTGACGGCCCGACGCACCAAGGAATGTACGACATTTCCTACTTGCGCTGCTTGCCAAACATGACAATTATGGCGCCGAAAGACGAGGCGGAATTGCAGCGGATGGTAGTCACCGGCATCAACCACACCAGCGGCCCGATCGCCATGCGTTACCCGCGCGGCAACGGTTACGGCGTCCCTCTGATGGAAGAAGGTTGGGAAGAATTGGCGATCGGCAAAGCGGAAATTCTCCGCAACGGCGATGACGTGCTAATCTTAGGTTACGGTTCGATGGTGTATCCGGCAATGCAAACCGCCGAGATGTTGAGCGAACACGGCATCGAAGCAACTGTGATTAATGCGCGTTTTGTCAAGCCTTTGGATACGGAATTAATCTTACCTTTAGCACAGCGAATTGGCAAAGTTGTCACAATGGAAGAAGGCTGTTTGATGGGCGGTTTCGGTTCAGCAGTAGCCGAAGCTTTGATGGATAACAATATCCTGGTTCCATTAATGCGGCTGGGCGTACCTGATACATTGGTGGATCACGCTACACCAGAGCAGTCATTTGCCAGTTTGGGATTGAATCCGTCGCAAATGTGCGATCGCATCTTGGCAACATTCAGCCGCAAAGAGTCTCCAGTTAGCGTGTAAATAGCTAGAATTGTAGGGTGCGCACTGCGCACCTTACCATTCGAGACAGATCCTCAAAAATACCGCTCTATGAGAGTGTAATAAAACGACCCTGCAAATCAGATGGTGTCACACTCAGAACTCTACCTAAAATTTGACCTGTGGCAGCAATTTGAATCGTAGTACCGTCATAACGGCTATTTTTATCTACATCTGTATCGGCGGCTGAAATTTTGCCTTCTCGAGGAAACCTCCCTGAAATGAAAATAACATTCGATAGCGCGAAAGAAAAGGGAATAAGTGTAATATTTGCCTCAGTTAAACCGCCAGTCAAGCCAATGCGATCGACCGACCTTTCAAAGTCTAGAATAGCATCCCATGCCGAACCACTAAAACTACGGTTAGAGTTACGCCTGGGATCTTCTGCAACAACATCCGTTCTCAGCACAAACACATCGCTGCCCGTTCCGCCTCTGTAATTAGTGTAACCCCGATCGCCACTCAGAGTATCGTTACCCGCGCCTCCTTCTAATAAATCATCACCTCGGCCGCCATTCAAGACATCATCTCCGTCACCACCCACGATATAATCATCATCAGAACCACCAGTCAAAATGTCTCTGCCGCCTTCACCAGATAAATCATCTTCCCCTTTACCGCCTTGCAAGTTGTCATTGCCATCACCACCGAATAAAATATCTTTACCAGCATTTCCGTTAATGATTTCACTTTCAGACGAGCCTCTGATTGTATCATTGCCTTCCAAGCCAAGAACACCTCCAGGAAACTGAGCCATCAAACCAGGAGGGACTGTAAAATTATCAGAATTAGAAGTTAAGTTGAAAGTGTTTGCCATGATTGGTTTCAGGAAAATTCTCTTGAACTCATAAATATAGTACCATCTGACACAAAGGAGAATCAACTAGGATCAATGAAACCGGAGTTTGTGGCACGATATGATGGAGGGAAGATTTGGTGATGAGGACGAGCTAATATAGTACCATCTGACACAAAGGAGAATCAACAATGACTTATCTCAACCCAACTCGCACAGTACCCCGGAAAAGATTGCACCCAAAACGCACACGTTCTTCAGAAGAAATAGCCCAATGGTATGCTGAAAGAGAAGCATTTTATCAGCGCTGCAAACCAATTTTCGATCGCCTAAAACCAGAATTAATTCAAACCCACTACAACTGGTACATGGCAGTTGAACCCGACAGCGGGGAATATTTTATCGACAAGGATGATATGGTGGCTACCAAAATGTGCCACCAGAAACACCCAAATGCTATCCCGTTCATGTTCCGCATCAACCCTACAGGGGTTTGTGGCACGATATGATTCAAGGAACATTTGGTGATGAGGATGAGCTATTTTTTGAAATTGCATTGATTGCTGATAACGGCTTAGAATTACCTGTTGATGCTCTGCTAGATACAGGTTTTTCGGGCTGGCTAGCAATGGATATTCAGGATTTAGAAGGACTTGATTGGACTTATATTAGGCGGCAAAAAATGCGGACAGCAAAAGGAGAATTTAATTTCGATATTTATGCAGCAAAAATTAGAATTTACGAACAAGAATTCGATATTCCTGTTCATGTAGGTGACGGAGTACCGGAAATTTTAATCGGCCGGCAATGGCTGAAAAATCGGCGGTTAGTAGTTGATATTTCGGCGGGTATTTTGACATTGGAAGCGATTTAAAAGCAAGATGAATTTAAAAAGTTTTGATATAGTAATAGTAGGAGCCGGCCCAGCAGGAGGTCACTGTGCAAGAATCCTCGCCAAATCAGGCCGCACAGTCTTGCTTGCAGAACAAAACGACAATTTTAATAAAAATGACTTTTCCAGCGCCGCCACACCTTTAGAAACCCTCTCTCAATTCGATTTACCCGAATCAGTTATCGGCAGTTTTTGGCACAAACTGACTATTGAAACTAGCAAAGTTACTCAAACTTGGGAATCTCCCGAAAGTTTGGGAGTTGTACTCAACTTTGCAAAATTTAGAGCATTTTTAGCCGACGAAGTTGAGCGATTTGGCGGTGAAGTTTGGCTTGGTTGTCGCTACACCGGACATTCTCAAGCCAACGGCGAAACCGCAGTAGAATTTAAACAGTTATCTGACGGTCAACTTATCAAAGTTAGCACGAAAGTCTTGGTTGATGCTACTGGCTTTGCTAGGGCGATTATGTACGACAAAGAAAACGACAAGCCTAATTTTTTGTCGGGAACCGGCATCGAATATTTAATTGAAGTTGAACCGGAAGTTTACAATAAATATGCCAATGATTTAATCTTCTTTTTGGGTGACAAATGGATGCCTAAGGGTTATTCTTGGATATTTCCCATGGAACAAAATAGACTGAAAGTTGGTGCGGGACGCATTTTTTTAGATGCCAAAACGGTTAAGCATTTGTCACCGCTGAAACAGTATATTGATTTGCTGATTGATGAATATTTGAAGTCTAAAAATTATAAAATTATTGACAAGCACGGTTCAACGCTGAAATACAGTCGCGGTTTGCAGGATATTTATTGGAAGGATAACATAATTGCGATCGGCGATACTGTCTCGACAGTTAATTTTCTGGGCGGTGAGGGTATCAGACACGGGATGGATGGCGCTGAAATCGCTGGGAAATACATTGAAAAATATTTGGATGGGAAAATCTCAGATTTTCGGGATTATGAAACCCAAATGCACCGCAAGTTTGATGGGAAATGGAATATTTCGGAAAGGTTGGCGGTGAGAAAGTATATTGATGATGTGAATGATGAACTGACAGATAAAATGATTTCTTATTTAAAGTATATGAAAACTGAAGATATCATGGATATTTTATTTTATTATAAGTTTGAGAAGATTTCCAGAGGATTTGGCGGTTATTTGTGGCGTAAATTTCAGGGATTGATGCAGCGGCTGAGAAAAAGTTTCTAGCAATTATCTAAACAATCCTAAATTAGGTTCGTAGTGAGGATTTCATTCCTTTATGAATGCGGACTAAAGTCCTCACTACGAACCAATTTCCAGAAATTTTCTGGTATTTGTAGTGAGGATTTCATTCCTTTATGAATGCGGACTAAAGTCCTCACTACGAACCAATTCCCAGAAATTTTCTGCTGTGACTTGAATGCGCGGTAGCGACATTAAAGAATCGTTAAAATTGCTCGTACTCGATCTATATGATATACCGAAACTATACCCACTTGCTCCGATTAAATGTGCTACAATTTTATCGACATTCCCGTAAGGATAAGCAAAAACTCTCACAGATTTCCCTAATCCCCGTTCCAAGATAGCGCGGGATTTAGCCCCTTCGCGCACAATTTCTGTGGGTGACAATGCAGTCAGAGGCTGATAAGTGGCAGACATGGAACCAAATTCAATCCCTGCATCCTGCAATTGCCGAATTTCTGGCCATCCCATTAACTGCACTTGTTCAGTATCTGCTTTTTCCCAACTATTTGTCTTTCCTACTGACTCGGCTACTAGAAAAACAGTTGCTGTAAAATCAAAGCGTTTTAGCAAAGGGAAAGCATAGGTAAAAAAGTCGAGATAGCCACCGTCAAAAGTAAGTAATACAGCTTTACCTCGTAAAGGAGTTTTAGTTAGTTTTGCATTTTGCCAATCTTCCCAAGTTGCACTGTAATAACGATTCTCTTTGAGATAGTGCAACTGCTGTTCAAACACCTGCGGAGTAATTGCATTTAAACCATCGGGAGAAATACGACGGTAGGCGAGAATAGGAAGTTTTTTTGTAATGCTATCATTATCAAATATTTGAGGTTTCACTGAGTGAGAAACTTCTCGGTAAGGCGATTTTTGCCAAATGATTTCCGGTGCGTAAAATACTTGCTTTGGCAACTCGTTTTCTCTGGGAATTTGGATTATCGCTTCCCCTGCGATTGCTGCTGATTTCGTTAATTCCCGCAGCGCCTGGGCTGGAAGTGCGGCCCGACGGCTGACACTGGTTCCTGTTGCACCGCATCGCCGGCCAAACATCACCGCATCTTGGGGGTAAATGCCTCCAGAACTAGCTGCATTCAACCAGTCGGGCTGATTCGACCTTTGTTGGGCGGCAGAGGCTAAGCGCGATCGCAACGATGTCTCACTATCAAATGATTTGCCAAGCAAAGCTTCTCGCACGGTGGCGACGCACAACTCAAAACCGATATGTCGAATAATTGTCGATCGCACTTTTTGAGCAGAAACAAAATTATTTTCCACCGCAACGGTTACAATAGCGATCGCTACACCGCCTATTTTCACCAACACGTCTATTTCAGCAAGCTCAACTTTGATGTTAGGCAATTCTGCGCTAACTTCCACAGCAATCAAGTCTCCATCGAGAGTGATTGTGACTGCTTCATCGGCGGTTTCGGGATTGTAAAAATTAGCCTCAACCCAATGCGGACGATTCCAGATTTCTTGCAAAAATAGCGTCCATTCCAGTTGGGGAGTTTCGGGATTGTCTTGAAAGAAGCGTGAGAGAATTGGCCAAGCAAACTGGGCTGCGATCGCATCTGCCAACACCGCACCCGCCACAATCCCGTCACAGACTGGCAATTCAATAAGGGACTTGCGTAGAAATAAGAGCCCAGCCATGCTATTGTATTGTCGAAGGAGCAGCCAAAGGATTGGTATAGTATTAAGCTGCAAATCCCTAACTTCGAGTTCAACACCTGCTAACTTGATTGTACAGCAAACGCGATCGAATATTTGTGGAACCTTAATATCCGCAATGAATTCGCTCACCTCCACCGTAACCTTGTAGGCAATTCTCGAATTTACCCACTCGATATGAGTTAGAATATTTTTAATTTCACTATCTTTAAAAACTCCATGATATTTGTGAACCTTAGTGCTTTGAATATCCCTGGCAATTCCTTGATGCCAAGGTAAATTTAAACTCAACTTAGCTGCTTTTTCTTTATAATTAATCAGCATTCCAGCATCATACTCAATTCCAAGGAAATTACAAATATCCTCTAAGACTAACTTTTTATTGTCTACAAGCTCTTCATATTTAACCAAGATATGATTAGATTTATCAAGATATTTATGGCTAGTTAATACTGCATATTTCCATCCATCGATACAGCGAGCTAAATCCCAACCACCGCCCCACAATTCGTTAAAATCCCGAGTAGCCTCATGCATAGAAGCGATGCAATCCATACTGTTTCGCAAAATATGTATAAACTTAACATCCGGCAAAAAGCGCTCTATATCAGGAATAAAATAGATGTGTTCCGGCGTTTTTTCCAACCAAATGCTTTTGTGTTGTTCCGCAGCCAAACCATCCAAAACTCCCACAAACCAACTAACTTTAGCTTCCACACTTTGACTGTCATCAAAACCTTGCAAAAGTTCAGGGCGATTAATCTCATCCTTAAAAAAAGATTCCATCCTACTTGGCAACTTTGCCACAAACTTGTCGTACAATAAATAGTGAAAAAACTTAGATTCAGGAAAAGAAATAACTTCGGGATGAGCGGCCAATAAACTCTGAAGGATTGTAGTACCGCTTCTTGGAGAACCCACTAAAAATATTCGTTTTTTCATTGTTAGATTTTATATTGATAAATGGGCGATCTAATTTCTTTCGTTGGGTGGGGGCGGGTTTATCTAGATTGTTGGTAAAAATTAAATATGGTTGGCGAACCCGCCCCTACAGGAATTATGTTTTACCGTATTTATCCGCGTTCATCTGCGGTTTCACAAACATCCTAACTCCAACTAAAATCTTCCTTCAACAAATCAGAAAGCTGAAACCCTCATTCTCTCGTAAATTTTATTGAAGAAGAAGCTTTTTGCTGAAAATTCACAATCTGAAGCTGTGTCTAGAAGGCAGTTTCAGGGGAGGGGGGGTAGTTGAGCAATTACGATTTTTTTAACCGCAGAGAGCGCAGAGGACACAGAGGGAGAGAAGAAAGAGGGAGAGAAGAAAAAAGTATAATTCATGCTTCTCTCTGTGCTCTCTGCGCTCTCTGCGGTTAAAAACTATTCTCCTAACTCCAACTAAAATCTTCCTTCAACAAATCAGAAAGCTCCTGATTGTAAGGCTTAAAATAATTGGTTAATTCTTGTTCGATTTCCGCAGGCATATTACTGTAATCCTCAGTATTATTCCCCTGATATTCTTTGACAGCACTCACCTTGATGTCTAAGAAATCTAACACCCTAGAAAACACGTTACCCGGATTTTTGTTAAAGTCTTCGCTTTTGAGGATTAGCAACTGTTCCCGGGGGAAATAATCGAGCCAATTCTTGATTTGTTCGACATAAATTCCCCGCGATAAGTAGGAATAATGCTGGTGATTGAAACTGTAATAGCCTTCATCGGCTTTGATTTTTTCGATCTCACCTTTGAGTCTGTCGGGTTCAGATGCGATCGCCTTTTCAAAATCCAGCTTTTCGCAGCCGATCGCCACTTCTAAATGATAGTGCATCCACGCCCTTTGTACCGGGTTGCGGAGCATCACGATCAGCTTAACATCCGGGAAGCACTTGTAAACTCGCTCGGCCACCAAGGGATGGTAAATATAGTAAGCAGTCATCTCCCACAGCAGCACCTTGTCACCCGCGACACTCCGCGTCAACTGCTTGCTGTACCACTCAACACCGCGCTCGAAATTCAATTCAAAAAAGTGTACTTGCTTAGCACCTTCTTTGATATTTTGCAAGTGATTGTCGAGATAGCCGTATAAAGCCTCGGTGCTGCACTTTTGAGCGCCAATCATTAAAAAGTCTGGTGACTGCTTATTTTTCAACTGAGTGGAAATCTTGGCGTAGCTGGGATTATTTTTGTTCAAAGCGTGAACTTTGTCAGTTGTTTCTGGCAAATCTGCAACCTGCATTTTGCCGTCAAATTCCCAGCGGTAGGGCGGACAAAGGATGGTTTTTTGGTGTACAGTCGATCGCACGTACAGCGGATAAACGTGCCACTGATAATCGTAAGCGTAGGCCCAACTCTTCTCGTATACCCCAGGATTCACGTAATACTGCCCGTTTCCTAAATCCAACCTGTCTACGTGCAGCCGGATTTTGCCTTTACCTTTCGCCAGCGGTATCAACCGGCCCATTTGATTAGTATTAGTCTCAAAACAACTTTGACCGTCTTCCCGGCTGATTGTTACGCCAAAAATCGCAGCAGAAATTGGTTTTGGAACATCGTAATGAATTTCAATAGTAATTGTGTCACCGCTGTCTATTTCCTCATCCGGTAACACTTTGACATCCGTAATTTCTACTTCCAAAGAACCGAAACGGTTTTCGTTAACTCGCAATTCCGATCCCGTACTTGTAACTTGAGGAGGACGCATGGGAGTGCGCTTGTCAGTTTCCGATCGCATTTCCGACAAATACTGACCGACTACGACTTCCGTCTCGCCGTAAGCCATGATTTTACCTTCCCGCAGCCACATACCGCGATCGCAAGTTTTTTGAATTTGCGCCGCACTGTGAGAAATTAAAACAATCGCGGCACCTTGATTCTTAAACTCGTCGATTTTTTTCAAACATTTAGTTTGAAAAGCCACATCCCCAACCGACAAATATTCATCAATTAACAGCACCTCTGGATTGGTATGAATTGCCACCGAAAATGCCAACCGCATTCGCATCCCCGTGCTGTAAGTCCGCAGCGGGCTGTCGATAAACTGTTCTAATTCCGCAAATTCAACAATAGCGTCAAACCGCCGCGCCGCTTCCCGGCGAGTCAAACCTGCTACCACCGCACCCACAAACACATTTTCTCTACCAGTTAAATCTGAGTGAAAACCAGCACCCAAATCCAACAAACCGCCAATTCTACCGTTAACTTTAATCGTGCCTTCTTCAGCGCGGCCGATACCGCCGATAAGTTGCAGCAGTGTCGATTTTCCCGCCCCATTCTTGCCGAGAATTCCCAGCATTTCCCCGGGAGAAACTGTAAAGCTGACATCCCGCAGCGCCCAAAAATTTGCCTGGGGTTTCATCCGCCACCAACCCCACAATGCGGCCTCCATAATTGTCAGAGGTCGATCGGCACTGTAGCGGTTGAAACGTTTCCCCAAACCGTTGACAACAATAGCTTGACGCATTTATAATTCCTCCACAAATCGATCGCTTTGTCGTCTAAAAATTCCTAGTCCGAGCGGCAAAAGAGCAGCCACAACCAAGCTCAGAATTAGCAGGGTTGGCCAGTCCGGCTGAATACCTTTGAGCAGTATTGTTCGGTAAGCTTCAATCAGCGGCACCATCGGATTTAACTGATATAAAGGCTGAAATTCTTTGGGCACGCTTTTGAGGTCGTAGAAAATTGGAGTTAGGTAAAAAAGCATCTGCAACAACACGCCCAAAGTGTGCTGGGTGTCGCGGAAAGTCACGTTAATGGCAGCGAGGGGATAGGCCAAACTCACGGTCAAAATGAATTGAATAATCATCAAAAGTGGCAGGGAAAACAGCGCCGAACTTGGCTGAATTCCGTCCATTGCCAAAAAGATAATTAGCACCGGCAGCGCCAGTAAAAAGTGAATCAATCCGGTGGTAGTTGTCACTACAGGTAAAATAGCTGTCGGAAAATTTGGTTGTCTGATTAAAGGCAGGTTGCCAGTAATTAGTCCGGTTGCTTGAAACAGCGCCGTCTGACTCCAAGTCCAAATTAATAAACCGCTGAAGGCAAAGGAAGAAAACTGGGGAATATTTACCGGAATTACCGATCGAAATACAAAGGAAAAAACCGCCAACTGCAACAGCGGATTGATCAGAGTCCAAGCAATCCCCAGGGTCGATCGCTTGTAGAGTAGTTTCATGTCGCGATCGACCAACTCCCGCAGCAAATCGAAAAAATGAGCAATTTTGCGCCGATTTACCAGTTTTACTGCATTGATCACTGTACACCCCCAACAATTACCGGCCCTTCAACTTCCTGCAATTCTGGATCCGGGAGAGCGGCCAACCGCTGCGCTTGCAACTGCGCTTCCCTGTAAGCAAAAGGACTTTGCAGAGCTCCCAGCAACTCGCTCGCTACCAATTTGCGGGGGAACCAGCCCGGACGTATCAAACGGCGCAGCAGCCACCAGTTCAGCCACTGAGACCAAGCAAAATGCAAAATTTCTAGGCGGCTGACTGTGCGGTTGCGATCGCACGTCAGCAAATAAGCCCCAAAACCGCGCCCGTTATCCCTTAACTGCCGGCTCAAAGCCTCGCCGCTGCGCCTGTGTACGTGCCACACAAAAGCTCTGGGCTCGTAGAAAGTCGAGTATCCCTTCGCCAAAATCCGGTGAAACATCTCGATATCCCCAGCCCCCCGAGTCGGAGTCCCCACATCCAAAGCCGGGTCAAAAGTCCCAACTTCGGCGAACACTTGCCGCCGGAAAGCCATATTGGCGCCGACTCCGTAAGCGCTGGCCCACAGCAAGCTCTTCGTCGAAAGCTTGCTACCATCAACCTTAAAACTGTGGAGATATTGCAGCATCCCCCCATAGCCGAATTCAAATTGAGTTTGAGCCTCTGTTTCGAGTTCCGCCGGCGCCACTAAACCGCTAACTGCCATAATTTCCGGATCGGCAAAACCCGCAGCCATTCCCCGCAGCCAACCGACATCGGGCCGCACGTCGTCGTCTGTAAAAACAACAATCTCGTGGCTGGCTTCAGCGATGCCGCGATTGCGCGCCCAATCCAATCCTGGCCGTTCTTCCTTGACGTAGCGTACAGGCAATCGCGCGACCAATTCAGCGGTGCTGGTGTTGGAAGGAGCGTTGTCTATGACGATGATTTCGCGATCGGGATAGTCCACGGCAAGAATTGCTTCCAAAGCGCCTTTGAGCAAGTCCGTGCGATCGCGCGTGCAGATGACCACGCTAATCGGCGGCAGCGGATAATTTGGCTCTGTTTGCAGGCCCAACTGAAGAGGGAGAATTGCTTTTGCCAATTCCTTGCCTAATTGGGCCACAATTGTCGATCGCACGCGATCGGCCCCAATCATTGCCTGCCAAGGATCGTTCAATATTTCCACCCATTTGAGAGGCACTCCCCGGTAGCATACCAAGAGGCGGATTTTTTCATATTTCTCAAGTCCGCGAATCGGATTTATCGGTTCTGAAAACTCTAGTTTCAGCAGTTTTATGCCCATAAATTGCTCCTAAAAATAGTGGTAAGAAGAAGTCATTAGTCATTAGTCATTAGTCATTAGTCATTGGTCATCAGGAAGACTTTTATTCGTTATCAAGCACAGCCTTGGAACCAGTTATTCCCCATTACCCATTACCCATTACCCATTAGCAATTAATTATTTAACTGCCAACTCATAATTATTTTCCAAAGCAATTAGAGGGTTTTCGAGAGCAGTTTCAGTAGTTTTTGGCATACCGTTAACCGCGATCGCAATTAGCAATTCATCCGACACGAGATTTGCCAAAATTGAACGCAGGTGGACGCCCCGCAGCGGCTCGACACCGAATTTGGGAGGAACGTGGCCGACGGGAAGTTCGCCGTAAAACAGATAAATGCCATCGGGCCGTTCAGCGTCGATCGACCTTTCTGCTGCTTCCCAACCTTGCTGCAAATCGATCTCAATTTCGCGATCGCTCAAATCGGCGCGGGCCGGCCCACCTTGCATAAAACTCGAAATTGCCGATCGAGTTTTCAACTCATCAATCACCCCCCGGAAATACCAATAACCGCGCAATTTCCCCCGCAGCCACCGCCAAGTTGTCCGCATCCCCAAACTTTCGAGAACATCCAGAGATTTTCTCAGTACCGCCGCCAGCAAATCCACCCCCGCAGGCCAGACAAACGCCACGGCAGACAAAATTTTATCGGCTAAAGAATAAGGAATTTCGTAGTCTTTGATGTGCAGTAGGGGTCTGAGTTCCGGGTGTCTGTGACCGATCGAAACATCCGATCGCCCTTCTTGACGAGCTCGGCGAAAAGAGCGATCGAGATTGTTAGTTTCGTGTTCGTAATGATAGCCCACAGCGCCCGCAGCCATCGCAAAAGGTACATCAGCTTTCAACAAGCGCACCCCAAACTCGTAATCTTCCCCGCCGCAGTTTCCGAAAGCCGAATCGAAGCCATCGAGACGAGCAAACAGTTTTGCATCCAGAGAAAGATTGCCGCTGAGCAAATCTTGGTACTCAAACCTGTGATGGGGGCGGCTCATCTGGTAAAATTTTTCTTCCCACCAAGCCCGCACTTCCACATCAAAATATCTAGTGCTCCCTTGCAACTTGGGCGGGTAAGGGCCCATAACAGCAGAGCCAGGACGTTCTTGGTGAGTGCGAACGTGGCTTTCCACCAAGGGCGGCATTGCTTCGATATCGTCATCCAGAAACAGCAGCAATTCTCCGCTAGCCGAAGCCGCGCCCGTATTGCGAGCAATTGCTGCACTCCGGCAATTTACCTCGATCGCGTGCAGCTTAAACGGAGCTTTGTAGTCTTGTAGCATTGCCAAAGTATCGTCAATGCAGTTATCTGCGACTACTGTAACTTCCATGAGGTCGATCGGATAAGTCTGAGACTGCAAAGCATCAAGAGCGCGCCGCAGCGAAGAACTTCGATTGTGACTGGGAATAATTACGCTAACAGTTGGATTTTCTCTATTCATATTAGATTTGATTGGTAATTGGTAATTGGTAATTGGTAATTGGTAATTGGTAGTTGGTGATTTAACTTTAAAACACTTTTTCCTCTTACTTTGTCCCTCTTACTTTTTAATTTGCGCTCATCTCAGTTTGGCTGTTGTATTAGTGGTGTCCCCTGGCACTTATGTATCCGCAAGCGAGCGGGGACATCACTTATGTATCCGCAAGCGAGCGGGACAGCATTTATAAAAAATGGTTTTTAAATTCATTGAGATGCTCATCTTACTAATGACTACTGACTACTGACTAATGACTACTGACTACTGACTACTGACTACTGACTACTGACTGCTGACTTCTTCCTTAACTTCCTGCAACCCTTTGCGAGAAGCAAAATAAGCCATCGGGCCCTTAACACAGCCCCGCAATTGAGCTAACAGCAAATCGCTCGGAACCGACTCCGGCTGCTTTCGCAAAGAAGCAACTAATTCAGGAATTTGTTTTTGTCGCAGCCATCCCCAAGCTAATAGAGGCACACTAAATTCTCGGTTGATGACAAACATCCGAGTCCAAAAAGCATAGACTCCGATGCCGTAGCCGTGCAGCGTTTTTTCCAATTCTTCCCAGGTGCGCCGGTGGCGGTGCCAACTCAAGGCTCTCGGTTCGTAGACAATGCGGTAGCCCGATCGCAAAATGCGGGCAAACAATTCGCAGTCTTCGCCCCCGACAGTCGGCGTCCCCGCCCCCAAAGCTTCGTCAAACAGGCCGATCGAGTCGATCGCGCTTTTACGCAAAGCCATACTCGCCGAAACACCCACCGGAGCCACAACCAGAGGATTGCAGCGCGCCCCATCAAAAACTTGCCGATAAAAGCCGCGCCCGTGGGGGCTATAGCGCTCGAACCATTCTTGTGCTTTGGTTTCGAGTTCCAAGGGCATCACCAGCCCCGTCACGCACATCACGCGCGGATCGCTAAAATTTTGCAAGAGCGATCGCAACCAATTCGGATCTGGCACGGCATCGTCATCTGTAAACGCAACGAAATCGTGTTTAGCTTCGCGTAAAGCTCGGTTGCGGGCAGCGCTGGAGCCCGGTACGTCCTCGCGCACGTAGCGGACTTTTGGGTAATTTTCGACCAATTCCCTGCTCGCCTCCGTGGCGGGACAATTGTCAATTACCAAGTATTCCTGACCGTCATCGGGCAGCCGCATAAACGCTTCAAGAGCGCGCTGCAAATCTTCCGGGCGATCGCGCGTGCAAACCGCTACAGTGGCTGCGGGCATTGCCTGCACAGGGCCGCGTTCGTCCCATTCTAGGGCATCGTAGAGCCAATTTTTCCAAAGGTTATCGCCCACTGCATTCATGAGAGTTTCCCGCAATTGGGAGCCGTCTATGCGACCTCCGACTGCAGGCAATGTCGCTTGACCGATCGGTTTTCCGTGCAGTCTAATTAAAACCAAGGCTTTGCTGTAACGCTCCTCAACCGCTATTTCTGGCGGTAGTTGGGAGATTTCCAGGTCGAGAATAGCTGTTGCCATTTTAGATTTTAGATTTTAGATTTTAGATTCAAGAATTGCGAATTTTAGATTGCGGAACAAAGTTCAAAAAAAACATCTATTCTCCGTATTTTACCGGATGTCTTTTAGCCAAAATTGTTGTAGGAGATAGCAACTTATCAATGTCATACTTGTCGATCGCCGATCGCGAATCAAACATAAAGCCTCTTTTTAGTGATTGCTGTTATTTATTTTTACTTTCTATCGTTGGCTGATGTCAAGTTTTTTTTCTATACAATTTTTACCCTCGAAGGCGATCGCACGTCCGGGCTGTTGTCAATTGCAGGTGTTAATCGCCCATGCTGTCGGGGTGACGATAGAAGATTTAGTCAAGATTTTGGCAAATTGAGGGCTAACATTGAAAGGACTAAAGTCCTTACTACGAACCAGTTTGATCGTTCGGACTTCAGTCCTTCTGCTTCTCTAAAGGTTTGATCGTTCGGACTTCAGTCCTTCTCCTCTAAAGATTTGTAGTAAGGAGTTCAGTCTTTCTCCTCTAAAGGTTTGATCGTTCGGACTTCAGTCCTTCTCCTTCTATACCCGCGTTTGACTGTGCAGAATTTCTGCCAACAGCATCTCTAGATTTTTCGCAGGTTCTTTGCAAGTCAAACACTCACAAACTAACCCGATAACACCTTCAGGCAAATCAGTCTCAATCTGACAGACAGCAGTCGGAGAATACCGCGAAATCAACCCAGAAATCTGGTCTGGCGAAGTGCGAACCAGGGTAGAATGGTGATACCAATCCAAAGCCGAAAGCAGACTGGGACAAGCTTGGGGACTATCTCGGACAATACTGCTGAAAGCCTGCAAAGCTTGTTGGGCGCGATCGAGATATTCTAAATTTTGGCCCAGCAGCGCCAAACGAACCAAAGAGGCGATCGCAACTCCATTCGCCGCCGGAGTAGCATTGTCAGTATAACTGCGTTCCCGCACCAACAAATCCCCGCTAGCATCCTTAGCAGTATTGTAATACCCGCCCAATTCCACGCTCCACAAAAACTCATCAAACTCATCTTGTACCCGCACAGCTTTCTCCAACCAAAACTGAGAACTTGGTAACTGCTGTGCTGCTTCCGCGTTTCCTAACATCAAACTCCCTTGATGCAAATCCAACAAAGCTTTCACAAACAAAGCATAATCTTCCGACTGCGCCGCCACCGCCGATTGTCCGTCATAATTCAGCCGCTGAAACCGCCCGTCAATCCACTGATTGTCTAAAATAAAATTAGCAGCTTTCACAGCCAATTCCAAATACTCAAAATTTCCAAAAACAGCCGCCGCCCGCGCCAAACCCGAAATCATTAAGCTATTCCAAGCAGCAATCATTTTCGTGTCAGTAACTGCGGGAATTCTCCCCGGCCAACTGTCGTTTTTAGCTTCCTGATTGTTGCGGGCTGGCGGAAAGATTTCCACAGTATCTGGACTGCCGCCGTAGCGCACAGCAAAAAGTTTAGCTAAAGCCATTTCTACCGTTTCGCTGAGTTTTCCCGGATGCCGGCGCTGCAATACATTTTTGCCTTCAAAATTGCCGCTGCGACTCACGTCAAACTGTTCTTGGATTTCCGCAAATTCCTGGACAGTTAACAGCGTTTGTAGTTCGGTGTAAGTCCAAACATAAAACGCTCCTTCTTCCGGTTCAGACCCCCCCGTTGCCCCCCCTTGGTAAGGGGGGGTTGGGGGGGTAAAACTGTCGGCATCCTGTGCAGCGTAGAAATAACCACTCGGCGCGGTCATTTCTCGCTTCTACCATTCTACTGTCCGCGCGATCGCACTTGCAAAAGCAGGCTCTTCAATCCCCGCACTCCACAAATTCGCTAAATACTCAACAATTTGACCGTTATCGTAGAGCATTTTTTCAAAGTGCGGCACAGTCCAAGTCGCGTCAACCGTGTAGCGGTGAAATCCCCCCGCAACGTGGTCGTAAATGCCGCCCAAGGCTAAGTCTAAGCCGCGTTGAGTGCAGACTTGTTTGCTGTCATATTTTGCATCAAAATTAAAGCGCGTTCCCCGCAGTGCTAGCTCAGCATAGGGCATCATTGGAAAACTGGGCCCGGGGTTACTGCCGGCAATAATTCCGGTATTGAGTTCTAAGCCTTTTTGGAAGATTTCGCGATTTAATTCTGCGGTTGCTGCTGTCAGCAGTACCGACTGATGGAGGTTGTCTAAAATTTCTCCTTTGAAAGCTTGCAATTTGCGCTTTTCTGTGTAGTAAAAGCGGCGAATTGATTGCAACACTTCTAAAAATCCGGGGCGTCCGTAGCGCGGAGTTACGGGGAAATAAGTGCCGCCATAGAAGGGAATTCGCTCGTCGGGAGTGAGAAAAACGTTGAGCGGCCAACCGCCTTGGCCCGTCATCATTTGCAAAGCTTGCATATATATGCTGTCGATGTCCGGGCGTTCTTCGCGATCGACTTTTATCGGTACAAACTGCGAATTCATGTATTCGGCGATCGCGCGATCGGAAAACGCTTCCCCTTCCATCACGGTACACCAGTGGCAGCTAGAGTAGCCGATCGACAGGAAAATCGGTTTATTTTGGCTGCGGGCCGTTTCTAACGCTTCATCGCACCAGGGCCACCAGTCGATCGGATTTTCCGCGTGTTTCCGCAGGTAAAGGCTTTGGGATTGAGCAAGACGGTTGACCATAATCAAAGATAATTTAACTCGTGCTGACTGCGCTTGTTACTTCTCTAGCAGTTTAGCGCCAGATGTTTTACTTGCATCCTGGTCACTCGCCCTCTTTTTAAATTATAACTCAATATGCTTGGATTAACGGTTTTGCGTATCATTGCTGACCGGAGCGAACAGCGCAGCAATCTCCATATCTGTGTTTCACCGACTTTTACTTCCGCAGCGGTATTATCCCAAGGATATTGTCTGATAGCTAAGTTATCTGGGTTGAAAATGAGTCGAGCGTGTCGGATAACCTTCAATCAACATAGGTTACACTGTGTTTTTTGCTGATTGCAGCCGTTGCTGCTGTTAAAATCAAAATCTACGTGCGTAAGAGAAAACCCCTAAGTATGGCCATCGATACCGACAATCTGGGTAATTTTTCGGAGAATCTTCATCGCCAAAAACTTCATCAAAACTTTATCAAAAACTATTGCATTTACCTGTGCTTCGGTTTAGATTAAAGATGTGAAATAAACAAACATAAGTCCAGCAAAATTGCAAATCTAAGGTATTAATCATGAAATTCCCATTAACATTTGTTCAGTCCATTGTATCTGTTGCCAGTGTCGCTGCTCTTAGTGCTTTGTCCGCTGCACCTGCCTCCGCTTTCACGTTTGGTAATATCGTGGGTGGCGATACAGTGGGAGACGCCTATAAAGATAGCTTTACATTTGACGTAACAGGAGATGCCTCATCAGTTTTTTTTAAGATTGCCAACTCGGGCAATGCCGCAGCCTCTACTATGTTTATTAGTAAAGTTTTCTTTGATGATAATGGCTATCTGTCTGCTCCCTCGGCTAACGTTGGCAACACTGGTGACGTAGCCTTTACTGGTGGTGCTTCTGGCGATCGGCTCCCTCAAGGTGGTAATGGCTTCACCACAGACTATGCCTTCTCAAGTAACAATGGTGCTGGTAATAAATGGGGCGTCCAAGGTGGCGAAGCTCTGGGATTGAGCTTTAGCGGTAATTATAATAACGTAGTTGCCGCCTTAAATAGCGGTGCCTTAAAATTAGGTTTGCACGTTCAAGCGTTGCCAAATGGTGCAAGCGATAGTTTCATCAGCAGCAGCGGCAACACTGAAAATACTCCCGAACCTTTAACCATGCTTGCTGCAGGAGCCGCCGTTGGTTTTGGCGCCATGTTCAAAAAGCAACGCGCTCAGGCTCAAAAAGCTGAATAGACAACCATCATTTTCAGGGGTTTTGCATCAGGGCTTGACCCCAAAATAATTACTTTTAGATCTCTCTCAAAATCTGGTTTCATCAAGAAACCAGCTTTCCTATTATCTGGGTATTATTTAAATGACACCATCTAATCTCTCAACTAATAACTAATATCAAAATGTTCAACAGAAAACTTTTTTGGCTAATCGTTATCGCCACAGGTTTAATAACCCTGAACATGACACTCCTTTGGAAAATGGGGGATAGGGCACATTTTTATATGAGTCTAGTTTTTTGGTTGGCTGTGGGTTCCATACTTTGGGATAAGCAGAATATTCTCAAACAAAGCGGAGGAAAAAGAGATCTATTATCTCTAGTTGCCGGAACCATATTAATAGCTTTTATTTTATTTAAAAGTGCCATGGTTTCCAATAAATTAGATCCATTCTTAAGAGTTGCACCTTTTTTGTCTGGTTTAGGCTTGGGCATAATTGCGGTAGGTTTTCAGGATTTAAAAAAATATTGGCGTGAATTAGTAATACTATTTTTTCATGGCGTTCCCAGTGCAATTACAGCACCTTTGTCTGAGTTTATTGCCAGTTTTACTGCTAAGTCGGCTCATGTTATTTTGTGGTATTTAGGATTTGATGTAATGCGTGAGGGTAACTACGTTAGTTTACCAACAGGAAGAGTCTTGGTATATGGGGGATGTTCGGGTCTGGAGGCAATGAATTACTTATTAGGTTTATCCGTAGTTTGTTTGGTGATGTTTCCTACCAAGCAAAATAAAGCTTTGGCAATAGGTTTCGCTATCGCTTGCGGTTATATTGTCAATGCTTTTAGAGTGGCTGCAATGGCATTGTTAGTTGCACATAAGCGCCTAGATTTATTTAAATATTGGCATGATGGTGAAGGTTCTTTAGTTGTGGGAATGATAGGGGTAATTTTGTTTGGAATATTTTATCAATTCATGTTAAAAAAAGATAGCAAAATTAGTAAACCCTCTGTAAACTAATTAGTTTCCATTTGTACAAATATGACGCCAGCATTAGTTGAAATACCATCGATATCGTTGAGTATCCCAGAAGGTAAACCTGCTACTTGAGATAATTTTATCGCAGCTCTAGTTTTAATAATATTGTGATGATATTTTATATTCGGTTGGCCAAACAAGCAAATCCGAAATTTACTTTTTTTAGTAATGAGTTATGAGTTATTGCTTGTTAGTTATTTAACAATTATCTGCGGCTGAAAGACGGCATGGTAGACACGGGCAATACCCCCTAAAAAATTATTTAGACGCACTCTCGTTAAATTTATTCATGCCGACCTACTCAATCATGTTTTAATATGATGATTGATTATTGAGAGCCACAATGAGTTTATCATCTCGGAGAACCTTCAATCAACGGCTTGGACAATTTTTACTGACTGCGGCAGTTCCTCCCGCTATTCTCAAACAGTGCCAAGCTGAACCATCAAACCAAGCCGAACCATCAAACCAAGCGGTATTAAAAAGCAATAGTAAGAAAGTTCCGACTAAAAAAGTAGTCCAAGAAGTAGAATTATTCGTGCCGACTTTTTTGGGAAATGACCAGCGCAGGTTTTACGGTAGAGGTGTCCCCAAAGGCTTGAAGTTAATCAACAAATTTGAGCTAGGAAGCGGCCGGACTTTTCTGGGAAGGCAATCTCAAGTTTGGAGTGGTGCCGGTTGGACAGGACAGCCAACAATTACTAGAGACCGGGATAAAACTTATTTAATTATAGGTTCTTTCGACCACTATTTGCACAAAATAGACATGGCGACTAATAAAGAAGTTTGGCGCTATGAATTTGATGATATAATTAAAGGAACTTCAACAATTTATATCGACAAAACAGCCAGCGCTGAAAACAGAATTGTGATTTTGCAAGGCAGCCGCAGCGGTGGTGGTGGCAAAAATGTTGTCCCGAGTTTTCGGGCAATATCTTTTAGAACCGGCAAGGAACTGTGGAAGTTGGACATCAGGAGAACGCCCAGCTACAGCCAGGATAACGACAGCAGCGCTTTGTATCTGGGCGATGGCGTGTTGTTCAATGCGGGGGAAAATGCGATCGGCTATTTTATCAATAGTTCGGCCAGCAAAGCTAAAGTTAAACAAGGAATTAAGCAACCGCAAATCTTGTCGGAAGTGCAGCTTTATGCGTCGGGAGATATCAGCAAGCACGGCGGTAACTTGGTAGCAGAATCATCTCCGTCTCGGCTCAAAGATAGATTATTTATAGCTGCGGGTTCTGGACATATTTATGGTATCAGTATTAAAACCAAAAAGATAGTATGGGATTTCTATACTGGTTCAGATATTGATGGAAGTGCTGTAATTTCTAAATCGGGGAAACTGTTTTGTGCGATCGAAAAACAATACATTGCAGGTAACGGTGGAGTCCTCAAACTAAATCCCAACAAAGAACCGAATGCCAGCGTCGAATGGTTTTTACCTACCGGAAATCGCCGGCTTTCTGGCTGGGAAGGCGGGATAATCGGTTCGGTGGCGCTGAATGATGAGTACAATCCTGGGGGGTTTCCAGCGCTATTTGCCACAAATGCGATCGACGGCAATTTGTACATCGGTTCCCAAGATACGATTACAGGGAAAAAAAATGCTGTGCCTTGGCGAAATCAGTCTTACGATACTCCGGTAATCGTGTTTAAAAAGGAGATTGGTTCTTCGATTTCGACTCCGATTTTTACTGATGGGAATAAACTGATTAGTGCGGGATATAATGGTGTTTATTTGTTTGAGTTGAAGTGGGAACGGGCAAAATCGGGGGATAAGAATGCTTTGAAAAATGCTAAAGGCGAGTTTTACCGTTTGAAGGTAAAAGAATCGGGGAGATTTAAACCGGGTTTGTCGTTTGAGGCGACACCTGTAGTTTGGGAGGGGCTGGTGAAGATTTGCGCCAGGGACGGCTGGATGTATACTTTGGGTTAGAATAAAGGTTTGTAGTGAGGACTTTAGTCCGCATTTTCCGGGTGTTGAAATCCGCCACTGTCCCTACCTACCGTTTAACAGCGCTTGTCTCTATCATAGAAAGGATATCAGGAATTATAGGAAACTTGTTATGGCAACAAATGACAGCCAAATAAATCAAATTTACGGTGCTGAGGATGCCCAAGGTATTTTACAGCTTGCGATCGCCCGGCGACAAGATGACGGCGAACTTTCCCGAGTGCAGCTTTTCGAGATTGGGGCGGAATTGGGCATTTCCGAACAGGATATTATCGCGGCGGAACAGCAATGGTTGACCACTAGAGGCGAATCTCAAGAAAAACTGGTTTTTAACTCTTACCGTCGGGGTAAATTGCGGAAAAACTTGACAAAGTACGGCATTGTCAATACTTTTTTAGTTTTGTTTAATCTAGCAGGATCGCACGAGCTTTCTTGGTCGCTGTTCATTTTACTAACCTGGGGATTGGGATTGTCGCTGAATGCTTGGAATGTTTATCAAAATGAAGGGGAAGATTACGAACAAGCGTTTGGGCGGTGGCGTTTGAAGAAACAGGTGGGAGAGTCTATCGGTACTGCGACGGATAAGTTTATGAAGTGGTTGCAGTCTTGATATTCAGTCTCTTTTTTGTCAATAACAGATTTATCGCCTAATGTGTGCGATTGATTCACGAACTTCGCAATTACAGAGGAAACTAATCAATTTTAACATCAGTCTTCATCGCGCGGACTTCCGCTTTGAGATGAGGATTTAACCTCCAGGCGAGCTATTGCGAAGTACCAAAAATCAGTTGCAAATTTAATTATGTTCGATCGCCAAATCCCAACCTCAAGCAAAAAATGCTATAATACCAACTTTAACTGCTAAACTTAAGTCCGCGAGGCGGAAACACAGGAAAATCTTATGGTGATTATTACCTCACAAGAAATTGCCCAATTTCGATCGCAATTAGCGGAATATCCCGCAGCCCTCAAAGCCCTAGACGAAATCGAAGATTGTGAAGGCAACATCGAAGATGCAGCGATTTCTCTAGCAATTCAAGCTGGACAAGAGCCGAATATTTCTGAAAACTGGTTGGACGGATTGGCAAAAAGATGCCGCGTTGCTATTTGTAAATCTGAGGTAAAAGAAGACTTGATAAACGGACAATTGAATGCAGCATTTAGAGATTTAGTTGCTGCCAAAACTTGCCCGCAGATTTTGGTGACATCGGTGATTATTTATGTATTTAAAACTGGGGTAAATGATTTTTGCGAGCCTCTTGAATATCAATTGTAAAGCTATCGATGGAGTTAAGATCGCCCCGATTTCCCAAAATCATGATACAACGAGGCGACTCTCTCGGCATAGCTACGTCATGGGTACTTTTATCTACCGCTGTGGGCTGCTGTAGCTAGCAGGAACGACATCCGGCGACAAACCCAAAGATTTCCCAAGCAAGCGAGCAAGTTGCACTAAAAAATTAGCAGTATCTTCGTCACCTTCCCGGGCCATGGAAGCTGATATCTGGATTAGCATTTGCACAAATCCCGCATCTATTAAATCGGAACAGGAACTTAAAACCTCTGGTTCTTGGCCGTTGGGACAGGTAAGCACTCGCTCGATCAAGTTCAAATAAGCCTCTTGGCGTTCTGGATTCATTTTGGGGGGAAATGTACGGTAAATAATTTATTATTACGTTTAACTCTGTTCTGTCAATCAGGCGATCGCATATGCGATCCCCGTCTTTCCTCTAGAATCTCCATTCAGTCAGGAATAGATAGAAGCTTAAAGAAAATCTTAAGTTTTTTAATGCTAGTTTTGTCGAAGTAAGGTGTTATTTGGCACACTCTAATGTTAGGTAAGGTGCGCAGTGCGCGCACCCTACAATTTAAGGGAATTAGAAGGTAAGGTGCGCAGTGCGCACCCTACAATTTAAGGGAATTAGAAGGTAAGGTGCGCAGTGCGCACCCTACGATTCAAGGGAATTAGAAGGTAAGGTGCGCAGTGCGCACCCTACGATTCAAGGGAATTAGGAATATAAAACATGAAAATAGGAATATTTTTAGGAAATCTCGGAAATCCCGCCATCTACTATCCCACACTAGGCAAAATTACTGGCGGAGTCACTGCTAGCATTTTTCTGTGTCAATTATTGCAATGGCAAGCACAACAGTCGAAATCCGCCGAATGGGTAAAAACTAACAGCGGCGAAATTGAAAAAGCTACAGGTTTAAATCGCGAAGAACAGGAACTTGCGATCAAATTGCTGAAAGTGCGATCGCTCCTGAAGGAAAAATCCACAAATCCCAACACTCTCGAACTCTGGGCGGACATTGACGCTTTCGAGGAAAAACTTAATAACTTGTTTGCCACTAATCCGGCTGATATTATAACAGAAACAATCCGCGAAAACAACAATCCCCCTGTAGAAATAGTTGCGGCAACTTCCCCCCAAAATCATGAAGTTAAAACCGACAAATATTTCGGGCAACCGCGCCAGCAAATAGCGGTTGCAGTCAATCCAAATTACAGATTTAGCGGGCCTTGGAATTCCCAAGAAGAACTGCATAACTTTCAGCGAGCTTTAGAAGAATATGCCAGACAGCATAACTTATGGTTTGGCAATCCTTCGGGATGGGCTTTTAAAATTATTGACAGCATGACAAAGGGCTTAACTTCGACTTTTTGGGACGAGTTTATCGCCGGAATTCCTTTAGGAGAAAGTCAGAAAGTTAAGCGGGAGTGGGAAATTGAGCCGGAAGTGCCTTATCCGGCGTTTGAGGAGGAGCGAATTCAGTATTACGTGCACAAAGGCGAACCGCTGGAAGCAGCGGTATCTAAAGCCCGCGCTGATTTGAGAAATCCGGTTTTGGGTAAGGATTTGTGGGAGGGTTTTTTGCGAAAGTGCGATCGTATTGCGGACGATGCGCTCAAAGCCAAAAACCAAGGCGTGCAAAACGCATATTTGCCCTCTTCTTTCAATGAAAAACCGCAAATTACCAAAGAAAGCGTGATGCAGAAATTAGGGGCGATCGCGCCGCAATTAGCCCTGAATCAATCCACATCTGAACCAATCGCAGAACCGCCAAAGCTCGAACAACAACAGCCACCAACTACCGACGAAATCCCGAGTATTTCCTTTTTGCAAAAAGCTTACCAAACTTCTCTAGGTCGAAGTATCGTTGAAAAACAAATAGCTGCTAATCCAGAATGGGGCTATGAAATAGTTGACGGTGAAATCGTAGAATCTATCCCTTTTTAATGAGGCTAACATGAAACGAATTAGCGATATCAATCCGCTGGGAAGTGAGCGCCCAAATCCTTCAGATGCAGAAAGAGAAAAGCTGCGTCAGGAAAGATTGCAGCGGGAAAAAAGTTTAGGTTTTCAGCAGTTAACAGAACTTTGCACCTTGGGCGAATATGACATGGCGAAACAACTTGCAGCTAAGCATTCTAGTTGGGGTTACGAAATAGTTGACGGAGTTGTAATGGAGCAAATAGATTAGGTTCGTAGTAAGGACTTCAGTCCTTAAAATTGTGAAATAGTTGACGGAGTTGTAATGGAGCAAATAGATTAGGTTCGTAGTAAGGACTTCAGTCCTTAAAATTGTGAAATAGTTAACAGATTTTTAATAGAGCAAATAGATTAGGTTCGTAGTAAGGACTTCAGTCCTTAAAATTGTGAAATAGTTGACGGAGTTGTAATGGAGGAAATAGATTAGGTTCGTAGTAAGGACTTCAGTCCTTAAAATTGTGAAATAGTTGACAGATTTTTAATAGAGCAAATAGATTAGGTTCGTAGTAAGGACTTCAGTCCTTAAACTTATGAAATAGTTGACGGAGTTGTAATGGAGCAAATAGATTAGGTTCATAGTAAGGACTTTAGTCCTTAAAGTTTTGAAATAGTTGACAGATTTTTAATAGAGCAAATAGATGAGGTTCGCAGTCAATATTTTAGTCCTTAAAGCAGAAGATAGACGGACTGAAGTCCTTACTACGAACCTAGTTTTGTGCATATGTTATAATTTCAATAGAGACTTGATTGGTTTTAAAGTTATGACAGTTATTAATGCCAAAAACCTCACGCTCAATGAAGTTAGTGATTTTTTGAAGTTTCAACAACTCTTTAACAACGACACCTACCCAAGCTTTTTGTCCTTAGAACCACTCACCGAGTTTGAACAGCTAGAACTCGTGCAAATCCGCAACGATTTTCGCGAATACCTCTCTTTTGAAAGAGTCTCAGAAGGGTTGGTACAAGCTCTAACTACCTTTCCTTTGATGCGATTGGCTGGCTTTTACCGATCGCCTTTAAAGATGAGTCTGGAAGAAAATATTGCTAATATTACTATAGAAGATGAAGACACAACGATTACAGGCAGGCTTGACATCTTAGCAATCAATAAAGAGAAACAAATCGCGACTGATATACAATTTTGGATTTTAGTAATAGAATCTAAGAACAGTCTGATTGCTCCCCGTGCTGGTTTGCCCCAACTGCTAACTTATGCCTATAAAAGTTTAGAATATCAGGAGTCAGTCTGGGGACTTGCAACTAGCGGAGAGTTTTATCAGTTTGTCAATATCCGTCGTGGAAATCCGCCCACCTATCAATTAATGCCATTTCTGAGTTTGATGGAACCAGAATCTTCAGTTGTGTTACTGCAAGTGCTCAAAGCTATTTGCAAGCTCTAACAATCCAATCTTGAAACGGCGGAAGCGGCTTTTGTATGTATAGACGCGGTTTCAACCGCCGAGTCTTCTGCACAAAAAAATGAGGCGGGGAGAATTCCCTACCTCAATTTTTAGCTAACTTTTCTCTACAAAATAGAGCTGTTAAAGCTTAGTAGCCTCTGGTGTTAGGCTTGTGCACGATGAAGCTGAGCACTTGGCACTGCTTCACGTTGTCAAAACCCATGACGCGGATGTAGCAGGTGGGATTTTCAGAGCGGCAAGCTTGAACTTCAGCCATGATTTCTTGGACGCTGCGAGCACCAAACAAAGGCAACTTCCACAATGTCCAGTAGCGCATTTCAGCGGCAGAGGTTTCGTTGAATTCTACGCCGGGAATGTAGCCTTGATCCAAGATGTATTGCAGTTGCTTGGCAATTTGGGCATCTGTCAGCGGGGGCAAATATGACAGAGTTTCGTAACGACGCTCTTTAGCTAAAGTCTTCATTTTGTGTATCTCTAAGGTGTGTGTTCGATCGCGCTTTCGGGCGATCGATTAACTCGACAAATTATCCAGATTCGGTTCAGAATCTATTGATGCTTCAGGATTGCTGCTAGAAACAGACCAATTAAGTTGCGTAATTCGCTCTAAATGCTGGCGTCTGTGTTCCATATTCGCCTGTTGAATGCCAGTACAAACCATTTCTGGCAAAAATTCCGTCACATCGTGAGCCAGATACTCTCGCACAGTCATGATCCGAAATCCTAAGTCTTGATTTTCCCTCAGCAGTTCCTCAATGTAAGCTTCTCCATCTTGGATTTTGCCCTTAGTAGAAAAGTCATTCAGCCAGATTGCCAGAGGAGGATTGGTTTCGCTCAACTGAGCGACCACAATCCGCACGGATTGATAGGTTAGGTAACTTGCCAGCACCTTAGCGGTGTCTTTCGCAACTTGTTTGAGATCCATTTGACCCCAGCTCCCTCAAATTTTAGGTATTGGATTTTAGATTTTGGATGCAAACTTACTTGTAAATCTTCTTCAAAGATAAAGACTTAACAGCAAGTTTGCGACCTAAAACCTAAAATCTCCAACCAAAAATCCTTAAAGGGTATCCATTGCCTCGAACTCAAACTTGATTTCTTTCCAGAGTTCGCAAGCAACAGCCAGTTCAGGGCTCCATTTGCAAGCTTCGCGAATGATGTCTCCGCCTTCGCGCATCAAGTTGCGGCCTTCGTTGCGAGCTTGGACGCAAGCTTCCAAAGCAACGCGGTTAGCTGCTGCACCAGGTGCGTTACCCCAAGGGTGGCCCAAGGTGCCGCCGCCGAACTGCAAGCAGGAGTCGTCGCCGAAGATTTCCACCAAAGCTGGCATGTGCCAGATGTGGATACCGCCAGAAGCAACCGGCATGACACCGGGCATGGAGGCCCAATCTTGGGTGAAGTAAATACCGCGGCTGCGATCTTCTTCGATGTGGTCTTCGCGCATCAAGTCTACGAAGCCCATCGTGATGCCTTTTTCGCCTTCGAGTTTGCCCACAACTGTACCGGAGTGCAGGTGGTCGCCGCCGGACATCCGCAAGCACTTGGCAAGCACGCGGAAGTGGATACCGTGATTTTTTTGACGATCGATCACGGCGTGCATGGCGCGGTGAATGTGCAACAGAATACCGTTGCGGCGGCACCATTTGGCCAAGGTTGTGTTTGCAGTGAAACCACCGGTCAGGTAGTCGTGCATGATGATGGGGGTTTTGATTTCCTTAGCGAACTCAGCCCGCTCCATCATTTCTTCGCAGGTAGGGGCGGTTACGTTGAGGTAGTGACCCTTAACTTCGCCAGTTTCTGCTTGGGCTTTTTCAATAGCTTCTTGAACGAACAGGAAGCGATCGCGCCAGCGCATGAACGGTTGCGAGTTGATGTTTTCGTCGTCTTTGGTGAAGTCCAAACCGCCGCGTAGAACTTCGTAAACGGCGCGGCCGTAGTTCTTAGCAGACAGACCCAATTTGGGCTTAATTGTACAACCCAGCAAAGGACGGCCGTACTTGTTCAATTTGTCGCGCTCAACGGTAATACCGTGAGGAGGGCCTTGGAATGTTTTCAGGTAAGCAATGGGAATCCGCAAGTCTTCCAAACGGAGAGCGCGCAGAGCTTTGAAACCGAACACGTTACCGACCAAAGAGGTCAGCAGGTTGGTGACGGAACCTTCTTCAAACAAATCCAAAGGATAAGCGATGAAGCAGATGTATTGGTTGTCTTCGCCGGGAACTGGCTCGATGTCGTAGCAGCGACCTTTGTAGCGGTCGAGGTCGGTCAGGAGGTCAGTCCACACAGTTGTCCATGTACCGGTGGAAGATTCAGCGGCCACAGCAGCTCCAGCTTCTTCTGGGGGAACTCCTGGCTGAGGTGTGACGCGGAATGCTGCCAAAATATCTGTATCTTTCGGCGTGTAGTCCGGTGTGTAATACGTTAGTTTATAGTCTTGAACTCCGGCTTTATACCCAGCCTTTGATTGAGTTTGGGTTTGCGCGTAAGCCATATCTCGCTTCCTAGTATTCGCTTAATTTTTTTGCCCGATCGCAGGCTCTTAGAAATATATCAATAAAGTGGCGCGCTGAAATTTTAATATTCTTTTAATCATCATAAGTATTGTTTATTTATGTTTACATTAGGAAATTTTATGTAACATATCTTATAAAACAAAAGTAGCGAAGGATGCAGGGGTAAGGGCTGGGGATCGATGAGATTTTAGATTTTAGATTTTAGATTTTAGATTGGAGAAGGAGAAAAAATTAGTCATAAATACTTAAAATTATGGTGGAGATCGATTAAATTTTAGATATTAAATTTTGGGTTGGACGCAGGAAAAAATTAGTTATAAATACTTACAGAGATGGTGGGCGATCGATCTCAACTGCAATAGAGGATTGTAGCAATCTCAAATCTCAAATCCCAAATATCAAATCCCGTAAGGGGGCTAGAAACGGGGTTTCTACGAAAAATTGGCGTTTATTAACGAGAAATATACACAGAAACCGGGTTTCTGAGGTTGGAAGCGCGAAAGGTACGTAGTTGCGCTTGGGCACTCTTTCATATATGAAAGAGCGCCCAAGTGCAACTACGTACCTATAAGTCAAAAGTCGGCAGCATAGCACATAATATGGACAGGACTTGTGCCGCAAACCTGGTTTCTCAGACCAAATCCGTCGTTACAGCAATTTAACCTCGCTCAAAACCGGGTTTCTGCGTTAGCTGCACGTAAGTCTACTATGGATATCTAGCCCCATCTTTACTCTGGTTGTGCCTCACCCCCCTTCAAAAGCCGTCCACTGCATCAATCCAGATTGCCCAAGGCCTTACCCTCAGACTTGGGGCAACAATTTTTGTCAGAGTTGCGGGACTCCGCTGCGGCTAAAAAATCGCTACATACCTCTACAAGGCCTCGGTACCGGGGGTTTTGCAGCCATCTACACAGTTTGGGACGCAGAAACTGAAACCGAGCGCGTCCTGAAATTGTTGCTCGAAACTTCCCCGAAAGCGGTGAAACTGTTCGAGCAAGAAGCTTGGGTTTTGGCTATTTTGCGCCACCCGGGTGTCCCGAGAGTCGAGCCGGACGGTTATTTTCACGTGCAAACCCAAAATTTTGGAAACGGGGATAGAAATGCCACAGCGAGGCGCTTGCCTTGTTTGGTAATGGAAAAGATTCACGGCAAAACTTTAGAAGAAATTCTTGAAGATCACCCTCAGGGATGTCCGCAGGAATGGGTATTTAGTTGGCTGAGTCAAGCTGTAGATATTCTGGAGGAGTTGCACAGGTGTCAGATTATTCACCGCGACATTAAACCGAGCAATTTGATGCTGCGAGATCCAGAATCGCCACAAATTTTACTGAGCAAAGGTTTGGGCGGTTTGCAGTTGGTGGCGATCGACTTTGGGGGAGTTAAACAGATGGGCGGTGGCGAACCGGCGGGGAAAGATTCTCCGAGCTCGACGCGGTTGATTTCGCCTGGGTACAGCCCGCCGGAACAAATTGTGGGCGGCGGTGTGGTACCGGCGACGGATTTTTATGCTTTGGGGCGGACTTGCATTCATTTGCTGACGGGGAAGTATCCGGCCGAAATTGAAGATCCGATGACGGGGGAGTTGCGGTGGCGCCACATTGTGTCTGTGAGTCCGGCTTTTGCGAATTTGTTGGATGATATGGTGCGATCGAATATACAGCAGCGTCCGGCTTCGGCTGCGGATGTTCGATCGCGTTTGCAGGATATTTATGCTAGGAGTAACGGCAAAATCGCGTTAGCCCCGGCGAGTCAAGCTATTGTGGAATTTTGCCGGCAAGTAGTAGTGGCGACGGCGCAAAAAACCGCGAGTTTGACAGTTTTGGTGTTCGGCGCGATCGCCCAAATCGTGGTAGCTTCTCTGGATACGGGCTGGGAAATGGTGCTCGGTGGGGTTGGTGGATGCGCAGGGGCGATCGGCGGTTTGGTTTTGGCCTATGCTTCGCCTATTGGCCCGGAATTTGCGAATTTTTTGAATGAAGGTTTGCACCAATTAATTCCTCATATGAGTTTTGCCGTCGGGCCGGAAGTGCTATTGTTTGCTTTTGCGGGCTGGGGCACTGCGATAGGTTTGACGGATGCGGGGAGTTTTCGCCAGCAAAAACAGTATTGGCTGTCGGGATTGATGGGTGCTCAGGGCTATTTATTGGCAGGTTTGTGCTGGATGGAAGCGACTGCTTTTAGCGGCGTGCAGGGGATTATTTTGGGGGCTTTTGCGATCGCCTCTTTGACTGTGGGAATGGGTTTGCGCAGCCATCAGTTAGTTCATGCTTTGGTGGTGGCTGCTTGTTCGACGGGAATGTTTCTGTTTTTGAATGTTTTGAACATTTTTCCGGGGAGTTTTTTCGGGATTTTGTCACTGTCGTCTGGTGCTTCCTTCGGCTGGTTGCAGGTTTGGGGATCTATTGTGTTTTTTGGTTTGTTGGGAAGTGCGATCGGGCTTTGTTTGGGAGTGAGTCATTATTTAGTTGTGCCTTTGTTAAGGTGGTTGGGTTGGAAGTAGGAATTAACTATTAAATATTCAACATTTCACCTCAAATTCAGATCCCCCTAAATCCCCATTAAAAAGGGGGACTTTGAGTAATCTTGTCCCCCCCTTGTTAAGGGAGGCTAGGGGGGATCTCCGGGTCAAAAAACTCTTGTGGGATGGGCACGAGAACCAGCCCCAAAATCTACAATTTAGATGCTAGACAGTTTATAATCATGAATAACATTAAATAATAGCCTCAGAGTGCCATGTCAAAAATATTACTAGAATCTTTTCGGACAGCCTATGCAAATATGGAGTTATCGCCGCTGATAACTCCGAAAGAAGTGGCAAACTTCCGCGTAGAATACGGGACGGAAGTGATCGAAAACTTAGAGCAATTAGTTGAAGATGACCCTTCCGGTAGCGGTAAAATTATTTTCAGCGGACATCGCGGTTGCGGTAAGTCTACGCTGTTGGCTGAGTTTTGCCGCCAAATGGACGATCGCTATTTTACGGTCTTTTTCTCAATTTCCGACTTGATCGAAATGTCGGATGTCAATCATATCAATATCTTGTTTGCGATCGCAGTTCAGTTGATGGATGCCGCCGAAAAACAGGAAATTCCCATTAAACAATCAATTAAAGAATCATTTTATAACTGGTTTGCTACTAAAACTAAAACAAAAATTGATGAATTGGGCGCCAGCGGATCGGTGGGTTTTAACTTATTTAAGATGATTCAAGGCAAGTTAAAAGCTGATGCGACGATTCGCGAAGAAATTAAACAAGAGTTTATTCGCAAAGTTTCTGATTTGGTGGCGACAATTAACGAGATTGCAGCCGTAGTTGAAATTGGCGCTGACAAACCGATAATGGTGGTGATTGATGACCTGGATAAATTGGATTTAGGTGTCGTGCGCCAAATTTATCAAGAACATATTAAGGCGCTGTTTTTACCAAATTTTAGGATGATTTTAACAACTCCGATTTCGGCGCTGCGAGATGTCTCTTTGGCGGCTACTGTGGAAACAGAAACCAACGATCAAATCGTGTTCATGCCAGTCACAAAGCTATTCAAGCGCGGGGAAAGCCGGAATGCTGATGCTATTCCCATGACGGAACCGGCGGCGAGATTGAAAGAGATTTTAGCTAAACGTTTGGGAAGCGAATTGATTGAAATAGAAATACTCGATCGCCTTGTCGTTTACAGTGGTGGAGTATTGCGAGAATTGATTAGAATTGCTAACGAATGTTGTCGCATTTGTTTGCGGTTGGTGCGGCGGAATCCAGAAGCTGAGGTGAAAATTAATGCCGAGGTGTTTGAGGAAGCGATTAATAAATTGCGGATTGATTTTGATACTCGTTTGGGAACGACTGATTATGAGATGTTGATGGCAACTTATAGGGATTTTAAACCTGCCGATCCAAAAGCAAAAGAATTTTTGGACTTGCTTCATGGGTTGTATGTTTTGGAGTATCGCAATGCTGTTTTGTGGTATGATATTCATCCGATCGTGCTAGAATTGTTAAAGCAGCGAGATGATTTTCCGGGTTGATAATCTTTTTTGATAATCTGCGGTTGAAACGGCGGTTGAAACCGCGTCTACACAAACGAAGTCCGCGCAACGCGAGACTAAGATAATGTGTGAGTCCACAGTCGATCCCCCCTAGCCCCCCTTAAGAAGGGGGGGACAAGAGTGAGTACGATCAAAGTATGATCAAAGTCCCCCTTCTTAATAGGGGGACAAGAGTGAGTACGATCAAAGTCCCCCTCCTTAAGGGGGATTTAGGGGGATCGAGACTTCGATACAAATGACAATCAATTATGTCGAATCTCAACAGTCAAAACCAAGATAATTATGATGATTTACTCGTGTCAATTGAAGCGGGTAAAGATATTCTCAATTTGTTAATCGCTGTTTGCGATGATAGCGACTGTCGCGATCGCATTATCTCCGATTATGAAGCAGAACTCGAACCGGATATCCGCCGCTATCGCGTAGAATTGGCTAGAGGTGAACCGAGTTTGCGATCGGCTATTGCCAATTTAGTCGCACAAGAACCGTATTTGCAACAGGGGGGAAAAGCTGTAATCACCGTGACGGGTGTGGAGAAACTGCGGTTTTTTAAACAATTTGGCGAAAGTCGATCGGAACAAGAAGTGTTTTTTGGCTATTTGCAATGGACGCGCGAAGCATTGCGGGATTTTCCGTTTTCGATTGTGTTGTGGGTGACGCGACAAATTGAAGTTTTGATTAGCAATGAGTCTCCTGATTTTTGGAGTTGGCGGAAAGGTGTGTTTCGCTTCGATACTAAAAAAACTGCGGCTATTACGAAAGAGGAATTTGAACCGTTGCGATTGTTAGTTGAAGACGATCGTGAACTGCCAAGTTTGATTCCACTGGAAGATTTGCCGGATTTAATCGCGCGAACAGAACAGGAAAAAGGACTCCAAGACCCCTGTTTGGCAAGTATTTATGTTAGTATGGGGAAGATTCATAACAGAAGGATAGAGTTTGGGGAGTGCCAAAATTTTCAGAAAGAGTATGAATTGACGATCGATTATTTTAAAAAGGCGATATCGCTTCAACAAGATTTAGATATGGAAGCGGAATTATCAGTTAGTTTGAGTTACCTCGCGAAATTTTATAAATCTCAAGGAAGGTACTCGGAAGCCGAACCACTTTTTTTACAAGCATTACAAGTAGACAGGCTAGCGCTCCCTGAAGACCATCCAAGGTTAGGTGATCGCCTCACCACTCTAGCCAGATTTTATGAATTTCAAGGAAGATATTTGGAAGCGGAAAAACTATATTTGGAAGCATTAGAAATAGACAGGCGATCGCTCCCACAATACGATTTTAGCTTGGCAATTGCTCTCAATAATTTAGCCGGACTTTATCGTTCTCAAGGAAGGTACTCTGAAGCAGAATTGCTGTATTTACAAGCAGTAGAAATAGACAAGCGAGCGCTTGGAGAAGACCATCCCAGTTTGGCCACACGCCTCAATAATTTAGCTTTAGTTTATAAATCTCAAGGAAGGTACTCGGAAGCCGAAAGATTGTATTTGCAAGCGTTAAAAATAGGCAGGCGTTCACTTTTAGAAGATCATGCGAGTTGGGCTATTGCTATCAATAATTTAGCCGGACTTTATCGTTCCCAAGGACGGTACTCGGAAGCGGAATCCCTATATTTGGAAGCATTAGAAATACATAGGCGATCGTTGCTCCCTGAAGACAATCCTCGTTTAGCAACTGGTCTCAACAATTTAGCTTTTCTTTATAAATCTCAAGGAAGGTACTCCGAAGCGGAACCTCTGTATTTACAAGCATTAGAAATACACAGGCTATCGCTCCCTAAAGACCACCCCAGTTTAGCCATTGACCTCAACAATTTAGCCGAACTTTATAAATCCCAAGGAAGATACTCGGAAGCAGAACCGCTGTATTTGCAAGCAGTGAAAATTCTTCGCAGCAAATTGCCGGAAAATCATCCTAATCTTCTCCTATGTTGGAAAAATTATGTTGGGTTATGGCGGAAAGGAATCAGCAAAGGAATTTTTACATTTGAGCAATTGCAAAAACATCCTTTCGGGGAACAGTTATTAGCAGAAATTCAGGAATAAATCAAAATATCGCTTTCACTTATAAATATTGTTCAAATATACAATATCCACCCGGAATTGTATCTACATAAACTACGCACTCCGCCAAATAAACCGGGTTTTTACCGAATCTGCCGACGGTAAAAAAATATTTTTTTACCATAAAAACCCGGTTTCTGGACACCCTTTGTAAGTGCTGGTTAAGATGGTTGGGATAGAATCAGGAATGAATGCCAAATCACTATGCTAATCAAGTCGCTGTCAATTAAACTCGTCTCCAGATTTTCAATGGTTTGTGCTCTGACGATCGCCCTTCTCCTCCTCAACCCCAATCCAGCCAAAGCCGAATCGCGAGAACAAGCCGTCGATCGATTAACAGACTTTTTATTCTACAAGGTAAATCCTCAGTTAAACAATCGTAAACTGCAAACGGGCGATCGCAACTACATAACAGAATGGCAAAAATTGCGCGAGGCGATCGATCCGCGAGTTAAGCCCGCCCAAGAAGTCTGCAATAGTCCGGGCCCAGGAGATATCGGATGGGAATTCACCACAATTAACGGCGAAACCTACGAACAAACCTACGATCGCCTTGCAGATACAATTTTTTACAGTCGCCATCCTCAACGGACTGGACAGCCAATTCCCAAAAGCGATAAAATTAGCATCAGTGAATGGTCAGCAATTCGACAGTATATGTATATTTCTAATTGTGGATTATGAAAGGCGATCGCATCACTATGCTAATTAAATTACCGTCCATTAATTCAGTCTCGAAGTTTTCAGCGGTGTGTGCGTTGGCTTTTTCCCTTGTGCTAGGCGGCGCAAATATAGACACTGCTACAGCGCGGGATTTAGAATCACTAACTCAAGCCGTAGATAGGCTTACGGATTGGTTTTTCTACAAGGTTAATCCTCAATTGGGAGGTCGAAAATTGCGATCGGACGATTCTCCTGTCTACATCCGCGAATGGAATGCTATTCGCCGTACAGTCGATCGCGAAATGATTGCTACAGCAGGAGATTGCGTCGGTGATGCCTTCTGGGACTTCGATGCTGGTTCTCACGGGCGATCGCTCGTTAGCGGAGCCCTCGAAGAGGATCGCATTGCAGATACAATTTGGACTATCCGCGATCCATCGGGTAATAAAACTCGTGCAGATGTTTCTAAACAAGAATGGAAAAAGCTTCGACAATCAATATTTATAGAGCATTTTTGCTATTAACGTGCAAGATTTATCAGTAAAAAAAATTAGGAATGAATAAAAATATTGCGCTCAATTACAAATATTGTTAAAATATAGAATATGCACCCTAGGTTGTATCTTTTTCTCTCAAAAGTCAACGAAAACATTCTATAGCAAAACAAAAGGATAAAAAAATGGGCAGAGTTACCGCAACAATAACCGTCACCAATCACATTGATGAAATCCTGGGAGAAAGAGGGTTCATCCCCCCAGAGCAAATACGCTCTATCACCATCGATAACGTCTTAGTCGATACAGGAGCAACTCGACTCTGTTTGCCAGCAGATATTATCAGTCAGTTAGGTTTAACCCTAGTTGGTGAAATCCAAGGAAATACAGCAATAGGAGCCAGACAATTTCGTCTGTTCAAAGATGTCAGTATTGCCGTAGCTGGCCGGGAAGGCAGGTATGATTGTGTAGAACTTCCCGCAGGAGAAGAACCTTTACTAGGCTTAATTCCCCTCGAAGATTTGGGTTTAGAACCGGACTTGAGAAATCAACGGTTAAATATTTTATCAGCAGAGGGCAACCAAAGCTATATTCGAGTGTAGCATTCACAGGACTTATACCAATTTAAAACATCCTTGCTACAATAATTGATGTTGAGTTTGTTTTCTAAAATATTGTCGATGGTGCGTCGCTCGATAGATTTTTCGCCTCTTTCTTGGATACTCTCGATGAATCCACACCCTACCAATATCGTTGCATTGATTTGTCACTCTTGGTATTAGCTATGGATATCCGTACTGAAAAGCCAGAAGATGTAGCAACTGTTCGCAATGTCAATTTTGTGGCATTCGGGCGAGAAAATGAGGCAAACTTAGTCGATCGCCTGCGGGGAATTGCATCTACATTTTCCTTGGTTGCCGTACAATCGGATCGAGTAGTCGGACACATTTTCTTCAGTCCGGTTGTCATCGCAGGAAAATGTTCTAGCACTTTGTCAATTCTGGGTTTGGCGCCAGTCGCAGTTTTACCAAACTATCAGCGGCAAGGTATCGGCTCGCTGCTGATCCGCGAGGGTTTAAAACAGTGCGCCCGATCGCACTTTCAGGCAGTAGTTGTGCTGGGATCTCCTGATTTCTATTCGCGTTTCGGGTTCGTTCCTGCTAGTAGCAAAATGTTGGAAGGCGAATATGATGTACCTGATGAAGCTTTTATGGTGTTGGAGTTAGAAAGAGGAGCTTTGCAGGATTGCAGCGGAACGGTGAAATATCGATCGGAGTTTAGTCTGTGCGAGTAGCGAATAATATAACTTGCCTAGGTCTTAAAATTTATTTAAACGCTGCCTTTTCCCCTCTCCACCTTGGAACCGTGCAACACAAAAGCCGGAGTCAGTGCAGATTTGCCCTTCAGAGAAACAGCTCCCAAAGCCTCGCAATCGAAGTTTAGCCCGATCGACTCAAACACCCTTTCGCCAATCAAAATTTCATTTTCCCCCGCCTTGCTCATCAGCCTAGCAGCCGTATTCACCGTATCGCCGAGGACATTAAACTCCCTGCGCCCTCGCGGTTCCCCAACCTCAGCAGCAAACACAGGGCCCCGAGACAGCCCAATTTGACAGCTTACTTTCACATTTTCACCGCCGATCGCGATCGCAGGTAAACTGGCAATCAGATCCCGGATCGCGATCGCCGCACTCGCCGCCCGACTCGGATCGTCGGTATGAACGTCCGGGACGCCAAAATAAATCAGTATATCCGAACCATCCAAATGCGCCGTTACTTTTTGCAGCACGCCCCCTTTCGCGGACACCACAGCATCAATTAGCGCAAACACCCGAGAACAGCCCAGTACCAGATTAGCTTCCTCGGCTGGCGTTGCTTTGTCCACCAACTCCGGTAAACCGATCAAGTTGACAAACATCACCGTCGGTTCGGGAAAATCCGGCGGGATTTTCCGCCTGTCGGCATTTTCCACCAGCAGTCTCAAGATGCTTTTGGGAATATAACTAGCAAGGGGTTCAACCCGTTTCACGGCTTCCTCGATTTCGCTCACCAAACCCGATACCGTGCGATCGAGCAATATCGAACTTGGCATCCGCCGCCCAGTCAAAGTAATATCGTACTCTCCGAGCCGATCGTCCGTGAAATCGTCCGCCACCAACAAATAACCCGATTTCCCGGGTTCAAAACGAAATTGCTCCCCCAAAGACGAACTAGCAGTTTCAGTCAAACACACCCGCCCCACAGCCCCAGAACCCTCAGCCTGCTTGGCTTGCTGGACTGAATGCCCCAGCAGTACGTGAGCCATCCGCAGCGGCGTACCGATATCAGCACTAATGTAGCGCCCGCAATGGATACCCACCCGCATCCTCAAAGACAAAACACCCCGCGCCGTTTCAATATTGGCAAAATTAGCCATCGCCCGCTGCATCCGCAAACCCGCCCGCACCGCCCTAGCTGTATCCTCCTCTCGATCGATCCCTCCCAGAAACTGCACCAGCAGCGCATCTCCTGTAAACTCCAGCAAATCTCCCCCCGACTTGCTGACGATTTCAATCATTGAGGCAAAATAGTCGTTAATCACCCCCAAAAGCGTTTCAGCGCCCTTGCGCCCCTGGGCTGCGTTTGCTTCCAAAAGCGACGTAAACCCAGCTAAATCGGTGAATAGCAAAGTGCCTGTTTGCCATTGGTAGCGCACCTCTCCTGGGTTAGACGGAGATTCGGATACGGGCCTGGGCACGTAGTCGTGAAGGATGTAGCGGAGAGTTCGCAGGTGCTCGAAAACCCCCATTAACGTCGTGGGGGACGGATCTACCCACGCACCAGCGTAGAGTTCAGACGAAAGGAGATCTCGCAGTCGCAGTTCGATCGCAGCCAAGGGAGGATTGTAGGTTAACTGGGCAGACGGGAATTCCCCCGCTATAGGTGTACTCATCTTAGTGGTGGGACGGGCGGCTCGTGAGAAGACGATTGCGCCGCTTGCGCGTGATGTGAGGTGCAGCCAGCAGTAAATGAGTAGCGCATGAGTTCGCCGTACAAATTCCTTGTATTTTCTTGATATCCTTGATACAATATTATCACAAATGCCGATAACCGATAATGTACCAAGCTTACAAATTCCGAATCTATCCAACAGCCGAGCAGCAAACGTATTTTGCGGGTGCTTTCGGTTGTTGTCGTTGGTTCTGGAATTATAGCTTGAATCTGTGTCAGCAAACCTACAAAGATACTGGTAAAGGACTGAGCAGAAGTGCAATTCAAGGATTACTCCCAAATCTCAAAAAGGAATATCCCTGGTTGACCAATGCTTATTCTCAATCACTTCAAGTAGTCGCACTGAATCTATCAACTTCTTACAAAAACTTTTTTGATAAACGCGGTGGTTTTCCTAGCTTCAAATCGAAGCATGGCAGACAGTCTATTAGTTATCCTCAGAATGTCAAAGTAGGAGATAGCTTCATCAAATTACCAATCATTGGCGAGGTGCATTGCCGGATTCATCGAACACTAGAGGGCACTGTCAAAACCGTTACTATTTCCCAAAATACTGACGGAAAATACTATGTTTCAATCTTGATTGATGATGGACTAGAAACACCTAAAAGTGATGCTAATGGTAGAGCTATCGGTTTAGATGTTGGATTGATTGACTTTGTTGTAACCAGTGATGGTAGCAAGTATACAAATCCTAAACATCTCAAGAAACATCGCCGCAATCTGAAGCGAAAACAGCAGAAACTAAGCCGTAAAGAGAAAGGGAGTAATACCAGATATAAGGCTAAACGATTAGTTGCCAGAGTTCATTCGAGAATCAAAAGAGTACGTGAGGATTTTCTGCACAAACTATCCCGCAAGATAGTAGACAAAAACCAAGTCATTGCAGTAGAAAATCTCAAGGTCAAAGGCATGGTACGTAACCATTGTTTAGCAAAAGCTATTAGCGATGCTGGATGGGGTATGTTTGGAACAATGCTTAAGTACAAAGCCCAGATACTAGGAAAGACCTACATTGAGATAGATCGTTTTTTCCCCAGCTCTAAGACTTGCAATAATTGTCTTCACAAAGTATCGGAAATGCCCTTAAACGCGCGTCATTGGGATTGCCCTAAATGTCATAGTCGTAACGATAGAGACATCAATGCGGCAAAGAATATTAGGGATGAAGCCTTGCGGATTTTGGCATTAGGAACTAGTGCTGCTGCCAATGGACGGAATGTAAGTCAACCTGGTAAGGCTTCGGCCTTACTGGATGCTATTCCGGTTGAAGTTGGAAGCCCCCGTCATAGCATACTCGTTTGACGGTGGGTAGTTCACTCTATTAATTTCCACCTAAGTCTATTCTTAAAAATAAGGTAAGTTCGATCGATAACAGAGCCAAAACCAATAGCTAGACCTATACCATTATCATAAGTTTCCAGTGACCCGATACCAGCGTAACCCAGAACCCAGCATAGAAATTTGCGATCGTCACAGCTTGCTAGCTCCCAATTCGATCCGAGCTGCTCGATCGGCATATAGTATGTATCTGAAAGTGCATTCCGATCAGATGCAGCGCCCGGCCGGTGTAGTTGTCAGCCAAGGAAGCGATCGAGGTCAGCTAATTTTTGCTTTGCAGCCCGTTTTATTGCCCGGTGAACGTTTTGTTACTTTTGACGAAATTGAATCGCAAATGTATTAGTCAGTTGACAGTTGACAGTTGACAGTTGACAGTTGGTAATTGACAGTTGGTGATTAGTGATTGTAATTAGTAACAAATTCAAATTAAAACACATCGCACAATTGGAAAAAATGGTTCGTAGTGAGGACTTTAGTCCGCATAAAAATCAGGTTAGTAGTGAGGACTTTAGTCCGCATAAAAATCAGGTTAGTAGTGAGGGAGGACTTTAGTCCGCATAAAAATCAGGTTAGTAGTGAGGACTTTAGTCCGCATAAAAATCAGGTTAGTAGTGAGGACTTTAGTCCGCATAAAAATCAGAAAATTTGGATTAATCACTACAAATATGATGGGTAATTTACAGGACAAAATCTAACAAATAACAACTAATAAATCCCGACTTTCAACAGTCGTACCGCCAACTTAATGGAAACAATCTTTAATACCCTAGTCACAGTCATCGTCTTTACGATCGGCTCAGCGATCGGCAGCTTTCTGAATGTGGTAATCTATCGGTTGCCTGCGAGTTTGTCGGTAATACATCCTCCTTCCCGCTGTCCCAAATGTTTAAATCAACTCAGAACTTACGAAAATATACCCGTATTCGGTTGGCTGTGGCTGCGGGGACGCTGCAATCACTGTCACAGCCCGATTTCTGCCCGCTATCCCCTGGTGGAAGCAGCTATGGGTTTGCTGTTTTTGCTGATCTATTGGCGGTTTGGAGTGAGCGTGCAAACTTTGGGGTTGTGGACTTTGTTTAGCTGGCTGTTGGCTTTGTCTTTGATTGACTGCGATACAATGACTTTGCCTAATTCTTTGACTCGATCGGGCTTGGTGCTCGGATTGGTTTTCCAAATCGCCAAAGGTTGGTGGCCAACATTTAGCCCGATCGACTCCGTGCACTATCTGGTACTAGACGGAATTTTGGGATCGGTTGTCGGATTGTGGTTGTTTGACGCGATCGGACTTGCAGGATCGATCGGCTTCGGGCAAACTGCTATGGGGATGGGAGATACCAAATTAGCCGCCTTGATGGGAGCTTGGCTGGGCTGGAAACTCTTGCTGCTAGCGGGCTTTATCGCTTGTTTAGCCGGGGCTTTGGCTGGTGGCGGAGCGATCGCGATCGGATTGCTCGATCGGCGTCAACCCATGCCCTTCGGCCCGTTTCTCGCTTTCGGTGCAGCCGTTACAGCTCTCTGGGGCGAACCGATCTTATCTATTTACTTGCAGTTGTTTTTCCCGAATTAGGGTTGGCGATGTGCCGTTACAAAGCGCGATCGAACATAAGATCAGTTCAACTAAATCAGCAGGAGTCCCGCGCTCTACTTCCAGGTGAGCGTCGGGATGAATGCGCGTGAGTGAAGAGATCCGCCCCAAACCAAATCGGTAGCTTTAGAAATCGGAGGGTTCGGGGCGGTCGACTCGCTGTACAAATTATTTCTGCCACACCACTTGCTTTTGCCGTATTCACGAGATACAATATTTTCAGAGTTAGTGAAAGTAATGCCTCAAATAATCACCGCCAAGTTAAAACTCAACCTGAATGCCGAGCAAAAAGCTTTGGTGTCTCAGATTGCTTTAGCCTACCGAGATGCTTTGAACTATACTTCACAAGTCGCTTTTGATACGGGTAAAACCAGTAACGGTTTGAAGTTGCAAAAAGCCGTCTACAACGAGTTGCGAGTTCGTTTTGGACTCGGTGCTCAGATGGCTTGCAACGTACCCAGACAAGTGTCTGGAACCTACAAAACTCTTTGGACTAAGGTAAAACAATCTAACGATGCTATTGCCAAAGGTTATACCAAGAGACGGTACAAAGGGTTGGACAAACCCCCTAAATACATTTCTCGAACCTGTACCTTAAATTATCAGCGGGACTACTCTTTTAAAGCCGAACAGCAAGTGAGTATTATCACGCTGCAAGGTAGAATAGTAGTCCCGTATGATGGCTACAACAAGCATCTAGATTTGATTGCCAATGGTGCCAAGATTGGGGCAGCTAAAATCGTCTATCAGCGTTCTTCTAAGACTTACTACTTAATGGTAAGTATTGAAGTAGAAGTACCTGAAATTAACCCACTAAAAATAACCAGAGTTTCTGGTATTGATGTGGGTATGCGCTACTTAGCAGTAGAAACAGACTTACAAAATAAGTCGAAATTCTACTCAGGAAAAGACCCGAGACACAAAGCCAACCGTTATCACAAAGCCAGACCAACTCTTCAGCGTAAAGGCACTCGTTCGGCCAAGCGCAGACTAATCGCTTTGTCAGGAAGAGAAAGACGGTTTATCGCTGACGTGAACCACCAAATTAGCAAGGAAATTGCCAAGCCTAACAGCCTGATTGGACTATAAAACTTGACCGGAATTAGGGATAGAACTAAGTCTAAATCTGGGAAAAAGGCTAGCAAGAAGCAGCGTAGAGCTAATAGAAATAAGGCGAAATGGTCTTTTGCCGAATTGCACGGCTATATTGACTACAAAGCCAATCTAAATGGTTCGTTAGCAACTAAAGTTCCGGCGCATTATACATCGAAGAGTTGTCCTAAATGTGGACATACTTCGGATGCTAATAGACCTAACAAAGGGCTATTGTTTCGCTGTGAATGCTGTGGTCATGAGTTACACGCTGATTTGGTTGGTGCACAAAACATTGCAATGAGAGCGTTGCTTGTCCGGCAAGACTGGATGAGTACGGGGAGCTTGTCAGCATCCCCTAATGTATCGGGCAGTGAAACTAAAGCTGAGATTCTATCTAGGTTTTCGGAATTGCGGTGGAGTTCAGATACAAGCCCACATCATAGCGGTACCCCGCTTGATGATGGGTAGTTGACAAATTGGTAAAATTATCCCGTGTCTTGGATTACACTCAAAACCACTAGCTTTCGTTGGGAAGCCGAATTAATGCAGCAGCTCCTGGCGGCTCATCAAATCCCGGCTCGAATTGTAGACTTGGGCATAGCATCTTATTTTGGGGCTGGAAGTGCAACAGCTTTGCAAGTTCTTCCCCAACACCAGCGCACTGCGTCGCTGCTCATCAGTCCTGTTGAAGATGAGCCAGAATAAGAGTTATTAGTCATTAGTCAATAGTCAATAGTCATTAGTCATTAGTCAATAGTCAATAGTCATTAGTCATTAGTCATCAGTTATTAGTCAGAAGTCCGAGCAAGCAACAACTCGCGAACATCAGTCAACAGTCATTAGTCCAACCTCAGAAGAGTCCGCGAGCGAAGTCGAAGGGTAGTCATTAGCGATCCCCCCGCGATCGAATATTAGTCAATAGTAGATAGTCAATAGTAGATAATTGATATCTTTGAGACGATCATCGGAATAATAACCTTCAGAGTGCAGCGCGAGTATCTCACCGAGCCGATCGAGGCGTTCGTAGTTATTCGGCGCGATCGGGCAGTTTATAGTATAATTCCCCTGTAGTGCGGACTTGATATTATGACAAATGGCAATTGACAACTAACCACTAACAATTACCAATTCCCAATTACCAATTCCCAATTACCAACTACCAATTACCAATTCCCAAGTTTTAATGTCTCTATTTGATTGGTTTGCAAATCGACGAAAATCAGTACCGAACTCCCAAGAACGGCCGGAACGAGAAATTGCGGACGGACTTTGGCATAAATGCGAAGCTTGCGATGCCCTGAGCTATACCAAAGACCTGCGAGCAAATCAAATGGTTTGCTTGGAATGCGGGCATCATATCAGAGTTTACAGCGACGATCGCATCGAGCAGTTGATTGACCCCAATACCTGGATGCCCATTAACGCAGGACTCCACGCCACAGATCCGCTGAAATTTCGCGATCGCAAAAAATATAGCGATCGACTCCGAGAATTTCAAGAAAAAACAGGCCACCTAGACGCCGTAGAAACAGGCACCGGCAAAATCGAAAATTTGCCAGTCGCCCTCGGAGTCATGGAATTTCAGTTCATCGGCGGCAGCATGGGCTCAGTTGTCGGAGAAAAACTGACTCGCCTCATCGAACACGCCACCCGGGAACGCTTACCCGTACTCATTGTTTGCGCTTCCGGCGGTGCGAGAATGCAGGAAGGAATGCTCAGCCTGATGCAAATGGCTAAAATTTCCGGGGCTCTAGAGCGCCACCGGGAAGCGAGACTGCTTTACATCCCAATTTTGACCCACCCGACCACCGGCGGCGTCACCGCTAGTTTTGCCATGTTAGGAGACATTATAATTGCAGAGCCAAAAGCTACTGTAGCCTTTACGGGCGGCAGGGTAATCGAGCAAACTCTGCGCGAAAAGCTGCCGGAAAATTATCAAACTTCCGAATACTCCTTCGCCCACGGTTTTGTAGACTTGATCGTACCCCGAACTCAATTAAAGAAAACTCTGGCTGGACTCATCAGCCTCCACCAGCCCCAGCCTTTCTTGGCAGACTCGGAATTCCCCGCCCACGATGCTACCGAAAGCCACCACGCTGTGGCGACACCGACTCACGCTTTCAAGCTTTCTCCCTAAGCTGCTGCGCCGGATGACTCCTGTGGCGAACCGATCAAAATTTTCGACCAAAGTTCAAGCCCCATAAGACACCTGTGGAGTAAATCTCAAATCGAAAAATGGAAAATCGCCCCGTCTGTTGGTGAGTCCGCCAAAGACGAAAATGTCAGAGGAATTCCCCAAAAACCGTGGTTTCTACGAAAAACATGAAGTTTGGTAGCGAGATATGCACGCAGATACGGGGTTTTTTGCCCCGCGCGCCCAAGTCCTATTGATAATAAAGACGCGGCAATGGGATGATATTGGTTGGAAGTTGATGGAGTGTGAAGCTTGGCTGAGCAAAAATGCTTAGTGTTAATTAGTGATTAGTTAGCTGGCGATCGCACAAAATCTCAGAACAAACTATCAGATGACAGCTAACAGCGCTTTGTTAAATTGTCCAGCTTTCATTCAACAGCCGTCAACTCAATTCTGATCCGTCAGCGACCTGAAAATTATGGGTTTTGCAGACCTGTCCATCGCAGAAATAGCAGAAGACTTCAACGTCCCTGTTGAAGACGTGCTCCGCTTGTGTGATGAGCTGGAAATTGCCTACAAACACCCTCAAACCCGTTTGGCTTTGGAAGATGTTAAGGCAATTATGTCCGCTCTCGAAAAAAGGCGCGACTCAAAACAAATTGCAGATTAGATCGATCGCAAAATTCCTCTACCTTTAAAGGTATGGCTGCACAAACTTTCGCCAGTTGGCGCCAAAGAAAGGAATTTTGAACAGAAATCTGTTTGCCAGCTATACTCTCTTAGCGTTCAATAATTTGCCGGATTTTTTTAAGGAGAACCATGCTTAAAAGATATTTCATTGCTCTGACCGCTGTCTTCTTGACATTTCAGTTATTTGTCAGCAGCGCGATGGCTGTCGAACTGAGTGCTGAACTTCGCACTGTACCTTTAAATGACAAAGGCACTCCCGTAGTGCTGAGCCTCAAACAAGTCCAGCAAGGCAAACGCCAGTTCCAAAACACTTGCGCTCAATGTCACGCTTCCGGCATGACAAAAACTGACCCGAACCTCAATTTGAGTCCCGAAACTCTGGCTTTGGCCAACCCGCCCCGCAATAATATTGAGTCGCTGGTGGACTATATGAAAAATCCCACGACTTATGACGGGTTTCAAGAAATTTCGGAACTGCATCCGAGCATGAAGAGTGCCGATATTTTCGCTGAGATGAGAAATCTCTCCGATGAAGATTTGTACGCGATTGCCGGTCACATTCTGTTGCAGCCGAAAATTATCTCCCGCCAGTGGGCTGGTGGCAAAGGCGCTCGCTAATCAATTTGAAATTTGAGATTTTGGATTTTGGATTGAGAGGGGCTGGGATTTGGCAAGGATTGCTGGCTCGCCGTTTTTCTATCGAAAATCTGAAATCTCAAATTTACCTCTGGTTGATTGATTCTCCCCAGTCGCACTCGCTGACTTGAGCTTGTGGACTGGTTGATGCTGACGAAAGTCAGAGCGCAAAAACAAAATTGGATTGTGCGAGCAAATGTTAGTAAATTATTGACTTTTCTACGCCCTTATGCTGCATCGTGGTGTTTTTCTCTGCTTTCTGTTGGGGATGTTAATTATTTTGCCGCTCGTGCTGCTGGCTCCCCAACCTGTTTTGGCTGCTGGCGATTCTTACGTGAATAGATATTTACAAGCCAGGGAACCTGTAGCACTGGAATTGGACGCTGAGGGAAACACTCGGTTGTTTTCAGCTCAAGATTTGTCTGTCGGCAAGGTGTTGTTCGAGCAAAATTGCATGAATTGCCACGTCGGAGGAGCAACTTTGCCCGATCCGATGATATCTCTGTCTTTGGCAGATCTCCAGGGGGCAACGCCTCCCCGCAGCAACATCAATGGTTTGGTGTCGTATCTGAGAGAGCCGATGACTTATGACGGCAGTGAGGAAACTTTTTGGTGCCGCCAAGTACCCGAAAGCTGGATGCCGCAGGCTGAGGTTGAAAATTTGGCTGCTTTTGTGATCCGGGCGGCTCAGAAAGCTCCGGGCTGGGGCGTGGATAATTTTGAGAGTTGAACTGCCACTGCCAAAAAGTGGTAAATTACTCGGGAGAAAGCAATCGTGGGTGTAATCGCGATCGCACCTGTTAAAACAGGTAAAATAACTAAAGAATCACCCTTTGTGTCCATTAGAGGAGAACTGCGTTGAAAAGACTCTTATCGATCGCCCTGTTAGCGTTCACAATTTTCACCTTCGGCTTCGGCAGCCCTGCTCTGGCTGGAGATGCTGTTAAAGGATCTAAAATCTTCAGTAACAACTGTTCTGCTTGTCACATCGGTGGCGGCAACGTCGTTATGGCAATGAAAACCTTGAAAAAGGGCGCTCTTGAGAAGTATGGCATGAATTCTATCGAAGCTATTACGACTCAGGTAACTAAGGGCAAAAATGCTATGCCTGCTTTCGGCGGCCGCTTGAAGCCCGACCAAATCGAGGATGTAGCAACCTACGTGCTCGAACAATCTGAGAAAGACTGGAAAGGCTAAACTGCCTCTTTGAAGTCGGACAACTTGGGCGGACTTGATTTAATTTAAAACTTGTCTTCCCGATCGCACCCTCTCTCTCCCTTTGGTAAATAAATCTCGGTTTGCAGCGATCTTAGCCTATTTGGGAAAGCCCGCCAGAAATCAGATTTTTATTAGCCCAAGGGCGGGGGAGGGAATTTTATTTTAGATTTTAGATTTTAGATTTTAGATTTTTTAGATTTTTTAGATTTTTTAGATTTTTTAGATTGAAGATTGAAGATTGAAGATTTTGTATAAATTGTCAAGCACATGACATTAACATTTCTTACGAAGGGGGACAAGAAACCCGGTTTCTGAGCAAAATTTGCGACTAAAAACCAGAAATATATCAAGAAACCGGGTTTCTGAGGGCGCAAGTAACATCACCTCCCT
>RDYN01000059.1 GCA_004293365.1 Oscillatoriales cyanobacterium | reverse complement strand
TAAGGCTCGACCAACTGCCCTCAAAAAGTTGAATTGAGCAAATTCTTGTTTGGCAGTTTCTTGAAAGCCTGCTGGAAAAGGAATGCCTCCATTGACTGGGCCTAGCATAAAAGGAGTGTTTTGGCAGGCTCTGACTACCTTAAACGGATACCGCGCCATTATCGGGGTAATTGCATGAACTATGTCATAATCTCCCTTGAGAATTTTTGAGTTAAAATTTTGATATACTTGCTGATTAAATTCTTCATAAATTGGGTAGGTCAAAGCATTATACAGTGGCCAATTTATTTTACCGTTCGCGGTAATTTTTTCTACTACTTTATAATATTGCGCTGTAATTTGTTTTTCTTCAATATAAAAAACTTTTTCGTGTTCAGGGTATTTTTGAAGAGCGGATTTATTTCTAGCATGGGTGACAAGTGTTGCATCTACTAGCTTGCTAATTTGTTGAACATAATTGTACCCTTCCAAAGGTACAGAGGCCCATTCAGGATTGCACTGCTCTACAATTAGTAAAACTTTTAATTTTTGGTCGTTCATTGGTTAGATTCCTTTGTTGACGATCGATATCTTGAAGTTGAGTTTTGAATAAATTAATCGATATGAAGCGTTTTTTTTGATGCGAGAGTTTGCTGTAGAGGTTGATGGAAAAATCCGCCTCTACATCAACACCCGACTTGCAATTACAGGGGAGAACTTGCAGAAAAAACAAGCTAAGTTGATGGTAACTGACCTACTTAGTAGACTTAGCGCTCATTGTAACTTTCTCAATTGATGGGTTTGATGTCTTGTATTCGATCAAGTTGCTGCGCTGTCTGAGCAACCGGCGCTGGTGAAACATCATCTGACCCTGCAATTGAGGAAAACTCCCGAGCACGCAAGATATCGCGTAAAGCGCAGCATCCTTGGCTGGCAAATTCTGCTGCTGCATCCGGTGGTAAATGCGGTAGGCAAGTACCGGGTAACCGATGAGTAACAGCAAGCTCCAGCCGCGTGTGAACCACGCTGTGCACAATGCTAGCACGGGCAAAACAAATCCCCAAAACCAGATGCTGAGGGTGTTTTTAATCCAGTGGCGTTCGGGGGTGTTTCCGTGCAACCAGGAACCTTCGGCGTAGGCATGACCTGCTCTTTGACAGCGCTTCCACCACTGGTCAAAACGAGTCATTTGGGCGTCGTGCAAGGTCATTTCTGCATCTAATCGCTCGATTTTCCAACCATTTTGGCGCAGTCGCACGCAGAGTTCCGGTTCTTCGCCGGCGATCAGTGTGGGGTTGAAACCGCTGACTTGCTCGAAGGCTGATGCCCGCATCATGGAGTCGCCCCCGCAGGCTTTGGCTTCGCCGATCGGGCTGTCCCACTCTATGTCGCAGAGTCGGTTGTACGGTGTGGCATCGGGGTACCGCTCGCGGCGGCGCCCGCACACTACAGCTAATTCGGGTTGGGCTGCGAGTTTTTGCTGGGCAAATTCGAGCCATCCATCAACTATGGAGCAGTCGCCGTCTACGAATTGGACAAATTCGATGTCTGGAGCTGCTTGTCGCAGGCGGGCAAATCCTTCATTTCTGGCGCGTGCTGCTGTAAAGGGTGTAGATAAGTCGAGTTCTACTGTATCAGCTCCGAGCGATCGCGCTAATTCCAAGCTGCCGTCTGTTGAGCCGGAATCGACATAAACCACCCAGGCTACGAAGCCGATCGCCGACAGCAAGCACGCTCTTAGGCGATCGCCTTCATTCCGCCCAATAGCAACCAATCCAACTTGTTTCAAAGCTTACCTCTGCAATTCCACTTGCGATCTGTTATTTTAATATTTTAGTAAAAGTCAAGCTAATTTCACAATATCTTGATTCCACAACTTTGAGCGAATGGCTGTAGTAGGCGTCCCTGCCCGTTTAGCTTATTATATATTAAGTCACATCCGATCTAGCATTTTGAATTGAGAAGAGTCAACCATGCTAAATATCAGCTCTTTGTTCACCTTTTACTGTAGCGATGAAGGAATTAGCCATACATTTTTGTCACTTTGTCAGTGGAATTACCCAGACTTTAAAACCCGCATGGTTGTTCCCAGTTGCACACCGTCATGTCGCGGGAATAATATGGTCGAAAGCATACCCCGATATTTGAGAAGGGTATACTACAAGCTCGGAAATTTAGCGCAATCTTCGGCTGAAAAGCGTTTTCTGAGAGATCTGAAGGATTTTGATGCAGTTTACTTGTGGCCTCGCACTTCAATCGAAACTGTTAGAAAGGTAAAGCAGCAGGGGCAAACACTTTTTTTTGAGCGTATTAACTGCTCTACTAAAAAGGCAAAATATATTCTTGACGATGCTTACGGTCGCTTGGGCATCGCTCCCCAACATGGAATTACAGATGCGATGATTCAGCAAGAAGATGAAGAAATGAGGTTGGCTGATTTCATTTTTTCTCCTAGTCCGGAGGTAAAAAAATCTTTTCTCGAAATAGGAGTTCCCGAATACAAACTGATTTCAAGCAGTTACGGGTGGTGTCCCAAGCGGTTCCCGAATATTTCGCCCAAAAAACAGCCATCAGATACCGTTACTGTGCTCTTTGTGGGTACCATCTGCGTCAGAAAAGGAGCTCACTTGCTCTTGCAAGCCTGGGAAAAAGCCGGCATTAAAGGCAAACTGGTGCTTTGCGGAAACATGGAGCCTGCAATTGCCGAAAGTTGCAGCGATATTTTAGGACGATCGGATGTAATTTATATAGATTACACGCTCAATGTTGAGGCGGTATATGGCGAAGCTGACATTTTTGCCTTTCCGAGTCTGGAAGATGGCGGCCCGATGGTTACTTATGAAGCTATGGCTTACGGGTTGCCAGTTCTCACCTCACCTATGGGAGCGGGTGCCATTGCTCGGGACGGCAAAGATGGGATAGTCGTGGATCCCTACGATTCTGAGGCTTTGGTTGAAGGCTTGCGAAAGCTTGCTTTGTCCCCGGAGTTGAGAGCTCAGATGGGTTGTAATGCTCGCCAGCAAGCCGAGGAATTTACCTGGGAAAAAGTAGCACGCCGCCGGAAAGATTTGATGCAGGAAAAATTGAAAGTTTAGGAAATAGGAGAATTATCTGAAAGAATCCTTGCTCTGCAACTTCCTTTTTCCTGCGAATATTTCTAGGACTGCATTTTCAGGCTTAGGATTTTTTGGGGAGAATTTTTGCTGGTATTCCGACTGCGGTTGCGCCCGGTGGTACGTCGCAAATCACCACTGCATTGGCGCCTATCAAAGCATGATCGCCGATGGTTACGGAGCGAATAATTTTTGCTCCTGCACCGATATCGACGTGACCGCCAATTTGGACATCAGAAACAATTGTGACCTGTTGAAAAATCAGACAGTTCGGGCCAATAGATGCCTCTGGATGAATGACTATGCCATTAGGATGAAGCATAATTAGTCCCCCTCCTATCTGGCAGTTCAAGGGGATGTCAGTTCCAGCTACAATGCTCCAGAATATATGCTGGATTATGTTGAACCGGGATAAAAAATACCCTAAAATTCCACCTTGCTGCTTCCGTTTTTGATAGTTGCGGATAGATTTTAGAAGTTGGCGACTGGGATCCCAAAACTGGCGAGGTTGTTCGCGGCTCCAATCTGGCTCTGTGGCAGAAACTACAGGTGCAGTTATTGATTCAACCATTATTTATGCAATAGAAAAGATAAGATATACTGACAATCATGCGATCCTCGATTATCAGTATACGATCGCTGGTTGGTGATTGACAATATTTTTGGAAATTATCTGACAATCCTATTTGAGTTGTAAGGTTTTTGTATGTTGCCAGGTTTTCCTGGTAAGCACGGGGATACTCAACCTACAAATTCTTCACAATTAATACAAGATTGCTAGATGGTCAACTTATAATTATTTAGTTAACCGAGTTGATGTCTACCACCAAGCAGTTGCGATCGCACCCTGCGTGCAAGAATCACAATTGCCAGAGAACTCGACGATTTCGTACAAGCATCTATAGCTAAATGATTCAGTAGGGGTAGTGCCCCCGTGCCTACCCTTATCTATCGGGTTCTTCACGAGGGGGAAGAGCCCCTACAAGAATTATGCAAATGATTTAGGATTGCTATATCACTATAGGGACGGTAGATCTCTAGTTTATTTAATTGACACTCCCCGACTTAAAAGTACGGGGATTCTTGGTTCGCAGACATACCTTAAAACTACCTATCCTTTCGGCAATATTTAAACCAAATACCCGTTCGATAGAACCAAGCATCAAGTCTAACTTAAATAGCCCGCTTGGGGCGCATCTCCCCAAGCTTTCGGAGATTTCTCTCCTTGTTTCCGTGTGCCCCACGGTACGTTTAGTATTTAAGATTTTAGTTTTCTGGTCTGGGTTACGTTAGTTACCTTAGCTATGTTTATTCGTGGTTTTCGCCACCCACTAACCATTATTATTTTCCGACCAGTCGTTTGAGCTTGGTGTCTCCTGTGTATCGGCGGTTATGCTACCTGTAGTATTACTTTAATATAGCATAACAAGAACTGATTCCTGAAAACCTCGAAGCACAAATCTGGATAATTAAAACCGTCCTAAAAGGAGGGGGCTTTAGACCCAGTTTTCTGGTAACACAAGAGACAGGTCACTTGTTCTGGTACTAATTTAAGGATTGTTTTCCACAGGGCGGGATTTGAGAATTTTGGCAGGGATGCCAACGGCAGTTTGACCAGCAGGAATGTCTGATAAAACGACAGCATTTGCACCGATATTTACGTCGTCTCCCAGGTTGACCTTGCCGAGAATTTTTGCTCCGGCGCCGACGTTCACCCGATCGCCCAATTGAGGCGATTCTAGGGGTTTTTCCAAGTAGCGGTTCCCCAGGGTAACGCCTTGGCGGATAATGCAGTCGTCACCAAGAGTGCAGTGTCCGTGAACGATGATACAGCCTTCGTGTTCAATGATGACTCGGCGGCCGAGCTTGACTGTGTAGGGCAAATCTATGCCGTAGGTGTTGCGGACTTTTCGGTAGAGCGATCGATAGAGAATGCTCAAGGGAGCCCGCAGCAGTTTTGGTTCTACCTGCATTCTCCAGACACCGAATCTTTGGACTGCTACGGCGCGAAAACCCGGTTTTGTCCAATCGCGACCGTGAGCAATCCAGTCTTCTTTAATCTGCTGCCACAATCCCAGTGCAGGGGTTTCTACTTGATTTTCAGTTGCTATTAAATTTGACTCTGTTACCATAAGCTGTACTCAACACTCTGTCTTGTTTAAGTTGTTATTAGATGCCCCTGATATTAAGCTATTTCTCGGGTTTTTCAGGTATAATGCACCTGGTTTATTCAATCAAAAACACCAAGTGCTGCGGTGAATTACGCAAGGTTTTGTTGACCATGATTAACCGGGTTTCTCTGGCTTTGATTTATTTACAAATACCCTTTAAAAGTTTTTGGAATCTTCAATCTTACCTCCCTTAAAAAATACACTATTCTTGACAAAATCTGTGAGCATTTTTGGCGGATCTCCGTCCGGCTTACCTTGAAGTACGCGGCGCACCCTCCAGGCTGCAAAGCCCGAAGCCCAGGTGACATCGGTTAACGCTGTGTAAACCAAGCCGTAGTTTTTGAGAAAGTACCTGCGCCGGGAATCAAACCAATACTGTGGCAGTCGCTTAGGGGGCTTTTTGGTGTCAGTAACACCTGAGCTTTGACCTACTAGGTGAACCACGCGACTTTCAGGTACATACCAGCAACTCCAGCCAGCTTTGTTAGCTTGCAGACAAAAGTCCATTTCTTCGCAATACATGAAATAAGCTTCATCCATCAAGCCAATCTTTTCAAATACTTCGCGACGGACGATCATGCTGGCTCCAGCTACCCAATCAGTTTGACAGATTTCTTGGGAAATAGGAGGCGCTACATTCCAGTTTGCCAATAATTTGGATAAAAAGCGCGTCCGCCAACCAAAATCGAGTTCGGTTAAGAAATCGTGAAACCGGAAAGCTGAATGCTGCGGTGTTCCGTCGGGGTCTTCCAAGCGGCTGCCGGCGATGCCGGCGTCGGGATGAGTCTCCATGAAATCGACGAGGGCTTTTAAGGCACCTGGGCGAACTACGGTGTCGGGGTTGAGCAGCAGGAAGTAGGGGGGGGGATTGGTGGATTGCAGGACAGGACGGATCAGGGCGTTATTCCCGTAGGCAAATCCGCCGTTGCAGTCTAGGGGAACGAAGGATGCCCATTCGCTCCAGCCTTCTGCTGCGATCGCGGCTGCTATTTGTTCGCTAGAATTGTCGCCTGATGCGTTGTCGGCAACTGCAACTCGCATACCTCTGAGCGATCGCACTTCGGTAACTAGAGAGCGCAAGCAGTCAATGGTTAAACCAGGGGTTCGGTAGTTAACAATGACAACCAGCAGTGGATACGGGTGATTGGGCTCGCTGGCTTTGGACATAAGTGCAGTTGTTGGTTTAACAACTTTTTAGCTTAAGTTGTACCCCTATGGCAAGCTGGCGCGATCGCCTGCGGGGCCTGTATCGCCTAATTTTTGGATTCATCTAACATTTTTAACAAAAGCTGCCACCGCTGCCGGTGTATTTCTTGGTGAGTCAGGCTGTGAGCTTTTTTCAGAGCAGCGATTCCCATATTTTGGAGTAGGTTCAAGTTTTCTGCCGACTGTTTGAGGAAGTTTGCTAAAGCAATGGGGTCATTGCAATTAGCGATCGAGCCTGTGATACCGTTTTCGATACAGTCCCGGAGTCCGGCTGTGTTGTTTGCCAGTACAGGCAACGCTTGAGAATAGGCATCGTATACAATTCTGGGCTGTTCGTCTGAGATGCTCGGAACCACAATAGCATGATATTGTTGCAGTAAATCGAAGAATTTTGGGCCATAAGGAATTGTTCCCAAAATATTTATCTTCGCCGATTTTTGCATCTGGTTGCTAGCTGCTTTGCAGTTGCTTAAAAGTTCACCTTCTCCTAGTATATCCAACTCGACCGTCATGTTTTCGTTGTCCAATATTTTCATTGCTTCTAGGAGAATCAACACCCCTTTACTCGGATGCAACCTGCCCGCAAATAAAAATTTTATTTTTTGGGGGGATTGAGACCTTTTTTCCTGCCATATTTGTGTGGCACCGGCTTCGGAAATAATATTTTCTTTATCTATCCACGAAGCATTAATTATGTAACTTTTTTTGTGTTTTTTTGTTAATAAACTCTCCTGGTATTCTGCCTGGGTAAAGATTGTCAAGTCGGCCCTGTTGATGCACCAGCGATTTAATCTTTCGTATATTTGAGCTATAATTCTGGCTTTAATATTGGGAGTTGTTCCCGGTTGTAGCCTCCACGGTGCCGACTCAACAACGATCGCGTGTTTTTTTCGCTGTATAATGGCTATTGGCGTCACTAACCATCCCATCGGAATCGGCCAGCCTGCTACGGCGCTGTGTACGATATCCGTTCTGGCGATCGCGCCCCAAAGTTGAGCCACCGTCGCCGGCAGCATTAATATTGCTTGGGCGTAGCTATTTGGCGAGGGAAGGTCAATAAATTTAGCATCGGCAAATGATGTTTCCGAATCCACCTTGATTGTATTTTCCGGGGGGATTTCTAGCCTCTGCGGAGCTGCGAGTGTAAAGTTTTTCAAATACTTGAAGTGTTCGATCAAGTCTTTTGCCCACATTGGATCGAGATACCTGCTGCCTTGGGAGTCGCAGGAGGACTGGATGTTGATGACGAGCAAGTAGCGTTGGTCGATCGGCGTCAAAGGCAGTTCTTTGATCCCATCTTCTCTGGTATTTAACGAGTTGGAGTTGATGCTATAATTCATGGTGATTGAAAGCTATCGAGCTAAATGGGAATTTATAGTTTTTTTTATTATAAAATACTCTCAACACTAATTATATCGCGAAACAATACTTAAGCTAATCTGCAATCTCGCTGCTCTGTATCAAAGTCGATATTGCCTGTAGGCTTGACTTGCGGCTCGGTGCAGCAACGAATGCCGGTAAACTAATCCCTTTGTGTCATCGGCATAGCCGCCGCCAATCACGCAGGCAACGGGATAGCCACCAGCCAAACACGCCATCAAAACTTGCATTTCCCGGCGAAATAAGCCCGTATCAGTCAAAGCTAATTTTCCTAATTTGTCCCCCTGATGGGGGTCTACTCCGGCATCGTACAAAACTAAATCTGGCTTGACAGTTGACAGCAAATCGGGTAAAAATCGATCTAAGGTTTGTAAATATTCGTCGTCCTCCATACCGACAGGCAAGGGTACATCTAAATCGCTCTTTTGTTTTGTTCCGGGAAAATTCACCTCGCAGTGCATCGAAAAAGTAAAAACGCTGCTGTCATCTTGGAAAATTACCGCAGTTCCGTCTCCTTGGTGTACGTCTAAATCGACAATTAAAACTTTGCGAACTAAACCAATTTTTTGCAAGACGCGACAGGCGATCGCCAAATCATTAAAAATACAAAAACCAGACCCAAAAGCAGGGAAGGCGTGATGAGTTCCGCCCGCAGTATTGCAAGCCAAACCGCACTCCAAAGCGAGCTTGGCAGTTAGTACCGTCCCTGCAACCGCAGTGCAAGTGCGGTTGACAAGGGCCGGACTCCAAGGCAGACCAATTCGCCGCATCGCTTTGGCATCGAGCGTCCCGTTGCAGTAAGCTTGAACGTAGCCGTAGTCGTGGACTAATTCAATCCATTCTGGAGGGGGAAGTTCGGGAGCGTGAAATTGCGATTTATCTGCTACCCCCTCCGCCAGCAGCATCTGGTAAAGCATCCGGAACTTTGCCATCGGGAAGCGGTGATCCGGCGGCAGGGGTGCAACGTAATCTTCGTGGTAGATAATTGGTAAGTCCATGCCGATTATTGTAGAACGATTAAATCTCCCATTGAAAGCCTGCAATCTCAAATTAAAATTCGCTGGAGAACCTGTATATGCAACTAAAAACAGTCTGGCATTCCGGCAGCAACGACCCCGAAAATGCTAACAACCTCGATAATATCAGTCAGTGGTGGCGAAACCTCAACGGTAAACAAATTAGCTGGGTAGAGCGACTGATTCCGCAAATCGGCGGATTGAACGAAATTCACTGGCAAGCCCAGCGTTTTGACGAAACATTTGTGATAGTCAATCCCGAAATTCGCGAGGATACTCTCTATTGGTACAAACCCAATTCTCCTGTAGAACGCAATAACACAGTTGACAAACTAGAACTCGACAACCTGCAACAGCAATTGTACCTCTATCCTCAGTTGGAGTCGGAACTCGTAATTCGCATAGGTATTCCCGAAGTTAAATATCAAACACTTGAATTGAACAATCCTGAAATTGCCTTGGGAGAAGATAATACTCTGCTGCTTTGGGAGGCTGACCAAGAACTTGAAATTAAAATCTCCCTCAGCCATGAAAATATTGCTAAACTTAAGGAATTGCTGGCTTAGGAAAGAGGGAGAATAGAGTTGATACGGCGGGCATTAGGGTGCGGGCCAGTCAATCTATACTGTTACTTGGCTGTCTCGGTGGTGGATTTAAATCGTAGATTTCGAGAATTCATCAAAAATCGTCAAATCCGATCCGCATCGGCCCCTCAATCACCACAGACCATCTTTCTGGCGTAACAACTGATGAATATCTTAAAACTTAGGCGCGGGTGCGTCTCAACTGGTTTTTTTCAAGCGTAGAGTTCGTTGTAGCGCGGGCCAGAGTAAAAAACCTGGTTTCTTTGCGTCGGGTTGCGATCGCACCTGTATCTCTGCTAAAACCTTTTTAAGGTGGCATTAAAATCTCAAGAAGCTTGCGTCATCCTCCTAGGAGTGTTAAGCCTAAAGTCCACCGAAAAAAAAATCCCGGGCGCATCAACCGGGTTAGATGTACGAAAAGATGCGTCGCAGCCCTAGAACAGAGTTAAAAACTAAGGTTTGAAAATCTGGAGTGCCTAATCAATGATTTTGTTTGGGGAAATTTAATATTTTCCGGGAATAATTGGATTTGTTTTTACGATAAAATATGGCAATAATCCGGTTAATAGGAGTTGGCCATCTAATATCGGGATAAAAAAATAACTAGGAAAAGGCACGTCAGTCAATGGAGTTATCTAGAAAAATCTCTGTCTGCTTAGTTTGAAAACGCTTGATAAGTAATTTAATTTTCAGGATAATTAATTGCTCGCTTCATTAAATAATTGACATGCTAACAATAGACCAGGAAAAATGGCTCTAGAAAAAATGGTAATTGACAAAGAAAGTATTCATATTTTAGTTATTGACGACCAGCCTAACAACCTTCGGTTTATCTCAAATATATTGACTAAAGAAGGGTATAAAGTTCAGCGGGCGATTTCGGGAGAAATGGTTGTAAATGCTAAATTTACCGTTCTACCAGACTTGATTTTGCTAGATATTGCCATGCCTCGAATGAATGGCTACGAAGTGTGCGAAAAACTGAAGGCAAACGAAAAAACTCGGGAAATTCCGGTGATTTTTTTGAGCATTTTTAATGAAGTCTTTCACAAGGTAAAAGCTTTTGAAATTGGCGGTGTTGACTACATTTCTAAGCCTTTTCAAGTAGAAGAAGTTTTAGCGCGCATCGAAAGTCAATTGACTATCCAGCAGCTATCAAAACAATTAAAACAGCAGAATGTCCAACTGCAACAAGAGGTAGAATTTCGGAAGCGGACAGAACAAGCACTCCGGGAAAGCAAAGCGCGGTTGCAGAAATTGGCTGTCAATATACCGGGAGTTATTTATCAATTAGTTAAAAGTTTTGAGGGAAGTTCTAAATTTGAATATATCAGTTATGCTTGTCGGGATATTTACGAATTAGAGAGTGAGGAGTTATTAAAAAATGCTGATTTTGCCTGCGCTCAAAATCATCCAGATGACCGGCAATATGTGATAGACCAAATTGCAGAAAGCGCTCGAAGTTTAGAACCTTTTGCTCTGGAATGGCGGATTGTTACGCCGTCGGGCAAACTCAAATGGCTGCAATCTAATTCTCGACCCGAAATGCGCGATAATGGCGATATTGTATGGTATGGCGTACTTTTTGATGTCAGCGATCGCAAGCAAGCAGAAATAGAAACTGCCGCAGCTAAAGCTGCTTTAGAACGGCAAGTTCAGCGAGAGTTGCTGATTGCCAAAATAACTCAAGAAATTCGATCGAGCTTGCATCCAGAACAAATATTTCAAACAGCCGCAACTCAAATCGGTCAGGCATTCTGCGTCAATCGCTGTTTGATTCATACTTACATTACTACTCCCCAAGTCGATATTCCTCTGGCGGCGGAGTATCTCGAATCGGAGTGCGAATCTATTTGGAACGTACCCATTCCTATTTGGGGAAATCCTCACATCGTACAAATGATGATACAAGATCGGCCGATCGCCTCCAACAATGTTTACTCAGATTCTCTTTTGCAAGCTGTGAGACCGATATGCCGCGAAATTGGGTTGAAATCGATGCTGGCAATTCGCACTTCCTATCAAGGCAGGGCAAATGGCGCTATCTGCTTGCACCAGTGCGATCGCTACCGAGAATGGACGAAAGATGAAATCGACTTGTTAGAAGCGGTGGCGGCTCAACTAGGGATAGCGCTGGCTCAAGTTCAACTGATCGATCGAGAAAAAAACCGGCTCGGGCAGCTCGATCGGCAAAACAAACAGTTGCAAGCAGAAATTCGCACCCGCATCCTCGCCGAGCAAGCTTTGCAAGAGTCAGAAGCAGAATTGCGGACTATTTTTGCGGCCATGACTGACATAGTTTTAGTGAGAAATATAGAAGGGCGCTGCATCAAAATCGCCCCGACATCAGCGACGAATTTGGTGAAACCTGCCAGCGAAATGATTAACCGAACCGCCCATGAAGTCTTGCCGGAATCTGTGGCCGATTTGGTATTAAATGCCATCCAACAAGTTCTCAAAACGAAGCAAAGCATCAATGTTGAATATAGCTATACAGTCGGAGATCGCGAAGTTTGGCTAGATGCTAAAGTTTCTGTGCTTTCACAAGACTCAGTGATTATGGTAGCGCGAGATATTACCGATCGAAAACTTGCAGAATCTGCACTCCGAGAAAGCCAGCACTTCATTCAGGCGATCGCCGATGCCAATCCCAACCTATTGTACGTTTACGATTTAATTGAACAGCGGAATGTCTACAGCAACCGCCAAATGGCGGCGATGCTGGGCTACAGCGCCGGAGAAATACAAGATATGGGTACAGCAATGATGCCAACTCTGATGCACCCCGAGGATGTGTCGCCTTTCTTTGAACACATCCAAAAGTTCGATCGAACCCAAGGCGGCGACATCATCGAATTTCAATACCGGATGAGGCACAGAAACGGCGAATGGCGGTGGATGCACAGTTGGGATACCGTATTTCTCAGAACAAATGACGGTAAACCCAAACAACTTCTCGGCACGGCTAATGATATCACAGACCGCAAAGAGGCCGAAGAAAAACTGCTAGCGTCGCAGCAAAGAATCTCATTTTTATTGCAGCAAACGCCGATCGCAGTGATCGAGTTAAACCTGAATTTAGAAATTATCACTTGGAATCCGGCGGCGGAAGCTATTTTTGGCTACAGCGAGGCCCAAGCGAAAGGGAGAGTCGCCACCGATTTGATCGTACCTGAAAGCTGCCGCCAACAAGCATCTAAGATTTTCGATCGCGGCTTGAGTGCCAAATCTAGCGAGACTTCCGAAAATCTGACCAAAGATGGCAGAATTATCATCTGCGAGTGGTACAATACTCAGCTAATTGACGAAAACGGCAAAGCGATCGGTACCGCTTCAATGGCTGTAGATATTACCGAACGCAAGCAAGCAGAAACCGAACTGCAAGAAAGTGCTTTGCGGCAAAGAGCGATCGCCCGCATTATTGAAAGAATGCGGCAGACTTTAGATATCCGAGAGATTTTTCAGGCGACAACCCGAGAATTGCGCCAAACCATGAAATGCGATCGAGTTGCCCTTTACCGTTTCAATCCTGACTGGAGCGGCGAATTTGTAGCCGAATCTGTTGACAGCAAGTGGGTTTCTTTCATCCAAGCACAACAAATAGACCCCAACTTCACAGAAGACGCTTTAGAAAGCGAAAATTGCCTAGTCCAAAAATTCGATAGCAGCTCACAAGAAGTCCACGATACCTATTTGCAAGAAACCGAAGGCGGAGCTTACAGCCGAGGTACAACTTATCTTTGTGTCCCAGACATTTACAAGCAAGGATTCCACCCTTGTTACATCCAATTGCTAGAAAGATTTCAAGCCAAATCCTACATTACTGTGCCAATTTTCTGCGGCGAAAAGCTCTGGGGATTGCTAGCATCCTATCAAAATTCAGCTCCCCGCCAGTGGAGCGAAGCTGAAATCAACGTTGCAGTTCATGTAGGCACTCAGCTAGGAGTAGCATTGCAGCAAGCCGAATTGCTCGCCCGCACCCAAAGGCAGTCAATGGAACTGATTAAATCCAAAGAAAACGCCGAAGTTGCCAACCGTGCTAAAAGCCAATTTCTCGCTTCCATGAGTCACGAACTCCGCACACCTCTCAACGCCATTCTCGGTTTTTCTCAAGTCATGGCTCGCAATATTTCTATCACTGCCGAACAAAAAGAATACATAGAAATTATCAACCGCAGCGGCGAACATTTGCTGGAACTCATCAATGATGTTTTGTCAATGTCCAAAATAGAAGCAGGTCAAATTACCATTAATGAAAGTCGCTTCAACCTTTACAACATTCTCAACAGCCTCAGAGAAATGCTGCAACTAAAAGCCAACTCCAAAGGCTTGCAGCTAATCTTTGAAAATCTTGGCAATTTGCCAAAATACATTCAAACAGACGAAGCTAAATTGCGGCAAGTTTTAATTAACCTGCTGGGCAATGCAATCAAATTTACTCAACACGGAATTGTTACTCTGCGCGTCAGCAGCCAAGAAGAAACCAGCGTCACTGAAGAAAATCAATCCCAACTGCTGTTTGAAATTTCCGACACCGGCCCCGGCATTTCCCCCTTGGAACTTCCCACATTATTCAAGCCCTTCGTTCAAACCGAAACAGGTCGAAAATCTATGCAGGGAACTGGGCTAGGATTGCCGATCAGCCAACAGTTTGTCCGGATTATGGGAGGTGATATCTCTGTGGAAAGTCAACTCGGTCAAGGCACAACTTTCACGTTTAATATCCAGGTTAAGTTAGTCACAGAAAGCGACGAACAAGAAAAATCGGCGGCAAAACAAGTTATTGCTTTAGAAGCTGGACAGCCAATTTATCGGATATTAATAGTTGAAGATGTAGCGGAAAATCGCCAACTGCTGCTTAAGCTGCTCGCACCGCTGGGATTTGAACTCCGCGAAGCAACTAACGGTCAAGAAGGAATTGCTTTGCACTCAACTTGGAAGCCGCACCTGATCTTAATGGATATGCTGATGCCAGTAATGGACGGGTATGCAGCAACCAAACTGATCAAGCAAACTCCAGAAGGAAAAGAAACCATAATTATTGCCCTGACTGCTAGTGCTTTTGACGAGCAGCGGCACATAATTTTGTCTGCTGGTTGTGATGATTTCATTTGTAAACCGTTTCGGGAAGAGGTACTATTTGAAAAGATAGCTCATCACCTGAACCTGCGGTATATTTATGAGGAAGAAAACTCATCTACTTCTGGTTTAGCACCGAAACTGCTGAAAAGTTTGACAGCGGAGGATTTGAGTGTAATGCCCACAGACTGGGTGGTGGATTTGTACCAAGCAGCACTTTGCGTTGACGACAATCGCATTCTCGGACTGATCGAGCAAATTCCCGAAACTGAGGCAAATCTCGCTCAAGCTTTAACAGATTTAGTCGATAATTTTCGGATAGATATCATTATTGATTTAACTCAATTATATTATGATGAACGACCAGCCACTACCAGCGACTCCTAGAGACATTCTGATCGTTGACGATATGCCGGACAATTTGCGACTTTTATCCACTATGCTAGCATCCCACGGGTATCAAGTCAGGAAGGCTATTAACGGACAACTGGCTCTGCAAGCGGCACAAATGTCTCCTCCCGATCTAATTTTATTAGATATTAATATGCCGAAAATGAACGGCTATGAAGTTTGTCAGCAGTTAAAGTTAAGTGAAAATACTAAAGATATTCCGGTGATTTTTATTAGTGCGCTCGATGACGTGCTGGAAAAAGTTAAAGCTTTTCAAGTAGGAGGGGTAGATTATATTACTAAGCCGTTTCAAGTAGAAGAAGTTTTGGCCCGCGTCGAAAACCAACTTTCATTACGTTCGCTGCAATCGAAACTGCAACAGCAAGCCCGGGAATTGCACGATCGCAATTCGAGATTGCAGGAAGAAATCGCGGAACGGCAGCGGGCTGAAGAATCAATCCGGTTTTTGCTGGAAACGACGCGGGCGATCGGCGAAGCTGTAAACTTTGACTCAGCTTTAGAAGTAATTCTGCACCAAGTTGGCGAAACAATCGGATGGGATTTAGGAGAAGCTTGGATTCCCAATGCAGAAAGAACTTTCCTGGAATCTGCCAGGGGTTGGTATGCGGGCAACGCCAGCATGGACTGGTTCCGCAGGGAAAGCAAAAAACTGACATTTGCCAGGAATATTGGGCTGCCGGGACGAGTTTGGGCATCCAAGCAACCGGAGTGGGTAGAAGATATTACCCAGGGCTACCCGCCTTTTACTCGAAGTCAAATAGCACAAGCAACCGGATTCAAAGCAGCTTTTGGTGTGCCGATTGTGGTAGGCGATGAACTCTTGGTAGTGCTGGTTTTCTTTAAGATTTTGCCCGGCCGGAAAGACGCGCGATTTATAGATGTTTTTGATGCTGTAGGCAGTCAATTAGGTTCTTTGATTCAGCGCAAAAAAGCAGAAGAATTACTGCGGATTGCTGAAGAAAGATATCACAGCATTGTAGAAAATGCGATGGAAGGCATTTTTCAAAGCACGCCTTCAGGAGGCTTTCTCAGCGCTAATCCAGCTTTGGCAAAATTGTACGGTTACGACTCGCCAGCAGAACTGATGTCCTGCATTAAAAATACTTCTCAAGTGTACGTTGAGCCGGAACGCCGCCAGGAATTTGAGGCTGCCATGGATGCACAAAATGCGGTGTTGGGGTTTGAATCTATGGTGTTCCACAAAGACGGTCACCGAATTTGGGTGTCAGAAAATGCCCGAGCTGTTCGGGATGCAAAAGGTGAGCTGATGTATTATGAGGGTACTGTTTCTGACATTACAGAGCGCAAATTAGCGCAAGAACAACTAAAAGTTCAACAGGAACAAAGCGAAAAGTTGCTGTTAAATATTTTACCTAAACCAATAGCAGAACGTTTGAAAGCGGAGCAAACTACAATTGCTGATAGTTTTGGAGAAGTCAGTGTTTTATTTGCTGATATTGTGGGCTTTACTGAACTGTCTGCTAGAATGTCTCCGACGGAGTTGGTAAAAAGATTGAACGTGATTTTTTCGCACTTCGACCAGTTAGCTGAAAAGTACGGTGTGGAGAAAATTAAGACGATTGGTGATGCTTATATGGTGGTTGGGGGATTGCCGACGCCGAGAGATGACCATGCCGAGGCGATCGCCCAAATGGCCTTGGGAATGCAGGCAAAAATAGCAAAGTTGTCAGCCGAGACAGGGGAAAAACTGGCAATTCGCATCGGCATCAATTCCGGGCCGGTGGTGGCGGGAGTGATTGGTGTGAGCAAGTTTACCTATGATTTGTGGGGAGATACGGTGAATGTGGCGGCGAGGATGGAAGTTACGGGATTTTCCGGAAACATTCAAGTTACTGATGTCACTTATGAGCTTTTAAAAGATAAGTATTTGTTTGAGAGGCGAGGCATGATTCCGATAAAAGGTAAGGGGGAGATGATGACTTATTGGTTGCTAGAAAAAAGGTAAAAATAGGGAATGGGGAATGGGGAATAGGGAATGGGGAATAGGGAATGGGGGATGGGGCATTGCTCCGACGCCGCCCCTAAAGAGATGGTGGTGCTATGATGAAAGTAGTTAACGAAAATTTACATTTAGAGCCGTGACTGCACAACAGCTAGTATCTGCAACCAGCTTTGAAAAATTAATTTGGACTTGGAAAGGTCACAAAATCCAATATACCGTCCAAGGCACGGGCCGCCCTCTGATTTTGATTCATGGATTTGGGGCTTCGATCGGGCATTGGCGGCAAAATATCCCCGCACTCGCTGCCGGCGGCTACCGTGTATTTGCGCTGGACTTGTTGGGATTCGGGGCTTCTGGCAAACCCGCCCTGGATTACACCCTGGAATTGTGGGAAGAATTACTCACCGATTTCTGGGCGGATTTGGTACAGGAACCGGCGGTATTTGTCGGAAATTCGATCGGCGCTTTGCTGAGTTTGATGGTAGTCGCCAACCATCCAGAAATATCAGCCGGCGGTGTCTTAATCAACTGTGCCGGCGGGCTCAACCACCGTCCAGAAGAACTTAGTTTTCCGCTGGGATTAGTGATGGGGACTTTTGCTAAATTAGTTCGATCGCCCGTCATCGGCCCCTTTGTCTTCAACAACATCCGCCAAAAACACCGCATCCGCAACACCCTGCGCCAAGTCTACAGCAATCGGGAAGCCATCACCGACGAACTCGTAGAACTCCTCCACGCGCCCTCCTGCGAGCCCGGAGCTCAACAAGTATTTGCCTCGATTCTCACGGCCCCAGCAGGCCCTCAACCGTCGGAATTGCTGCCTCATGTCGATCGTCCGTTATTGGTACTTTGGGGCGCAGACGACCCCTGGACGCCCATTGCCGGTAGCCAGATTTACCAAGAATTGGCCGCCAACGGTAAACCCGTCAAATTTGTCTCAATTCCCAACACGGGCCACTGTCCCCACGACGAGCGGCCAAATGAGGTCAATCATCTGATTTTGGACTGGATGCTGCCATTGAAGTAAAATTTTTGTGGTGAATGCAAGGAAAGAGCGATCGCGCCCAACCCTTGCATTTCCTCGGTTATGCGTCCCTCCACTGCATCAAAATCCGGGCTGCGGCCGACTCAAAAAAAAACTTTTGTAAAAAGTATTGACACCCCCGGCAGACTCAGTTATATTGATGGACGTGTGAGGAGCGAACCAGTAAGAGCACCGAGACGAAACACGGCCAGTCGTCGGTGCTCTTTCTGTTGAAAAGCATTTTTTAAAGTTTTCAATTATCCCTTCAATTCTTCCTTCGCGTTCTTAGCGTCTTCTTGCTTTCGTTAAATAAATACTCTATGGTTCGTAGTGAGGACTTCAGTCCTCTAAATTTATGAGGACTGAAGTCCTCACTACGAACCACCGCATTCCGAAAATTATTATTGCTAGAAATATCAGCTCGCGCCCAAAACAAATTGTGCGATCGCCGCTGCCACCCCATCTTCCTCCACATCCGGCGCCACCCAATTAGCACCAGCCTTCACCGCATCAGGAGCATTCCCCATCGCCACGCCCACACCCGCGTAGGAAATCATTTCTAGATCGTTAAAATTGTCGCCGATCGCCATCACATTCGCCGCCTGCAAACCCAAAATTTCCTCCGCCAAATACTGCACCGCAGCTCCCTTATTCGCCAAAGGATGGGTAGCTTCAAAAAAAGTAGCAACGGATCGAGTCAAATAAAGCTCCGCAGGCGTGTATCGCTCCCGCATACTGATGAGCAAGCCGTCGAGTACCACCGGATTCTTGCACAAAGCCAAAACTTTCGTCGGTTCCCCCGGAATATCTCGCCGCAAATCTTTAATGACATTTGGTTCAATGCCCGATCGATCGGCATAAAGTCGGGTAGCTGCGGTAATTTCCGGCACGTAAAGTTTATCGTCAATGTAGAAATGGATCGATAGGAGCGATCGCAAATCCGGTGCTTCAAAATGCTCTAAAACTTCCAAAGCCGTTTGTTTCGACAGCGGCAAGTGTCGCAGCCGCTTTTGACTCGCGACATCTTGAATCCAGGCGCCCTGATAGCAAATCAGCGGCAGAGTTGAGCCGATGTCTGAGTGGAAACGCAAAGCTGACTGGTACATCCTGCCCGTAGCGACGGCCACTTTCACTCCCCGCGACTTGGCTGCCAAAATTGCCTGCTTCACCGGTTCTCGGATCTGATTTGATAAACCTGCGATCGTGCCGTCGATATCCACTACCAGTAGTTTAATGTCTGCGGTGCCAAATGCGCGATCGGTCGCAGTAGCTGGATTTGAGGCAGTTATATTCTGCATGGTTTTTAGATTTTACCTGTTGAGTTGCACGCACCAGTTTATTTTGACACTGCCGGGATAGCAAAGTGTCACTTCTGATTTTTTGAATACTAGAATATAGATAAGTGAGTAAACGAAAAAACATATCGAGAATCAGCCTGTAAAGGCGACTTTATCTAAGATATATAATAGCCGCCAGTGTACTGCCGTAAAAACCGCCCTCGACCTCCGCTCTGTATTTTTACTTAAAATTACCCTGTTAAAAAAAAGCAACAGTACCCAATATAGCGGTTCTCAAAAAAGTGAGGTATGCTTGCGTGCCCTAGGCCCTAGGCCCTAGGCCCTAGGCCCTAGGCCCTAGGCCCTAGGCCCTAGGCCCTATTCCCAGTCGTCCGCGAATATGAGAGCTTGAAAAGCTATATGTCAACCATTCTGTCATCATTTATTCCCACTTGTTCAATTCTTTAATCTAAAATTTAAAATCTAAAATCCTATAACCCTACTTTTAAAGCCAGCCCCCAAACAGCATGATTAACATTCCCGGATACCGCATTGACGAACAGCTTTATACAAACCCTCACACAGTTATTTATCGAGGAATCCAGCTTGACGAACAAAAACCCGTTATCCTCAAAACTCTCACGCCAATCTACCCTACACCGGCGCAAATAGCCCAAGTCCTGCACGAATATGAAATTCTTAAAAATGTGAATTGCCCAGGAATAGTCAAGCTTTACAAACTCGAAAAATACAATCACTTTCCGGTTTTAATTTTAGAAGATTTTGGCGGTATTTCCCTCAAAGAATTTCTCGGCAACAACCAGCTAGAGTTACAACAATTTCTGCAAATAGGCATAAAACTAGCAGAAACTCTCGGCCAACTCCACGAACACCACATCATCCACAAAGATATTAAACCCAGCAATATTATTGTCAATAGTTCGACGGGGGATGTCAAGATTGCTGATTTTGCGATCGCCTCCCTGCTACCGGGCGAAAACCCCGCCCTGGCCCACCCCAATTTACTCGAAGGCACCCTCGCCTATATGTCTCCCGAACAAACGGGGCGCATGAATCGGGCGATCGACTACCGCACCGATTTTTATTCTTTAGGCGTCACTTTTTATGAAATGCTCTGCGGCGAATTGCCTTTTAGTGCCACAGATCCGATGGAATTAGTACACTGCCATATTGCTAAAACCCCTGTTTCTCCTGGCGAAAATAGAAAGCAGAAAGTCAAAGGCAGCATCAATCAAACAGAAAGCGACGACATTCCCCAAGCCCTTGACGATATCGTAATGAAGCTATTAGCAAAAACTGCAGAAGACAGGTATCAAAGTGCTTTCGGAATTTTGTACGACTTAGAACAATGTCTCGGTCAACTGCAAACAACAGGCGAAATTTCTCACATCACCCTCGGCGAACAAGATCGATCGAGTCACCTGCAAATTTCCCAAAAAATTTACGGGCGAGAAGCCGAAGTTAATCTGCTTCTCAATACCTTGGATCGCATGAAGCGGGGCAATACAGAAATCCTGCTCATTTCCGGTTCTGCCGGTCTGGGAAAATCGTGGCTCGTCTATGAAATTAACCAACCCATCGTGCGGAAAAACGGGTATTTTATAGACAGCAAATTTGAGCAATTCAAGCGCGATATTCCCTACGCTTTTTTGCTCCAAGCTTTTCAAGACTTGTTGCGGCAAATCCTCACAGAAACAGCCGCCAAAGTCCAAGTTTGGAAAGAACAAATTTTAAATTCTCTCGGTAGCAACTGCCAAGTCATTATTGAAGTTATTCCCGAAGTAGAACTGATTGTCGGGTCGCAGCCTTCTGTGCCAGATTTAGGATCAAATGAATCTCAAAATCGCTTTAATTTAGTATTTCAAAAATTCATCCGCATCTTTACTCAAAAAGCACACCCGCTGGTAATTTTCCTCGACGACTTGCAGTGGATTGATTCAGCCTCGCTCAAGTTAATCCAACTGCTAGCAACTGACATCGCCAGCCAATACTTATTAATAATCGGAGCCTATAGAGAATCAGAAGTAGAGGCAAATCATCCTGTAATGCTGGCGGCAGAAACAATTAGGAAAGCAGGCGGGAATGTAAGTACGCTCGCCCTTTCGCCTTTAGATATTAACAGCGTCAATCAATTCGTCGCGGATACTCTGAACTGCCCGCCCGAAAAATCGCTACCTTTGGCACAATTGCTGTTTCACAAAACCGGAGGAAATCCCTTTTTTTTAACTCAATTGCTGAAGTCTCTTTACTCCCAAAAATTGCTACAATTTAAATTTGTATCCTCTAAAAATCCGGGCGATCGAGCCGAACCTCACTTGTCTGACTTTGCCGAACAAATCCCAGAACACCCTGTAAAAAAATGCAAAATCACAGGCGAGTGGCAGTGGGACATTGAGCAAATACAAGAAATAGGAATAACTGACAATGTTGTGGAATTAATGATAGACAACATTCAGAAACTTTCAGGTAATACGCAGGAACTGCTAAAATTAGCCGCTTGTATAGGCAACAAATTTGATTTAGCAATTCTCTCCCAAATCAGCGAACAACCTCTGACTTCCGCAGCAACAGACCTCTGGGATGCACTTGAGTCCGGTCTGATTTTGCCCCTGAATAACGCTTACAAAATTCCGATCGCACTAGCAGCAAGCACAGGCTTAACAGACCAAATATCTAGAGACGTTACAGATGAGTTGTCCCTGCCAGTTGCTGATGCTGGTAGCGCGACTTATAAATTTTTGCACGAGCGAGTTCAGCAAGCAGCTTACGCTTTAATATCCGAATCTCAGAAACAAGAAACCCATCTCAAAATCGGCAGATTCCTGCTGCAAAACGCGCCTCCAGAACAATTAGAAAACCATATTTTCGATCTAGTCAACCAACTAAATGCGGCCCAACCAATCATCAGCAGTGAATTAGAAAAAAATCATTTATGTAAATTAAATTTAATGGCGGGCCGCAAAGCAAAAGCCAGTGCAGCTTACGAACTCGCTGTCAAATATTTAGCCGCAGGTATTGCATTGCTTCCCTCGGAAAGTTGGCAAGCCGACTACGACTTGACTCTTGCACTCTACGAGTCAGCAGCAGAAGCAGCTTACCTGAATACAGATTTTGAACAAATGGAAAAGTGGGCAGAAATTGTCCTGGAACACGCCAAAAATGAATTAGACAAAATCAAAGTTTTTGAAATCAGAATCACAGCTTGTGCGATGCAAACCCAACTGCAACAAGCGGTAACAATTGGTAGGGAAGCACTCACAATGTTAGGAATAAACTTTCCAAAATCGCCAACTCCCCTCCACATTCAGCAAGCACTTACCAAAACCTCAGCTTATTTAACAGGAAAAAAGATAGAAGATTTAATTGACTTGCCAGTGATGACCAATCCGCGCAAATTAGCAACTATGCGCGTGCTTTCCAGTATGTTGTCACCTACCTCGATCGTTGAACCCGTACTGTTGCCCCTGATTGTCTGCGAGCAAGTTAATTTATCTATCAACTACGGAAATTCTGCTTTTTCTGCCTTCGGTTATGCTAATTACGGAGCAATTTTAAAAGGAATAGTTAGAGATATTGAATCGGGCGAGCGATTTGGTCAATTAGCGTTAAATTTGATCGATCGGCTAAATGCTTTAGAATTCAAAAGCAAGACTCTTAATTTAGTTGCCTTCATTTTGATGCACGGCAAACATCACGTTAAAGATACTTTACCTCTGTTAGAAGAAGCCTATCAAAGCGCGCTCGAAAATGGTGATTTAGAATCGGTTGGATATTCTGCCGTAAATATTTGTCAGTCCTTGTATTTTATTGGTCAAGAATTGCCGCAACTGGAACGAAAAATGGTAAATTACAACCATTTGCTATTTCAACTAAAGCAAGAAACGGTATTGACTTGGAATCAAATATATTGGCAAACAGTTTTGCAATTGATGGGGAAAATGGAAAGCCCCGACATTTTATTACGTGAAGCTTACAGCGAAAAAACATTATTGCCGCTGCTGTTGAAAGTTAACGATCGAGTGGGACTTCAAACTTTTTACTTACAGAAATTAATATTAGCCTATTTATTTGGCAATGTCGAGCTGGCGCTAGAAAATGCAGCGCAAGCCGAATTTTATTTAGACGGAGTTGTGGGGTTTATTAATGTTCCTGAATACCATTTTTATGATTCTCTAGCCCGACTCGCAGCATATCCATCGGCAACAAAAGAGGTACAAGGAGAGCATCTTTTTTACGCAAACACCAACCTAAAAAAAATGCAAAAAAAAGCACTTTCTGCGCCGATGAACCTCCAGCACAAATGTGACTTGATTGCCGCTGAAAAAGCTCGAATATTGGGAGATATTGTGAGAGCAATGGAATATTACGACTCCGCCATTGCTGGAGCGCAAACAAACGGATACATACAGGTACAAGCACTAGCAGCAGAATTGGCAGGAGCATTTTATTTATCGATTGGACGAGAAAGAATTGCGAAAACTTACTTGACAGAAGCGCGTTATTGCTATCAGCGCTGGGGAGCTAAAGCAAAAGTAGCGCATTTAGAATCAAAATACTCGCAGTTGCTGACTTCACCCTCGATTTCAACTAATATCGAAACTCACAAATCTACGAGTAGCGCTTGCACTACGAGCGACAGTGCAGGCGTGCTAGACTTGACAACAGCAGTAAAAGCATCGCAAACCTTAGCGGGCGAAATAGTTCTAGACAAACTGCTGGCAAAACTGATGAAAATTGTTATTGAAAATGCCGGGGGACAAAAAGGCTTTTTAATACTAGAAAAATCTGGTCAATGGGTGATTGAAGCATCAGGTTCTGTAGATGTGGATCGCGTTGCTGTCATGCAATCAATTCCCATAGATTTTGTTGAAAAGGATCGAGAAGTAACTTTGCTGGCAGTTTCTGTTGTCAACTACGTCGCCCGTACCCAGGAAAGTATAGTTTTAAATGATGCCACCCGCGAAGGACAATTTACTCGCGCACCTTATATAATTGCGGTTCAACCTAAATCAATTCTTTGCACTCCCTTAATCCATCAAGGCAAACTCAGTGGCATTTTATATTTAGAAAACAATCTGACTACAGGCGCTTTTACGCCAGACAGGTTGGAAATATTAAAACTGCTGTCTTCTCAAATTTCTATCTCGATCGAAAACGCCCAGCTTTACACGAATTTGCAGCAATTCAATCAGAATCTTGAAAACTTAGTACAGCAGCGTACCTCCGAATTGTCCCAAACTCTAGAAGACCTAAAATCGGCTCAAAATAAACTGGTAGAAGCGGAAAAAATGGCAGCCCTCGGAGGGTTGGTTGCAGGTGTTGCTCACGAAATCAATACTCCCATCGGCATCGGTATCACCGCCGCCTCGCTACTGGCGGAAAAAGTCACAAAATTTTTGGATCTTTACAGCAAGGGTCTAATTAAACGATCTGAGCTAGAAAAATTCCTGGATACGGCGCTGCAAAGCAGTAATATGATCTTATCCAACCTCACGCGGGCGGCAGATTTGATTCACAGTTTTAAAGAAGTGGCTGTAGATCAGTCGAGCGAATTAAAACGCACGTTTAACGTAAAAAATTATCTAGAGGAGATTTTGACATCCTTAAGCGCCAAACTCAGAAGAACTAAGCACAAAGTAGAGATTAAGTGCGATGAAAATATTGTACTGGACAGTTACCCCGGTGTGTTCTCTCAAATTGTGACAAATCTGGTGTTGAATTCCGTAATTCACGCTTACGATGGAGAAGATGGGGGCATTCTGGCGTTTGATTTGAAACTTGAGGGCGATCGGCTAATATTTGAATATGCCGATAACGGCAAAGGAATTACCCCAGAAAATCTCAGTAAAATTTTTGAACCGTTTTTTACCACGAAAAGAGGTCAGGGCGGCACCGGATTGGGACTGCACATTATTTACAACCTCGTCACCCAAAAACTCAAAGGCACAATTCGCTGCGAAAGTCAAGTAGACAAAGGCACCAGATTTATGATGGAATTTCCCGCTAAAGGAAGGATTTAGTTATTATACTGTCAGTTTTAATATCATTCTATTTGGGAGAACGATAAATGTCAGAAGCTAGTAAAAATGTGTTGGCTGCGGGCGATGACGAATTAATAGTGGCGGGCGACGATGAATTAATCTTTGCCGACGAAGACGAGGCGGAAGACGAGCCGATTGCAGGCAGTTGGAAAATATTGATTGTAGACGATGAAATAGAAATTCATAATATTACAAAACTCGCTTTAAATGAATTTATATTTGAAAACAAACTGATCGCCTTTATCAGCGCTTACTCAGGCAAAGAAGCCAAAGAAATAATCGAATCCAATCCAGACATAGCCTTGATTTTACTCGATGTAGTCATGGAAACAGAAGAGGCAGGCTTGGAAGTAGTAAAATACATCCGCGATATTTTAGACAATCAAGTAGTACGGATTATTTTGCGAACCGGACAGCCGGGACAAGTGCCAGAAGATGTAGTAATTGTCAGCTACGATATTAATGATTACAAAACTAAAACTGAACTAACAAACAAAAAGTTATTTACCACGGTAGTGACAGCACTCAGAGCATTTCGCGCCCTGACTCAAATCGAAGCCAGCAAAAGTGAACTAGAAAAAATAGCAGCAGCGTCAGCGCGCTTTGTACCCAGAGAATTTTTGAAATTTCTCCAAAGAGAAAGCATAGTTGATGCCAGATTGGGAGACTCTGTACAGGCAGAAATGACGATTATGTTTGCTGATATTCGTTCATTTACAAGTTTGTCAGAGAGTATGTCTCCCCGAGAAAATTTTGAATTTCTCAACTCTTACTTAAGCCGAGTAGGCCCAGTTATCCGCCAGTATAGCGGTTTTATAGATAAATATATTGGTGACGGGATTATGGCTTTATTTCCTAACTGTGCTGAAGATGCTGTGCAAGCAGCAATAGAGATGCAGCAGCAAGTTAAAATTTATAACAAACACAGGCAAAATTGTGGATACAAACCTATTTCGATAGGGATTGGCTTGCATACTGGAACTTTAATGTTGGGTACTATTGGCGAAGCGGAACGGATGGAAAGTACGGTCATTTCTGATGCTGTAAATTTAGCCTCTAGGGTGGAAGGATTGACAAAGCTTTACGGAGTTGGTATTGTTGCTAGCGTTCAGACTTTGTGCAGGATTGACGACCCCCAGCATTATAAGTGCCGATTTCTCGATCGCGTTCAAGTAAAAGGAAAACAAGCGCCGGTGGCTGTGTTTGAGATTTATGACGGCGACTCGGATATAATGATCGAGCTAAAAGGAAAAACCCAAACTGATTTTGAACAGGGCATTTTTTTTCACTACCAGCAGCAATTCGCGCAAGCGAGGCAAATGTTTCTGCGTGTCTTGCAAGTGAATAAGTATGATAAGGCTGCATTGTTTTATGCAGAACGCTGCGATATGTTGATGAAGAATGCTCTAATTATGACTCTGGAAGGGATAGAGATATAGGGGATGGGGAATGGGGAATGGGGCATGGGGCATGGGGCATTGGGCATTGGCGATTGGTGATAATAACTAATGACTAATGACTAATGACTAATGACTAATGACTAATGACTAATGACTAATGACTAATGACTTACTTATGCGCTTAAAATCTCTTGATGTTTTTCGCGGAATTGCGATCGCCTCAATGATTCTAGTGAACAACCCCGGCAGTTGGAAACAGGTGTATCCGCCGCTAGATCACGCAGAATGGCACGGGTGCACCCCGACAGACTTGGTATTTCCCTTTTTTCTGTTCATCGTTGGCTGTGCGATGTCCTTCTCGCTGTCAAAATATACTGAAACTACTACAAAAATAGAAACAAATATTTATTGGCGAATTGCGCGGCGGGCGGCGATTTTATTTGTATTAGGATTGCTGTTAAATACGTCTTCGATCGCCCTTGACGTACTTTTGAACGGCGCCCCGATCGCAAATTTCGGTAAAATCAGGATTATGGGAGTCTTGCAGCGGATCGGTTTAGCGTATTTGATTAGTGCGATCGCGATTCTCAACCTTTCCCCCCGCCATCAAAAACTGCTCGCTGTGGCGGTGCTTTTGGGCTATTGGGGCGCATTGCTCGTATTTGCTGTAGGGGGGTACAGCGCCTACGAACTAACGCCGGAGGGATATTTGGGTGGATATGTCGATCGGCTAATTCTCGGCAGCCAACACCTGTACAAAGGTGGCCCCTTCGATCCAGAAGGATTGTTGAGTACCTTACCAGCCAGCGTAACAGTTTTGCTCGGGTACTTTACAGGAGAGTGGCTGCGCGTGCAGCCCATCAAAACCCGCACGAGTTTAAATTTAGTAATTAGTGGATTGTGTTGCTTAGTAATTGGTCATTTGTGGGGATTTTCATTTCCGATTAACAAACAACTGTGGACGAGTTCCTATGTAGTTTTTACTGCTGGTTGGGCGTTGCTATTGCTAGCAGCTTGCTACGAAACAATAGAAGTGCGAAAGTGGAAATGGGGCTGGCCGTTTGAAATCATGGGATTGAATGCAATTTTCTTGTTTGTCGCCTCCGGTATTGTCGCCAGACTTTTGTTGAAAACCCATATCGGCACTGGTAAAACTGCTCCAACAACCTACAGTTGGATTTATGAAAATTGGTTTGTGCCTTGGGCTGGGCCGTTGAATGGTTCTCTGGCTTTTGCGGTGACGGCGGTGTTGTGTTGGTGGTTAATTTTGTATGGAATGTACCGACGTGGTTGGATGATTAAAATTTGAATTGTGGATTCTTTAACAAGTAGGTTTGTTGGCAAGTGATGAACGCGACTTGACAGTCAAAAGCTGTTTGTAGTATAATATTTGTATATTAGTTTACGGTTTTTAACGTGGACATTCTAATTGAGTCAACAAGGAAATTTGAGAAAGATATTGCGCTGCTAAATGAAGATGAGAAAGCCGCTATAATTCAAAAAATTAATTATTGTGCCAGCATTTTTCCTACTCAAAAATCAAATGTATATCGCAAGCTGCGTCGTCTCCCGCTATCGTCAGACCTGAATGGTTACGAATCTTCGCTTTATACGCTACGAATTTCTCAAAAACTCAGAGTGGTTTTGGCGGTTGACGAAGACCCAATTTTTGGGCAAGCTATTTTTACTCTTTTTCGAGCAGTTCTACACGACGAACTCGATCGAGCATATAACGATGTAGCAGAGTCTCTGTATCAAGACCTACTTCAGCGCGATCGAGAAACTGCCTAGATATCATCAGTCATGTCTAAATTAATGTTTTTACATAAGACAGCTAAGGAGAAGAAACAATGATACAGCCAGTGATTTTAGAAAAATTAGAAGAACTCCCAGAGTCGTTTCATACAGAGGTGCTTCATTACATCGAGTTTTTGATTGAGAAGTACGCTCAAAAATCTCCTCAAGAAAAACAGAAAAAAAAGCGTCGTGTTGCAGGAACGATGCAAGGAATGTTTGTTCTGCCACTGTCTGATGACTTTGATGATCCGCTTGAGGATATGAAGGAATATAGGTCAGCCCCGATCGAGCGATCGCACTTCTCGCCACGATCCGATCGCCACATCACAACCTTGACTGATGTCCGCTTCCTCAAGATCGATCGCCCGCACGATCGGAAATCCGATCGCCCGCCCGACACATTTTCCACAAATTAACAGCCCAACCCCGCCGAACTCAAGGATTTTAGCGATTTGTCGATCGCCCGCCACCGCACCCTAACTATAAATGAACCCAAATCGCTAAAATAAAAAAAAGATACGTAAGAGGCAGGCCCGTTCAATGATCCCAACAGTTATAGAACAATCCGGTCGCGGTGAACGCGCCTTTGACATTTACTCGCGACTCCTGCGCGATCGCATCGTCTTCTTGGGCCAACAGGTTGACTCCGACTTAGCCAACCTGATCGTAGCCCAATTGCTATTTTTAGACGCCGAAGACCCGGAGAAAGATATTTACCTCTATATCAACTCCCCCGGCGGATCGGTAACAGCAGGTATGGGCATTTTTGACACGATGAACCACATCCGCCCCGACATTTGCACTATTTGTCTCGGTTTGGCCGCCAGCATGGGCGCTTTCCTGCTGAGTGCGGGCGCTAAAGGCAAGCGGATGAGTTTGCCTCACTCCCGGATTATGATCCACCAACCCCTCGGCGGAGCTCAAGGACAAGCTACCGATATTGAAATTCAGGCGAAAGAGATTTTGTACCACAAACAGCGCCTGAATCAATTTTTGGCAGATCATACCGGTCAGCCGCTTTCCCGCATTGAAGAAGATACCGAACGCGATTTCTTCATGTCGGCTGAAGAAGCAAAGGACTATGGTTTAGTCGATCAAGTGATCGATCGCCGTCCTTCTGCTAGCCGCCCGATCGCCGCTGTGGCGTAAATAGTCCTAGACGCACGGGTAGTCAGAAACCGGGTTTTTTGCGAAAATCCTTCGTTGTAGTCCACAGATTAAGTAAAAAACCCGGTTTCTTTGGCCTCAATGCGTCCAGGACTGGTAAATTAAAAATTAAAAATGGAGAATATTTCCCTATTTTTAATTTTTAATTTTTATTAACCGCTCAATTACTGTTAGTAAAACCAGTTTATAGTGATTCACTAAAGTCCCCAAGAAAGAAGGACTGAAGTCCTCACTACAAACCTGTTTTCATGACTAAAGTCCGCAAGAAAGAAGGACTGAAGTCCTCACTACGAACCTATTTTCAGGACTACATTCCCTAAGCAAGAAGGACTGAAGTCCTCACTACGAACCTATTTTCAGGACTAAAGTCCGTAAGAAAGAAGGACTGAAGTCCTCACTACAAACCTGTTTTCATGACTAAAGTCCGCAAGAAAGAAGGACTGAAGTCCTCACTACAAACCTGAAGGACTAAAGTCCTCACTACAAACCTATTTTCCTGATTTTCAGGGTAAAGATTCGAGATATTGCAGGAAGTCGAACAATTCTTCTCTATTTAAGAAATGTCGCGCTTCTTTGCCGTAACCTTGTTTGAGATAATCTTTTCCTTGGTTGGCTGTCCATCCCAACCTCTTGATTTCTTCGGTGGTTCTGCTGTAAATTTCCAGATATTCTAGGAAATCTGCCAACTGTTCGCTAGCAAGTTCTCTCTGCGATGACTTGCCATAATTTTGTTCGAGACAGTCGGTTTCCTGTTTTTTTGTCCATCGCAGCCGTTTGAGGATGGCGTCTATTTGGGCGATCGTATCAGAATCATCTTCGATCGCATCGCTGGGAATTCCTACCGCGATCGGTTGCGATTCCCGGACTTCGGCCGCACCCTGGGACAGTTCGCGATCGCTTTGAGGCGGCACTTCCAATTCTGGAAGCGGTTCCCCGTAGCTGGAAGACAGCCAAGCGTCCGAGTCTAACTGCTTCGGTACAAATCCCACAGCCGGAGGTAAATCGACTTTTGGCGGCAAAGGTTCCGCTACAGGTGCGATCGGCTCTTGATTTAATTTCGCTTCTGTATTGACAAAATTGCTTTGATGTGGTAATTCAACTTTGTCTGGAACAGGCATTTCTAAAACCGGAAGCGGAGCAAGGGCTGGCCCAACGGGAACGGGAACAGCGGGAGCCGGAGGGGGCGCTATGGGAACGGGAACAGCAGCAGCAGCAACCGGAGCCGGAGCCGGAGCCGGAGCCGGAACGGGAACAGCAGCAGCAACCGGAGCCGGAGCAGCATCAAATGCGAGGACAGCCATCGCTCGCGATCGGGCGCGGTCTTCAGCCTCTTCAACAGACTCAGCAGCAGACATACCAGTAGCGAGAGTTTTGCCGTCAACCTGAACCAGACAGCGAACCACAAACTTACCGTGATGAATAGTCAGCAACTCACAGATTAACTGTCCAGCGGGATAAAGGGCGCGAAATTCAGCAAACATAATTTTTTTACCCCGAAACCAGAAGGGGCTGATGACTTAAGTTTAGTACAACCCACAGAAAACAATTTTCTGAAAGCACATATTCAACATACAATAAATGAAAGGTGAATAATGCGCGCAACCTTTCACGCCATTAAACCCTATCCCACATCCGGCAGTTTAAGCTAACAAGCACCGGGCGTCATTTCTACCTATAGGAGATGACACAGCAACTAGGCAAAAGTAGTAAAAGTCTCCGGTTTTGTGTACCTTGCACTTTCTACAGCACAGATTGCTCCCTACCCTGAATTGCACTTCCGTCCGCAAGGGCAGAGTGCTTGCAAAAACAGGGGCATTTCTTGCGGCGAGCTACTAGCAATTTTGCCTAATCGTTGGTAAAATCTTTGGCTTTAGCAAAAGGCAAGAGGCACTTCAAAAAGAAGAAGAAAGCAGGAAAAAGGCAGAAGGAAAAAGGCAGGAGGCTCAAATGCAAATTTTCTCCCTCTGCATCTCTCCATCTCCCGATCCAAGACTCAACCAGTCGCTTTCAGCATTTCCGTCATCTTTTAAGAACCGACAGGGGCTTTCTACTTCGCCAAGAGCTCGGTGCTGCAAGCCAAAAGCAAAGGAACCAATGCTAAAAAATTGTCTTGGGGAATAGGGTATGGGGCATTTGTCTGCACCATTATCTGTCATTTGCAGGCAGACAGCAGACAATTAGCGACTGCCGGTGTGGGGGAAAAATCTGAAAAAATCCCCGCGCAGGGGTAGCACAGACTGTGTTTGCGTTTCCACCTACTAACCCGCGCATTTGTTGGGAAGCAGGCACAGCGAGGGCAAGAAAGGGTGCGGCTGATTTCGCCAAAGTTAGACTAATTGCTGGAAACAAGAGGATCGATCGCTACATGGAATTTTCTATCGCTGCACTGCTGGCAAATTTTACAGAAGACAAATTAGTGGCTCCCAAAGCACTAGAAAAAAAACTCGACTGCAATGATGAAACCAGTCAACTCAAACTTCAAATCGCATTAGAAGCTCTAGAGAAAATTGGCATATTAGTCAAAGACAAAGGCCGCTACCGTCGAGTAGCTGAAGATGACGTAGTAGAAGCAAAACTCCGCTGTTCGAGCAAAGGATTTTGCTTTGCAATTCAAGATGCGGAAGGCTCAGAAGACGTTTACGTGCGGGAAAGTCACCTCTCGACAGCTTGGAATGGCGATCGAGTTTTAGTCAAAATCATCAAAGAAGGCAGCCGCCGCCGATCGCCCGAAGGCGAAGTCATGCTCATCCTCGAACGCGCCAACCCCTCGGTACTCGCGCGAGTCAAGCAAACCGCCACCCCCACCGGCCGCGTCAGCTACAGAGCAATTCCCCTGGACGATCGCCTGTTGTTTGAACTAGACTTGCTCGCCAATGGTACAAATCTCCAAGATGCGATCGACCATTTAGTACACGTCGAAGTCAAACGCTATCCCCTCGGCACCCACCGCCCAGTCGGCAAAGTAGTACAGGTACTCGGTTCCGACGCCGAAGCCGCCGACGACCTCGACATCGTATGCTGCAAGCACGACTTGCCGCGCTCCTTCCCCGCAGCCGTCATCAAAGCAGCCGAAAATTTGCCCAGCAAAGTCAAAAAAACCGACATCAAAAAACGGCTAGATTTGCGGAACATCTTGACTGTTACCTTCAGCAGAAATGAACCGATAGAAACCAACGGCGAAAATGATGCCCCGAAAACTCAGCAGGAAAGTTTCTCAGACGACGCAACCGAAAACGAGTTTGACCCCACCTCATTCCTCTCAGATCCGCCAATAGAACACGCATTGTCGATCGAAAGCCTAAAGTCCGGCGGCTGGCAAGTTGGAATCCACGTCACCGACGCCGCCGAGTACGTACAGCCCGAAACCCCCCTAGACCGCGAAGCCCGCAAACGAGGCACAGCAGCCCATTTGGGAGAAAAAATCATCGCCGTACTGCCAGAACTCCTCAACGAGCGCTGCTCCCTGGTGCCAGACACCGAACGGCTGGCATTCAGCATCATGCTCACCCTAGACCCATCAGGAGAACTCCTAGAATACGAAATTCAAACCAGCGTCATTCAAGTTGACTACCAGCTCAGCTACCTTGAAGCTCAAGCAATTCTAGAAGCAGGCCCCGATGCCGAAGTTCATCCTTTGTCCAGCGCCCTCCGTCCTTTCCTCGATCGCATATCCGATGCCTCAAAGGCTGCCAGACAGGCGAGGTTCAAGCGGGGAGCTTTTGAACTAAATTTGCCCGACGCTAACTCTCACTTCGACGACGAAGGCGAATTAGGAGCTTTTGCAACTGCTCCCGCCGCCCAGTCGGCCGTCTCGGAGTTGGTCGTACTTGCCAACGAAGCTGTCGCCACCCACCTGCAAGCCTTGGGAGTCCCAGCAATCTACCGCGTCCAACCGATGCCAGATCCGGCAGACATTCAAGAGTTCATCAAACTCTCCAACAACCTCGGAGGCGAACTGTATCTCGAAAACGAAGAAGAAGTTCTGCCCTTCGACTTCCAGCGATTTACCCAGCAGTTTGCCGGCCTCAAGTCCGAAAGAGTTCTCACCTACCTGCTGGAAGACACGATGAAGCCCGCTGTTTACAGCACAACTCCCAAGCCGCACTTCGGTTTGGCGCTGCCAGACGGCTACACGCGCTGCACTTCGCCGCTTGGACGCTACGCCGATTTACTGGTGCTGCGGGTGTTGCACGCTGTGTTAGAGCAAGGCCGCAGCAGCCGCACAACTCGGGCTAAGGAAAAAGTCAACCTGCACCATTCCTCCTGTCACGGTCAAATTACTTGGAATGTCCTGCCGCCAGACTTGCACCACGAATTTGAGACGGAGTTTGCTGCGGCGGTGGTACACCTGACGGAACGCGAAAGGGTTGCTGAGGATGCCGAAAGCGATTTGCAGGGATTGAAGAAAACTGGATTGATGAAAGAGCGCACCGGTCAAACTTTCCAAGGTTTGATTACAGGGGTGCAGTCTTACGGTTTCTTTGTGGAAATTGAGGTGCGGCCGCCCGAGAGCGAACTTCTGCGAGTTGAAGGATTGGTGCACGTTTCTTCGCTGAAGGATGATTGGTATGAATATCGATCGCGCCAGCAAACTCTAGTTGGTCGCAAAAACCGCAATCAGTACCGTTTGGGCGATCGGGTAGAAGTTCAAGTCAAAAGCGTTGACTACTACCGCCAGCAAATTGACTTAGTTGCTGTTGGCGGCGGCAGTTTAGTCATTAGTCATTAGTCATTAGTCATTAGTCATTAGTCATTAGTCATTAGTCATTAGTCATTAGTCATTAGTCATTAGTCATTAGTCATTAGTCATGTTTTGCGATGACCAATGACTAATAATATTATTTCCACTCGAATGGCAATAATAAAATTGGTTTGATCGTTCGGACTTTAGTCCTTCTTTTCCTGAGGACTAAAGTCCTCAATACAAACCTTAATGCCGTGTTCCCAAAAAAACGAAACCCGTTGGGAAATAAATTGAAACCATTCCCAAAAGATATCGAATCCGTACCGAAAGACATCGATCACAATTGATATTATTTGTGCTTGCTTCTTCTCAATTCCTACTTGCTTCTTGCCTCATACTTATTCGTGAAAAATAATGACAAATAACTACCCGCTGATTGTAGGAGTGACTGGAGCATCGGGACTGATTTACGCCGTGCGAACATTAAAATATTTGTTGGAGGACGATCGCCCCGTCGAACTGGTAGCATCAAAATCTACCTACATCGTTTGGCAAAGCGAACAGAACATCCGAATGCCCGCAGAACCGACTCTGCAAGAAGAATTCTGGCGAGAACAAGCAGGAGTACCCAATTCTGGCAAACTCCGGTGCCATCCCTGGCAGGATGTTGGTGCTAATATTGCTAGCGGCTCCTTCCGCACCCAAGGGATGATGATTATTCCCTGTAGCATGAGTACACTAGGCAAGTTGGCGGCTGGCTTGAGCTCGGATTTGCTCGAAAGAGCGGCCGACGTTCAGCTCAAGGAAGGGAGAAAATTGGTAATTGTACCTAGAGAAACCCCTTTTAGTTTGATTCACCTGCGGAATTTGACTACCTTAGCAGAAGCTGGAGCTAGAATTGTGCCTGCGATTCCCGCTTGGTATCACAATCCTCAAACTATTGAAGATTTGGTAGACTTTGTGGTGGCTCGCGCTTTAGATCAGTTGGGGATTGATTGCGTTCCTCTCAAACGCTGGAAGGAAGACGAAGGGAGTCATTAGTCATTAGTCAAGAGTCATTAGTCATCAGTCATTGGTTAGTTGTTATTGGTTAGTTGTTATTGGTTAGTTGGCAGATTAATTAGCAATGCCCTGCGCGGGCCTTCTTCCCAATGCCCTCTCTGCCCAATGCTTTCTCTGCCCCATGCCCGATGCCCTGTTTGGCCGATTACCAATTCCCGATGCCCTGTTTGGCCGATGCCCTGTTTGGCCGATGCCCAATTCCCCATTCTCCATTCCCAATATTATTGATATGCGTCCTGTATTATTGCTAGTGATTGTGGTAGGGCTAACTATTTTTGCCTTACAAAATGTGGAGCCGGCTTTATCGCTGGTATTTTTGGGAATTCGATCGCCCGCTTTACCCTTATCTATCTGGATTTTGCTCAGCATGGGGACGGGAGTTGTCACATCTTTATTGATTTCTGCTTTGCTCTCCTTCTCAAATTACCTATCTCAAACACGAGATCGCAGCGGCCGCGACATTCGCAGCCGTGAGGCTGTCTCACCAGACAAGAGAACAGCTTACGCGCCTCCTCCCCCTCCCAGAAAACAGGAGATTGACCCCGATTTTGAGACGGTAAATAGCCAAACTTCCTATCGAACTGAGTACGGGACACCGGCAGGTTACACTCCGCAGACTTTCCAACAAGAAACTCCAAACCCTCCTGTTGCCAAGAATTACAATCAACCGACAATTATTCAAGCCGCAGATGATGAAGATGATTGGGTTTCTGATGGCTCAAAATCAGGCTCTGGCGGCAGCGATGACGATTGGGGGGACGATCGCGATTTTCCGGCCGGGCCTCCGTTAAATGACGTTCCAGCGGCAAATCCGAGGGCTTACGAAACTAAACAGGAACCGAAAAGCAAATCTTGGGCGGGCTCGGTATACTCTTACGGCTATCGAGATCCCAGCCAGTCGGGAGTGGGACAAACTGAGTCTGTCTACGATGCAGAGTATCGAGTGCTGGTTCCCCCGCAAGAGCCCATACCTCCAGGGGGTGGCGTCCAAGTCCCCCAAAATCCTAGTGCAGACACAGAGGATGATTGGGGATTGGATGAGGATGATGTATTTGATGAGGACGATCGCCCCAGCGGCGGCCCGATTAACCTGAAAAAATAGCAAAATATTGGAGGATTTGGCGGTGGATTTGTTGAGGGGAGTTAATATCTATCTCGTCGGGATGATGGGTGCGGGAAAAACTACGGTGGGGCGGATTTTGGCAAGGGAATTCAAATACCGTTTTTTTGATACGGATGAATTAATTGTGCGAGTTGCTCATCAGTCAATTGCTGAGATTTTCGATCGCGAAGGGGAAGAGGCTTTTCGGGAATTAGAAACGAAAGTCCTGGGCGAATTGGCTGCTTATCAAAATTCGATCGTGGCTACGGGCGGCGGTATTGTTGCCCGATCGACAAATTGGGGTAACATGCATTACGGTATCGTGGTGTGGCTGGATGTGCCTGTAGACCAATTGTACGATCGGCTGCGATCGGACAGCACTCGGCCCCTACTGCGGGAGGGAGACCTCAAATCTAAGCTGCAAAGCCTTTTGAGCGAACGAGAGCGTTTCTACGCTCAAGCAGATGTCCGAGTTGGCATTTCAGGAGGCGAAAGGCCTGAAGAAGTGGCGCGTCGGGCGATCGAGGAAATCAAAAAAGTTCTAGAGGAAGGAAGAAGGAAGAAGGAAGAAGGAAGAAGGAAGAAGGAAGAGGAAAGTCGGAACAAGGAAGAAGAAAGCAACGGTTTCGACAATTAAAAACGTCCTAACCGTCTGGCTCGGTTGCTCGATCGGATCTAAAACAGAGTCTGATATCAATTGAGACAGTCATAAAGCAGATTTCTGGGAAAATAGCCGATTTTTGATGACTTGTGAATACCGTAAAAATACTTATTTCTGGGTGAGTGTGTCGGTTTTACCACCGAATATTTGCGAATCAACCGGGTTTGAATGAATGTGGCGCGTAAGTTTTATCAGAAAATTGGGTTGAAAACCCCCGTCCTTTTAGGACGGCTTTAATTTCTTAGCTCCATTCCTAAAAACTGGGATTTTGCTTGTATTTGCTTGTATTTGTAGTATACTTTGGTAGTCAAGGTTAAACTCCTTTGCCCGAAGTGAAATGGTTGAGACACACTTTTCGGCATAAACTGTTGGACGCAGAGCAGCGAAAACTCTTAAAACAGCTAGAGAATCAACGTATTCTTTTTACCAGAAAACAAATAATTCAGTTCGTTTGTTAGGTAGGGTAGGGCATACCCAAACTCTAGGTTAGTATCCTAGTACGCTTTTGGAGATAGACCCTCTGGGGTTGCTGTGAGTTAAGCTCGTCAATTGGTACTTTTGTACGGTTGAAAGGTTTAAGAATTGCCATCAGGACATAGCGCTTAAAGGTCAGTCGATGAATTAAGAATCCCCATGCCTTTAGGCTGGGGAGTGTCAATAAGTGTGAGGATTAAGCGATGGAGCTTTTGTGCAAAAACTCATGGCAGACTCGTCTGATGCGTTAAAGTCGCTATTGAGTTCTCTCTAAAAATAAAATGGCCCCACCGCGGTCGGGCTGTAGGGCGCAAGGACAGTTAAACGCTAACCTCATTGTCGGAAAATTTAGCTTCGATGCTATCCTCCTATGTGACGATTTCCCGATCGTCCATTGACTCATCAATTCTCTCGTATCAAAAAATGTAACCCAAGATCGATCGAATTCAACCTGTCCTATTCTAAAAACAATACCTCATGCATTCTGACGAGCAGCTCCCTAAAGCTGCTTTTTTATTGGGATTTAGTTTTTGGCTGCCGGATTTACTCGATTTTGGGAATAAGATTTTGAACAACTGTCGCTACACATCGATAGTGCCATAGCGGTTTTTAGTTGCACTCCAGGTTCCTCCGTAATGGGGAATTGGGAATTGGTAATAGGTAATTGGTAATAGGTAATTGGTAATCGGTCATTGGGAAGCTGTACCTCAGGTTGAAAACTGCTAGTAAGGCGCGAAAGCCTTAGTCGGGGGGCGGTGGGGTATTGAAAAAACCGATAGGTATTTATTGATGAGCGATCGGAGAGTTGGCGGCTAAATATCCGTTGCGAGCGGTAGAATTTTGTTGGGTGAATTGCCCGTTCCCCATTAAGGCAATACTAGCCTGCCTGTTCTTGACAAAAACTCGATCGTTCCGCCCAACCCCACACCGGTTAAAGAAATAGTAGCTAATATCGCAAAAGTCCGCCATCTTTGATGACCAAATAGTTGAATATCCAGTCTTGCCAAAGCTCCGGCTGAAGTCAAAACTAAAACCGTCACAAAAAGGTGCATCCAGGTAACAACTATAACTGCCAAAAAAGCTCCTACAATAATCGAAATAAAAGCCCCAGCATCACTCGAAATCCAGCGCATCAGCCATTTTCTTGTGTCCTTCAGCGGGAACGACAAGGCAATGGCTAACACTAAAATGGCAGCTACGGCGAAAAACCAAGTCAGGTGCGGGGGAATATCAAATTCAGATAATTTCCAGCCAAAAATGAAATAAGTAACAAAAAGTAGAGTCAAGGAAAACCAAGAGTTTCTTTTCATCAGAAAATTGGGTAGAAACCCCGTCCTTCTAAGACGGCTTTACATTGTTGTGGACTTGAGATTAAAATTAAGGCAGCCACCTTGACCTTAAAAGTTGGGTGAAACACCCTGTTGGCGGGACAGCTTAGTTAAAAGACGACGGCTCGAAACGATCCGTTTGGTGCGTAGCACTCTAGCCCCAGCCCCCACAAATAATGACTTTGAGTGAGTGCAGCAAAAATATTTACAAGTAGCCTGAATGGTGACAACGCCGGACAGAGTAGTGGCAATTGGCACGCCTATCGCCAGACACGCTCTTATCGAGTAACTACGGTCTTGGGAGTTTGGGTACGAGCAATGTCCAACGGTGGATAACTCCTTTTAAAGAATCCTCAAGCTGCAAGGCAGAGGAGTAGTCAACCGACATACAAATTAGGGGAACCAAGCAACATAAAGATGACCCCGCCCAAAAACCGTTACTTGCTTGCCGACACTCATCTGGGTCGATTCCAAAATTTTAGACTTTTGTTTAATCTCCCAGATTCATTTGTGGAGTAAATCTAAAATCTAAAATCTAAAATCTAAAATCGGCTGACCCCGATAAATTTGTGTGCGGGCTTAGAGGTTAGTAGAAATAGCTTGCACCGGACAAGTAGGGATGCACTGCTCGCAGACGATACAGCGCGATCGAGCAAACGTTAGTTTAAAGCTTTCCGGGTCAAGGGTCAAGGCTTCTGTCGGGCAAACCCCCGTGCACAAGCCGCAGTGAACGCAGGTATCTTCATCGATGAGAATTTCCCTGCTGGCTAGGGAAACGCCGATGTTTTGCGATCGCATCCAGTCGATCGCAGCTTCTAGTTGGTCAATGTCCCCTGATAACTCTAGCACCAGCTTGCCCACTTGATTCGGAGCCACCTGAGCGCGGATAATGTTGGCTGCAACATTAAAATCCTTGGCCAGTCGGTAAGTGACAGGCATTTGGATCGATCGTTGGGGAAACGTCAGCGTTACCCGTTTTTTCACTTTTACCTCAGTAATTTACAAACACAATCTTTCTTATCTTATTGTTTTAGCGCACTTGCTCTAATTACTGGCATCAGCCAAATTTTTGATGAGATTGGTCTGATTATCTCAAAATGTGGTATAATCTGTATCTGTTATTAAAAATAAAAACATAGAAATTAGATCCCAATTTATTTTATGAGTCTTAATTCGCCCAACTCAACTCCTGCCGCCGCCCCCAAAGATTCGGAAATAAACGCCGCCGCGCGCGTCAGAAACTTATTGATCGTATTAGCAGCGATCGCCCTTTCAGTATCTATCTTTTTGGGAGTGCGAACTCAAACGCCATCAAGCAGTCTCACCGAAATGGCAAAAGCCTCCGCACCGATAGAAACAGCCTTAACAAACGGCAAGCCAACACTCATGGAATTTTACGCTGATTGGTGCGGTAGCTGTCAAGCAATGGCCAAGGACTTAAGCGCCATCAAACAGAAATATGCCGAACCAATGAATTTTGTTATGCTGAATGTAGACAACGACAAATGGCTGCCAGAAATCACTAAATATCGAGTAGATGGGATTCCGCACTTTGTCTACTTGAACGATAAAGGCAACAGCGTTGCAGAAACGATCGGCGAAACACCGCGCAGTATTATGGAAGCTAACTTAGAGGCTTTAATTGCCGGAAAACCCTTACCTCACTCGCAATCTTCCGGTCAAGTTTCTGATTTTACTCCCCCCACAGGGCCTGTGAAAACAAGTAGTTCAGACCCGCGCGCCCACGGCTCTCAAGTACAGTAAATGAAGTTCGGCAACGGATTGTGTAACGGATGTAACGGATGTAACGGATGTAACGGATACAAGTCAAGCGTGAAGTCGGAAGAAGGAAGAAGGAAGAAGGAACAGGGAACAGGCAAGATGCCTGTTCCACAATAAATAAACAGTCTTGTGGAACAGGCATCTTGCCTGTTCCTATTTGTGATAATGCAACATACATATTTCACAACAAATAAACCTTATTGTGGAACAGGCATCTTGCCTGTTTCAGATAGTGATACCTTACAGAGATTCAACAGCACATCGCAACTTAATAGCGGTTCTCAAGCGTGGTGATGTATGCTTGCATGCCCTATGCCCTATGCCCTATGCCCTATGCCCTATGCCCTATCTCCTATGCCCACCCAGGCCAGTCGTACCTCATATGAGAGCTCGAAAGGCTATATGCCAATTTCGGTTGAGGGGGACTACCTCTAAAGGAATATTCAAGAAAACTTTATTTACATTTTATTAAAATTTATTATAATTGCAAAAAGCGGAGTGTAAATATTCGATCGCCCCCGACAAACAATAAAATGCGATGAAAAGAAGTTGGTCGCAATCCCCCGATTCATGCCTTCACAGGCCCAATGACCGGATAAACTTTTCAATCTCAAATCGAATAACCCCCAATCGTCTAATCTAAAAATCTAAAAATCTAAAATCTAAAATCTAAAATCGCATGACTTCCGACAAACCCGGATTCAGCATTAGCAGCCTCTCAATCCGCCGCCACATCGGCATCCTCATGCTGACACTAGCAATTATCATCCTAGGCTTTTTCTACATCACCCAACTGCCCGTTGACTTGCTACCCTCAATCACCTATCCCCGCATCAGCGTCCGCCTCGACGCCCCCGGAATCTCGCCAGAAGTCGCCATAGACGAAGTTACCCGCCCCCTCGAACAAGGACTTTCCGCCACCGAAGGCGTCATCCAAGTTTTCTCCCGTACCCGCGAAGGACAAGTCAGCGTCGATTTATTCTTCAAACCCGGGGGAAACATCGACCAAGCCCTCAACGACGCCACCGCCGCCGTCAACCGCATCCGCAACCGACTTCCCGACACAGTTGAATCCCCCACCCTCTTCAAAGCTGACCCTTCCCAACAACCGGTTTACGAATTTGCCCTCACTTCCAACTCCCTGCGAGGAGTTGATTTGCGCGTATTTGCCGACGAAGAATTGGCCCGCGAACTAAACGTAATTCCAGGAGTAGCAGCAGTTGACGTTGCCGGCGGCGTGCAAGAAGAAATTCAAGTAAATATTGACTTAAATCGCTTGCAATCTTTAGGGGTCAGTATTTCCGATGTTTTAAACGCCCTCGAAGCCCGCAACCTCGACACTTCCGGCGGGCGGCTGCGGCAAGAAGCGGCGGAACCTTTAACCCGCACCGTCGGGCGGTTTCGCAGCGCCAAAGAAATTCAACAAATTTCTTTTCAAGCATCGGGTTCCAATCCGCCAAAACGAGTTTTTTTGCGCGATTTTGCGAAAGTCATTGACGGGACAGAAGAAGAGCGAGTTAAAGTATTTCTCAATCAGAAACCAGCCGTAAAAATTACTGTTCAAAAACAGCCGGATGCGAATACCATCTCAGTTGTAGACGGCATCAAACAGCGCCTCGAAGAATTAAAAGCATCCGGCACAATTCCCGAAGGCACGACTATTATCAATACCTTCGACGAGTCTAAGTTTATCCGCGATTCGATTAGCAACGTTCTATTTTCCGGTTTAACCGGGGCGGTTTTAGCTGGCGCAGCAGTTTTGCTGTTCCTCGCTTCCCTGCGCCAGACTTTTATTATTGTCTTGGCAATTCCCCTCGCGAGTTTAATGGCGATTATCCTGATGGGAGTTTTTCGCCTATCTCTCAACGTTTTTAGTTTGGGCGGTTTGGCCCTGGGCGTGGGAATTGTGGTCGATAACTCGATCGTTATGCTGGAGAATATTGTCGAAGGAACCAGCAATAAAAACAGTACCAACGGCAAGCGCTTAAGCAACAAGCAGTTAATGCAGCAAGCCGAAAAAAGCAGTCAAGAATTAGAATCAGCTTTATTTGCCTCCACCATCACTAACTTAGTGGCTGTACTGCCATTTTTGCTGATCGGCGGCTTAGTTTCCTTGCTTTTCAACGAATTAATTCTCACCATCAGTTTTGCTGTCGCCGCTTCTCTGATTGTCGGGTTGACGGTTGTACCGATGATGGCTTCTCGACTGCTAGCCCTCCCGGTATCCAGCGGTTTGAGCAACTTTTGGCCGCTGCGGGCGTTCGATCGCGCTTTTACCAATGCTACCGCAGGCTACAGCAAATTTTTATCAGGGATAGTGCGCTGGCGGTTGATAATCGTCGCAGTAGCGATTATTGTATTGGGAGGCGGCAGTTGGGTGATGGCAGGTCAAATTCCCCAGGAAATCTTGCCCAGAATTAATACAGGCCAAGCCCGCTTGTTTGCGTTGTTTCCCGCCGGCACGAATTTGGAAACTAACCAAAGAGTGATGGCAGAAGCTGAGAAAATTATCCTCAGCCAACCAGAAACTCGATACACTTTGACGACGGTGGGCGGGCTGTTGTTCGGCAATAATACGATCGAGAATTTGCTCAGAGGCGGCTGCAACATTACCCTAAAACCCGGCAGCAATACCTTAGCTTATGTAGAGCGAGTGACGCAACAATTGAATAAAATTGATTTGCCTAAAAGGACTCGTTTGCGCCTGATTCCTGAAAATGTGCGCGGTTTGGTGTTGACTAATTCTCCGGTGCGCGGCGCGGAAATTGATATCCTGCTTCAGGGCGACAACGAACAATTATTGCAGCAAGCAGGCCGCGACATTTTGGCAACTTTGGATGAGAAGGTAAAATTAGCTCGTTTTCGCCCGGATGCCGATCCGCAGCAGCCGGAAGTGCAGATTCGCCCGAATTGGGAACAAGCGGAAATCTACGGGTTGAGTGCGAGGCAAATTGGCGAGTCAATTAAGACAGCAATTCAAGGTGCTGTGCCGACGCAGTTGCAGCGGGGCAACCGTTTAGTTGATGTGCGGGTACAGTTCGATCGCGCTTCTGTCAAGTCAATTTCGGAACTAAAGTTTATCCCTTTAACTGCTAGGAATAACAGCATCATCCGCTTGAGCGATGTGGCAAATATTGAAGTGGGAAAAGCGCCGGGAGAAATTCAAAGGCTCAACCAGCGCCAAGTTTTCTTGATTGCTGGGAATATTAATAGGGGCGCGAGTTTGGGTGATGCTTTGAAACAAGTAAATGCTGTTTTGGATCAGTTAAAATTGCCCCCTGGCGTGCGAATTATACCGAGTGCGGCGGCGGAAACTAACCGAGAATTGCAAAGTTCGCTGAAGATTTTGGGTTCTTTGGCGGCGTTTTTGGTGTTTGTGGTGATGGCGGTGCAGTACAATTCCCTTGTGGATCCGCTGGTGATTATGTTGACGGTGCCGCTGGCTTTGGCTGGGGGGATTTTGGGGCTGTATGCGACTAAAACTGCGATCGGCGCGACGGTGATTGTGGGCGCGATTTTGCTGGTGGGGATTGTGGTGAATAATGCGATTATTATGGTAGAATTGGCCAACCAAATTCTGGAAGATGAAAAGGTCGATCGGGCGACAGCAATTCTCAAGGCTGCACCTCAGCGCTTGCGTCCGATTTTGATGACAACTATCACCACAGTTTTGGGTTTGTTTCCCCTAGCTTTGGGAATTGGAGACGGTTCGGAATTTCTGCAACCTTTGGGGGTTGTGGTGTTTTCGGGTTTGTCCCTGGCGACGCTGCTGACGCTGTTTATTATTCCGTGTTTTTACATTTTGCTGCACGATTTCTTTGGGATGTTTGGGGCGAAGAAGCCGCAAAGGGTTGTTGCTGTTCCCGCGCCGAAGGCGGGGGGGAAGAATGCGAATTAAAAGTGTCAGCTTTTTACGCACTTCGACGCAATCCGGCAGGGGTTTAAACCCCCGCCGAGAGAGCAAAAGTCGGTTGAAACCGACTGCTGATTGTGAGGGAAAAATATTCGCGATTTTAGTCCTCTTTTAGAGGACTTTCGCTATGAGTCCGGCAGGGGTTTAAACCCCTGCCTCATAGCAAAAGTCGGTTGAAACCGACTGCGGATTGTGAGGAAAAATATTCGCGATTTTAGTTTTCTTTGAGAGGACTTTCGCTATGAGTCCGGCAGGGGTTTAAACCCCCGCCGAGAGAGCAAAAGTCGGTTAAAAACCGACTGCTGATTGTGACGGAAAGTGCGATCGACTTTAGTCCTCTTCCAGAGGACTTTCGCTATGAGACAGGGGTTTTCAACCCCTGTCGGACTGCGGCACGCGCAGACAATACCGATCGGGCATTATAATTAGTTACAAAATGATGTCAAGACCAACTAAAAACTAAATATCCTGATGCTTATTTTACCAAAATCAGAACAACAAATTGACGGTGGTTTACACCTAGCTCGCTCCAGTAATTGCGAATGGATTTTCTCCCTTCATGAAGACCAAAAAGTCACTTTACTCGATCGCAACTTCTCCCCAAAATACGAATACCAGCTTCCCGACAAAATTAGCTGTTTAGCGATCGGTCCCAAAGGCGATCGACTAGCAGCAATCATGGCAAATGGCAATCATTTAGCAATTTTGACAGCCGAAAACCAGCTAGTGTACGAACACCAGCTACCTAACCCTCCTGTTAAGTATTGGCTGGATAACAATAATGGATTTCAGGATTGCTGGTTTGATGCAGACGGCGTGCGTTTTTGGTGCATGAAATTAATTGAAGGCGAGGAAGTCGAGATTCAAATTCGCGATACCAATTCGTGGCAAATTCAGCGACAACTTTTGCTCCAAGACCCTTTTGGCTGGAGTTCCTTCTCGTTTCACCCGCACCCAGAAAATCAAATTTTAGCCCTTTGGGCTGCCGCAGGTCAAGACGGACAGCAAGTCTACTGGCTTTATGATGATGGTATCAAAATTCATGCTGTAGAGGTTGCGTGTCTGGCTGACACGAGTCCTCCAGAATTTCACCCTGCAGGTAGCGAATTCTTGGTACTCGATGATACTGAGAGAGAACTAAGTCGGTTCAGTTTTCCTGATTGCAATCTCATAGGCAAATGCCAATGGCCTTGGCCAGATTTAGACGATGGTTTTGATTACTCTATGTGCTACCTATCAGACGATCGCATTCTGATTAGCTCTAATCAAGGCAGGATGTACCTCATCGATCTCGATAGAATGCTGATATCACAGGAAGTGATTTTAATTGGTCACGAACCGCGCCCATGTCTAGAATTTTACCCTAATTTGCAAGGTTTAGAAAAAGAGATTTGTGGCGACCTGCACTATTTCTATCGTTTTGATTCAGATAGCATTCTGTCCGTTCATTCACAAGTGTTGAGTCAAGAACCTCGCTCTAAACAAAAGACATTAGTTATCTTCGGTGAAAAAGAGCTGTTTGGTTCGCTGTCGCAGGTACAATAATCCGCACCTTACAGTAAATTATTCATTCAATCTTTGGGCATTTCTTAAGGATTTCCCATTTATTAAGCTTCCGGCGCGGTGTTAGATTTCCGCGCGCTTTCCCAAAGTCCGGCGTTCGTTTCAAACCCCCGCCGAGAGAGCAAAAGTAGGTTAAAAACCGACTGCTGATTGTGACGGAAAGTGCGATCGATTTTAGTCCTCTTCCAGAGGACTTTCGCTATGAGACAGGGGTTTTCAACCCCTGTCGGACTGCGGAACTCACAAACAATACCAATACAGCATTTCATGTGAAGCGCGATCGCCCTTCACAAGATTTATCGATCGCCCCCTATCATATATCAAGCCTCTAAGGGACACCCCAGCCGACGCCCCACCACCCCACGGACTGATATTTTCTGGTCTCAGTCTCATAAAGTTACATTCCGTTACAATAGATAAGTAAAGAACTTGCAGGCGAGCTTAAGAATCAATGCGCTTAATATTAATGACCGGAAAAGGCGGCGTCGGGAAAACCTCCGTAGCCGCTGCTACAGGGCTGCGATGCGCCGAATTGGGATACAAAACCCTAGTGCTGAGCACAGATCCCGCCCACTCCTTAGCCGACAGCTTCGACATGGAGCTCGGACACGACGCCCGACTCGTAAAACCCAATTTGTGGGGAGCAGAATTGGACGCCCTCAGAGAATTAGAAGGCAACTGGGGAGCAGTCAAACGCTACATTAGTGAAGTTTTGAAAGCCCAGGGACTTGAGGGCGTACAAGCTGAAGAACTAGCCATTTTACCGGGAATGGACGAAATCTTCGGCTTGGTGCGGATGAAACGGCATTACGACGAGGGAATATATGATGTTTTAATTATCGATTCTGCTCCCACCGGCACAGCATTGCGACTGCTAAGTTTGCCAGAAGTTGGCGGCTGGTACATGAGAAAATTTTACAAGCCATTCCAAGGCATATCAGTTGCCCTCAGACCTTTAGTTGAACCAATTTTTAGACCAATTGCCGGCTTTTCTTTGCCGAACAAAGAGGTGATGGATGCACCTTACGAATTTTACGAACAAATCGAAGCTTTGGAAAAGATTTTAACTGACAATACTGTAACTTCGGTAAGGTTAATCACTAATCCCGAAAAAATGGTAATTAAAGAGTCTTTGCGCGCTCACGCTTATTTGAGTTTGTACAATGTTGCCACAGATTTAATCGTAGCCAACCGGATTATTCCCGAAGAAGTAACAGATCCATTTTTCAAGCGCTGGAAAGAAAACCAGCAGGAGTACAAGCAGGAAATTCACGATGATTTCCGGCCGCTTCCCGTGAAAGAAGTGCCGCTTTATTCTGAGGAACTGTGCGGTTTGCCAGCCTTGGAACGTTTGAAAGAAACGCTTTACAAAGATGAAGATCCCAGCCAGGTTTATTACAAAGAAAATACGATTAGGATTGTGCAGGACAACAATCAATATGTTCTAGAACTGTATTTGCCGGGAATTGCTAAGGATCAGATTCAGTTGAGCAAAACTGGTGATGAGTTGAATGTTCGGATTGGGAATCACCGCCGCAATATGGTTTTGCCGCAAGCTTTAGCGGCGCTGCAACCTTCGGGGGCGAAGATGGATGATGATTATTTGAAGATTAGGTTTGCTTAAGCTACAAGTATAGGACACGGTTTGTAGTGAGGACTTCAGTCCTTTCTTGATGAATGAAGAAGGACTAAAGTCCTCACTACGAACCTAAAGTCCTCACTACGAACCTGTTTATGCCCTTTGTAGTGAGGACTTTAGTCCTCTCTGGATGGAGGAAGAAGGACTAAAGTCCTCACTACGAACCTGAAGAAGGACTAAAGTCCTCACTACGAACCTTAGTCGGAACCTTTTTCCTCTCCGTATTCTTTCTCTTTCTCTGTGCCCTCTGCGCCCTCTGCGGTTACTTCCATCTTTCCTGCATTAACCTCAATTTTTTTCTGCTGGCGTTCCGATGCAGCTTTTTGCAGCATTTTCACCCGTTCCGGATCGGCATCCGATCGCCAAAACAACTTATGACCTTTAATCTTAACGCAATTTTCCTCCAAACACTTCACCCATTCCCGATACTTCTTAACGACGCCACCATCGAGAATCCCCAACTTTTCCTCTTGGCGGGTGAGTTTCGCAAACTTTTCGTAATGGGGATAACTAGCCGTAACAAAAGCTTCTTTTCTCACTAAAATTGGCGGGTTGTACGCCTCGGAATAGTCTTGATAGCTGACAGAAAGGTCGCGCAAATGTATGTGCATAGCCGTGTGGAGGGCTGGATGCGGGTTAGTGTCAAAATCGGGATAAAATAAATAGGAAATCTGAGGTTTGCGAGCGTGAAATTTGACGATTGTAGCGCCGTCAAGCCTGCCAATTGTGCGGTTGGCGCAGCCTTCGTAGAGGCGCAGCAAAGGGTCTAGTTCTTCTAAAAATGAGACGTGGACTGAAAGGGAACCGTGCTGTTTGTAGCCGATCGCACTATCCTCGCAACAATCCGCCACAATATCCGGTTTGCTCAGACTGTATATCATTAAATCTGCCAAAGTGCAAGCTTTTTGATAACTGTCAAACAAACCCTTGATGTCGTTGCGGATTTGAGCGGGAAGCCGGCGCATCGCAGGTCGATCGCCCAAACCGTTGAGAGCGAGATATACTAACAAATCCTGGCGGCGCTTGTCGGCGATTGTCTCCCAATCATCCGCATCCGTTGCTTGCAAAATCACCCTCCAAGCCCGGTTAAAACTGTGAAATTCCTCCTTAATCGGCGCTTCTTCGGCTAATTCGCCTTTCACCGGAAGCCGCCCCCGATCGCTCACAAAACCCATCAGAGGAGCCAGCATTTCCTCATAATCCTCAAATCGCTTGACTTGCGATCGCACTCTCGGAGTCGCTAAGTGCGATCGAAACCGAGAAGCCCGAAAACCCTCACCCTCCGCCGCATCCCGAAACACAAAATAGATTCCCAAAGCCACAGGAATCGCATCAACACTCAACACTCGATCGATATAAACCTTCAACTCTTCCTGCTCGTAATACTTCTGAAAAGTATTCCGAGAAGTAATCACCCCATCCCCGTAAGCAATTTGACCGCGATCCGGATCGTCAATCAAAACCTGAGCCGCCACCACCAATAAATTCTTAGTTAATTCCCAAGCATTCAGCAAAGCTTCCCTGCGCTGGGCCAAAGATTCAATCACATTAATTACATAACCAATATTCACAATATCCGCAGAAATTCGCGGAGTATCCGGCTGATAGTACGGATCCCAACCCGCAGCAGCATAACCTTCTTCTGCAATACATTTAACATCACCGCCGTAGCCGCAACCGTAATCAAAAAAAGTCATCCCATCAACAAACAAATCCGATTCCAAAACCAGACGCACAGGTTTAGAAATAGAGTTTCGCACCATCGCAGCTTTGTGCCGCTCAATCTTGGGAATTGATAACTCGCTATTCTCCTGTTTCAAACGCTCGACAACAGCATGATCGTGGATTTCAACACCGCAATATCCCAAATATTTGATCCAACCGTCGCGAGTGCCGATCGCGCTAGTATTGTCAAGCAGTCCCCATCCTTCTTCGCAGCGAGTCAGCCGAGCAAACTTTTCGTAATTGGGATAATCCGCAGTTACAAAAGTTTCTTTGCGGTGCAAAACCGGGGGATTTTCGCTGTTGCTGTAATCGAAATATTTAACTTCGCCTGTTGCGAGATTAATTTGAATGCTTGTTTGCAAAGCAGGGTGAGCGTCTGTATCGAAATCGGGATAAAAAAGATAAGATATTTTAGGTTGATTGAGGGAAAATTTAACTAAAGTTGCTTCCTCAATATTTTCGAGATGGCGTCGGGCACAATTTTCGTAGATTACCAGAACAGGATTGAGTCCGGACAAGGCGGAAACGTGTATGTAAAAAGCGGTAGGTAATTTTTTTCCCACCTTGCTTTCTCGACAGCAACGAGCCACTTTTTCCACAATACAATCCACCGCAACTCTCTCGTTACCAGGAAGAGCCTGGTAACGCACATCCAGAGGCTCTGCCTCTTCTTCATCTAATAACACTTCTTGAGTAAAAGCCATCAAAGGCGTTAGCAGTTCTCGATCGTTTTCTAATGGTTCGCTATCTAAAATAGTGTTTGTATTGGTATCGTAGGTCATAGCTAAATTAATTATTTTTTTTAATTAACCGCAGAGAACGCAGAGAACACAGAGTGAAGAAAGAAAGAATTTCTTAGTCCGCTTGGAGTGGACGAAAGTTTGTGTAGGCGCGATTTCACTTGCCGACTGCGATCCACTACAATCGACTAACACATTAACCAAACATTCGAGTTTCCACAAATTCTTGAACTCTGGCTAAATGACTGGACAAACTCGCTAATATGTTTTCAACCACCTCAATCGTTGACAATCCCGAAGCCGCTGATTGAGATTGAAAGCCTCGGGCTTGATGCTCCAATTGGGCGGCTAAATCCGACATGAGAGCAACTCCCACATTGGCAGAAGTTCCCTTGAGACGGTGAGCTTGATATTCCACAGTTTGCCAATCTTTAGCTTCTGCGGCAATTTTGGCAGCAGCTACATCAGCTTGCGCGTTTCCCACAAATGCTTGCAAGAGTCGCTCGGGCAATTTAATATTAACTCGTCCGAGTTGCTCCAATCTGCTTTTGTCGAACAGTCCGTCGCAGTCTGCGTGTTCCCAAGCTTGAAGTGCGATCGCCCTTGGTGCGGGCACAGCCACAGGCTTTGCTGCTTCCAAAACTTCTGGATAATTTGTTTCTAATTGAGGATTTTCTGCCAAATTAATACTTTTAACTCCATACTTATTTTTAAACTCAACATTTTGGGATTCATATTTTTTCAGCGCCACCGCCAAAGCATCTAAATCCACAGGTTTGCTGAGATAATCATCCATCCCTGCGGCCAGACACTTTTCTCGTTCTCCCGGCATAGCGTGAGCCGTTAAAGCAATCACAAAAGTATGCCGATCGCCCTTTTCTCGTTCCCTCAGCTTTTGCGCCGTTGCGTAACCGTCTAGTACCGGCATTTGACAGTCCATCAACACTAGATCGTAGCCTTTTTCTGCCAGCAAGTCCAGCGCTTCTTGACCGTTGGCGGCACAGTCAGCATCATACCCTAAAGCTGCCAACTGTTCGACAATTACTTGTTGATTGATCGGGTGGTCTTCCGCCAGCAAAATTCTCAGCGATGACGGCGAATTGGGAGCAACATATTGAGAATTAACTCCGGGCAATTTGCAAGTATTAGCAGCCTCCAAGCTTTCAAACTCTCCCCTTCTCTTAACCCCAGCCCGCAAAGCCTCAAGCAAGCCCGAAGGCCGCACCGGCTCGATCAAATAGCCGCTAAAACCCACACTGCAAAGCGCTTCAGCTTTCGGCTGTTCCCGCAGCGCCGTCATGGCGATTAACAAGTTAACTGACTGTATCGATCGCACTTTCTGGCCAAATTCCTCAGCATCCAAATCCGGCATTTGCAAATCCACAAGCACCGCATCGCAGCATTTTTCCCCCAACTCGGAATGCCCGGGAATGCTGCTATTGGCATTTTGCAACCAAGTCAAAGCAGCAGCAGCGGTTTCTGCTTCGTAGCAGCGGGCGCCCCAACTTTGAGCGAGCGATCGTACCGCCGCCCTCCTCAAAGCGCTTGCAGAGACTACTAACAGCTTCTTAAGAGCAAGTTCGGCAGTCTGGGGCTCAACTTGCAACTGTTTTTCCAAAGGTACAGCAAACCAAAAAGTCGAACCGCCATCGAGAAGACTGCGAACCCCAATGGCACCTCCCATCATTTCGACTAACTGCTTGCAAATAGCCAAACCCAAACCCGTGCCGCCGTAAGCCCTAGTCGGAGAAGCGTCTACCTGAGAAAAAGATTGGAACAGTTTTGTCTGCCCTTCCGGCGAAATTCCAATGCCTGTATCGCGCACCGAAAATAGCAAATTTTCCTGTTGTCTGCCGTCTGCCAATCGATCGCCCCGCTTGACACTCACGTGAACTAATACTTGACCGCGATCGGTGAATTTGATCGCATTTCCCGTCAAATTAAGCAATATTTGCTTCAGCCTGCCCGAGTCGCCCACCAACTTTTTAGGCACCGCACTGTCAATTAAAAAATCCAATTCAAGATTTTTTTCCTCTGCCAAAGGCGCCACCATTTCTATCACCGATTCCAGGCAGCTATCCAAATCAAAATCTGCCTTTTCCAGCCGCATTTCTCCGGCTTCTATCTTAGAAAAATCGAGGATATCATTAATCACGCTCAGCAAATGTTCGGCACTGCGGTAAATAGTCTGAGCCGACTCCCGCTGTTTTGGTTCCAGAGGAGCGCGCAGCAGCAATTGAGCCATGCCCAAAACCCCATTCATCGGAGTGCGAATTTCGTGACTCATGTTCGCCAAGAATTGCGACTTAACCTGGCTTGCTTTCAGGGCTGTTTCCCGGGCTTCCACCAACTCATTAATTTTGTCTGCCACCATCACAATTCCCCCCACTTTGCCGTCGGGATCGTACCAAGGGTGAGCTGCCCAGCGCAGGTACATCACAGAGCCGTCTGCTCGTTCCCAAGCATCTTCGCTCACTGAAACTACTTCACCCTTTAACACTTCTTGATACATCATTTTCCAGCGATTCGGCGTATCTGGAAACAATTCGTAATGACTGAGGTTGGTCAGGGACTGCCACTCAAAATTAAATTGAGTCAGCCATTTGTGAGAGTTAGCTAAATAGCGCATTTGGGTATCGAACATCGCCATTGCTACGGGCACGCAGGTAATAATTTGTTTCAGTTGCTGCCGTTCTCTTTCTAGGGCATCTTCGGCAAGTTTTCGATCGGTAATATCGCTAATCATGCCGGCCATCCGCAGCGCTTTTCCTTGGGAATTCCGCTGAGCTTTGCCCTGAGAAGTGCAGTGGCGGTAAGCACCAGAGGAGTGCAGCAGCCGGAATTCTACATTGTAGTCGATCGCTTGTTCTAGATGAGCTGCGATCGCCCGGACGATACCGTCCTTGTCCTCGGGGTGCAGGCGGCTGTAGAGAGCATCCATAGTGCTGCCAAATTGATCTCGCACCAAACCGATAATTTCCAAAAGGCGATCGTTCCAATAAACCTCATTTTTAGTTAAATCCCAATCCCAAATTCCGTCGTTCACTCCCTCTAAAACTAATCTGTACCGTTCCTCGCTTTCCTTAAGTTTTTGACTTGCATAAAACGCCTGAGATTCGGCGCGGTAAACGCGAAGGGCATTGTGCAAACTGCGCGACAAACTCTCGGGAGACATCTTGCCTTTAGCGATATAATCAGAAGCTCCCGCCTTCATCAATTCCACAGCAATTTGTTCGTCGCCTTGCCCGGTAAGTACAATTAAGGGAACTTTCAGCCCAGCTTCCCGTACATTTTTTACCAAAGTCAGTCCGTCTCCGTCTGGCAAGCGGTAGTCTAGGAATACGCAGTCAAATTTGCAATCAAATATCTGATTTAATGGCAGCGCTTTTTCGGGCGTCTCAACCTCGCTTAACTGTTGAGATTTATCGGGAGGCGAGAGTTTCGCGGCTGTGCTATAATTTTGGTCGATCGAGAGTTTTGCTAGGGTATCGGCGCAGTCTTCGGCTTCAGTAATTTCTACCAAAACCCCAGCAGACTTGAGGGAGCGTTTGACTGCCATGCGATCGACTTCATCGTCATCAACTATCAGAATCTTGATAAGTTTTTCCATAAAAACCAAATTGTGAATTAATCCGAAAAAGCTGTGACATAGAAAAAGTAATAAAAACAAATGCACCGCTTAATAATTACAAAAGCCACTTCGATATTTTTTTGTCAAAACTTCCATAATTTAGGGAATTTCGCTTAGCATCCAGTATCTGTTGAGGGTAGCCATAACTTCTACAAAGTTAGAAAAAGTGACTGGCTTAAGAATATAACCAGCTACATTCAAATTATAAGCTTCTACCTTGTCTCTATCTTCATTAGAAGTTGTGAGGACGATTACGGGAATCGACCTCAAACTTTCATCCAGCCGCAATTCTCGCAAAAACTCGATCCCGTTCATTCTCGGCATATTCAAGTCGAGCAAAATCAACCGGCGCGCTTGAGGCATTGCAGGCTCTGTTTTACTTTTTCCGCGCAATATATCCAGAGCTTCTAACCCGTTGGCAGCCATGTAGAGGGGGTTGACGATATTATTTTTTTTGAACGCTCGCCGGACGTTCATCACATCCACCTCATCATCTTCTACCAAGAGGATATGAATTTTTTTTTCTTCCATAAATCAGCCATTTTACAGATGTTTTTTAACCGCCGGTCTGTCGGGTGAGCCTCATTCAGCACATCGCGAACCCAGCAGGTCTAATCTCTATTGTGCTGTGTCAAGAATCATTTATGCCTCAGCCGGTGGCGGTATATATCTGGAGGCGTAATCACCAGCAGGCATCTAACGGCGCAGTCAGTCGATCGGCAAAAACTCGCCAATAGTGCCCTCAGAGAGCTACTGTAAAATCTAAAACTGATCTACATTATTAATTGCCATGTCAGCCGATCGCAAACTCTACGAAGGCAAAGCCAAAATCCTGTACTCCACCGAAGACAGCGAAATCTTGCTGACCCACTTCAAAGACGACGCCACAGCCTTTAACGCCCAAAAACGGGGCAGCATCGCCGGCAAAGGCGAAATTAACTGTGCCATATCCACCCACCTGTTTCGGATGCTAGAAGCCAAAGGCATTCCCACCCACTTCATCGACACGCCCGCCCCCAACCAAATGCGAGTCTGCCGCGTTCGCATCTTGCCCTTAGAAGTCGTCGTCAGAAACATTGCCGCCGGTAGTCTTTGCAAACAAACGGGAATCGCCCTCGGTACAATTATCAATCCGCCGCTGGTGGAGTTTTATTACAAAAACGACGATTTGGGAGACCCGCTGCTAACCCGCGGCAGATTGCAGTTTATGCAGCTAGCCACCCCGGAACAAGTAAAGCAATTGTCGATCGCCGCCCGCGAAATTAACGAAATACTCAAAGAATTTTTTACCCAGTGCGGCATCACCCTGGTAGACTTCAAACTAGAATTTGGGATCGACCAACATCAAAACCTGCTCCTCGCCGACGAAATCAGTCCCGACACTTGTCGCCTCTGGGACAACGCAGAAACTGACCCCGACGCCCGCGTGATGGACAAAGACAGATTCCGCCGCGACTTGGGATCGGTAGAAAGCGCTTACCAGCAAGTTCTCCAGCGGGTTCTAGCTCAGAAAGTATAGAGGCTTGAAATGCGCTAGAATTGCACAGTTTGTCACCGTTCTACCTTCGATGTCAGCAATCAGCGGTCAACAGTCATCAATTAGCGGTCAGCGCGAAATTCAACCGACTTAATCACTAATGACTAATGGCTAATGACTAATGACTAATGACTAATAATGTGGTGTGTGTCGATTGCCCAAAAGAGTGAACAAAAATGCGCTTATCTGCTGTATTGGTGGCAGTTTTTACTGTCTCTGCAACCTTCGGACTATCAAATTCGGCAAGCGGTCAAACATCCTACTCTGAATCAACAGAGGAAGCTTTGGCCGCCGTTCCCCCCGCCCCGTCGATCGAATTACCCGATCGCCCCGTCCCAGAATTAACCCAAAATTCTCCTCAAAACCGCACAGCAGCTAACAGCAGCCCAGCGGCAGCCCTAAAAATAGCGGCGGCGGCCCCCGGTAGAGGAGAAGACGATCGCGAACCCCCAAACCGAGTCACAGACCCGGCAACCCCGGTGTCGCCCGCCCAGGTGCAACTCAAACCCGAGATTGCATCCAATCCCGTCGCCTCTAGCAGCCAAAACGCCCTGCCAGACGCGCAACAGGCCAGCGAACTCCCCCCCTCGGAGAGCGCAGTTTCGCCCGCCTGGGTTGCCGTAGAGCCTCGGAAACAGGATGAATCAGGGGCGATCGTCCAAGACCTACAAGTTTCTCCCTCTCCAGCCCAGGACGAATCAGGGGCGATCGTCCAAAACGCCCAAATTCCCCGCAGACCGGCCCCGGCTAGACAGGCCCCCACCAGACCGCCGGCCCCCACCGTTCCCCCATTGCCCTCGGGCCCAGGAACACCGCAGCCCAGACAAACCCCCGCACCAGCCGGGGCTGCAGAACCGCAAGTGTTAGTTGCCGAAGTTACCGTCACCGGGGCAACCGGAGACCTAGCAAGCGAGATTTACCGAGTCATCAGCACCCAACCGGGGCGCACGACCAACCGCAGCCAACTGCAACAAGACATCAACGCCATTTTTGCCACGGGCTTTTTCAGAAACGTGCGCGCAGTACCGGAAGACACCCCCTTAGGCGTGCGGGTGACTTTTATCGTGCAGGCAAATCCGGTGCTGCGGGGAGTGAGAATCACCGGTCAGCAAGTGCTGCCCCAAAGCGTCATTGACGACAGCTTCCGCGATCAGTACGGCAAAATTCTCAACCTCCGCCGCTTTGAGGAGGGAGTCAAAAAAATTAATGCGTGGTATCAAGAAAACGGCTATGTTTTGGGCCAAATCACTGATGCGCCGCAAGTAGCAGACGACGGCACAGTCACCCTGCAAGTGGCAGAAGGCCAGATCGAATCCGTTGATGTCCGCTTCCTGAACAAGGAGGGAGAACCCACGGATGCGACCGGTCAGCCGATCGGAGGCAACACCCGCCGCTATGTCATCACCCGCGAAGTTCAACTCAAGCCCGGAGACATCTTTAACCGCACCAAGGCGGAAAGAGATTTGAGGCGAGTGTTTGGTTTGGGGATTTTTGAAGACGTGCGGCTTGCTTTGGAACCGGGAACGACTGACCCCCGCAAGGCAAGGGTAATTGTCAACGTCATTGAGAAAAATACAGGTTCTCTGGCTGCGGGTGCGGGTTTGAGTTCCGCGACGGGTTTGTTCGGTACGGTGAGTTACCAGCAGCAAAACTTGAACGGTAGGAACCAAAAATTGGGGGCTGAAGTACAAATTGGGGAACGCCAAACCCTGTTTGACTTGAGTTTTACCGATCCCTGGATTGCGGGCGATCCTTACCGGACTTCTTTCACGGCTAATATTTTTAGAAGGCGATCGATCAGCGTGATTTTTGACGGCGGCGAGAGGGAAGTTAGATTGCCAAATGACGATCGACCCCGCATCGTCCGCACCGGCGGCGGCATCAACTTTACCCGTCCCCTGTCGCGCGATCCTTTTGCAGATTCTGAGTGGACAGCTTCACTCGGTTTGCAGTACCAGCGAGTCTCAATTACCGATCGCAAAGGCAGACGCGAAGCCGAGGACGAACTCGGCAACCAGCTAAGTTTTAGCAATTCCGGCTCCGACGACTTGACAACAATCCAAGCCGGTGCTGTGCGCGATCGGCGCAACGACCCACTCCGCCCTACCAGCGGTTCCCTGCTCAGATTTGGCATGGAACAATCGATTCCTGTAGGTTCCGGCAGCATCTTGCTCAACCGCCTGCGCGCCAGCTACAGCTTTTACCTACCAGTGAAGTACACAAACTTTACCCCCGGCCCCCAAACCCTCGCATTTAGTTTGAAAGCCGGCACCGTATTCGGAGATTTGCCTCCCTACGAAGCCTTTGCCTTGGGCGGCGCCAACTCTGTGCGCGGATACAACGAAGGCGACATCGGAGCAGGCCGCAGCTTCCTAGAAGGCAGTGTGGAGTACCGTTTCCCGATTATTTCGTTTATCGGCGGAGCGCTATTTTTGGATGCGGGCACCGACTTGGGTACGGGCAAAGATGTCCCGGGCGACCCGGCAGGTGTCCGCAGAAAGCCCGGTAGCGGTTACGGTTACGGCCTCGGCGTGCGGATTCAATCTCCCTTGGGCCCGATCCGGATCGATTACGGTATCAACGACGGCGGGGACAATCAAATTCACTTTGGGATTGGCGAAAGATTCTAATTACCGAAGAGTCATTAGTCATTAGTCATTAGTCATTAGTCATTAGTTAGCAGTAATTGGTAATTGCTGACTGGTAATGCCTACTCTCCGATTTTGTGTAAGGTGCGCATTGCGCACCCTACGGGTTAACTACTGTGACGCTCTTGTGGCTGCTACAATCCTAGAGAACCTTACCACCAGCCCAAGATGAGTCCATTTTTTCCGATGCTGTTATTGCAATTTACTCAAATAGCAGAAACTAGCTCTTGTCGTACTGTCGGATCATCGGAGTTAATCGCGATCATTGCTCTAATGGGGGGACTTTTAACCTTTGCTGCTACAGCTAGTGTGCCATCTATGTCAATTATGATACCCGCCGCAGTAGTAAAGGTTCTAGGAGGTCTTGCAATTGGAGCTAGCATCACCTCGATAATAGTGCCATTCCAGTCATTTTTAGATATCGCGGCTGTGGTGGCTGTAGTCGAGGGCATTAAGCACATCTTAGGATGTGGTTAATGAGTTAGCTACGGTTAACTTCCTTCTTCCTTCTTACTTCTTCCAAATGACTATTCACACCCTAAAATCTGAATTTGAACTATCAGGAATTGGTTTGCACAGCGGCGAACAAACTCGCGTCCGAGTCTTGCCCGCTGCGGTTGGAGAAGGCCGCTATTTTGTCAGAACTGACTTGCCCGGTGCTCCGATAATTCCGGCAAAAATTGAGGCGGTTTGTCAGACTGCACTTTCTACGGAACTGGCAGGTGCAGCAGGTGTTCAAATTCGCACTGTAGAGCATTTATTAGGCGCTTTGGCGGGGATGGGAGCGGATAATGCTCGAATTGAGGTTGATGGGCCGGAAGTGCCGCTGCTGGACGGTTCGGCTCTCTTTTGGGTAGAGGCGATCGCCCGTACCGGCTTAATTCCTCAAGCATCCCAGGAAGAGTCTAATCCCTCCTTCGTCCTAGCTGAGCCGATTTGGGTGCGTCACGGGGATGCTTTTGCTGCGGCTTTACCGTCAGCGGAAACTCGGTTTAGCTACGGCATTGATTTTGAGGAACAGGCGATCGGCAATCAATGGTACAGTTGGTCGCCAGAGGTAGAAAGTTTTGCGACGGCGATCGCCCCAGCCCGCACTTTTGGACTGGCCCGCCAAGTTGAACAATTGCGACAAGCAGGTTTGATCAAAGGTGGTACCCTAGAGAACGCCCTAGTTTGCGATCGATCCGGCTGGCTCAACCCGCCCTTGAGATTTGCCAACGAACCAGTGCGCCATAAAATCTTAGACTTAGCAGGCGACCTCAGCCTGCTGGGAACTTGGCCAAAAGCTCACTACTTGGCCTACAAAGCCAGTCACAACCTCCACGTCCAACTTGCCAAAGCCCTGAACTCCCAACCCCCGGCCGTGCTACAGCCAAGTTAGAAAAGGTTCGCTCCCAGTTGCTGTTACAATTCACAGTTACAATTCACAACCCAAAACGCGATCCCTTGCGTTTATGTAGCAACGGCCAAGGCGCTTAGAACATTCTTAATTGCTGAAACCATTGCACTGGATTGTTTTCATCACGATAACTAAAGCCTTCCTTCTTTCCTTCTTCCTGATGACTAATGACTAATGACTAATGACTAATGACTAATGACCGATGACTAATGACTAATGACTAATGACTAATGACTAATGACTAATGACTTCTTCCTTCTTGCATACCACACTCAAAAGTCTTCAAGCAATGTCCACGCTGACAGAAATTAACACCCTCAATACTGCTAATTCCGAGTCCGTTTCTACCGAAAACGGCGCCGATTCTCCAGCGGTTAAATCTACTTTTACTCTCGAAGAAATCCAGAAAATATTGCCTCACCGCTATCCTTTTGCACTTGTAGACAGGATTGTTGATTACGTGCCGGGAGTGCGGGCTGTAGGAATTAAAAATGTGACTTTCAACGAACCGCATTTTCAAGGGCATTTTCCCGGAAGACCGATTATGCCGGGAGTATTAATTGTCGAAGCGATGGCTCAAGTTGGCGGTATGGTGCTCGGTCAGTTACCGGACATTGAGCAAGGATTGTGGATGTTTACCGGCATTGATAAAGTCAAATTCCGCCGTCAAGTTGTACCGGGCGATCAGTTGCTGATGACTGTAGAATTGCTCTGGGTAAAACGCCGCCGCTTCGGAAAAATGCAGGCGATTGCAGAAGTGGACGGACAAAAAGTTTGTGAAGGAGAATTGACGTTTTCGATGGTAGATTAAATTGTTATTGGTTATTGGGCATTGGGCATTGGGCATTGGGCATTGCAACAGTTAACAGTTAACAGCCAACAGCCAACTGCCAACAGACAACAGACAACAGTTAACAGTTAACAGACAACAAACAACAGTTAACAGACAACAGACAACAGACAACAGTTAACAGTTAACAGACAACAGTTAACAGTTAACAGACAACAGACAACTGCCAACTGACAACTGACAACTGAAAAATGCTTACTTTGATTCACCCAACTGCTGTGATTCATCCCCGCGCCGAAGTACACCCGACTGTAGAAGTGGGCGCTTATGCTGTAATTGGGGAAAGAGTGAAAATCGGGCCGGAGACTAAGATTGGGGCCCATGCAATTATCGACGGACTAACAGAAATAGGTGCTCGCAATCAAATTTTCCCTGGTGCGGCCATTGGTTTGGAACCTCAAGATCTCAAATATGAGGGTTCTCTGACTAGGGTGACAATTGGCGACAACAATGTGATTCGGGAATACGTGACAATCAACCGCGCTACTGGAGCGGGGGAAAGCACCAAACTTGGCAATAATAATATGTTGATGGCTTACGTTCATGTGGGTCATAATTGCGATATTGCCGATCGAGTAATCATTGCCAACGCTGTAGCCCTAGCCGGACACGTCACAATTGAGTCCCAAGCCAGACTCAGCGGGGTTTTGGGCGTGCACCAGTTTGTCCACATCGGCCGCTTGTCCATGATCGGTGGTTTGAGCAGGATCGATCGAGATGTACCTCCTTATATGCTAGTCGAGGGGAATCCTTCGCGAGTGCGAGCTATCAATAAAATAGGTCTCGAACGTGCCGGTTTAACCCCAGAAGATTTGTTAGTTTTAAAGAAAACTTTTCGGATTTTATACCATTCTGGCTACACTCTCAATCAAGCTTTGGAACAGTTGGATTTGTTGCCGGAAAATCACCACTTGCAGCACCTGCGGAGATTTGTGCAACAGTCTGTAACCAAAGGGCGGCGCGGTTTGATTCCCGGCAAAAAATGAATGAGGTAGAATAAATCTATTGTTTGTAGTAAGGACTTTAGTCCTTATTAGCTAAAAGTCGCGTCAGAGAGGACTGAAGTCCTCACTACAAACCTATGAGTAGTTAGCTGTTTGTTTGTAGTAAGGACTTTAGTCCTTATTAGCTAAAAACCGCGTCAGAGAGGACTAAAGTCCTCACTACAAACCTATGAGAGAGAGGACTGAAGTCCTCACTACAAACCTATGGATTTTATGAAAATTTTTATCAGCACTGGTGAGGTTTCGGGCGATTTGCAAGGGGCGTTGTTAGTTTCAGCCTTAAAACGTCACGCTGTCGCCGCTGGTTTGGAGTTAGAAATAACCGCATTGGGTGGCCCTCGCATGGCCCAAGCTGGTGCTACTATTTTAGGCGATACTGTGGGTATTGGTTCTATGGGCATTATAGAATCAGTGCCCTATATTTGGCCAACGATCCAAGTTCAGCAAAAAGCTAAACAATATCTCAAAAAATTCCGTCCCGATGTTGTTGTGTTGATTGATTATTTGACTCCAAATCTCGGTATTGGTAGCTACATTCGCGGCTGTTTGCCGGATTTACCTGTGGTTTGGTACATCGCACCTCAAGAATGGGTTTGCTCGATTTCTCCTCGCAATACGGATCTGATTGTCAATATTGCCGATCGCATTTTGGCGATTTTCCCAGAAGAAGCTACTTATTATCAAAAAAAAGGATCTCAAGTGAGTTGGGTTGGTCATCCTTTGGTGGATAGAATGCAATCTGCGCCCAGTCGGGAAGTTGCCCGCAGAACTTTGGGAATTGAGCCGGAACAGGTGTCAGTCGCGCTAATTCCCGCTTCTAGAAAGCAAGAACTCAAGTACCTGATGCCGGTGATATTTGAGGCGGCTCGCATTATTCAAGCTAAAATGCCGGAGGTTCATTTCTGGATTCCGGTTTCTCAATCCGGTTTTCTCCGCAAAATCGAACAGGCGATCGAGAATTACGGTTTGCGGGCTACTGTGTTGGAAAATCACAATCTGGAAATCTTGGCGGCGGCCGACTTGGCGATCGCCAAATCTGGTACTGTTAATTTGGAATTAGCTTTGCTCGACGTTCCGCAAGTTGTCGCCTACCGCGTCAGTCGCATTACGGCGATGATTGCTCGCCACCTGCTGAAATTGTCGATTCCTTTTATTTCTCCCCCCAATTTGGTGCAAATGAAGCCGATCGTCCCGGAGTTGCTGCAAGATGAGGCTACTGCGGAAAATATAGTTTTCCACGCCCTGGAATTGCTGCAAAATGCCGATCGGCGCCAGCAAACCTTGGCGGATTATCGCCAAATGCGCCAAAGCGTGGGAGATGTCGGTGTGTGCGATCGCGCGGCTGCGGAAATAATCAAAAATGTTAAAATAAATACAGCTTCTTAAAACAATTTTAGTATTGAAATGTTATGCCAAGCTATCGGAAAAAGCGACCGATCGCTGTTGATTTATTTGCAGGCGCAGGCGGCATGACGCTGGGCTTTGAACAAGCAGGTTTTGACGTACTGGCCTCAGTCGAAATTGACCCCATCCACTGCGCTACCCACCAGTTCAATTTCCCGCACTGTTCTGTATTGTGCAAAGATGTCTCAGAGCTGACAGGAGCAGAAATTCGGGAAAAATCTGCGATCGGCAAGCGCGAAATCGACGTAGTAATCAGCGGTTCGCCCTGTCAAGGATTCTCGCTGATGGGGAAGCGCGATGTCGGCGATCCGCGAAATTCTCTAATTTTCCACTTTCAGCGCTTGGTTTTGGAACTCAAACCCAAGTTTTTTGTAATGGAAAATGTGCCGGGAATTGTAGCAGGCGAACACAAAGAACTCCTGAATCTTTTAATTAGCTCTTTTCTGGAAGCAGGCTATCAAGTAGAAGAAAACTATCAAGTTCTCAACGCCGCTCACTACGGAGTGCCGCAAGCTCGCAAACGATTGTTTCTGATTGGTTGTAAACAAGACTGCGATCTGCCAAAATATCCTCAGCCAACTACTTTTCTGCCTAAAAAGAAACTTCCTAAACGCTATAAAAAAGTTAATTTACCTGCGGTTCCGACAGTTTTGGAGGCGATTGGAGATTTGCCGGAAGTAGAAAAGTATAGCGAGTTGCTGCACCGAGATTGGGTAATGGCGGAGTACGGAAAGTGCAGCAGCGATTACGCGAGTTTTTTGCGCGGCTTCGATGATTTTGATAATGATTATGCTTACGATCGCCAGTACGATCGACAAATCCTCTCATCCAGCCGGCGCACCAAACATTCTCCCGAATGTATGGAAAGATTTGCAGCGGCAGCCTACGGCGAAAAAGAGCCGATCAGCCGTTTTTACAAGCTGCACCCCGACGGAGTTTGCAACACTCTCAGGGCTGGAACCGACAGGGCGAGGGGCGCTTATACTTCGCCAAGGCCAATTCACCCGATCGCGCCTCGGTGCATTACAGTCAGGGAAGCAGCGCGGCTGCATTCCTATCCTGACTGGTTTAGATTTCACGTCACAAAATGGCACGGTTTTCGCCAAGTCGGAAATTCTGTACCGCCGCTATTGGCGAAAGCTGTAGCAGCACAGATTATTTGCGCTTTGGGCGTGAAACCAATTAAGCCGAGTGTCAAGTTTTTAGTTGGAGATGATTCATTGCTTAAACTAAATTGGTCGGAAGCGGAACAATATTATTTCACAACCCACATTCCGCAGATATTCGATCGGATTTAATTTCAAAATAATTCAGAATCAAAAAAGCCTCAAATGATTGCATAGCAATCATTTGAGGCTTTTT